>NZ_QUMK01000042.1 GCF_010907035.1 Rhodopseudomonas sp. BR0M22
GGGGGGGGGGGGGGTGGGGGCCCCAGGCACAGTGCCTGCTTCGCCTTCACCCCGGCCCTCTCCCGCAAGCGGGAGAGGGAGAAGAGCCTCAGCCCTTCACCATCGTCCGGTAGTCGAGACGGCGGTGGAACCAGTAAGCGAAGCCGGAGACGTTCTTCTGCATCGCGACGTTGAGGTAGGGCTGGTACAGCGGGACGCGCGGGATGTCCTTGAAGGCGAGATCGACGAAGCCCTTGACGTCGCTGTCGTAGGTGGCGGTGTCGCCGGTCGCGGCGGCGACGCGGGAGCTGTCGATCAGCTTGTCCATCTCGGGCGAGTCGTAGCCCATGGTGTTGAAGATCGACTTGCCGGAGTGGTAGCACCAGTAGAAGAAGTATTCCGGATAATCGAGCCATCCCGAGAAGATGTTGACGTAGAGCGGCATCACCTTCTTGTTCAGCTCGGTGCGCCAGTTGGCGCCCGGAATCTTGTTGATGGTGCAGCGGATGCCGATCTGCGCCAGGCTCTCCTGGATCAGGATGCACATCGGCTCGTTGACGCCGGCAAAGCCGAGATCGAACGACAGCGTGGTGTCGAAGCCATTGGCGTAGCCGGCCTCGGCCATCAGCGCTTTCGCCTTGGCCATGTCGGTATTGTACTTGGTCGGCTGCGGCCACTTCACCTCGGTCGCCTTGTCGGCGGCCGCGCCGAACATCGGGTTGGCGAGGCCGAACATCACCGCGTCGATGATCTTCTGATACGGCACCGCATAGGCCACCGCTTCGCGCACCTTCGGATTGTTGAACGGCGGCTGGGTGACGTTCATGCCGAGATACTGGATGCCGTTCGAGATCGGCAGCGACACCACGTTGACCTTGCCGTCGCGCTTCATCTCGGCGAAGTCCTGGTTCGGCAGCTCGTAGGAGATGTCGGCATCGCCGCGCTCCAGCAGCGCCCGCCGGTTGCCGGCTTGCGGCACCATGCGCCAGATCACGCGCTTGATCTTCGGCAGCGGGCCGCCGACCCACTTGTCGTTGCGCTCCATGATCACTTCGGTGCCGGCGGTCCACTTCACCACCCGATAGGCGCCGGAGCCGGCGGTGTTCTGCTTGGTGTATTCGAGGCCCCACGGATCCTTGTCGGTGGCGTGCTTCTTCACCAGCTCCGAGTTGACGACGCAGGGCACGATCACCGCGAGATCGGGGATCGTCAGCCTGTCCTTCTTGAGGAAATCGACCCGCACGGTGTGGTCGTCGACGATCACGAATTGCTCGGGCTTGGTCAGCGAGCCGGCGCTCATCTGGAAGGTCGGGAAGCCGCCGACGCTGACCGAGCGGTCGAGCGACCACTTCACGTCCTTGGCGGTGACCGGGGTGCCGTCCTGGAAGGTGGCGTTCTTCTTCAGCTTGAACGTCGCCGACATGTCGCCGATCACCATGTCGTCGGCGAGTTCGCCCTTGAATTTGTCCTTGTCGTAGTAAGGGACGCCGCCGGGGCCTTCCTTCATTTCGTGGGTGATCAAGCGATCGTAGCAATTCCAAGACACTTCATAGCCGGGGACATTGGTGCCGACGCCGTGGATGTCGAGATTGTTCGGACCGCTCTCCGAGACGACCAGCAGGCTCTCCGACCGTGCATCGGCCTTGGCGGCCGACCAGATGGCCGGGGCCGGCACCATTGCGCCGGCGGCGAGGGCGGTGGCGGACTTCAGGAAATCGCGACGCTTCATAAAGGGCTCCAAAGCACGAGACGGTACTGCTGGAACTCGTTTGCAATCGCTATGCCAGCCTTCTTTGGCTGATCAAGTATATGATTATGCAGAGAAAAACGCAGAATGCGGTGCCGCGCCCTCTCGCCTAGGATTGCGTATTGCATACAACAAGCAGAAACTGCCTAAAATATAGGCGATGGCTTGGCGTGGCTGATCTGTGGCCCTGCACCGTCGGCCGGAGTGCGGTCCCCATCGCGCACGCCGCCGAATGGGCGGCGAGCAAGAACAAAGGCGGCGGGGAAATCCCCGCCGCCCGACGTCCCGATGGATGGCTTAAACGATCCGCCCGAGGCGGTCAGTTCATCGTGGTGCTTTCGCTGCGCGCCGGCGCGTAGATCACCGTGTCTGTTGCGGACTTCGACTCGATCGCGGTGGTCGGCCGCGTCAGGGGACGATGACTGCGGTAGACTTCGAACGCGTACCACGCGGCGACGACGACGGCGATCAGCGCCACTTGGCTCGGCGGCAGGATCAGCGCCAGCGCGACCAGCGCGGTAGCAATCGTCGCGGCCTTCACGACGCTCTCGCCGTCGTGGAACATGGCGTTGAAGCGCTCCCAGTTTTCGCCCTTCCAGAACGGCGCGGAGAAACGATCGAGCGCGAAACGCGTCCAGGCGCCGGCGAAGCCGAGCTTCCGCGCCCACATCAGATAGAGTGAGCCCGCGAAGGCGAGCAACGACACCGCAGCCCCAACGGGGCCGGCTGCATAACCGATGACCACGACCAGCGCGGCCGTGAATGCAATGATCCAGTATTGCATTATGTGACCCTTTCGCCCGCGAACGGGCGCCTTTCAGATTGATTCGATGGCGGCGATAGCCAGCCTATTATGTGCTGTTTTCCACAGCCACGCCGCAAAAATATCGCGTGTTAGTTGTTCATCCGATTAGCAATTTGGCGAAAGGTATTAGGTGGTAGGTTGGTGTTGCTGCGGCAATGTTCCGTTGCGACAGAGCGCCGCAGAAATCGATCGGTCACGCAAGTAGCGATTAGTTTTCTGGATAATCATACCGTCGCGCTGACTTCATCGCGCGAGACGACTTTCAGCTTCGGCAATCTTGGCGTTCCGAATGCGTTTCGCATCGCGGCTTGCCATGAACGGCATGCCGAGCTTGCGCGCTTTCACTTGGACCGAAGAGCGCGCGCGCTTCAAGGCCGCGGCAGCCCGGACCGCCGATGCCCCGCTCGCGATCAGCTCCTTCAATCGCTCGACCTGCTCGTCGTCCCACGGCCTGCAGGCATTGCTCTTCACGGACATTGGCATCGGCTGCTCCTCTTGTGCTCAAGCCCCCGCCGTGATCGATGGCTCGGTCGGCGGGCTATTGGCGAATCTGCGATTTCAAGTGCGCAAGCGAACCATCGTCGGCTGTCGTTGCAGTCGGAGGATGTCACCGCGCGGCTCGGGCAATCAGCTGGCTGGCGGCTCCCAGTCTTTGCGACGGAATGCCGGCCGCAGCCACTTCTTGCCCAATTCCGATCGCGCGTGATTGTTCCGAGTGCTGCCGCAGAAGTTGCGCCAAGACCTCGAAGCTCTTGCCCGTCGCACGTCTGTCATCGGCCAACGATAGGGGGAGGACGTGCAGCGGCGAGATGCCGCCCGATCACCGAAAAATCCAGCGCGACTTCTGATCGTCTTGGGGGGCGCTCACCGGCCGGAATGGTCGCGATGGGGCGGCAATCGCATTGACGCTCGGGGCGATGCCTGCGCGATCCGGCGGTGCTCCAAGTCGCCCTCACAGCCTGAACCATGAGATCCGACGATGCCGCCGAAACCGATCCTGATTGCACAAATCTCTGATCTGCACATCAAGACGCCGAGCGGCTTTGCTGATGGCTCTGCCGATACAGCGATGGCGATCACGCGCTGCGTTGCGACGTTGAACGCGCTGGCGCCGCGGCCGGATCTGGTGGTGGTCTCCGGCGATCTGGTCGACACGCCGACGAAGGCGGAATACGCGTATCTGAGCGAACTGCTGGCGCCGTTGCAGATTCCGTTCGTTGCTCTTCCCGGGAGTCACGACTGTCGCGAGCTGATGCGGAGCGCGTTTCCGCAGCCCGCGTATCCGGACGAAGGACCGCTCAATCAGCTCCACCCGGTGGGCGCAATAGATGTCGTGCTACTGGATTCCAGCGTGCCGGGTCAGCCGCATGGCGAGCTCGACGCCGATACCTTGTTGTGGCTGGATACGGTGCTGTCGGCGTCGGACCAACGACCGGCACTGCTGTTCCTTCACCATCCCCCGTTTCGTACCGGCATCTACCAGACGGCCTGGCAGCCCCTGCGAAACGCTGCCGAGTTCGCCCTCCTGGTCGAACGCTACCCCTGGGTTCGTCTGGTCGCCTCCGGCCATGCGCATCGTGCCACAGCCACCGCGTTCGCCGGCACGGTGGCAACGATTTGCCCCACGCCTCATGGAGGGACGCGCATCCTGAGAGACCTGGCCGCTCCGTCTTTCGGCTCCGAGCCTGGAGCGTTCCACCTGCACGCTTGGTCGGAAGGAGGGCCTTTTGGCGAGCTGGTCACCCACCAGGTTACGATCGGCAGCTTTGGCGGGTCGCATCCGTTGTTTTCAACCCGCGACGAGACAGCCGAGGTGCCCCTCGCCGCGTCCCTCGTCGTTAACGACGCCTAAGAAATCTGGACAATTTTACCTAGGGACAATCCCGCAGCACGGGAACGATCCGCAGGCTGAGTCTTTGATGAATGGTCGAAGCGCGTACAGAGGATGGCGAAGGTGAGCAGGAGACCCGTCGTGCTGGTGGTCGAAGACGAACCGCTCCTGCGCATGAATGCCGTCGATATGATTCAAGCTGCGGGGTACGAGGTTCTCGAAGCCGGGTCGGCAGATGAGGCGATCACCATCCTCGAAAAGCGGACCGACGTCCGATTGATCTTCACCGATATCCAGATTCCCGGCTCGATGGACGGCCTCAAGCTGGCCCGTGCAGTGCACGGGCGCTGGCCGCCGATCAAGATCGTGACCACCTCTGGTCGGGTGAGTGTCGGCCCGAGCGACTTGCCGGATGGCGGAAAATTCGTACCGAAGCCGTATACCTCCGCGCAGATCAGCCGGCTGCTGCAGGAGATGCTGATGTGAGCCGCTCGTGCGACCTTGGTCCGAGCCCGCTCGGGACTTTCCGAAATTTAACCAGTGTCATTCCAGAACTAGGTCTTTTCGAGCTATCGTCTCGCCCCAGCTAAATGGTGAGGAAGGCGGGCGGGTCTGGAACAACGATGAAGCGACCACTGATTATCTTCATTTTGCTGAGCGCGGTGGCGATCGCGGCGTATTTCACGTTCAGCCACTGGGCGATCAAGCACGAGACCTTGACGTTCTTCGACCAGGAGCGCGGTCGGCCGGTCGCCGTCGATCTTGCAGTGCGGCGTGATGCCGAAATGAAGGCTGAAGCCGGCATGGTGACGCTTCCCGTCGCCATCGTCAGCCATGGCAACACCGTCAAGAATACCGAGTACTCGTTCCTGGCCAACGTGCTTGCTGCGCGGGGCTACCTGGTGGCGAGCATTCAGCACGACCTGCCCGACGACAAGCCGCTGATGACCGTTGCCGGCTCGCTCTATGTCGGGCGCCTGGCGGTGTACGAGCGCGGCGAACAGAACATTTTCTTCGCGATCAAGGAACTGAAGAAGATCGAGCCGAACGCCGATTACGGACACCTGACTCTGGTCGGGCATTCGAATGGTGGCGACATCTCGATGTTCTTTGCCCAGCAGCATCCGGAGCTGGTGCGGCGGGTGGTGACATTGGACAATCTGCGGGTGCCGTTCGTCACGTCCGGCTTCGCCAAGATCCTGTCGTTCCGCTCCAAGGATCCGCACTTCAAGACCGATCCGGGTGTCCTGCCTGATCCGAAGATCGCCAAGGAGGCGGGCATCGAGATCATCGACACCGGTGCTCAGCACACCGAGATGAGCGATCGCGGTCCGGAGAGCGTGAAGGAGCGGATCCAGTCGACGCTCGACAAATTCCTGTCGGACGACAGCGTCAGCAAGCTGCGTCCCCTGGACGTCCAGAAAGACATCAAGCGGATGTACAACGATCCACGGGCGATGGGGCCGTAGCGACTGCGCTCGGATCGACCTCGGTTAGATCGGCGATCGATCCAGTGCGAAGTGCTCGAGCCCCGGTGGTCGCTGGCCATCGATCAGGCGACCGATCATCCGGCTCGCCATGAAGCTGAATGTGATTCCGTTGCCGCCATAGCCGTAGGCGGCATAAATTCGCGGCTGACCGGGAACTTCGCCGATCAGCGGCAAGCCATCCACCGTGGTGGAAAACGCGCCCGACCAGACGAATTCCGGAACCGCTGCCGCCTGCGGCCACAGCCGATGCAGCTTGTCGAGCAGGATTCGCGCTTTCTCCGGCATCAGTGCGTCGCGCGCCTCCGGGTCGATCACCTCATCGTCGTCCTCGCCGCCGATAATGATCCGGTTGTCCGCCGTGGTGCGCGCGTACAGATAATCGGCCGAGGCCTCCCAGATCAGCGCACGATCCCGCCACAACTGCTCCGGCGGCTGCGGCAGTGTCGCCACCACCCAGCTCGATGCGGTCTTGTGCAGGTCGGATGTGACGATGTTAGGGAGGGTGTAGCCGGTCGCCAGGACGACATGCGCCGCCTCGATGCAGCAGCCGTTGTCGGTCGCAACGTGTACCCCGCGGCCGAAGCTGTCGTAGGCGGTCGCCTCGGCGTCGAACAGCATCGCGCCGCGCTCAGCGGCGGCGGTCAGCAGCGCGTGCGACAGCAACAGCGGATCGACCTCGGCAGATCCCGGCGAGACGATCGCCGCTTCGCGGTCGAAGCCGTATTCGGTCCGCAGTTCGCGGAAGTCGAGAAAGGCGCCAGGCAAGCCGGCGCGTTTGCGAAGTTCGTGCTCCTCCAGCAGCTCCTTCGCCCCATGATCGCCGGCGGCGAGATACACGGTGTCGCGCGGCCGCAGTGCACTTGGAAGCCGCAGCGAATGCGCCAACCGATACAACCCCGCCACGGCGTCGTGGCTGAGCCGGTACACATCGGCAGCGCGCTCGAAGCCGTAGAACGCCGCCAGTTCGGTCAACGATCGGTCGATCTCCCACTCCAGCATCGCCGTCGACGCCGCGGTGCTGCCGAAGCCGGGGCGTTCGCGATCGATGATGCAGACCTTGCGATCCTGCCGCGCCAGATGCTCGGCCATCATCGACCCGGTGATGCCGCCGCCGACGATCAGCACGTCGACAGCCATGTTGCGGTCGAGTGGTTGCCGGATCGGCCGTGTCAGACCCGCCGCCCATGGCGCGACGCCGCCGTGTAGTTCACTCTGCCGAGAAGCTCGAAACTGATCCATGACTCATCGTCTCCCGGCGAAGCTATCGACGCCCGATCGCGAAAAGGGCCTCGCTCCGTCGACACGGCCGAGGCCCTTTTCTGTTCCGTGTGCTGCCCGCGTCGGACTTAGCGCCAGAACAACGCCAGCAGAATAATGATCGGCAGCGGGACGCCGATCAGCCACATCAACGCACCTTTTCCGAACGTCATGCCTCATCCTCCAGTCATCTAACCTGCGGCAATAACAATGGCCTTCGCGAACGGTTCCGGGCTCGGATTTCGAATCCGGTTGCTCATCCTGATGCCGTCTTGACGGCTGCCCCGCGCCGGGCGAGGGATCAGGTCTGGTTCGAAGGCATGGAGTGCAAGATGGCTGCGAAGGTGAGCCCGCTGGCGGGTAAGACCGTCGATCCGAACAGTCTGGTCAACGTCCCGCGGCTGGTCACGGCGTACTTTGCCGGCAAGCCAGACCCTGCGGTGGCGACCGAGCGGGTAGCGTTCGGCACGTCCGGCCATCGCGGCTCGTCGCTGAACAACGCCTTCAACGAAAGTCACATCGTGGCGGTCAGCCAGGCGGTGTGCGATCATCGCCGTGCCGCCGGCATCGCCGGCCCGCTCTATATCGGCATCGACACCCATGCGCTGGCCGAGCCGGCGCTGGTCAGCGCGCTCGAAGTGTTCGCCGCCAACGAGATCGACGTGGTGATCGACGAGCGCGGCGGTTACACCCCGACCCCGGTGATCTCGCACGCCATCCTCACCCACAATCGCGGTCGTACCGACGGGCTGGCCGACGGCGTGGTGGTGACGCCGTCGCACAATCCGCCCGAGGACGGCGGTTTCAAGTACAATCCTCCGAACGGCGGCCCGGCCGACACCGACATCACCTCGGCGGTGGAGAAGGCCGCCAACGCGATGCTCGAAAACGGGCTGAAGGGCGTCAAGCGGATCTCCTATGATCGCGCCCGCAAGGCGAGCTGCGTGCATCGCCGCGATTACGTCACGCCCTATGTCGAAGACCTCGCCAATGTCGTCGACATGGAGGCGATCCGCAGCTCGGGTGTGAAGCTCGGGATCGATCCGCTCGGCGGCGCCGCTGTGCACTACTGGCAGCCGATCATCGAGCGCTACAAGCTCGACGCCAAGCTCGTCAGCGACGCAGTCGATCCGACCTTCCGCTTCATGACCGTGGATTGGGACGGCAAGGTCCGGATGGATTGCTCGTCGCCTTATGCGATGGCGCGTCTGATCGGGATGCGCGACGACTTCGATGTCGCGTTTGCCAACGACACCGATGCCGACCGCCACGGCATCGTCACCCGCTCCAGCGGGTTGATGAATCCGAACCATTATTTGTCGGTGGCGATTGCGTATCTGTTCGCGCATCGGCCGCATTGGGGCCGCGAGGCTGCGATCGGCAAGACTGCGGTGTCGAGCGCGATGATCGATCGCGTCGCCGGCAAGATCGGCCGCAACGTGGTGGAGACCCCGGTCGGCTTCAAATGGTTCGTTGACGGTCTGATCGGCGGCAGCTTCGGCTTCGCCGGCGAGGAGAGCGCCGGCGCCTCGTTCCTGCGCCGCGACGGCAGCGTCTGGACCACCGACAAGGACGGCATCATTCTCGGCCTGCTCGCAGCCGAGATCACCGCGGTGAGCAAGGCCGACCCGGGCGAATTGTATCAGCGGCTCACTGCCGAACTCGGTGCGCCGTTCTATGCGCGGATCGATGCGGCGGCGTCGCCGGCCCAGAAGGCGCTGTTCAAGACGCTGACCGCGGAGAAACTCGGCATCAAGCAGCTCGCCGGCGAGCCGGTCACTGCGACGCTGACTAAGGCGCCCGGCAACGGCCAATCGATCGGCGGCGTCAAGGTCACCACCGCCAACGGCTGGTTCGCGGCGCGTCCGTCCGGCACCGAGGACGTCTACAAGATCTACGCCGAGAGTTTCGTCAGCGCCGATCACCTCAGCCAGATCCAGCACGAAGCCCAGGCCGCGCTCAGCGCAATGTTCGCCGCAGGTTGACGCGCGACAACGTTGGAGTCGGCAAGCCGGGCGATGTCTGGCGCATAACCTGTCTTCGCTTCACTCCGTCATTGCGAGCGAAGCGAAGCAATCCAGATTTCCACGCACGACGCTGGATTGCTTCGTCGCTTCGCGCCTCGCAGTGACGGACTGCGACGCCAACGTGTGAGGTCGACCGTGTCCGGCTGGACTGAATTCGTCGCCGCCTTCGCCGTGTTCTTGCTCAGCCACGCGATTCCGGCGCGGCCGGCGGTGCGGGCGAGGTTGGTCGGGGCGCTCGGCGAGCGTGGCTTCCTGATCGCCTACAGCCTCGAGTCGTTGGTCGTGCTGACTTGGCTGATCGTCGCCACCGAGCGGGCGCCGTTCGTCGAGTTATGGCCGTTCGAGATCTGGCAGATGTGGCTGCCGAACCTGGCGCTGCCGCTGGCCTGCCAGTTTGCGGCGTTCGGCATCGGCGCTGCCAATCCGCTGTCGTTCGGCGGCGATCCGCGCAAGTCCTTCGATCCGCGACACCCGGGCGTGGTCGGCATCGTCCGGCATCCGCTGCTGTGGGCGATCGGCCTGTGGGCCGGCGCGCACGTTGTGCCGAACGGTGACCTCGCGCATGTGCTGTTGTTCGGCTTCTTCGCGCTGATCGCGCTGCTCGGGATGGTCATCATCGATCGCCGCAAGCGGCGCCAGCTCGGCGCCGAGCGGTGGGCCGAGCTGGCGGAGCGGACCTCGTTCTGGCCGTTTGCGGCGCTGATCAGTGGCCGTTTCAGGCCACAGACCTGGCGGATCAACCCGCTGCGGTTCGGCATCGGCCTAGCCGCGTGGCTCGCGCTGCTGCTGCTGCATCCGCTGGTGATCGGCGTATCGCCGCTGCCCTGACGAGCAGCAGAAACAGGCTCTCTGCAAATCGCTCGCGAGTTTGTCGTGGCACAACCAGCCTCGCGAACCGCCCGCCTACACCGGATGAAGCCGGCGAATACACCGCCGGCGTCAGACCCGGTGGACCGCAATGAGCAGCACGACAACCCAATCTTCCGCAGCCGGCCCCGCCAAACGCAAGCCGGTGCCACGATACTCGCCGCGGGCCGGCTGGACCGTGCTGTCGGCCGGCTTCCGTCCGTTCTTTCTGCTCGGCGCGATTTTCGCGGCGGTCGCGGTGCTGTTGTGGCTCCCGGTCTATCACGGCGAACTGACACTGCAGACCGCGTTCGCGCCGCGTGATTGGCACGTCCACGAGATGCTGTACGGCTACCTGCCGGCGGTGATCACCGGCTTCCTGCTCACGGCAATTCCAAATTGGACGGGCCGGCTGCCGCTGCAGGGCGCGCCACTCGCGACGCTGGCGCTGGTCTGGTTGGCCGGCCGGCTGGCCGTGACCTTCTCGGCGGATACCGGCTGGCTCGCGGCGCTGCTGATCGATGCGAGCTTCCTGGTGCTGGTGGCGCTCGCCGCGCTGCGCGAGATCATCGCCGGTCGCAATTGGCGTAACCTCAATGTCGTCGCGCTGCTGACGCTGCTGCTGGCCGGCAATGTCGCGTTTCATCTCGAGGCGCATGTCGGCGGGGCAGCGGACTACAGCATTCGCATCGGCATCGCGGTGGTGATCCTGCTGATCTCGCTGATCGGCGGCCGGGTCACGCCGAGCTTCACCCGCAACTGGCTTGTGCGCGAGCAGCCCGGCCGCCTGCCGCAGCCATTCAACAAGGTCGACATGGCGATCGTGGCGTTCAGCGCGCTGACGCTGGTGCTGTGGGTCGTGCTTCCGGTCAGCCGGATCAGCGGCGCCGCGTTGCTGCTCGCCGGCGTGCTGCATCTCGTCCGGCTCGCCCGCTGGGCCGGCGACCGCACCGTGAAGGAGAAGCTGCTGCTGGTGCTGCACGTCGGCTACTTCTTCGTCCCGCTCGGCTTTCTGCTGACGTCGGCGGCAGCGTTCGAGCTGATTCCGGCCAGCGCCGGCATCCATGCCTGGATGGTCGGTGGCGCCGGCGTGATGACGCTCGCGGTGATGACCCGTGCCTCGCTCGGCCACACCGGTCAGCCGCTCACGGCCTCGCTGTCGACCCAGGGAATCTATCTGGCGGCGCTGTTCGCCGTGGCCGCGCGGATCGCGGCGTCCCTGCTGCCGGACTGGAGCGATCCGTTGCTCCACTTGGCGGCGCTCGGCTGGGCCACAGCCTTCCTCGGCTTCGCGCTCGGCTACGGGCCGACGCTGCTCGCCCGCGGCAAGCCGCACTGACGATGTTCCGATCCGACCTTCAACCCCAGCCAGGACAGGACTCATGACCGAAGCTGCCACCGCCGAACGCGTCCTCGATGTCCGCGAGATCCCGCCGTATCAGCGCCACGAGATCATTCCGCGGCTGTTCGATCAGCTTGCGGTCGACGCGACGATGCAGATCGTGGTCGATCACGATCCGCTGCCGCTGCGACAGTTCTTCGCCGCCGTGCACGGTGAGGATTGCGAGTGGAGCTATCTCGAGCAGGGGCCCGACGTCTGGCGCGTGCGGCTGCGCCGCGCTGCGTAGCGCTCAGCGTGCGCCGAACTGCGCAAGTTCGTCGTCGGAAAAGCCGGCTTGCTGCAGGACCGTCTTGGTGTGCTCGCCGAGCCGCGCCACGCGCGGGTTCGGAGACGGATTGGCCGCCGACATCCGGAACGGCAGATTGAGCACCTTGAAGCTGCCGGCGTCGTCGTGCACTTCGGCGAGCGCCTGGCGGTGCGCGGTCTGCGGATCGGCCATCGCCTCGGCCACGGTGCGATACGCCGAGCAGGGCACGCCGAACTTGTCGAGCGCGGCGAGACATTGTTGCGACGTCAGCTTGCGCGACCAATTTTCGATCGTATCCATCAGCTCGCCCCAGTTGAGGCGGCGGTCGGCGTATTTTTCGAACCGCGGATCGGTGATCAGGTCGGGGCGCTCGGCCGCAAGCATGAAGCTGCGGAACGACTTCTCGCTCGCCACCGCGATCATGACATAGCCGTTGGAGGTTTCGACCGGCCCGAATTGCGGGCGCGACGACAGCGTCACCGGGAACTGCGACCACTGCATCTCGTTCAGCGTCAGCGTCAGCATCGATTCCAGCATCGAGACGTCGATATGCTGGCCCTCGCCGGTGCGCGTGCGCTGATACAGCGCCGAGGTGATCGCCCCATAGGCGTAGATGCCGCTGACCACGTCCGCCAGATAGATGCCGCAGTAATCGGGCCGGTCGCGGCCGGGCTGATAGGCGAGATGCGCCATGTCGAAGCCCGATGCGGCATGGATCGCAGGCGCGTAGGCCGGCAGTTCCGCCGAAGGCCCGGTCTGGCCGTAGCCGGAAATCGAGCAATAGATCAGCTCGGGATTGAAGCTGCGCAGCGACTCGTAGTCCATCCGCAGACGCTGCATCACGCCGGGGCGGAAATTCTCCACCAGTACGTCGGCGGAGGCGACCAGCCGCTGCACCGCTTCGAGCCCGGCCGGCGATTTCAGATCGAGCACGATGCTCTTCTTGCCGACGTTGAGCTGGCCGAACGCGGTGCTGCAGGCCTCGCGCACCGGCGGCCGGTTGCGCATGGTGTCGCCGTCGGCGGCTTCGACCTTGATCACCTCGGCGCCCATGTCGGACAGCATCCGGGTGCAATGCGGGCCGGCGATGGTGGTGGAGAAATCGAGCACGCGGAGCCCGTCGAGGGCTTTGGCGCCGGAAACCGGAGCGGTGGTGGCCTGCGGCTTCTGCGTCCGCGTGTCGACGGTCATTCGGTCCTCCCCATGCTTCCCGTTCGGATGACGGCGTCGAAGGCGCCGTCGCGCGGGATGTTCTGCTCGCTCAACCAGTGAGCAGGCTAGCGGGTCGTTCGGACCGGATCAACGGCTCGAGGCCGGGGGCGCCTATGGGTCGGACAGCCAGCCCATGCTGAGCGCGAACCGCACCACCTCGACGCGGTTGTGGAAGCCGAGCTTCGCCATGCCGCGCGCCTTGTAGGTTTCGACGCTCTTGGCGCCGATCTGCAGTTTGGCGGCGATGGTCTTATTGCTGTGGCCGATCGCGGCCAGCCGCAACACCTCGATCTCGCGGGTCGACAGTTCCGACACCGCGTTGTGCTCTTCGCCGTGGTGCGGGTGCGTCGTGGCGCGGCCGATCGCCCGCCCGGCGATCGCCGGGTCGAGATAGATGCCGCCGGTGCCGACAGCATGGATGCCGCGGATCAGTTCCTCGGTGGCGGAGCGCTTCAGCACGTAGCCGGCGACGCCGAGGTCGAGCAGTTGCCGCAAGTAAGCGCCGTCTTCGTGCACAGTCAGGACCAGCACCCGGCAATCCGGGCAGGCGGCGAGAAATTTGCGCGCCACCTCGATGCCATTGAGGCCGGGCATCGACAGATCGAGCACGGCGACGTCGGGTTTGAGTTCGGTGGCGCGACGCAGTGCGTTGGGGCCGTCGTTGGCTTCACCGACCACTTCGAGGCCGGGGTCGTCAGCGACCAGGGCTTTCATGCCGCTGAGCACGACCGGGTGATCGTCGGCGAGAAAGACGCGCAGTCGGGAAGATGCTTGCTGGTCCATCGCGGTCACTTCCATAGGTCACAGCGGAATTCGGGCGTAGAGGGCGGTGCCCTTGCCCGGCGCGGTTTCGAGTTCGAGCGTGCCGCCGACCAGCGACAGCCGCTCACGGATGCCGAGCAGACCGAGCCGGTTCGCCGGTTGTTTGGGGCCCGCAGAGGAGAAGCCTCGGCCGTCGTCTTCGACGATCATCGTGACCTGGCGGTCGTGCAGCCGCAGCATCACGCCGACGTGTCGGGCCGCGGCATGGCGGATCACGTTGGTCAGCGCTTCCTGCAGCACACGATACAGCGTGGTCTCGACCGCGGGCGGCAGCCGGCTGGCGCCGAGCGTGATGTGCAGATCGAACTCGATGCCCGATCTTTCGCTACAGGAATCCAGCAGAGTCTGGATCGCGGTCTGGATGCCGAGATCGTCGAGCGCCGTGGGGCGGATTTCCCACGCGAGCCGATTGGCCTGGCTGCCGATGTCGGCGGTCAGGCTCTTCATCTCGGCGATCCGCTGCTTCAATTCAGGCGCATCGCCGGCGGCCTGGCCGAGTTTGTCGAAGCCGAGCTGCAACAGGGTCAACGACTGGCCGAGCGTGTCGTGCAGCTCGCGCGCGATCCGCAGCCGCTCGGCCTCCTGGTCTTCGACGGTCCGGCGCAGCACCTGGGAGAGATCGTCCTCGACCAGCACGCGGCGCCGCTTCTCCTCCTGCAGCGTCTGCGCGACGTCCTTCGAGCGATTCAGGCCGATCTCGACCTGTCGCATCAATTGCTCCTGCAGCAGCAGCGCCGACCGGCGCTCGCGGGCAATGCCGTTGATCCTCCGCAGCACGACGTCGAGCAACGACTGACGCAGTCGGTGGGCCGCTTCGACCTCGGCGCCCAGCCAAGGCTCGCAGTGCAGTCGCACCTCCTCTTCCCAGCTTGCCGGGCAGCGATTGGCCGAGGGGCGTCCGTCGCCGCTGTCGACGCCGACCGGCTTGTTCGGCGCGCCGGCCCAGGTGACGCGGCGGACGATCTCGGGGCGAAACCACAACACGTAGTCACGCGGAGTGTTCGACAGCGACAGTGCGATCAGTCCGCAGGCCTGTGCGGCGAACGCTTTGGACGGCGGATAGGCGAGTGGCAGGCAGTCGGTGTGATACACGCCGTCATGTGCCACGCCGTGCAGCCAGCCGATCAGCGCGGCGACCTGCTTGGCGTCCGGAGTGATTCCGGTCCCGGTGAACTGGCCGTCGATCCACAGTCCGACCCCGGCCGCCGGAATGAAATCCAGCAGATCGGGATAGAAACGGATCAGACCTTCGCCGAGGTCGGACTCCTGGCTCATCCGCGTGACCAGTTCCTCGTGGACGCTGGCGCTGTGCAGGCGTGCTGCGAGCTGCTCGGCGGCGAGCCGCGCTTCGAGCTGCGACGACGCCATCTCGGCGAACAGCGCGCAGGCCTCGCGCATCCGGTAGGGCAGGAAGCGCGGCACGGCGTGGTGGCAGACCATCAAGCCCCAGGGGGCGCCGTCGACGGTCAGCGACACCGACAGCGACGCGGCGACGCCGAGCTGAGCCAGATACAACCGATGCTCCGGCGAGGCGCTGCGGATCGAACTGTGGGAAAGGTCGAGCACGGCGCCGCTGCGCGGATCGATCCCCGGCATCACCGGCGCGGCTGTTGCGCGGGCATCGGGCTGCAAGCGGATTCGGCTGCCCGGGCCGGGCTGATTCGGTATGTCGGGCTGCGGATCGCGCAGCCCGAGAAAAGAGCCGATCTCAGGCGCGCGCGCTTCGGCGATCACATCGCCGCTGCCGTCTGCCGCGAAGCGATAGACCATCACCCGGTCGAAGCCGGTGACGCTGCGCAGCTCGGCCGCCATTGCTTCACAGAATTCCTGCACCGTGGAGGCGGACTGCACGCGCCGGAGCATGGACTGAACCAGCGCCAGCGAGTTCTCCGGCGGCTGTTCGCGGCACGGGTCGAGCTCCACCACCAGCAGTCCGGAGGCGTGATGGGCGATCACGTCGGTCGGCACGGCATCGGGCGGGTCGAGCGTGAACGCATATAACGGCTGCTCGATCGGCTGGTCCGCCGTCGCCAGCGTGCGCAACCGGGCGATCTGATCGGACGAAAACACCGTGGTGGCCGCGGCCCCAGGCAGCAGCTCCGCGGGCGCGCCGAACAACGCTTCGGTGGCGCCACCAGCATGAACGATCGCCAGATTGTCCGGCGCGAGCGCCAGCAAGGCAGCGTGGGGCTGGATCGATCCAGGAGGACTCACCGCCGCGCGCCGGCCGCCGACGCGACCGGATGCGGCGCAATCCGCGACGCCAAACTCGGTCGAACTGTCAAGACCAGAGTGCATCACAATTTACTCAATTTTCCGTGTCCGGGACTTGTCGGACCGGTTTGAGGCTGTCCGGTATGACACGGACAGTCCTGGGTGTCATGTTAAATTGACAAAGATGTGTGTCAGGATAGTCTTACAATCACTCGGATGTGATCAAGGCGTGAGTCTTCGTCATCCGAGGGCTGGAAGCATCCGCATCGGCCCGTTCCAAGGCGAGACGAGTCTCGCCGTTGTCGGCCGGGTGTCGGGGGCTAACAGGAAATGCTGAGACCAAGCGAACGAATGTTCGGCGTAGCAGCGACAATCAACCTACGTGCAGGTTCAGCACGACACTGTAAGTCTCTCTGGAGGATTTACTATGGCAGACGATCCCAACAAGGTCTGGCCGACCGGTCTGACGATCGCGGAATCGGAAGAGCTCCACAAGCATGTGATCGACGGCACGCGCATCTTCGGCGCGATCGCCATCGTCGCTCACTTCCTGGCGTATGTTTACTCGCCCTGGCTGCACTAAGGAGTACGTAAGATGAATCAAGGTCGTATTTGGACTGTTGTGAAGCCGACCGTCGGTCTTCCGCTCCTGCTCGGCAGCGTCACCGTGATCGCCATCCTGGTGCACTTTGCTGTTCTCAGCAACACCACCTGGTTCCCGAAGTACTGGAACGGCAAGGCTGCGGCGATCGAGAGCTCGGTCTCCATCGGCTAATTCAGCTTCTCTTCGAAGCTGTCGTGGCTGGACCGGGATCCATGGGTCCCGGTCGCTTGCTTTGTAGCCGGAGAGCAGTGCGGAGATTTGATCTGCCGCAGTTCATCTTTGGCTTCAAAGTGGTGCTGTTCGATCGGACACCGGCGGACGAGACCGCCGGGCTCACGCAAGCTGGAATCGCTGCACGATGAACACAGTCAGCCAAAAGATGATGAAAGTCTGGGCCTCGCTCGGGCCCCGCTTTCTGCCTTTCGCGGATGCGGCCACGCCGGATCTGCCGTTGTCCCGGTTGCTGCGCCTGTCGCTGTTTCAGGTCGCGGTCGGCATGTCGCTGGTGCTGCTGGTCGGCACGCTGAACCGGGTGATGATCGTCGAGCTCAACGTGCCGGCGTCGATCGTCGGCATCATGGTCTCGCTGCCTTTGATTTTCGCGCCGTTCCGGGCGCTGATCGGCTTCAAGTCCGACATTCACAAATCTGCGCTGGGCTGGCGCCGCGTGCCGTTCCTCTACAAGGGGACCATGGTGCAGTTCGGCGGCCTGGCGATTCTGCCGTTCGCGCTGCTGGTGCTGTCGGGCGGCGGTGACGCAGGTCAGGCGCCGGTCTGGGTCGGGCAGGCTGCGGCGGCCACGGCGTTCCTGCTGATCGGCGCCGGGGTGCACACCACGCAGACCGTCGGGCTCGCGCTGGCGACCGATCTGGCTCCGCCGGACTCGCGGCCGAAGGTGGTCGGCCTGATGTACACGATGCTGATGCTGGGCATGATCGCCAGTGCGATCATCTTCGGCATCCTGCTCGCCGACTTTTCGCCCGGCCGCCTCATTCAGGTGATCCAGGGCTCCGCGGTGGTCACCATCATCCTCAACGGCGTCGCCTCGTGGAAGATGGAGGCGCGCCGCCGCGACAATCCCAATCAGGCGACGCCGCATCCGGATGCGCCGAGCGGTGGCTTCCGGCAGTCGTGGGATGCGTTCATCCATGGTCCGAATGCGATGCGCCGGCTGGTGGCGGTCGGTTTCGGCACCATGGCGTTCAGCATGGAAGACGTGCTGCTCGAACCCTATGGCGGACAAATTCTCAATCTGAGCGTCGGTGATACCACCAAGCTCACCGCGGCATTGGCGGTCGGCGGCCTGCTCGGCTTCGGCTATGCGTCGCGCGTACTGAGCCGCGGCGCCGATCCGTTCCGGATGGCGAGCGCCGGTGCGCTGGTCGGGATTCCCGCCTTCCTCGCCGTGATCTTCTCCGCGAGCTTGTCGTCGACGATGGCGTCCGCGCTGGTGTTCGGCTTCGGTACGCTGATGATCGGGTTCGGTGCCGGTCTGTTCGGGCACGGCACGCTGACCGCGACGATGAATGCGGCGCCGAAGGATCAGGTCGGTCTGGCACTCGGCGCATGGGGCGCGGTGCAGGCGTCCGCGGCCGGCATCGCCATTGCGCTCGGTGGTATTTTGCGTGACCTGGTAACCGCTTACGCGCCGCACGGGTGGGATGGTGCCGCTGCGGGTTATCACTTTGTCTATTATCTCGAACTGGTGTTGCTCATTGCCACGCTGGTGACGATGTTCCCTCTGACGCGGCGGCGCGACACGATTCTGATGCAGGGCCAGTTGACCAGGTCCTGAGATTGAGACGGAGTACCCATGACGCAAATCATCGCCCGCTTGTATGACTCCGGCAGCCGCCTGTCGGCGCTCGAAAGCGATCTGAAGAGCAGCAATTTCAAGTACGCGGTGGTGTCGGCAGGCCGGTCGTCGGCCGAAGAGACCGCTGCGGCGCTCGTCAAGGCCGGCGTGTCACGCTCGGAAGCAGCGACCTACGCCGACTATCTGAAGAAGGGTGGCGTCGTTGTCGCGGCGCAGGCCGAGTTCGGCTTCGGCGCCAAGCTGACCAAGATTCTCGACGGCTACGGGCCGAACCCGATCAGCCTGAAGTCGTCGTCCTCGCACGCCGCCGATCAGAGCGTAGGTGCGCCGTTCTCCAACATGATCCACGCGCCGGTGCTGCTCGACACGTCCGGCCCGTACAAATCCTATTCCGGTGACTTGCTGCTGGTCGACAGCGACAAGACCTTCTCTGGTACGCCGCTGGTTATCAGCAGCGATGGCCCGTATCAGTCGTTCTCCGGAACACCGTTGTTGCTCGACAGCAGCGGCCCGTACAAGTCCTTCTCAGGGACTCCTCTGTTGCTGGACACCAGCGGTCCGTACAAGTCGTACTCGGGCGAGCCGCTGTTGATCAACAACTCCACACCCTTCTCCTCCTGGCTGGGCCTGCCAGTGCTCCTCTAAGTAAAAGGAATCGACCATGAGCGAAGAATACAAAGGACATTCCGGTCACCCGCTGATCCTCAAGCAGGAAGGCGAGTACAAGAGCTATTCCGGCGAGCCGCTGATCCTGAAGCAGGAAGGCGAGTACAAGGGCTACTCTGGTACTCCGCTGATCCTCGAGCAGAAGGGCGAGTATCAGAGCTTCTCCGGCACGCCGCTGATCCTGAAGGACGAAGGCGAATATCGGGGCTTCTCCGGTATGCCGCTGATCCTGAAGCAGGAAGGCGAGTACAAGTCGTTCTCCGGCTATCCGCTGCTGCTCAACATCTGAGCCATCGGCGCCTTACAGGTCCCATGACGCCGCGGGCAGCAATGTCCGCGGCGTCGTGCGTTTGGATCGCAAAAAAGTGCTGGGCAAATTCGCCTGCAGCGGCCAATCTGTTTCCAACGACACAAAAAAAGTCGAGGAAACATGCCCCACTCCGATGCCCACCGGATCGGCGCGACCGCTGATGCTCCGGCCAATGCCTCCATCCTCCACGCCGATTGCGACCATGTCGACGTCCTGATCGTCGGCGCCGGGATTTCCGGCATCGGTGCGGCCTATCATCTGACGACGCAGTGCCCGGACACCCGCTTCGTGGTGCTCGAAGCCCAGGATGGATTCGGCGGCACCTGGCGCACCCATCGCTACCCCGGCATCCGCTCCGACAGCGATCTCTACACCTTCGGCTATCGCTTCAAGCCGTGGACCGGCAAACCGATCGCGACCGCAGCCGAGATCCGCGACTATCTCGGCGAGGTGATCGACGAGCACGATCTCGCCCGTCACATCCGCTACGGCCATCGCATCGTTTCGGCGAGCTGGTCGAGCGAGGATGCGTGCTGGACGATCGAAGCACGGCGCGGGGAGGGCGGCGAGACGGCGCGCTTCACGGCGAACTTCCTCTGGATGTGCCAGGGCTACTATCGCCACAGCGAAGGCTACACTCCGGAGTGGCCGGGCATGGCCGAGTTCAAGGGCCGGATCGTGCATCCGCAGACCTGGCCCGACGATCTCGATGTCACCGGCAAGCGGGTGATCGTGATCGGTTCGGGAGCAACGGCGGCGACGCTGGTGCCCTCGGTCGCGCCGACTGCCGCGCACGTCACGGTGTTGCAGCGCTCGCCGACCTATTTCATTCCCGGCCGCAACAAGATCGAGATCGCCGACACGCTTCGCGAGCTCGGCGTTTCCGAAGACTGGATCCACGAGATCGTCCGCCGCAAGATCCTGTTCGATCAGGCGACCTTCACCCGCCGGTCGATGACCGAGCCGGAGGTGGTGAAAGAGGAGCTGTTGGCCGGCGTTCGCGCCCATCTCGGTCCCGATGCCGATCTCGATCCGCACTTCACCCCGAGCTATCGGCCGTGGCGGCAGCGCATCGCCTTCGTTCCGGACGGCGATCTGTTCAAGGCGATTGCGTCGGGCAAGGCGTCGGTGGTCACCGATGAGATCGAACGGTTCACCGAGCAAGGTATCCGGCTGAAGTCCGGCGAGACGCTCGAGGCCGACGTCATCGTGACCGCCACCGGCTTCAATCTCAACGTGCTCGGCGATATCGCGTTCTCGATCGACGGCAAGCCGCTCGATTTCGCCGACACCGTCACCTATCGCGGCATGATGTTTACCGGCGTGCCGAACATGGCCTGGGTGTTCGGCTACTTCCGTGCGAGCTGGACGCTGCGTGCCGACCTCGTCGCGGACTTCGTCTGCCGACTGCTGAGCCATATGAAGGCGCAAGGCTATCGCAGCGTGGTGCCAGCGCTTCGGCCGGAGGATCGCGATATGCCGCTGCTGCCGTGGATCGACCCCGAGAACTTCAATCCAGGCTATCTGATGCGCGGCATGCACCTGTTGCCGAAGCGCGGCGATAAACCGGAGTGGCAGCACAGCCAGGACTATTGGACCGAGAAGGACCAGTTGCCGGCGATCGACCTCGCCGACTCGGCCTTCGTCTTCACGCCCTGAAGCGCGCTCAATTGTCCCCAGACGGCATCGATGGTCGTCGCTCCGGCGGCGGCCGAGGTGCCGTCGCTCAAGTCGGGTTAAGCAGTCGCTAATTCGCCGAACGGCCATTAACCTGCGGCATTTGTTCGCATTTTTTGAATGTCACGGAGCTGTGAGGGCGCGAAAATCGTGCCGGATCAGGCGGTTCCAGGCCGTGTGACATTGCGCCGCCGCCACCCGATGTTGTGCTGCACAAATCCGCGATTAACATCTGTTCATCAGTCGCTTCCACGGTCGGATGACGGTTGTCGGCGGTCCTTATTCATGTCGCTGATGGCGCGGGCCTTGCTCGACCGAATTGAAGCGCACGAGATGAGGATTCAGATGCGGCGAAGGATGAGCTTTGGATTGGCGGCGCTGGCGCTCGCCTGCTTGGCACCGGCGTTGGCCGGCTGCAACGAGCCGTCCGTCGCCAACGCATCGTCGCCCGAGAAGCCGGAAGTCGGCGTCGTCACCATCAAGGCGCATCCGCGCTCGATCGTGCGCGAACTGCCTGGGCGAATCGCGCCTGTCAGGGTCGCAGACGTGCGCCCACGGGTGTCGGGAATCATCCTCAAGCGGCCGTTTCAGCAGGGCAGCGAAGTGAAAGCCGGCGATCCGCTGTATCAGATCGACCCGCGTCCGTTCGAAGTCGAGCTACAAGCGGCCGAAGCCGCTTTGGCAAAGGCGACCGCTGCCCGCGATCAAGCCGAGATGCATGCCAAGCGCGTTTCGTTGCTGGCGCACGAGCAGGCGGCGTCGCGGGCCGCCAACGAGGTTGCGATCAGCAATCTGCGTCAGGCAGCGGCCGACGTGGCGGTGCGCGAGGCCGAGGTCGCTCGTGCCAAGCTCAATCTGGAATACGCGACCATTCGGGCGCCGATCAGCGGCCGGATCGGCGCGGCGCTGGTCAGCGAAGGCGCGCTGGTGGTGCAGAACGACTCCACCAGTCTGGCCACGATCCAGCAGCTCGACCATGTTTATGCCGACTTCACCCAGCCGGTGTCGGAGATGGCGCGGCTGCGCCGTGCGTTCGATTCCGGCGAGCTCGACCAGATCGCGCCCGATGCGGTGCGCGCTCACCTCGTGCTCGACGACGGCTCTCTGTATCCGGTGCACGGCAAGCTGCTGTTCTCGGACGCCAAGGTCGACGCCTATACCGGTCAGGTGACGCTGCGCGCCGAGTTCGACAATCCGAAGCGCGAGCTGCTGCCGGGCATGTATGTCCGGGTCCGGATCGAGCAGGGCATCGATGCGGATGCGATCGCGGTGCCGGAGCAGGCGGTGCAGCGCAACAGCGGCGGCGGCAGCGAAGTGTTCGTCGTCAAGCCAGACAACCGCGTCGCCGTGCAGGCGGTGCGGCTGGGTCCGCAGCAGGACGGGCAATGGCTCGTGCTGGATGGACTGAAGCCGGGCGAACGTGTCGTGGTCGAAGGCTTTCAGAAATTCGCTGCCGGCGACACGGTGGTTCCGGTGAATATCGGCGAACGTCGGTCGGCAGCCGTCACCGGCGAGACCACGGACACCGCTAGCGCGGTGCGGTAGGCGCCGCAGATGCCAGCATTTTTTATCGACAGGCCGATCTTCGCCTGGGTCATCGCGCTGTTCATCTGTTTGATCGGCGCGATCTCGATTCCGTTTCTGCCGGTCGCGCAGTACCCGATCATCGCGCCCCCGTCGATCGCGATCGCCACCGCCTATCCGGGCGCCTCGCCGGAAAATCTCTACAACAGCGTCACCCGGCTGATCGAAGAAGAGCTGAACGGCGCCAACGGCATCCTCAACTTTGAGTCGACCTCCGACTCGCTCGGCCAGGTCGAGATCACCGCCAATTTCGAACCGGGCACCGATACCCAGTTGGCCTCGGTGGACGTGCAGAACCGCATCAAGCGGATCGAGTCGCGCCTGCCGAAGGCGGTGCTGCAGCAGGGTATCCTCGTCGAGGAAGCCTCCAGCGCGGTGCTGCAGATCATCACCCTGAGTTCGACCGACGGCTCGCTCGACGAAGTCGGCCTCGGCGACTTCATGATCCGCAACGTGCTCGGCGAGATCCGCCGTATCCCCGGCGTCGGCCGTGCGACGCTGTATTCGACCGAGCGCGCGCTGCGGATCTGGATCGATCCGGACAAGCTGGTCGGCTACAATCTCACTGCCGACGACGTCACCAAGGCGATCGAAGCGCAGAACGCTCAGGTCGCGTCCGGCAGCATCGGCGCCGAGCCGTCGCCCAAGGACAAGAAGACGTCGACCCTGGTGCTGGTCAAAGGCCAGCTCTCCTCGGCGGACGAATTCGGCGCGATTGTGCTGCGCGCCAATCCGGACGGCTCCACGGTGCGGCTGCGCGACGTCGCCCGCATCGAGATCGGCGGCTTCTCCTATCAGTTCAACACCCGCCTCAACGGCAAGCCGACCGCCGGCCTGTCGGTGCTGATGTCGCCGTCCGGCAACGCGCTCGCCACCGCCAGCGCGGTCGAAGCCAAGATGAAGGAGCTGTCGCGCTTCTTCCCGGCCAACATCAAATACGAGATCCCCTACAACATCACCCCGGTGGTCGAAGCCTCGATCACCAAGGTGGTGCATACGCTGCTGGAGGCGGTGGCGCTGGTATTTGTGGTGATGTTCCTGTTCCTGCAGAACATCCGCTACACCATCATTCCGACCATTGTGGTGCCGGTGGCGCTGCTCGGCACCTGCGCGTCGCTGCTGCTGTTCGGCTATTCGATCAACATGCTGTCGATGTTCGGCATGGTGCTGGCGATCGGCATCCTGGTCGACGACGCCATCGTCGTGGTCGAGAACGTCGAACGCATCATGTCGGAGGAGGGGCTGCCGCCGAAGGAAGCGACCCGCAAGGCGATGTCGCAGATCACCTCGGCGATCATCGGCATCACACTGGTGCTGATCGCAGTGTTCCTGCCGATGGCGTTCTTCCCGGGCTCGGTGGGCATCATCTATCGGCAGTTCTCGGTGACGATGGTGTCGGCGATCGCGTTCTCGGCGCTGATGGCGCTGACGCTCACTCCGGCGCTGTGTGCCACGCTGTTGAAACCGGTGACCAAGGGCCATGCCCACGCCGAGGGCGGCGTGTTCGGCTGGTTCAACCGGACCCTGGATACGGTTCGCGAGCGCTATTCCGGGATCGTGCGCTGGAATCTCGGCCGCACCGGACGCCTGATGGTGATCTATGCGGTGCTGGTCGGCGTGCTCGGCTGGGCGATGGTGCGGATGCCGGGCGGGTTCCTGCCGGTCGACGACCAGGGCTTCATCACCGTGGACGTGCAGACGCCCTCGGACTCGTCCTATAACCGCACCTACGACGTGGTGAAGCAGGTCGAGGACTATCTGCTCGAGCGCGACGGGGTCGAGAACGTCACCTTCCTGACCGGCTTCAGCTTCCTCGGTCAGGGCATGAACGCCGCGCAGGCCTTCGTCACGCTGAAGGATTGGGGCGAGCGCGACGACAATTCCTCGGCTGCCGCGATCGTCGACGACGCCAACCGCAAGCTCGGCAGCATCCGCGACGCGCGTGTCTCGGCCTTGCAGCCGCCGCCGGTCGACAACCTCGGCAATTCGTCGGGCTTCAGCTTCCGTCTGCAGGATCGCGGCCAGAAGGGATACGACGCGCTGGTGAAGGCCAGCGAGCAGCTCGTCGCCGCCGCCAACGCCAGCCCGGTGCTGCAGAAGGTCTATGTCGAAGGCCTGCCGCCGGCTCCGGTGCTCAATCTGGTGATCGACCGCGAAAAGGCCGGTGCGTTCGGCGTCACCTTCGAGGACATCAACTCGACGGTCTCGACCAATCTCGGCTCGTCCTACGTCAACGACTTCCCCAATCGCGGCCGCATGCAGCGCGTGATCGTGCAGGCCGATGCCGCGGGCCGGATGAATGGCGACGACATCCTCGCATACACGGTGAAGAACAGCCGCGGCCAGCTCGTCCCGTTCTCGTCCTTCGCAACCGTGGAATGGGCCAAGGGGCCGACCCAGATCGTCGGCTTCAACTACTATCCGGCGATCCGCATCAGCGGCGAGGCGCGGCTCGGCTTCACCTCCGGCGACGCGATCGCCGAAATGGAGCGGCTCGCCGATCAGCTGCCGCGCGGCTTCGGCTACGATTGGACCGGTCAGTCGCTGCAGGAGAAGCTGTCCGGCTCGCAGGCGCCGATCATTCTGGCGCTGTCGGCGCTGGTGGTGTTCCTGGTGCTGGCGGCGCTGTACGAGAGCTGGACGATTCCGCTGTCGGTGCTGCTGACGGTTCCGCTCGGAATCGCCGGTGCGGTGATCGCAGCCTCGATGCGTTCCCTGCCGAACGACGTGTACTTCACGGTCGGCCTGATCACGATCATCGGTCTTGCCGCCAAGGACGCAATTCTGATCGTCGAGTTCGCCAAGGATCTTCGCAAGGAAGGCAAGAGCCTGCGCGACGCGACGATGGAGGCCTGCCATCTCCGGTTCCGGCCGATCCTGATGACCGGTCTGGCATTCTGCTCGGGCGTGCTGCCGATGGCGATCGCGCACGGCGCGGGCGGCAAGAGCCAGCAGGCGCTCGGCACCGGCGTGATGGGCGGCATGATCGCGGTGGTGATCCTGGCGCTGCTGATGGTTCCGGTGTTCTTCGTCGTGGTGCAGCGCCTGTTTGCCGGCGATCGTTCCGACGATCCGGTGGCGGAAACCGTCACGCATCAGGTTCCGATGCACGCCCAGTTGCCGCACGACCAGGCGTAAATCCGTCCCCCGATTTGCGGCGCTCGTCACAACCGCCGGGGCGGAACGAATCGAATTATCTCCAGTTGGTTGTCGACAGGTGCGCAACTCTCCTCATCGACAACCGGAGGTAATTCATGAACGGAGACCAACCCATTAGCTGGCTGATGTTCTTCACGCTCGCCGCGGGCGTCGTGGTGGTCGGGCTCGCTTTCGTCAACTTCATCCGCTCGCGCTCCAATCGCGAGATCGCCGCCGATACGCTGGAGGGCAACGGTTCGGGGCGGGGCGCCGCAGCCGACGGTGCGCTGCCGGAGCTGGCCGGCGTCGCAGTGTTCGCGTTGATCGCGATGGGCCTGCTGGCGGCGGGAGCGAACTACAAATCGGATGAACGCGCGACCGCGCAGATCAGCAACCCGATCCCCGAGGCCGGCACCACCGGCTTGGCTCAGCCCAAGGGCCTCCAGAACGAGCCGAAGCGCTATCAGCCGAACAACCCCGGCACCGATACCCGTACCTCACCGACGGGCTCGGATGCGGGCGTGGGCGACTCGCCCGGTTCGACCGGCACGCTGACGAAGTAATTGCCGGAAAAGCCTGCCAAATTGATACGAGGGCCTCGGTCGAAAGACCGGGGCCTTTGCTTATTTGGAGCAGTTCGTCGATTGATGGAAACCGGTCTGTCCGTTCTTCCCGGGAGTGCAGGGTACAGGGTCTTCCGCGTCAGGCCCGGCCAGGAGAGGCGGGCGAGCGACGGCTGACCAAATGCTCACGGCTTGCAGATTGGAGCGGACACAAAAACGGGGGCCTTGGCCCCCGAAAGTCGTGCTCGCTTGACGGAAGCGCTGATCAATGCGCCGCTTCGTAAGCCGCATTCTGCTGTTCCATCAGCGCGATCTTTTCGCTGATCCTGGCGCGCTGAGCCGTCAGGGTGGAAGCGACGCCCGGCGATGCGGCGGCCACCTTCAGCGCATCGTCGTACTTCGACAGATTGCGCTTCTCGCCGTCGATCAGGCCGGGCAGCACGCTGCCGTCGAGGCCGTCGAACAGCGATCGCACGCTCATGATGGTGCGGTGAACCACGCTCATGAACGAGCCGGAATCGTCGGCGGTCTCGCCGGCATTGATCAGCATCCCGGCAAGCTCTTCGGCGTTGCCGTGATGCAGCGCGATCATGTCGCGGAACAGTGGGGTCATGCCCTTGCCTTCGGCGTCCTCGAGCGCTTCTTCGTAGCCGTTGCGCGCATCGATCGCCGTGGTGTGCAGCGTCTTCAGATGGTCGATGATGTCGTGGTCCACGTCAGCCTCCATGCTCGGTGCAGCGATGCGCGAGCGACGCCCGCCATCTCGTGCGCGATAACCGGCATCAGGAAACTCGGTTCCGCGTAGCTACCGCGGCGTGGAGATGAATTAGTTGCGGTGCTCGTCGTCTTGCGGCTCGAGGCCATAAGGCCTTACCAGGGCCCAGACGTGCGCAGGTATCATGTTCTTCATTTTGTGTTTGTAGTGACGCCGCAGATGCAGCACGGTCTCCACCGCCTTCATCTCGACCCGGGCGCGGGCGAATTCGAGCCCGCGCGGGCCGACCTTCGGCATCAGCCAGCCCATCAACGGCCGCAGCCAGTTCGGCATGCCGCGTACCGGCAGGCCGCCGGCGGCGAGCTCGGTGTTCTTCAGGAAGCCCTTCACCGGCGCGACCCGGTTGCCGGCGCTGGTCGGCTCACTCAAGCGAACGTCGTCGCCGAGCAAGTTCAGAAGTTCCTCGCCACGCTCGTTGCGAACCAGCAGCCATTGCTCCCCGCGTCCGCCCATGTAGCCGACGGTGATATCGGCGAGCGTATTGGTGTAGTCGACGCAGGTGCGGCAGGTGATCGGGAAGAAGTCCGGCGGCAGCTTGGAGATCGGTAGCAGCAGGAACGGAATCGCCTTGCTGCGGCCGTCGTCGAACCGAAGCTCGACGTGATAGTCGGCGCGGAATTCGAGATAGGTGATGGTTTCCGGCTTGTCGGACAACAGATCGAGGAAGCCGTGAAACGCCTCGGTGGTGGTATTGTCCGAGCACGGCGTGCCGATCACATACAGCCGTTCCAGTCCGAGCTGTTGCTCGAGCCGGCGCAGTGCGTAGATCTGGCAGGGCACGCCGATGACCGCGAGCCGCTTGTAGCCGGCGGCGACGGCGGGCTCCAGCAGCGCCAGCGACGGGGCGTAGCCCATCCGCATGCCGCGGCATTGCGCCATGCCTTCAGGCCTGGTCACCAGCACAGGCATCGGCTTCCATTTGTCGGCCGGGTCCGGCGCCATTGCGATCACCGCATCGACCGCGCCGGTCTCCAGCAGCCGCTGCGCGATCGTCGTGGTGATGCCGGTCCATTGCGCTCCGTCGCGCGGCTGTTTCATCGCGGCCTGCACCATGCGGCGATACGGACCGAAGAAGGCTTCGTCGCCGGATGCCGCGTCGCGGGTGCGGCCATGGACACGTTGTTCCATCGCCGGATAGTCCGGCTTGATGAACTGGCAGGCCTGCCCGCATTGCTTCGGATCGCTCATCCGCGAGACGCCGCAATCGGTGCACAGCTCGCGCGCCGCCGGCGCGTTCAGCGGCGGCGTCCACAGCGCGGACTGAATGTTGCGATCGTCCATGGGCGCGTCTTCTAGGAACCGGCGGATGGCGTCGCCATTCGCCTTAAGTTGCTGAACCGATCAATAGAGCCAAAGCCGGGCGATCGATAGATCTGCATCAAATTCGCGGCCGATCGCCACCAGACCAATTCGTCGCAGCCGGCTCACATCGAGCGGCGTGTCGGTGCGGTGTGGCGTGAACGAGGCGAACGGACATTCGATCACCTGCCAGTGCGGTGTCGCCTGGAAGGCGTGGCGATAGGATTGCTGCGGCCGCAGCAGATCGGTGGTGCGAAGATGCAGGCCGTAGGCCTCGCCATTGCCGAGCAACTCGGCGGCGATGCCGTGAAAGCTGCTTGCATCAAACGCGCCGCCGTCCGGCGACAGATCCATCGCGATCTGGATGAAGCCGCCATTGTTGGCGGTCGAGACGGCGCCGCGCATCCGCGCTGCCATCCGGCCCTCGATCTCGGCAAGCTGCAGCGTGCCTTGCGAGACGCCGCCCATCACCGTGTCGGTGATCACCCGCCACCGCCGCTGTCCCGCCGCAGGCCACAGCTCGTGTTGCATCAGCGGATCACCATCGGGAACGTCACGGCGATTGCCCAGGCGAACAGCACCGCATTGGCCAGCGCACCGGGGAGCGGATGATTGGTCGCCTTGTAGGTCCAATTGCTGATCAAGCCGAAGGCGAGGAACAGCAGCAGGATCGCGGGCACGATGATGATGAGGAAGAACAATTTCTGCAGATTGAGCGCCACCGCGGCGGCCAGCGAGGCGAGGAAGCAGAATTTTGCCAGCGCATAGGCGCCGCGCTTGGCGCCCTGGCCATGCGCCATCCATTCTGCGGTGAGGAAATACGGGATCGTGCCGCACGCCACGGCCGCGATCAGGTGGATGCGCGGTTCGATCGGCATGAACGAGAACAGATAGCTGTCCAGCGCGATGCCGAAACCGAGGATGTTGTACGCAATTGCCGCCACGGTCGCGATCACCAGCGCGGCGATTGCGACGCGCGGGTGGGCGGGATCTGGCAGGGCGTCCAGCGCCGTCAGTTCCTGTTGGTGAGGCCGCGTGGGATGCGCCGCGGCGCGGCGGCTGCGCAGCCGGATCAGCACCAGGATGGCCGCGGTCAGCAGGCCGTAGAGCAGGAAGTGCAGCGTCAGATAGTCGCCGAGCAGGATGGTCAGGAAATCGGTCGGCGCCTTCCACAGCAGCAGCGGTGTCAGCACCGCGGGCACGATCGCGGTGACCAGAAGCTGCTTCCAGGTGAGGCTCGCGCCGATCGGCGCCGCGGCGGCACGCGGCAGCAGCTTCGACAATGGCCAGGCCAGCGCGATCAGGCCGCCGAACAGCAGTGCCAGCCAGCGCGGCCGCTGGTCGATCCAGCCGGAGCTGGTGCGGCCGAACGCGTCGTTCATCCAGTGCAGCGCTTCGCGCATCGAATCCTGGCTGTACAGCACGCCGATATGTTCGACGCCCGAAGCCAGGACGAAGCGCCGCGCGGTGCCGTCGGCGAAGCTGCCGTAGGTCCGGCCCGCGACGGCGTTGCCGCCGGCGACCTGATTGACGATGCGCAGGCCTTCGTCGTTCAGCATTTGCGGCTCGAGCGCGCCAACGATCACCAGCAGATTGTGCGGCAGCGTGGCGGTGGATTTGCGGGTGAACACCGACACCGCGACAGTGGCGGTGATCTCCGGATGCGCCACCGCATAGGCCACCACGATGTCGGACGCCATCGAGTGGCCGAGCACGGCGGCGCGGCCGTCGCTTTCCGGCAGCTTGCGGGCATAGTCGGTGACCCGGCCGAGTTCGTCGACCAGCACGCCGGTGATCTTGGTCGGCTCGTCGACGTCGCCGACCATCGTCACCGGATTACGGCCGTGCCCGGTGAAGTCGAAGGTGACCGCGATGTAACCGTTGCGCGCCAGGGTCTGCGCGAACGGCTGCATCAATTGCTGCGAACCGGCAAAGCCGTGGGCGATCACCACCACCGGTGCTTTGGTGGCGGCCGGTTGCCGAAACACCGTGACCGGCGTCTGACCGACCGTTGTGTGAGTGATGAGCAGGCCGTCCTTGCCACGCTGCAATTGCCACAGGCCAGCGGCAATCGTCACCAGCGCTGCGAGGGCGACCAGAATACGAAGCGACTTCAGCGTGCGGCGCGCGGCCATCAATCGACGTCCGGGACGTGCTTCTTGCGGATGCGGCGGATCGTCCACCAGATCGACAATGCGGCGATCGGAACGAACCCTGCGGTCAGGAGGTTGGGATCGATCTTCAGGCGACCGGCCTCCGCGGCGCCTTTCACCATGTAGGCGAACAGACCGACCACGTAGTAAGTGATCGCTGCGGTCGACAGGCCTTCGACCGTGGTCTGCAACCGAAGTTGCAGCCGGGTGCGGGCGTTCATCGATTTGAGCAGTTCCTGGTTCTGCTGCTCGAGTTCGACGTCGACCCGGGTGCGCAGCAGGTTGGCGGCGCGGGCGAGCTTGAGCGACAGGTCCGATTGCCGCGCCTCGGTGGTGGCGCAGGTGCGCATCGCCGGCTTCATTCGGCGGGCCAGGAACGACGACCAGGTCGGCAGTCCGCCGACCTTGCGTTCGCCGAGCGTCGCCAGGCGGCCGTTCATGATCTCGTCATAGGCGCGGCTGGCGCCGAACCGGTACAGGCTCGCGGCCGCGCCGGCTTCAACCTCGGCGGCGAGTTCGGTCAGCTCCTGGAGCAGCTTGTTGTTGTTGGCGAGATCGCCGACGCGGCGCATCTCCGCGGTGACTTCGGCGAGGCGCTTCTCGCTCGCCGCAATCGACGGCGCGAGCCGCTGCGCCTCGGGCAGGCCGAGCAGCGCCAGCGTCCGGTAGGTCTCGACTTCGAGCACGCGCTGCACCAAAGCGCCGGCTCGCTCGGGCGACATGCCGCGATCGATCACCAGCACCCGCACGAAGCCGGACGGGCCCGGCTGAAAATCGGTGGCGAACAGCGCCGCGCCGTCTGAGTTTTCCGCGACCGCCAGACTGGCGCGATCGAACAGCCGATCCGGCGCGGTGCGCGGCAGATCCTCCGGCATGACGTGCAAGTCGACTGCGACCAAGAGCGGCCCCGGCTGCGGCAGCAGACGCATCGGCGACGCCAGCGACGAGGCTTCCGGGTGAAATGGAGCCGCGGCCGGATCGGCCGGAATCTCCCAGGTGTAGGTGGTGAACTCGGAGTGCTGCTCCCAGCGCAGCATCGTGGTGCCGAACCGGGCGCGATGATGTTTCTCGCCAGCGGGAGGCGGCTGCAGGCCGCGCGACTCACAGAAACTGATCATCGCGTCGCGGTCGGCGGCGGCGCGTGCGCCCGAGGTCTCGAATGCGAAGTGCAGGACGCGCGCCGGGACGCTCAGCGCAGTAAACGGTCGCGCATGAACTTCACCCAGCACGACCGCGCGCAATGGATGCGGCGAAAGTCGAACGTCGCCGTCACCGATCAGAACTTCAGCCGTCATCTCGCTTTTGACCTTGCTCAATATTGCGCCTAGTTGACTTGAGTACCATTGCGTGGCGATAGACAGAAGCTGAAAGGTTCTGCAGAAGACTGTCGCAGGCGCCGGAATTGTCCGAGATCAACGACCCCGGAACCCCGCCGGGCTTCTACGAGACTTCGGTGTCATCCGTTTGCAATCTGGCTCGGGCTGGTCATAAGGTTCGGCCGAACTTCGCCGCGGGCCCGTCGCGGTTGTCGAATGGAGCGTGTGGTGAAATTTCCAGTCCGTATTGGTACGCGCAAGAGCGTGATGGCGCTTGCCCAGACTGAAGACATCGCCAAGCAGTTGAGCGCGGCTGCCAGTGAGCTCGATCCCCAGATCATCAAGTTCGAGACCGTCGGCGACAGCGATCAGGTCAGCAAGCTATTGCCGCACGGCGGCAAGGGCGGCGCCTTCGTGGCCGAGATTCGCGCCGCGATGCTGCGGGGCGAACTGCATTGCGCAATGCACTCGCTCAAGGACATGCCGGCCAACGAAGAGACGCCCGGCCTGATCGTCGCCGCCACGCTGGCGCGCGATCCGGCATGCGACTCGCTGGTGCTGCGCAAAGGTCTCACTCTGGAAGAGCTGAAGAAGTCGCGTGGCAAGGGCTACACCATCGGCACCAATGCGGTGCGGCGCGCGGCCTATGCCAAGCGGCTGTTTCCGGAAGTCCAGGTGATCCATTTCCGCGGCGCCGCCGATACCCGGATGCGCAAGCTCGACAATGGCGAGAAGCAGCGGCTGCCCGACGGCAGCGAGGTCGGTCCGGCCGATGCGCTGATCATGGCGCGCGCCGGCATCGAGCGCGTCGGCTTCGTCGATCGCGTCGCTCACGATTTCACCCCGGAAGAAATGCTGCCCGCAGCCGGCCAGGGTATCGTCGCGGTGGAATGCCCCGTGCACGAGTGGAAGACCCGTCAGTATCTGGCGCTGATCGACGATCAGAAGTCGCGGATGTGCTGCGACGCCGAGCGCGAGGTGCTGTGGGTGCTCAACGGCCACTGCAACTCGCCGATCGCGGCGCACTCGATCATCACCGGCGACGAGATGACGTTGCGCGCTTCGGTTCTCGATCTGGAGGGCGGGATGTTCATCGAGGCGGTACGCACCGGTCCGGCCAATCGGCCGCGCGAACTCGGTCGTGCCGTCGGACTCGAACTGCTCGACAAGGGCGCAGCCGCGGTGATCGAAAAGACCCGGCCGGAGTAATCGCAATGGCCACAGTGTTTCCGTTCTCCGCGATCGTCGGCCAGGACGAGATGAAGCTGGCGCTGCTGATCGCAGCGGTCGATCAGAAGGTCGGCGGCGTGCTGGCGTTCGGCGATCGCGGTGCCGGCAAGTCGACCGCGGTGCGTGCGCTCGCGGCGCTGCTGCCCAAGATGAAGACCGTGGTCGGCTGCCGCTACAATTGCGACCCCGATCAGCCCGAGCGCTACTGCGAAGAGTGCAGGGAGAAGGTCAAGCACGGCAAGGTCAAGACCGCGCAGGTGCCGGTGCCGGTGGTCGATCTGCCGCTCGGCGCGACCGAAGATCGCGTCGTCGGTGCGCTCGATCTCGAACGCGCGCTGGCCAAGGGCGAGAAGGCGTTCGAGCCCGGCCTGTTGGCGCGGGCGCATCGCGGCTTCCTCTACATCGACGAAGCCAACCTGCTCGAAGACCATCTGGTCGATCTTCTGCTCGACGTCGCCGCCTCCGGCGAGAACGTGGTCGAGCGCGAAGGCCTCAGCATCCGTCATCCGGCCCGCTTCGTGCTGGTCGGCACCGGCAACCCGGAAGAAGGCGAGCTGCGTCCGCAATTGCTCGACCGCTTCGGCATGTCGGTCGAAGTCAAGACCCCGGACACGCTGCCGGAGCGCATCGAAGTGGTGCGTCGTCGCGACGCGTTCGAGACCGATCCTGAGGGCTTCGTCGCCGCCTGGGCCAAGGAAGAGACCAAGCTGCGCCGCAAGATCTCGCAGGCCAAGGAACGGCTCCCCGACGTCACCGTCAGCGATGCGGCGCTGGAGCGCGCCGCCAAGCTGTGCATGACGCTCGGCACCGACGGCCTGCGCGGTGAGCTCACGTTGATGCGGGCCGCGCGCGCGCTCGCCGCGCTCGAGCACGACAAGACCGTGACCGACGAACACCTGAAGCGGATCGCGCCCTCTGCCTTGCGGCACCGGTTGCGCCGCAATCCGCTCGACGACGCCGGCTCCAGCGTGCGGGTCGACCGCGCGCTTGCCGAAATCTTCGGATGAGCATCGAGGTCGCATGGTCCGATGCGGTGACCGCGGCGCAATTGTTCGCGGTCGATCCGGTCGGTACCGGCGGTGTGTTGCTGCGCTCGCGCGCCGGCCCGGTGCGCGACCGCTGGCTCGCGATGCTGCGCGCCGCGCTGCCGCCCGAACAACCCTATAAGCATCTGCCGCTGCATATCGCCGACGGCCGCCTGCTCGGCGGGCTCGACCTGTCGGCGACGCTGCTCGCCGGCCGTCCGGTGGCCGAGCGCGGCCTGCTGTCCGAAGCCGACGGCGGCGTTCTGGTGGTGGCGATGGCCGAGCGGCTGCAGTCGTCCACCAACGTGTATCTCACCGCCGCGATGGACGCGCACGAGACCGCGGTGGAGCGCGACGGCCTGTCGCTGCGGATGCCGGCGCGGTTCGGCGTGGTGGCGCTCGACGAAGGACTCGAGGACGAATTCTCGCCGGCGGGTCTGCGTGACCGGCTCGGCTTCCATCTCGATCTCGATCAGTTCGCCTGGCGCGAGACCGACGACTTCCCGATTTCGCTCGACGATATCCGCGCCGCGCGCGAGCGGCTCGCGAACATCAAGGTCGAGAGCGAGCAGATCGAGGCGGTGTGCACCGCCGCGGCCGCGCTCGGCATCATCTCGCTGCGTGCACCTTTGCTGGCGATCCGCGCCGCCAAGGCGAGCGCTGCGTTGTTCGATCGCACCAAGATCGAACAGGACGACATCACGCTCGCTGCACGCTTGGTGCTGGCGCCGCGCGCCACCGTGTTTCCGCAGCAGGAGCAGCCGGATCAGGCCGACGAGCCGCCGCCGCCCGAGCCTCCGCCGCCGGAAGACGACAATCAGGACAACAACGATCAAGAGCAGCAGACGCCCGACATCGACAAGGCGCTGGACGAAGTGATCCTCGCCGCCGTCAAGGCCGCGATGCCGCCCGGCGTGCTGGAGGCGATGCGCGCCTCGGCCGGACGGGCGCGGGCTCGCTCCGCCGGCAAGGCCGGCGAACTGCAGAAGTCGAAGAAGCGCGGCCGTCCCGCCGGCAGCATCCGCGGCGAATTGCGCGACGGATCCAAGCTGAACGTGATCGAGACGCTGCGCGCCGCAGCCCCATGGCAACCGCTGCGGCGGCGCCAGGCCGAAGGTCGCAACGGCAGCGCGCCGCGCATCCTGGTCGAGAAGGACGATTTCCGAATCGCACGCTTCAAGCAGCGCACCGAAACCATCACCATTTTCGTGGTCGACGCCTCCGGCTCGGCGGCGCTGCACCGGCTCGCCGAGGCCAAGGGCGCGGTCGAACTGTTACTTGCCGATTGCTACGTCCGCCGCGATCAGGTGGCGATGATCTCGTTCCGCGGCACCATCGCCGAGATCCTGCTGCCGCCGACGCGGTCGCTGGCGCGCGCCAAGCGGAGCCTTGCCGGCTTGCCCGGTGGAGGCGGCACGCCGCTGGCGTCCGGGCTCGATTGTGCCTTCATGCTGGCGGATTCGATCAAGCGCAAAGGCCAGACGCCGACCGTGATCGTGCTCACCGACGGCCGCGCCAACATCGCGCGCGACGGCGCGCCGGGACGGCCGCAGGCCGAAGAGGATGCCAAGACATCGGCGCGCCAGTTCCGCGTCGCCGGGATCAGTTCGGTGGTGATCGACATGTCGCCGCGTCCGGGGCCGCAGGCCGAAGCCTTCGCCAAGGAAATGGACGCACGCTATCTGCCGCTGCCGCACGCCGACGCCACCGTGCTGGCGCAGGCGGTGACCGCCGCAACCCGGCAGGACTGATCGGCCACCTTCTACTGGATTAGTCCGGCTCGGCGGCGTCAGTCAGGCGTCGAGTACGAATGCGTCGTCGGTCCCGGAGACGGCCGGCGGAATTGCAACCGGCGGCGCCGGCAGTTCGGAGGAGGTCGCCAGCCGTTCGACGCGCGCGTTGACGGCGGCGTTGCGCTGCGGCGCTCGTGCGATCCGCCATTCCAGTTCGCTGCGATTCTGCAGTTCGGCGAACTTTACCGCAAAGCCGTCGGGGCGGTGACGGACGACGCGGCCGACGCAGCCCCCGACCGCCAACGGCGTGCCGATCTCCGGCTGCACGTCCGCCGACACTGCGGCACCCGAGATCGACATGTCGATCACGAAGCAGGTGTGCATCGATCCATCGGCCAGGGTCAGCGTCGAGTGCGGGCACGCCGGCACGATCCTCGCCTGCTCGCGCGAATCCTTGATCTGCGGATCGAGCATTTTGCGCTCCAGCCAGGTGAGCTGGTTCGACAGCCGCTCGCGCATCGCGCGGGTCACCGAAAGCTCCAGCAGGAAGCCGCCGGGAAGCGTGTCGCTGATATGACCTTCGAGCTTGCCGAATTCGCTGAAGTAGGAGGAGATGTGGTCGCCGACGCGGCCGATCACCGGAACGTCGATGATCATGCGGAACGGTGAGACGCGGCTGGTTCGGCAAGCGAATTGGCGCAGCTTGCCGCTGTGATCGTACCAGTTCGCCAGCGAGTAGTTGCCGCCAACGGTGACATTGACGGCGCGCTGCTTCAGAAATCGCTGGACGGACACGTCTATATTCCTGGTGGAGAATTATCCGACAGGTAACGCATTCCCCCGCTTTTCGTTCTTCGATAACGGCATACCGACAGCGATGATCCGAACTGTGGTTATCGATTTCTTCTGTCCGCCGATCGTGTTGTCGAAGTCTGGAACTGGGGTTGCTCGCAGCAGCAGGATCGCTGCATCGACGTCGATTCCCGCTCGTGTCGCGCGAGTAATCGGTCGGTTGTGCAACCGAGTTTTGCTGGACGCATCGCGATCGGTGCTTCGGGGGCGGTTGCCGCGGCGGCAAACAAAAAGGGCCGGCGCGCGCGCCGGCCCTTCGATCACGATCGCGTCGCCCGAAGGCGAGGGGCTCAGCCCTTGTAGTCGCGGACGCGTTTCACCATCTGCTCGACATGCGCGATCGACGCGTCGGGCGTGATGCCGTGGCCGAGATTGAAGATGTGACGGCCGGACGAGAAATTCTTCAGCACCTCGTCGACACCTTCGTCGAGCGCCGAGCCGCCGGCGATCAGCAGCAGCGGATCGAGATTGCCCTGCACCGCGACCTTGGTCTGCACCTGTTCGCGCACAAGCTTCGGCTCTGCGGTCCAGTCGATGCTGACGGCATCGACGCCGGTGCGCTCGATGAAGGCCGGCAGCAGCGCGCCGGCGCCGCGCGGGAAGCCGATGATCTTGGTGCCCGGCTTGACCTTGCGGATGCCTTCGACGATCCGGCGGGTCGGCTCGATGCACCACTTCTCGAATTCGCGCGGCGGCAGGATGCCGGCCCAGGTATCGAAGATCTGCAGCACGTCGGCGCCGGCATCGAGCTGCTTGAGCAAATACTGAATCGAGCTCTCGACCAGCACGTCGATGATCTTGGCGAACGCGCCGGGGTGCTGATACGCCATCAGCCGGGCCGGGTGCTGATCCGAAGTGCCCTGGCCGGCGACCATGTAGGTCGCGACCGTGAACGGCGAACCGCAGAAGCCGATCAGCGTGGTCTCGGGTTTCAGTTCGCGGCGCACGATGCGCAGCGCTTCGAACACCGGCTCGAGCTTGGACAAATCGATCGCGCTGTTCAGCGTGCCGACCAGATCGGGCGAATTCAGCGGGTCGAGCCGCGGGCCTTCGCCGACTTCGAACCGCACCGAACGACCGAGCGCGTAGGGCACCACCAGAATGTCGGAGAAGATGATCGCGGCGTCGAAGCCGAATCGCCGGATCGGCTGCAGCGTCACCTCTGCGGCGAGCTCCGCATTGAAGCACAGATCGAGGAAACTACCGGCTTGCGCGCGCGTTGCGCGGTATTCCGGCAGGTAACGTCCGGCCTGCCGCATCATCCACATCGGGGGAGAGGCCTGCCGATTGCCGGAAAGCACTTCCATGAACGGTTTGGTCACCAGATTCTGTGTCAAGAGAGCTACCCACTGTTGTACGACAAGTCTTCTTGACGGTCTGATACACTGCGCGCACCGTCTTGACCACGCCGACCTGCGGCGGAGATGCCGCGAATAGGAATTTCGAGATGAACGCAACCGCACCCACCCCCGCATCGTCCGAGACGCTGAGCGGCAACCCGGCGCTTCCGCCGCCGGTCCCGGGCGAACGTCACGACATCGACAGTTTCGGCGGGCGGCTGACCTATTGGTCCGCGTCGCCGTCGGAGCCGTCGTCCGAGCCGCCATTGCTGCTGATCCACAGCGTCAATGCCGCAGGCTCGGCCTACGAGGTTCGGCCGATCTTCGAGCACTATGCGCAGAGCCGGCCGGTCTATGCGATCGAATTACCGGGCTTTGGTCATTCGTCGCGGGCAAAGCGTCAATACTCCGTTCGGATGATGACGGACGCGATCCATACGGTCGTCACCGAGATTCAGAAGGTACACGGGGACAAGCCGATCGATGCGCTGGCGCTGTCGCTCGGCAGCGAATTTCTCGCGCGCGCCGCGAGCGAAACGTCGCAGGCGTTCCGCAGCTTGGCGCTGGTCGCCCCCACCGGCTTTGACAAGAAGAACCAGCGCTGGACCCAGGGATCGCGCGCGATTCCGTGGCTGCATGCGTTCTTCGAAAATCCGGTGTGGAGCGAGAGCATCTTCAAGCTGCTCACGATGAAGCCGGTGATCGGCTGGTTCCTGAAGAAGGCGTTCGGCGCACCGAACATCGATCAGGGCATGCTCGATTACGACTATCTGACGACGCATCAGCCCGGTGCCCAGCACGCGCCGTATTACTTCGTTGCGGGCTATCTGTTCAGCCAGGACATTCTGCGGATCTATCAGGACCTGACCATGCCGGTGTGGTTCAGCCACGGCGTGCGCGGCGATTTCGTCGACTACAGCCTGAAGACCACCGTCGAGGGCCGTCCGAACTGGACCGTCACTGTGTTTCAGACCGGCGCGCTGCCTCATTTCGAGGTGCCGGGAGAATTCATGCGGGCCTATGACGAGTTTCTCGGCCGGGTGAGCAAGATCGGGGCCTGAGGCTTTCGCAATGTCCGACCTGGTTTGGAGTCGGGACGGGCTCGATTGGCCTCATCGCGAGGCCAGCCGCTTCGTCGAAGCGGGCGGCTTCCGCTGGCATGTGCAACGGATGGGATCGCCCGCGGCTCCGGCGATCCTGCTGATTCACGGCACCGGCGCGGCGTCGCACTCCTGGCGCGGTCTGGCGCCGCTGCTGGCGCGGCACTATCACGTCGTCGCGCCGGATCTGCCCGGCCATGGCTTCACCCAGTCGCCGCGCGGGCATCGGATGTCGTTGCCGGGCATGGCAGCGGATGTCGGTGCATTGCTGCGGGCGATCCAGATCTCCCCGCGCCTCGTCGTCGGCCACTCCGCGGGCGCGGCGATCCTGGCGCGGATGTGCCTCGATGGCGCGATCGATCCGGCGATCCTGTTCAGCCTGAACGGGGCGTTTCTGCCCTATGGCGGGCCGGCTGCGAGTTTCTTTTCGCCGCTCGCCAAGATGCTGGTGATGAATCCGTTCGTACCGAGCCTGTTCGCCTGGCAGGCCGGGCACCGCGGCGCGGTCGAGCGGCTGATCGGCAATACCGGTTCGACCATCGATCCGGCGGGGATCAAACTCTACGGCAAGCTGGTCTCCAGCCCCCATCATGTCGCCGCGGCGCTGCGGATGATGGCGAACTGGGACCTCGAGCCGCTTTTGAAATTGCTGCCGAATTTGAAGCCGCTGCTGGTGCTGGTGGCGGCGGAAGGCGACCGCGCGATTCCGCCCTCGGTGGCGGTTAAGGTACGGGAAATTCAGCCGAAAGCGGTGATCGAGCGGATTCCCGCGCTCGGTCATCTCGCCCACGAGGAACGTCCGGCGCTGATTGCTGCGTTGATCGAACGCTACGCGGAAAAACTGGAGAATATCGAATAGATCAAAGACGGATTGTCAGGACCTGCTTACAGATTGCCGCTAGCCCTCTGTCAATTTTTTGTTACAGTGGTACCCATGCTCGATCCTGGCTCCAATCCTGCTGTTCGTTCTCTTCGCGATCATGCTCCGCATGCGGTGGTGATCGGCTCCGGCTTCGGCGGTCTCGCTGCCGCCGTGCGGCTCGGCGCCAGGGGGTATCGGGTTACTGTTTTGGAGAAGCTCGATCAGCCAGGCGGTCGTGCTTACGTGCACCGGCAGGATGGCTTCGCGTTCGACGCCGGCCCGACCATCGTGACTGCGCCGTATCTGTTCGAAGAGCTGTGGAAGCTGTGCGGCAAGCGGATGTCGGACGACATCACGTTGAAGCCGATGTCGCCGTTCTATCGCATCCGGTTCGACGACGGTACGCACTTCGACTATTCCGACGACCGCAACGCGGTGCTGGATCAGATCGCCAAGTTCTGTCCCGACGACGTGCCGGCCTACGACCGCTTCATGGCGGCGTCGCACGAGATCTTCAAAGTCGGTTTCGAGCAGCTCGGCGATCAGCCGTTCAGCCACTTCACCGACATGCTGAAGATCGCGCCGGCGATGATCAAGCTCGAGAGCTATCGCAGCGTCTACGGTTTGGTCGCCAAGCACTTCAAGGATCCGAAGCTGCGCCAGGTGTTCAGCTTCCATCCGCTGTTGATCGGCGGCAACCCGTTCATGTCGAGCTCGGTGTACTGCCTGATCACCTATCTGGAAAAACAGTGGGGCGTGCATTCGGCGATGGGCGGCACCGGCGCGCTGGTCGCCGGGCTGGTCAAGCTGATCGAAGGGCAGGGCAACGAGATCCGCTACAACCAGGATGTCCGCCAGATCGTCGTCGAGAACGGCACCGCGACCGGCGTGAAGCTTGCGGACGGCGAAGTGATCAAGGCCGATATCGTGGTGTCGAATGCCGATTCGGCCTCGACCTATCGCTATCTGCTGCCGCCGGAGACGCGTAAGCGCTGGACCGACGCCAAGATCGAGAAGTCGCGCTACTCGATGAGCCTGTTCGTCTGGTACTTCGGCACGAAGCGCCGTTACGAGGACGTCAAGCACCACACCATTCTGCTCGGGCCGCGCTATCGCGAATTGATCAGCGATATCTTCAGCCGCAAGGTGGTGGCCGACGATTTCAGCCTGTACCTGCATCGTCCGACCGCGACCGACCCGTCGCTGGCCCCGCAGGGATGCGACACGTTCTATGTGTTGTCGCCGGTGCCGAATCTGCTCGGCAATGTCGATTGGCACAGCAAGGCGGAGCCGTATCGCGCTGCGATCGCCAAGATGTTGGGCGCGACCATTCTGCCGGATCTCGAAAATCAGATCGCAACTTCGAAGATCACAACGCCGCTCGATTTCCAGGACCGGCTGTCGTCGTTCCGCGGCGCTGCGTTCGGTCTGGAGCCGGTGCTGTGGCAAAGCGCCTGGTTCAGGCCTCACAATCAAAGTGAAGACGTCAAAAGGCTTTATCTCGTCGGCGCCGGAACGCATCCCGGCGCTGGCCTGCCCGGGGTTCTATCCTCGGCGCGGGTCCTCGATGCGCTGGTCCCCGAGGCCGACAGTTTGGTGACATCATGAGTTTGCAATCCGATATGTTGGCCCAATCCGACATGCTGGCGTGCCGCGAGATGATCAAGGAAGGCTCGCACACCTTCCACGCGGCCTCGATGGTGTTGCCGCGCCGGATCAGCGATCCGGCGATCGCCCTGTATGCGTTTTGCCGCGTCGCCGACGATGCCGTCGATCTCGGGCTCGATCGCGCCGCCGCGGTCGAAGTGCTGAAGGATCGCCTCGATCGCGCCTGCCGCGGCGTGCCGCGGGCCTATCCGTCCGACCGCGCCTTCGCTGATGTGGTGGCGCGGTTTTCGATTCCGCCGGCGATTCCCGAGGCGCTGATCGAGGGCCTGGAGTGGGACGCGCAGGGCCGCCGCTTCGAAACACTGTCTGATCTGTATTCCTATTGCGCCCGCGTCGCCGGCACCGTCGGCGTGATGATGACGCTGGTGATGGGGCAGCGCAAACCCGACATCGTGGCGCGCGCCTGCGACCTCGGCTGCGCGATGCAGCTCACCAATATCGCGCGTGATATCGGTGAAGACGCGCGCAACGGCCGCATCTACATGCCGCTGCAATGGATGCGTGAAGCGGGCGTCGATCCGGAAGTTTGGCTCGCCGATCCGAAATTCACGCCGCAGATCGCCGGCATCGTCAAGCGGCTGATCGACACCGCCGACGCGCTGTATGATCGCGCCACGCTCGGTATCGCCAACCTGCCGCGCTCCTGCCGTCCCGGCATTTTCGCGGCGCGCGCGCTGTACGCCGAGATCGGCCGCGAGGTCGAGCGCTCCGGCCTCGATTCGGTGTCGAGCCGTGCGGTGGTGTCGACCGGTCGCAAACTTGCGGTCCTTGCCCGCCTGCTGGCGTTCCAGGAAACCGAATGGGCCCCGGCGAAGTATCTGCCGGCCAAATTCGGCGACATGGAGGAGACCAAGTTTCTGGTCGACGCCGTGATCGCGCATCCGGTGCGCGAGATGCCGCCGCGCCAGAAGATCAAGCCGGTCGAGCAGAAGGTGGCCTGGTTGGTCGACCTGTTCACCCGCCTCGAACGCCGCGACCAGATGCTGCAACGCAGCCGGGTGTAGTTAGCAGATCTCCGTCTCAATTTCGTCATGCCCGGGCTCGTCCCGGACGTCCGCGAGCGGCGGTTGCGCCGACATTTGTGGCGCATGGTTCGAGACGGCGCTATGCGCCTCCTCACCATGAGGACATTGCGCGTAGCGACACTCCACGAATCTCAATTGGGCCATCCGCTCGCTTCCACCTCAGCCTGAGGAGAAGCGTAGCGGCCGTCTCGAACGGATCGGCCGCGAGCGATACGACCTCGGCACCGTTCAAACGCAACTGATTTGCAAAATCTCTCGAAGCCGCCACACTGGCGTGATACCGATGCTGACATTGTTCAACGGATCACGACCATGGCCATCGATACAGACCTCGAACGCTCGCCCGAAACTTCGCAACACGCCGCCGTTGAGGCTCGCCGGACTGCGGCGCGAGCCTGGTTCGAGGGACTGCGCGATCGGATTTGCGCCGAGATCGAAGTTCTGGAGCGCGAGGCGCCGGCCGAGCTGTTTCCCGGCGAGCCAGCGACGTTCACTTACAAACCTTGGCAACGCAAGACCGGCTCCGGCGGCGGGGTCGGCGGCTTTCTGTCGAACGGCCGTCTGTTCGAGAAGATCGGCATTCACACCTCGTCGGCCAATGGCAAGCTGACTCAGGAGATGGCCAGGAATTTGCCGGGCGACGGCGTCAGCCTGGACTACGTCTCCACCAGCATCAGCCTGATCATGCATCCGCGCAGCCCGCGGGTGCCGACCGTGCATATGAACACGCGGTTTCTGTCGACGTCGCAGGGCTGGTTCGGCGGCGGCGCCGATCTGACGCCGATGCTGCCGGAGCAGCGCAGCCAGGACGCCGAGGACGCGGTGATCTTCCACAATGCGATGAAGCGCGCGTGCGACGCCCACGATCCGGCCTACTATGACAAGTTCAAGCCTTGGGCTGACACCTACTTCTTTCTGCCGCATCGCGGCGTCGCCCGCGGCGTCGGCGGGATCTTCTTCGATCATCTCGACAGCGGCGATTTCGATCGCGACTTCGCCTTCGCGCGCGAGGTCGGCTCGGCGCTGCTCGACGTCTATCCGAAGATCGTGCGCAAGCGCATGGTCGAGCCGTGGACCGACGAGGAGCGGGCGCAGCAGCTCGCCTGCCGCGGTCTCTATGTCGAGTTCAATCTGCTGTACGATCGCGGCACGATGTTCGGTCTGCAGACCGGCGGCAACACCGAAACGATCATGAGCTCGATGCCGCCGCTGGTGAGCTGGAGCTGATCCGCCCCGCGCGGCGCGGGGGCGGACCAGAGCTGGCTGTCACCCGCGCGTCGGATTGCGGAGGTTGGCGATGGAGCAGTACTACGGTCTGATCGAGCTGATCGCGGTATTCGGTTGCCTGGTCGTCGGCTGGCTGGCGCTGGAGCGCCAAGGCAAGCGCCTCGACCGCGCCCGCGCCGAACGCGACAAGGCCGACCCGCGATGAACAGCGACAGCGCCTTCAACTACTTCGAGATCCTGATGCTCGGCACGTTCGCCGCCGGCTGGGCCGTGCTCGAATGGCAGGGCCGGCGGCTGGACCGGAAGCGGGAGTCGGAGAAGATTAGTGGTCTCTAGCAATCCTTCATCTTTAGATATTCCGTTACGCAGAAAATCGTTGGAGGTGAGCTCGTCCATGTTATTAGCAATTTTGTTGGTATTGGTCGAAAGAGGCGAGGAACCAATACGTGAGGTTTAATCCAATTTTTGGTCAACGCGAAGCTGCAGAGAAATTTCTTGCATGGCCGGTTGTCGATCTCCCGACGCCCGACGTGCCGCTATTCAAAGATTATGATCTTGCTTGGGATTACTATAAGCAGAATCTTGAGGAGCGGCGCGAAATAATAAGAAGAATTTTGATTGTTACGTCGGCGCCTAGTGCAGTTGCTTCGGTGGTGGCGTTTGCTGTGCGCCTCAAGATTCTCGATGATCTCAGGCCGATTCTAGGTGTCACTCCAACACAAATATTGCCGCTTACGGTTTGTGCGATTTGGGTGATTTACATTTATTCGCTACTTCAATTAATCAGTCTTGCGAGCGAAGAACGAGTATCGCAGGACTATCTCAATTTTATCAATAGGCTGCGTAGGTACCTCGGCGAAGAAGTGCCAAAGATACAAATTCGATTCTTCTTCAAATATCGAAAGTTTGAGGATGAGCTCGATGCGCTCTTGTCAGATAAAAACGCCGCGGTAGATGCATCGCCCGCGCGGTCGAGCCTGAAGAAGATTCTTTGTCATCTTGTCGATTTTCTTAAGTTCTTCAGAAAGCCTCGATTTTGGCGAGCGTCAGGTGTCATGTTTCTAATGGCAGTTCTGTTTTCCGTCTCGACTGGACTGACTTGGCTTTGGGTAAGTCCAGGATATATTTGCAAGTGGTGTATTTTTCTAACGATGCCTATGGCTTTCCTTTTTCATGTTGTTTGGTTTCGAAGAGTGGCGGGCGATCGCAAATGAGAGTTTGTGTTGTCGCTGGCGTTCGTCCTCATTTTTTGAAGCTGGGAAGACTTTCTAGTGTCTTTCGTGAACGTCGCGTTGATTTTCGAATTATTAGGATTAATCAACAAGTAGTTGATGGGTATGATTATTACGAGCAGCTCGACAAATCCGTCATCTGCAGGGACCTGATGGCGGGTTCTTTCTCATATGGTGGTGCAGGGAAATTCATTGAAGAGAGTCTTCGGCATATGCGGGCGCGCATATGTTTGGTTATTGGAGATACGAAAACTACATACGTTGGCGCTGTCGCTGCAAATCGAGCTGGTGTGCGATTGGTTCATTTTGAAGCTGGAATGCGATCATTGTGCTCCAGCGGAATTGAGGACAGAATAAGGTCTGCGGTAGATCGCAGATCTGATGTTCTGATTTGTTGCCATGAATCAGATAGGATAAATCTAATAAGAGAAGGACGAGACGAGAAGGGTATCTTTGTTGCAGGTAGTTTGTACATGGAGCGAATTTATTCAGAAATCATATGTGATGAAAACGTCAATCATCTTGATCGTTCTGTATGTTTAGTTACAATTCATAGGAAAGAAAACCTGAGGTTTAGTTTGCTAAAAGATGTTGTTGAATCGATCTCATTATTGGGGGTGCCTGTAAAATTTGTCGTTCACGATTCCGCGCTTGATCTTCTCCAGAATTTACGTTGGCCAAGCCATGTCGCGTTTCATCGGAGTATGTCTCGGAGGGAATTGCTCGAGTGCCTCTGTCGGTCGCTGCTCGTCGTCACTGATTCCGCTGGCCTGAGTGAAGAGGCTGTGGTTCTCAGGGTGCCTACAGTTGTAGTGAGGTCAGATACGGAGCGACCATGGCTTCTGGGACGGAATTGCGTGCTGGCTAGTGCGTCGGAAATTTTTGACGCGGCTGCAAGAGCTCGGCGCGAGTTTTTGCCCCTATTTCCCTTGCCGAGGCATCGCTACGTTTCCGATCGTATTGCAGAAGTTGTCGGCCGTTTAGCCTTGGCGGGGTAACGTTGACTCATCGCCGCCGCGGCATCCGGAATGGCAGCATGGCTTGCACGACGGGCATGCGGAAGCGGTCGAGGGACAGGCTTTCGTGCATCAGCGTGACTTTCTCGCCGAGCAGCGTCGTCTCCACCATCGAGCGGGCGTAGAACGGGGTGTCTTCCAGGGTGCGGACGAGCTTCGCATCGGTCTCGCTGCGCGCGCTGCGGTCGACCCGCCAGCCCGAGCGCGGCAGCGGCAGCAGCTGCGGCGGGGTGAATTCCTGTTTGTTGCCCGCCGCGTCGAAGGTGACGGCGAGATCGACCCGGCTGCCGTCGCGGCGCTCGGCTTCGTACAGGATCACGGTCTTGTCGCGCATCGCGCCCCGCGCCCATTCCCAATGCCGGAAGCCGGTCTCGATCGGCTCGTCGCCGGCATTGCTGTCGAGATAGCCTTCGCCCTGCCAGGACAGGTTCGGTCGCCGCAGATCGACCTCGACGCGCGCGCGCGGCGCGATCGGCCACCAGCGGTGATTGCCCTGCGGATTGAGGACGAAGAAATCCTTGGTGATCGCCCGCGGTGTCACTCGCACCCGGCCCTCGATCCGTCCCGGCACCGGCGCGCCGGTTTCGCGGATGTTGATGGTCAGCGTCTTGCCGTCCCAGCCGAGGTCGCTCGGCCCGATCAGGAACGCGTTGACGTTGCGCGCCACGCGCCCGCGGCCGCGCTCGGTCATGGTCCAGCGCTTGCCGGCCTGATGATACAGCGCCACGTTGATGGCGCAGTGGTCGAGCGGATCGGCGGGCGCACGGCGCCGCGCGAACGCGTAGTAAGGCGAGAACACGCTGCCGATGAAGGCGATGATCGTCAGCCCTTCGCGGCCGTCGTCGCTGATCGCGTCGACGTACCACCAGGCGTAGCCGTTGCGTGGAATATCGGCGTTGAATCCGGCGCGGCGCTCGTCGGTTTCATTAGGCCATGCAATCATAATCTCACGTCGTCTTGGCAGAGGCGGGGCGTAGCGCAGGCTTCGCACCCGCCGGGTTGGCTTCGAGGTCGGCGAACAAGGTCGCCGCGGCGGCGCGGCCCGACAGGGCGGCCATCGGCACGCCGGGGCCCGGATGGGTGCTGCCGCCGGCCAGGTACAGGCCGGGGATCCTTGTACGCGCTCCGGGACGTTCGAACGAGGCGCTCCAGCCGTGCGAGGCGCGACCATACAGCGCGCCACCAGTCGCCGGAAACAACCGATTGAAATCGGCCGGCGTGGTCACCTCTGTCTTGCTCGCGTCGGCGTCGATTCGCAGCCCGCAGCGCTGCAGCACGCCGAAGGCGCGCTCGGCGGCGCGGTCGATCTCGCCTTGATCGAACGCCTTGCGGTCGCCGACCGGCGGCGCGTTGATCAGCACCAGCAGTTCTTCCTCGCCGCTGCTGGCGAGACGCGCCTCGTCGTCGATGCGATCCTGCGCGCAGACATACACCGTCGGTTCGTTCGGCACTTCGCCGCGGCCGAAGATCTCGGCGAATTCGCGGGGATAATCGCGCGAGAAGAACACCGAATGGCGGCACAGCGGAAAACCGTGTGTCTTCGCCACCATGCTCCAGGTGATGGCGGAGAGCGAGCGCAGCCGCGGTGCGAGCGGTGCGACCGCCGAGCGTACCGCTTCGCCGAACAGTCCCGCCGGGAGCGCGCCGACATCGGCATTGACGATCACCGAATGCGCTTCGATCCGCTCGCCGCTGTCCAGGACCACGCCGGCGGCGCGGCCGCCCGACACCATCACTTCGCGCACGCTTTGCTCATAGCGAATCGTCGTGCCGAACTTCGCCGCGCAGTCCGCCAGCGCCCGCGCCAGCGCGTGCATGCCGCCGTCGATGATCCACACGCCTTCATGTTCGACATGCGCGACCAGCATCAGGGTCGCCGGCGCATCGAACGGCGATGACCCGCAATAGGTCGCGTAGCGGCCGAACAGTTGCCGCATCCGCGGATCGTGGAAGTAATCGCCGAGCGCTTTCCACATCGTGGTGAAGGGACGGATCTTGCGCAGCTCGAGCAGGCCACCGAGTCCGCCGGCGGTCGCGAGCTTCGGCAGGCTCGGGGCGGTGGCGCGGAGAAACGGCTTTTCCAGAATCTCGTAGATGTGCCGGCTGTCGGCGCAGAACTGCCGATAGCGCTTCGCTTCAGCTGCGCCGGCGAACGCGCCGATCGCATCGGCCGAGCGCGCCTCGTCGGCGAACAGATCGAGATGTTGGGTGTCGTCCCAGGCGTGGCGCGCCAGCACGGACAAAGGCCGCAGGTGGACATGGTCGGAGAAATTCAGGCCGGCTCCGGCGAACAGTTCCTCGAACACCCAGCGCATCGTGAACACGGTCGGGCCGCTGTCGATCCGCGCCGGCCCGATCGCGACTTCTCGCATCTTGCCGCCGGGGCCCGCGGCGCGTTCGAGCACCGTGACGTCGAAGCCGCGTGCGGCCAGGGCCAGCGCAGACGTCAGTCCCGCGACGCCTGCGCCGATCACTACGACGCGATTTCTCGCGGTCTGATCCCGCATCCGCTTTCTCACTCCGGCTCAGCTGTCTTTGAGCCATATCATTGACAGGTGTCCATAATAACTTACAGTTTCGCATGACAAGTTAAATTGACACTTGTGCCTCAGCGCGGGAGTGTGGCCATGGATGTGACCAATCGGATCGAGCGTGCTCTGACGGAAGCGCTCAATCAGGCCGACATGGCCGGATGCCCGCCGCGGCTTGCGGCGGCGATGCGGAGTGCGGTGTTCCCGCGCGGCGCGCGGGTCCGGCCCCGGCTTTGCCACAGCGTGGCGCTCGCCTGCGGCGAAGACAATCCGGGCATTACCGAAGCTGCCGGTGCCGCGCTCGAATTGATGCACTGCGCCTCGCTGATCCATGACGATCTGCCGTGCTTCGATGGCGCCGACCTGCGTCGCGGCCGTCCTTCGGTGCACAAGGCGTTCGGTGAACCGCTTGCGGTGCTCGCCGGTGACGCGATGATCGTGCTCGCGTTCCAGACCATCGCACGGGCCGAAGGTCCGGCGGACCGGCTGCTCAAGCTGACCCAGCTCATCGGCGGCGCGGTCGGCGTGCCGTTCGGCATCGTCGCCGGTCAGGCCTGGGAATGCGAGTCCGAGATCAATCTCGCGCATTATCACCGTTCCAAGACTGGCGCGCTGTTCGTTGCCGCGACTGCGATGGGTGCGGCTTCGGCCGGTTCCGATCCGGAGCCGTGGCGGATGGTCGGCGAGAAGATCGGCGAGGCCTATCAGGTCGCCGACGATCTGCGTGACGCCGCCGCCGATGTCGAGGAGATCGGCAAGCCGGTCGGCCAGGATATCGCCCATGATCGCCCCAGCGCGGTGCGCGAGATGGGGATCGACGGCGCGATTTATCACCTGAAGTCGCTGGTGCGCGGCGCCGTCGAGGCGATGCCGGACTGCACCAATGGCAACGAGTTGCGGTCGCTGATCATGTCGGAAGCGACGCGTCTGGTGCCGGCGAAACTCGCCGCCACAGCGGCCTGATGCATCCGCCGGCGTGGCCCTCGCGGGCCGCCGGTGGTAGCAGAACCGAATGGTCCCCTTGAGCCTGCGTGACCGGCTGCTCGGCTGGCGCGATTCGATCCTGTCGAATCCGCGGTTTCAGCGCTTTGCCGCGGTGTTTCCGCTGATGCGCCCGGTTGCGCGCAGCCGCGCCGTGGCGATGTTCGACCTCGTCGCCGGCTTCGTCTACTCGCAGATCCTGCTGGCCTGCGTGCAGCTTCGGCTGTTCGACATGCTTGCCGAGCGTCCGGCCACGGCCGAGGACCTCGCCGCGCGGCTGTCGTTGCCGGTCGAGTCGATGCGCATGCTGCTCGACGGCGCGGTCGCGCTCAAGCTGCTGCAGATGCGCAGCCAATCCCGTTATGGCCTCGGCCAGCTCGGCGCAGAGCTGCGCGGGAATCGGGGCGTGCTCGCGCTCGTGGAGCATCACGCGATGCTGTATCGGGA
>NZ_QUMK01000043.1 GCF_010907035.1 Rhodopseudomonas sp. BR0M22
GGCGTGCCGGTCGCGGTGGACATGTTCGAGCAGCTGCCGGTGCCGCATGGGCTGGTGCGGTTCGGGGTGGCGCCCGATCATCCCAAGCTCAAGCTGGTGAGCGTCACCTTCGACAAGATCGCCGCAATGCCCGGCTTCCGCTTCGTCGGCGGCGTCACCGTCGGCAACGACGTCACGATCGACGAACTGCGTGCCGCCTATGACGCGGTCGTGCTCGCCACCGGCGCCGACCTCAGCCGGCCGCTCGATATCCCCGGCGAGAGGTTGCGCGGATGCCATCATGCGGGTGAATTCGTCGCCTGGTACAACGGTCACCCCGATTATCGCGATCGTCAGTTCGATCTGACCGGCGAGACGGCGACCATCATCGGCCACGGCAACGTCGCGCTGGACGTCGCGCGCATTCTGTCGAAGACCGCCGACGAATTACGGCAGACCGACATCGCCGGTCACGCGCTCGAGGTCCTGGCGCAAAGCCGGGTTCGCGAAGTCCATGTGGTCGGTCGCGGCGGTCCGCTGCAGGCGAAGTTCGGCGCCAAGGAGCTACGCGATTTTCTAGCTTTGGCTCAGTGCGACGCCTGGGTCGATCCGCGCGACCTCGCCGACATGCCCGAGGCGGCCGATGATCCCGAGCGTGACGAGAGGCTCGCGCTGCTTCGCGCCTTCGCCAAGACGGCGCCGTCCAAGTCGCGGCGCTGCGTCTTCCGCTTTGGACTGTCGCCGGTTGCTGTCGATGGCCGACACAGGGTCGAGGGGATCACCTTGGCGCGAGACGGTGTGGCGGCCGAGCGCATCGCGTGCGGAACGATCTTCAGCAGTATCGGCCGTCGCACGGCGCCGATTGCCGGCGTTCCTTACGATGCGGCGCGCGGCGTGCACGCCAATATCGACGGCCGCGTGGCGGATCAGAACGGCGTCGTCCGCGGTCTCTATGTCTGCGGCTGGAGCAAGCGGGGGCCGAGCGGCACGATCGGCACCAACCGGTCCTGCGGCATGGCGACGGCCGATGCCGTGATCGCCGATCTCGCCGCAGGCACGATGCCGCGCGGCGCGCCCGACACCCTGCTGGCGCAGCTTCGTGCCCGTGTGCCGAGGCTCGTAAGCTATCAGGAATGGATGGCGATCGACGCGGCGGAGAAGCGCAACGGAGCCGCGAAGGGGCGGCCGCGGGAGAAGTTCGTGGCGGTCGCCGACATGCTCGCTGCGTTGGAAGCGGTGTCATGAAGCTGGAACCGGCACGGTCGCTGCTGGCATGGTCGGCCGAGACGATCACTGCTGTGAGCGGCGGCTGATCCGTCCCGCGATCCGCGGGCTCGTCACTCGCTTGCTGGTGTTACCCGCAGGATCCGGCCCGCGTCGCTGTCGGTCAGCAGCCACAGCGCACCGTCGGGGCCCTGGCGGACGTCGCGAATCCGTTCGCTCAACGCCTGCAACAGCCGCTCTTCGCCGGTGATCTTGTTGCCCTGCAGCGACAGCCGCACCAGCATCTGCCCCGACAGCGCGCCGACGAACAGGCTTCCCTTCCAGGTCGGAAACAGCTTGCCGGTGTAGAATGCCATGCCGCTCGGCGAGATCGACGGCACCCAGTACTTGATCGGCTGCTGCATGCCGGGCTTGGCCGTCGCCTCGTGGATCTTGGCGCCGCTGTAGTCGATGCCGTAGCCGATCACCGGCCAGCCGTAGTTCTCGCCCTTGTGGATCAGGTTGACCTCGTCGCCGCCGCGCGGGCCGTGCTCGACTTCCCACAGGCTGCCGTCGGCGGGATTGAACGCGAGGCCCTGCGGATTGCGGTGACCGAGGCTCCAGATCTCGGGCTTGTCGCCGTCGCGATCGGCGAACGGATTGTCCTTCGGCACGCTGCCGTCGGGCGCGATCCGCACGATCTTGCCGAGGTGATTGGCCAAGCTCTGCGCCTGGTCGCGATGCGCGTAGTGCTCGCCGAGGGTGACGAACAGATCGCCGCCGGCACCTTGCGCGATCCGGCAGCCGTAGTGATTGCCGGACGACAGCGGCCCCTGCTGACGGAAGATCACCTTGACGTCGTCGAGCCGCGGCGCATCACCGTCGCTCAGCCGCGCGCGTGCCACCGCGGTCCGGCCGCCGCGGCCGTCGCGCTCGGCGTAGCACAGATAGATCGTATGATTGGTCGCGATGTCCTTGTCGGTGGCGACATCGAGCAATCCGCCCTGGCCAGAGGCCCACACTTCCGGAACGCCCGGCAGCGGCTTCGAGACCTGGCCTTGCTGAGTCACCAGCCGCAGCCGGCCGGGACGCTCGGTCACCAGCATCCGGCCATCGGGCAGAAACGCCAGCCCCCACGGATGAACCAGATTCTCCGCCACCGTTTGCACCGACAGCGGCCCCGCCGACGAGTCGAACGTCGTCCCGGCGCCCCGGCTGGCGGTGATGATCAGCAGCGAGCCGAGCAGCGCCGTGGCGGCGGTCAGCGTGCCGGAAACCCAGACGATCGGTGCCTTCATCGCAATGCCTCGTCGCAGGATGGCCGTCGCGGCTGCGGGTCGGCGCGCGTCTCAACGCGCTGTGTCGGGAAAAGATCGTGACCGGGATGATTGCCGAGCGAAAGCTGTCGTCATGCCGCAATGAGCTGCGGCGACAGCAGCGTCAGCGCCAGGATGGCGCCGAGCGAGGCGACGGCGATCAACAACGATGCGGCCACGGCGCGCAGCAAGCGGGCGGACGTGACGTGCGCGACGGGCCGGATGAAGCCGGGCGACGAATGCATGACTCGAAATCCTCGAACCAAAACGCCCGCGAATCACGCAGGCATTTGGATTGTCCTGCATTCACGGGCGCTTGTGCGGCGCCGAGGCGCGCCAAACGCGACTAAATCATGGCGGAATTGGAGCGGGCCGGGTGGCGTCAAGCCTCGGCGGCGAAGTATGCGGGGTCGGCCACCGCCGTCTCCGGGGTCCAATCCATGGTGACGAAGCCCGGCGTCTGCTCCACCCGGCGCAGCCAGGCGTTGACCGCCGGAAACATCGACAGGTCGAAGTCGCACTGGTCGGCGACATGGGTGTAGCCGTACAGCGCGATGTCGGCGATCGTGAGCTGGCCGGCCGCGAAGTAATCGTTGGTCTTCAGATGATTTTCCATCACCTGCAGCGCCGCGTAGCCGCGCTCCAGCCAATCTTCCAGCGCGTGGGTCTGCAGGTCGCGCCCGCCCTTGACCAGGCACAGCCAGAAATACGCCGAGCCGATGTTCGGCTCCAGCGCGTGCTGCTCGAAGAACATCCATTGCAGCGCTTCGGCGCGGTCCATCCGCGTGTCCGGCGCCAGCGAGGTGCCGACGGCCAGATACCACAGGATCGCGTTGGATTCGGCGAGGTAGCGGCCCGGCGCGGTTTCCAGCAGCGGCACCTGGCCGCTCGGATTCTTGGCGAGGAAGTCGGGCGTGCGGCTTTCGCCGCGCAGGATGTCGACCTCGATCGCGCGGTACGGGGCATCGAGAAACGCCAGCGCAAGGCGAACCTTGTAGCTGTTTCCCGATCGCTGCATCGAATAGAGTTTGTACATCCTGAAGGTCGCTTCGCTCTCCCCGCCGGCATCTGCCGCGCCCAACGCGGCTAAACAATGATGCCCCCCGGCAGGCGTCGCAAGCCCCAAGCGCTGGAAAGCATCGAAATCCCATGCCGCAGTGCGAAGCGGACCGCTGCGGCCCGAAAAACCCGCCGCGGCGACCGGTTTGGTCTTTTCGCTATGCGAAATCGGCGGTGAGGGCGGTCTGCCGCGCATGACTGGCAACAGCGCCGCGTGGCGGCCGTATCCCGGTGGTTGTACGGCGTTCCGGCAATGCCACCATTCCCGCAAGCTTCTTGCGATGCAACGGGTCGACGCTTAGTGTGGAAGCATTCCCGTCAGAAATGGAAGAGTCGCGCCAAATGCCGACTCATGACGGCTGCAAGGAGATGACGATGCCGTTCCTCGCCACCGCGCTCGATCGTGTGAAGCCGTCCGCGACCATCGCGGTCACGGACAAAGCGCGTGAGCTGAAAGCGGCCGGGCGCAACGTCATCGGACTGGGCTCCGGCGAGCCGGACTTCGATACTCCCGCCAACATCAAGCTGGCGGCGATTCACGCGGTCGAGGCCGGCAAGACCAAGTACACCGCGGTCGACGGCATTCCGGAGCTGAAGCAGGCGATCATCGACAAGTTTCAGCGCGAGAACGGCCTGACCTACAAGCCGAACCAGATCATCGTCGGCACCGGCGGCAAGCAGGTGCTGTACAATGCGCTGATGGCGACCATCAATCCGGGTGACGAGGTGATCATCCCGGCGCCGTATTGGGTCAGCTATCCGGAGATGGTGGCGCTCGCCGGCGGCGAGAGCGTGCCGGTGGTCTGCACCGCCGAATTCGGCTTCAAGCTGCAGCCGGCGGCCTTGGAAGCGGCGATCACGCCGAAGACCAAGTGGATCATCCTGAACTCGCCGTCGAACCCGACCGGCGCGGCCTACTCGCGCGCCGAGCTGAAGGCGCTCACCGACGTTCTGGTCAAGCATCCGCACGTCTGGGTGATGACCGACGACATGTACGAGCACCTCGTCTACGACGACTTCGAGTTCACTACCCCGGCGCAGATCGAGCCGAAGCTGTTCGACCGCACCCTGACGGTGAACGGCGTGTCGAAGTCGTATTGCATGACCGGCTGGCGGATCGGCTATGCCGGCGGCCCGGCCGAGCTGATCAAGGCGATGTCGACGATCCAGTCGCAATCGACCTCGAATCCGTGCTCGATCGCGCAGTGGGCTGCCGTCGAGGCGCTCAAGGGTCCGCAGGACTTCATCGACGCCCACAACAAGGTGTTCAAGGAGCGCCGCGATCTGGTGGTGTCGATGCTGAACCAGGCGGCCGGGATCGACTGCCCGCGTCCCGAGGGCGCGTTCTACGTCTATCCGTCCTGCGCCGGCACCATCGGCAAGACCGCGCCGTCGGGCAAAAAGATCGAGACCGACCAGGACTTCGTGACCGAACTGCTGGAGGCCGAAGGCGTCGCGGTGGTGCAGGGCTCGGCGTTCGGCCTTGGCCCGGCGTTCCGCATCTCCTACGCCACCAAAACCTCGGATCTCGAGGATGCCTGCAAGCGCATTCAGCGGTTTTGCGGAAACTTACGGTAAATTTTTCATTAACAATCCGTAAGGTCCACAGGATTCGTTCCAAAACTGACAAAGCGCCTTGTTTTGGCCAAGACGCTTCCTCTTTGTCGCCTTCGCAATCTCAATCCACATGTGGAGTGTGCTTCTATGGTTACCCTGAGACAGTTCGGCATCGCTGCGGTCGCGTTGATCGCCTCGGTCGCGAGCGCGAGCGCGCAACAGCGCGTGCAGGTCGGCGTGATCGAATGCGCCGGCGGTCCGAACGTCGGCTACGTGGTCGGGTCGACCACCCAGCTCGAGTGTCTGTTCCGGACCGACGGCCGTCGTCCCGAGCCGTACATCGCGCATGTGCAGCGCATCGGCGTCGACCTCGGCTTCACCCAGACCACCGGCCTCGCCTGGGCGGTGTACGCTCCGACGCAGCGCGTCGGCCGCGGTGACCTCGGCGGCAGCTACGGCGGCGTCGGCGCCAATGCGTCGTTCGGCTTCGGCGTCGGCGGCAACCTGCTGATCGGCGGCTCGAACAACGCCTTTGCGCTGCAGCCGCTCAGCCTGCAGGGCCAGACCGGCCTGAATGCGACTGCCGGTATCGTCGACGTGCAGCTCCTGCCGGCGCCGATCGCCAAGAAGCACTACCGCAAGCATCGCCGTCATCATCGTCATCACTAATCGACGTTGACGGCGCTTACGGCGCATTCGATATCGTTTGCAGAAGGGCCCGCATCCGCGGGCCCTTCTTGCGTTTTGGATGCGTTCTGCGATCGAGCGCGGCATGTTCGGACACAACGCCGCGCTTGCCGGACCCGGCTGTCATTGAAGATTTGCGATTGCTGTGACTAGATGGCGGCCGTTGTTCGAGCAGGTTCGAACGAATCGGGTCGTCTTCCGCATCCCCTTCCTACGCCGGAGATCTTTTGCCATGCGCCGCCTCTCGCTTTTCGTCGCACTTGCTGCCGCCGCGTTGACCGCCACCGCCGCCGATGCGCAGCAAAGCCGGGTGCGCGTCGGCGTGCTCGAGTGCCGCGGCGGCGCCAGCATGGGCTTCATTGTCGGCTCGGTGACCAATCTCGGCTGCGTGCTGCGCAGCGATGGCCGCCCCGACACGCCCTATGTCGCCACCATCCGCAAGGTCGGGCTCGATCTTGGTATCACCCCGGAAACCGCGCTGAGCTGGGTCGTGTTCGCGCCGGTCGATCGCTTCGGCCCCGGCGACCTTGCTGGTAACTACGCCGGTGCGCAGGGCTCGGCCTCGGTCGGCGTCGGCCTCGGCGCCAACGTGCTGGTCGGCGGCTCGGCGAATTCGATCGCACTGCAGCCGGTCAGCCTGCAGGGCCAGACCGGCGTCAACGTCGCGGTCGGCCTGCAGGAGCTGGAGCTGCGCCCCGGTCGCTAACTAACAGCGCGCTGTTTCAATTCCAATTTTGCAACATTGCGCTGCGATGCGAACGCGTCGCGGCGCTTACTTTTTTGGGTGTCCTTGATCCCGCTCAAGGTCGACATCGTATCGTCGTAATTTTTCGCGCTTGCCAAGTGTCGTGTGTTGCGAAAGCATCACGTCTTGCCGACCCAATCACGGGCCGAGCTCCAAAGTCAGGAGGCGGCGATGGGACAAGACGTCAGAAGTCCCCGTGGTCCCCGGTGCATCGCACTGGTGGGCCCATTCCAAAGCGGAAAAACCACACTACTCGAAGCAATCATGGCGCGGACCGGCGCCATCCCGCGAGCCGGCTCGGTCGATGCCGGCACCTCGCACGGCGATTCCAGCCCCGAGGCGCGCCAGCACAAGATGGGGCTCAGCCTCACCGCCGTCACCACCCAGTTCATGGGTGAGACCTACACCTTCCTCGATTGTCCCGGCTCCGTCGAATTCGCGCACGACATGCGCGCCGCGCTTCCCGCCGTCGATGCCGCCGTGGTGGTGTGCGAAGCCGACGAGCGCAAGCTGCCGCAGTTGCAGCTGATCCTGCGCGAGCTCGAAGATCTCGGCATTCCCCGATTCCTGTTCCTGAACAAGATCGATCGCGCCAGCAAACGCATTCGCGAAGTCCTCGACAGTCTGCAGCCGGCATCCCGCATTCCGCTGGTGCTGCGCCAGATTCCGATCTGGAACGGCGAGCTGATCGCCGGTTACGTCGATCTCGCGCTGGAGCGCGCCTTCGTCTATCGGGAGCACAAACCCTCCGAAGTGATCGATCTCGCAGGCGGCGATCTCGACCGCGAGAGGGAAGCGCGGTTCTCGATGCTCGAGAAACTCGCCGATCACGACGACGCGCTGATGGAGCAACTGCTCGACGACATCCAGCCGCCGCGCGACTCGGTGTTCGACGATCTCGCCCGCGAGCTGCGCGAAGGCGTGATCTGTCCGGTGCTGCTCGGTTCGGCGCTGCGCGAGAACGGCGTGCTTCGCCTGTTGAAGGCGCTGCGCCACGAGGCGCCGGACGTCACCGAGACGGCAGCGCGCCTCGGCGTCACCGCCGGCAAGGATGCGGTCGGTTACGTCTTCAAGACTCAGCATCTGCAGCACGGCGGCAAGCTGTCGCTGGCCCGGCTGTTCGCCGGCACGCTCGCCGACGGCGACAATGTGCAGTCCTCCGCCGGTGAAGCCGCGCGCGTCTCCGGCATTCAGACCGTCGGTGGCGGCCACGACAGCAAGCGTTCGTCGGCTTCGGCCGGCGATGTGGTCGCGCTCGGCAAGCTCGACGCGATCAAGACCGGCGACACCTTCGGCAACGGCAAGGCCGCGCCGGCCGCATTGGTCGAAGTCCCCGCCGCGCCGCCGGTGCTGGCGATGGCGCTCGCCGCCGCCGATCGCAAGGACGACGTCAAGCTCGGCCAGGCGCTGCAGCGGCTGAACGAGGAAGATCCCTCGCTCACCATCGTGCACGATCCGCAGAGCCACGAGATGGTGCTGTGGGGCCAGGGCGAGATGCATCTGCGCGTCGCGCTGGAACGGCTGCGCGACCGCTACGGCGTCACGGTGAAGTCGCACGCGCCCGGAGTCGGCTATCGCGAAACCATCCGCAAGCCGGTGACGCAGCGCGGCCGACACAAGAAGCAGTCGGGCGGTCACGGCCAGTTCGGCGACGTGGTGCTCGACATCAAGCCGCTGCCGCGCGGCGAGGGCTTCGCCTTCGCCGAGACTGTGGTCGGCGGTGCGGTGCCGCGCAACTACATGGGCGCGGTCGAGGAGGGGGTGGTCGACGCGCTGCGCTCCGGTCCGCTCGGCTTCCCGGTGGTCGACGTCCACGTCACCCTGACCGACGGCTCGTATCACAGCGTGGATTCGTCCGACATGGCGTTCCGCACCGCGGCGCGGATCGGCATCGCCGAGGCGCTGCCACAGTGCCAGCCGGTGCTGCTGGAGCCGATCCACACCGTCGAGATCGTCTGCCCGACCGAGGCCACCGCCAAGGTCAACGCCATCCTGTCCGGGCGGCGCGGTCAGATCCTCGGCTTCGACACCCGCGACGGCTGGCCGGGGTGGGACACGGTGCGCGCCACCATGCCGGAGGCCGAGATCGGCGACCTGATCGTCGAGCTGCGCTCGGCCACCGCCGGCGCCGGCAGCTTCACCCGCAGCTTCGACCACATGGCCGAGGTCTCCGGACGGACCGCCGACCAGATCGTGGCGGCCCACCGTCAGGCCGCCGCCTGATCGCGGAGGAGGCGGGGCGGAGTTCTCCGCGCCGTGCTCACTAAGATATGAACGCTTCAAAGCGGCCAGACTGATGTCTCAGACATCACTCTGGCCGTTTTTTATTTGCTTGATGCAGTTCTAAGCATCATATTGAAGCCTTCAGACATCAGAAGTCATGCCTCACCCATGATGACCGCAGCCCAATTGCGCGCCGCCCGTGCGCTGCTCGGCATCGACCAGCGCACGCTGGCCGAACTGTCCGGCGTTTCGCTGCCGACCATCCAGCGGATGGAGGCGAGCGAAGGCAACGTCCGCGGTGTGGTGGAATCCCTCACCAAGGTGATCGAGGCCCTCGAGCGCGGCGGCGTGGTTCTGATCGGAGACAATTCCCGCAGCGACGGCGGCGGCCGCGGCGTCCGGTTCAAAGAGCCGACGCCGCCCCGCAACGAGGCCTGACGGTTTCGGTGCAGCAGCGGGGCGGACCAGGAGAAACGGTATGGATACCTCCCGGCGACTGATGGCTGCGACCAAGCCGAGCTTCCGCGAACTGTTCACACCCAAGCTGATCACCGCGCTGCGCGAAGGCTACGGCCTCGCCGATTTCCGCGCCGATCTGATCGCCGGCCTCACGGTGGCGATCGTCGCGCTGCCGCTGTCGACCGCGATCGCGATCGCCTCCGGCGTCACGCCGGACCGCGGCCTGTACGCTGCGGTGGTCGGTGGCTTCCTGGTCTCCGCGCTCGGCGGCTCCCGCTTCCAGATCGGCGGTCCTGCCGGCGCCTTCATCGTGCTGGTGATGCTCAGCGTGCAGCGCCACGGCATCGACGGCGTGCTGCTCGCGACCTTCATGGCCGGGATGATCCTGGTGGTGGCGGGCTTCCTGCAGATCGGCACCTACGTCAAATTCATTCCCTATCCGGTCACGGTCGGCTTCACCGCCGGCATCGCAGTGATCATCTTCGCCAGCCAGATCAAGGATCTGCTCGGCATCGAGCTGGCGAAGGAGCCGGGGCCGTTCATTCCCAAACTGGAAGCGCTGGCGCAGGCGCTGCCGACCATGAACTTCTATGCGCTCGGTGTCGCGCTGACTGCGATCGTGCTGATCGTCGGGCTGAAGAAGCTGCGGCCGAACTGGCCGGGGCTGTTGATCGCGGTCGCGGTCACCGCGGCGCTGGTGTGGGGCTTCTCGCTGCCGGTCGCGACCATCGGCACGAAGTTCGGCGGCATTCCGGAGAGTTTCCCGCTGCCGTCCTGGCCGGCGTTCTCGACCGCCAAGGTGATCGAGATGCTGCCCGACGCGATTGCGTTCGCACTGCTCGGCTCGATCGAGTCGCTGCTGTCCGCCGTGGTGGCGGACGGCATGACCGGCCGGCGGCATCGCTCGAACTGCGAGCTGGTGGCGCAGGGCTTCGCCAATATGGGCTCGGCGCTGTTCGGCGGCATCTGCGTCACCGGGGCGATCGCGCGCACCGCCACCAACATCCGCACCGGCGCGCGCACCCCGATCGCCGGCATGCTGCATTCGATGTTCCTGCTGCTGTTCATGCTGGTGGCGGCGCCGCTGGCGAGCTACATCCCGCTCGCAACGCTCGCCGCCGTGCTGGCGATCGTCGCCTGGAACATGGCCGAGAAGCACGAATTCGCCACGCTGGTCCGCTCGTCGCGCGGTGATGCGGTGGTGGTGCTGGCGACCTTCCTGCTCACCGTGTTCCGCGATCTCACCGAGGGCATCGTGGTCGGCTTCGCGCTCGGCGCGGTGCTGTTCATCCACCGCATGTCCGAGGTGACCGGCGTCGAGGCCTATTCCGGGCTGGCGCAGGAGGACCGCGCCGACGAGGGCGGCAAGCGCCGCGGCCCCGCCGCCGATCTTGCGCTGGTCACCGATCCCGACGTGGTGGTCTATCGCATCACCGGTGCGTTCTTCTTCGGCGCCGCCGCCACCGTCACCTCGGTGCTCAACAACATCGCCGACCGCCACAAGGTCTTCGTGGTCGACTTCGCTGCGGTGCCGTTGCTGGATTCCACCGCCGCGAATGCGATCTACCGCGTCGCGCTGTCGGCGCAGCGCAAGCGCATCAAGCTGATCATCACCGGGGCCTCGCCGACAGTCCGCCGCGCGCTGCTCACCCACGGCGTCAAGCCGCCGCTGGCGCAGTACCGGGCCGACATCGCCAGCGCGGTCGACGAGGTCAAGGGCAAGACCGCCGCTGCCGAGGAGACATCGTCGCCGCAGCCCGCTTCCGCCTGACGCGCCCGACTTCCGTCGTGCGCGCGCGTTTTGCGATTGACGCTGACGCGACGGCCTGATTTTCACGGAGGCGTCTCGAAGAAAAGGCTCGCTGGGGCGAGGAGGGCGGAATGGCTGCGATCAAGCGCGCGGCGTGTCTGATCGGCTGGCCGGCGGCGCATTCGCGCTCGCCGCTGATCCATCATTACTGGCTGCGTCAGCTCGGCATCGAAGGCGGCTATTCGATCGAAGCGGTACCGCCGGAAGGCTTCGCCGAATTCGTGCTGAACCTGAAGACGCACGGCTATGTCGGCGCCAACGTCACCATCCCGCACAAGGAGCGCGCGCTGCAGCTCACCGAGCCGGACGCGCGCGCCCGCGCCGTCGGCGCCGCCAATACGCTGTACTACGACGGCGATCTGTTGCGCTCGACCAACACCGACGTCGAAGGCTTCATCGGCAATCTCGACGCCTCCGCGCCGGGCTGGGACCGCACCGCGCATGCGCTGGTGCTCGGCGCCGGCGGTTCGTCGCGCGCGGTGGTGTTCGGCCTGCTCGAGCGGGGCATCGGCCGGATCGCGCTCGCCAATCGCTCGATCGAGCGGGCGCAGGCGCTGCGCGATCTGTTCGGCGACCGCGTGGTGCCGATCGCCTGGAGCGATATCCCGGCGGCGCTGCCGGGCGCCGGACTTCTGGTCAACACCACTTCGCTCGGCATGAACGGCCAGCCGCCGCTTCCGATCGACCTGTCGGCGCTGCCGGCCGATGCGGTGGTGGCCGATCTGGTCTATGTGCCGCTCGAGACCGATCTGCTCGCCGCCGCCAAGGCGCGCGGCCTGCGCACCGCGGACGGCCTCGGCATGCTGCTGCATCAGGCGGTGCGCGGCTTCGATCTGTGGTTCGGCGCGCGGCCCCACGTCACCGCGGAGCTGCGGGCGCTGGTCGAGGCCGATCTGCTTGGACACAAATAGATAGAATCGGCGTCTGCCGCGGCCGGCAAATGTTCCGTCATTCGTTCCGGGCGCCGGGCCGTGGCCGGTAGCGCGGCAGCGACCAACCGCGCTGCAGCGCCGCCGCGCGGATCAAGAGCGCCAGCGCAAAGCCGGCAACGGTGCCGAATTCGCGGCTGGCGCCCAAAGCCGTCGATGCCTCATAGGTCGCGGCACCGAGCAGCGCGGCGGTGACGTAGATCTCGCGCCGGAGGATGACCGGAATCTCGCCGCCGAGCAGATCGCGGATGATGCCGCCGAAGGTCGCGGTGACGACGCCCATCGTGACCACGACGATGCCGTTGGCGCCGGTCAGGGCGGCGCGCTCGGCGCCGCTGACCGCGAACAGCGCCATGCCGATGGCGTCGAGCCACAACAGCACTTTGTAGCGCGATTGTGGAATGTGCGCGGTGAAGAACACGATTCCCGACACCAGCACGCAGGCCACCAGATAGGCCGGTTCGCGGATCCAGAACACCGGCTGGTCGAGCAGCACGTCCCGCAGCGTGCCGCCGCCGATGCCGGTCGCGGTGCCGAGCAGCGCGAAGCCGACGATGTCCATTTCCTTGCGCGACGCCACCAGCGCGCCGGTGACGGCGAACACCACCACGCCGAGCCAGTCCAGCATCGTCGTGATGGTCTCGAACATCATACGTCTCCGGCCGGTCGCCGGTCCTCAGCGGCCGACGAACTTCGCCTCGCGCTTCTCCATGAAGGCCGCGATGCCTTCCTTCATGTCCTGCGTCTTGAACAGCGGCAGAAGCTGCAAGTAAACATGATGGACGTGATCGGGGAAGGTCTCGTTCAGCCCCATCCGCATCATCCGCTTGGCCGCCTGCACCGCCAGCGGCGCGTTGCCGGCGATCTCCTTGGCGACCGCGCGGGCGCGGCCCATCAACTCGGCGTCCGGCACCACTTCGTTGGCGAGGCCCCATTCCAGGCTCTCGCGCGCGCTCAGGGTGCGGCCGGTGAAAATCAGCTCGGATGCTTTGGCCCAGCCGATCATCCGCGGCAGAAACCAGGTGCCGCCGCTCTCCGGCACCACGCCGCGTTTGACGAACGCGGCAGCCAGCTTGGCGGATTCCGCCATGATGCGGATGTCGCAGCCGAGCGCGGTATCCATGCCGTAGCCGGCCGCGCCGCCGTTGACGGCGCAGATCACCGGCTTGTCCATCGCCTGCAGCACGGTCGGCGGCGTGTTGCGCAGGTCGAGCGTGGTCGGTGACGACGCCGCGCTGAGGCCTTCGTCGCCTCGCTCCTTGTTGAGATCGAGCCCGGCGCAGAACGCGCGGCCGTTGCCGGTGAGGATGACGCAGCGGACGTCCGGGTCTTCATTGGCCTTGGTGAGCAGCGCCGCCAGCGTATTCAGCATCGGACCGGAGATGGTGTTCAGCCGCTCCGGCGCGTTCAGCGTGATGGTGGCGATATGGTCCTCGACCGCATAGAGCACTTCGCTGGAAGCTGTCTGGGTCGCGCGCTGTGTATCAGTCATGGATTTCCTCCGGTTTTTGTTTTGTTGTTTGTTATCGCCCCGTCATTGCGAGGAGCGAAGCGACGAAGCAATCCAGCGCCGTGCAGTCGGCTGGATTGCTTCGCCTTCGGTTCGCAATGACGTGGAGAGGGCAGGGCGGAGTTACTCCGCCAGCACCTTCTCGTCGATCTCGTGGATCGCGTTGACGCCGCACAGGCCCATCGTGGTCGACAGCTCCTTGCCGATGATGTCGATCGCCTTGGAGACGCCGGGTCCGCCATAAGCGCCGAGGCCGTAGATGTAGGCGCGGCCGATCATGCAGCTCTTGGCGCCGAGCGCGAGTGCGCGCATCACGTCCTGGCCGGAGCGGATGCCGCCGTCGAACATCACCTCGATGTGCGAGCCGACGGTGTGGACGATCTCCGGCAGCACCTCGATCGACGACGGCGCGCCGTCGAGCTGGCGGCCGCCGTGGTTCGACACCACCAGCGCCTCGGCGCCGACCTTCACCGCCTCACGGGCGTCCTCGACGTCGAGAATGCCCTTGATGATCAGCTTGCCTGGCCAGATCGAACGGATCCAGTCGATGTCGCGCCAGTTCAGCGAGGCGTCGAACTGCGACGCCACCCAGGCCGACACCGATTCCAGATCCTTGGAGCCGGGCAGATGGCCGGCGATGTTGCCGAAATTGCGCCGCGACGTGCCGAGAATGCCCTTCACCCAGCGCGGCTTGGTGGCGATGTCGACGACGTTCTTGAACTTGAACAGCTGCGGCGGCACCGTCATGCCGTTCTTGATGTCCTGATGGCGCTGGCCGATCACCTGCAGGTCGACGGTGAGCACCAGCGCGCTGCACTTGGCGGCGATCGCGCGCTCGATCAGCGCTTTGGCGAAGCCGCGGTCGCGCATCACGTAGAGCTGAAACCAGAACGGCTTGTCGACATTCGCCGCGACGTCCTCGATCGAGCAGATCGACATCGTCGACAGCGTGTAGGGAATGCCGGCGGCCTGCGCGGCGCGGCAGGCATGAATCTCGCCGTCGGCGTGCTGCATCCCGGTCGAGCCGACCGGCGCCAGGATCAGCGGCATCGCGTATTTGTCGCCCAGGATGGTGGTCGCCAGATCGCGCTTGGAGATGTCGACCAGAATGCGTTGCCGGAATTTGATCCGCTTCAGATCTTCCACATTCGCCCGCAGCGTCTCCTCGGCGTAGGAGCCGTGGTCGACGTAGTCGAAGAACATCTTCGGCACCCGGCGCTTGTGGATCTGGCGGAGGTCTTCGATGCAGGTGATCTCTTTCATGGAATTGCCGTCCGCCTCTTGCCTTTGGTTGCGAGCCGCTCGTCCTGTAGCACGCGGGCGCCCTGTGCAAAATCGTCGCGTCGGGTGCCGGCGGTGCTTCGGAACAGGGCGCGCGGCGGCGCGTTGCTCATCGAGTTCCGAGAGGTTCGAGGAGGATCACCATGACCGACGCCAAGACCGCCGAAAAGCCGACCAAGGACGAGCAGAAGCTCGAAGATCAGCTCAACGAAGGCTTGGAGGATTCATTTCCGGGCTCCGATCCGGTCAGCGTGACCCAGCCGGCCCCGTCGAAACCGGATGGGGATAAGAGCCGGAAGGGTTAATCACCAGACCCTGCGCAAGAGCGTATAAGTGATATTTTTCAAAGGGTTGCGCCGTCGGCCACGGCCGGTGGCGTAATCTTTGATTACATTTTTTGAAGTCCCTGCAACCATTTTCGGCCTATAAGGCCGTTTCGCCGCACGGCAAGCCACGGATGAATCGTGGTTTTTTGGCCGTGAGCGGCAAGGGCGGGGGACTATTGATGAGCCGCAGATATTTCGGGACGGACGGAATTAGGGGCCGCGCCAACGGTCTGATCACGCCGGAGCTGGCCCTGAAGGTCGGCCAGGCTGCCGGTCTTGCATTTCAACGCGGCGACCATCGCCACCGGGTCGTGATCGGCAAGGACACGCGCCTGTCGGGCTACATGATCGAGAACGCGATGGTGGCGGGCTTCACCTCGGTGGGCATGGACGTGCTGCTGGTCGGCCCGATGCCGACGCCGGCGGTGGCGATGCTGACCAAGTCGATGCGCGCCGATCTCGGCGTGATGATTTCGGCGTCGCACAATCTGTTCGAGGACAACGGCATCAAGCTGTTCGGCCCGCTCGGCTACAAGCTCAGCGACGATGTCGAAAAGCAGATCGAGCTGTTGCTCGACGACTCGCTCGACAAGAAGCTGGCACAGAGCGCCAGCCTCGGCCGCGCTCGCCGCATCGACGGCGTCCATGACCGCTACATCGAATTCGCCAAGCGCACCCTGCCGCGCGAACTCAGCCTCGAAGGGCTGCGCGTGGTGATCGATTGCGCCAACGGTGCCGCCTACAAGGTGGTGCCGGAAGCGCTGTGGGAGCTCGGCGCGGACGTGATCGCGATCGGGGTCGATCCGGACGGCTTCAACATCAACAAGGAATGCGGCTCGACCGCGCCGCAGGCGTTGTGCGCCAAGGTCCGCGAGATGCGCGCCGACATCGGCATCGCGCTCGATGGCGACGCCGACCGCGTGATCCTGGTCGACGAGCGCGGCCATGTGGTCGACGGCGATCAGCTCTTGGCAGTGATCGGCCAGAGCTGGAAGGAAGACGGCCGCCTCGCCAAGCCGGGCGTGGTCGCGACCGTGATGTCCAATCTCGGGCTCGAGCGTTTCCTGGCGAGCGAGGGCATCGCGCTGCTGCGCACCCCGGTCGGCGACCGCTACGTGCTCGAGCAGATGCTGAAAGAGGGCTACAACGTCGGCGGCGAGTCCTCCGGCCACATCATCCTGTCCGACTTCAACACCACCGGCGACGGGTTCGTCGCGGCGCTGCAGGTGCTGGCGATGGTGCAGAAGCTCGGCCGTCCGGTGTCGGAAGTCTGCCACCGGTTCGATCCGCTGCCGCAGATCCTGAAGAACGTGCGCTACCGCAACGGCAGGCCGCTCGATAACAGCGGCGTGATCTCGGCGATTGCGGACGGCGAGAAGCGGCTGAACGGTCACGGCCGGCTGCTGATCCGCCCCTCGGGCACCGAGCCGGTGATCCGGGTGATGGCCGAAGGTGACGATCGCGACGTGGTCGAGGAAGTGGTCGACAGCATCGTCGACGCGCTCGGCAACGCGGCGGCTGCTGCCGCCTGAAGCCTGCTTCCCCCGCATCTGGCGGGGTGCAACGCTGCCATCGCAAATCCGCGCTACACACCAGCGGCGCATGGAACTACTTTATGAGCGGTCGGCCAACGTGCCGGCCGTTCGTCGTTATTGCGCCGCGCAGTTTGCGTCGGCGCCCCAAGCCCACTTCAGGAAACGCCGTGAACAAGCCTGTCACCGTCGATGCGGATATCGCTGCTCCGGTCACTCCAGCCGAGATGCAGCTGCCCGAGATCACCAAGCCGGCGGCGCCCGCCGCGGCCGGGCCCACCTACATCGTGCTCGGCGGCATCAGCTTCTCGCACTTCCTCAACGATACGATGCAGTCGCTGATTCCGTCGGTGTATCCGATCCTGAAGGCGAACTACGCGCTCGATTTCGGCCAGATCGGTCTGATCACGCTGGCGTTCCAGTTCACCGCCTCGCTGCTGCAGCCGGTCGTCGGCCACATCACCGACAAGAAGGCGCAGCCGTTCTCGCTGGCGATCGGCATGGGCTCGACCTTCCTGGGGCTGCTGCTGCTCAGCGTCGCGCATTCCTACGCGGTGATCCTGATCGCCGCGGCGATGATCGGGCTCGGCTCGGCGGTGTTCCACCCCGAGTCGGCGCGGATTGCGCGGCTCGCCTCGGGCGGCCGGCACGGCATGGCGCAATCGGTGTTTCAGGTCGGCGGCAACGCCGGCACCGCGCTCGGTCCGGTGCTGGCTGCGCTGATCGTGGTGCCGTTCGGCCAGCCGTCGATCGCCTGGTTCTCGTCGATCGCGTTCCTCGCCATCATCGTGCTGTGGCGGATCGGCGTGTGGTACAAGCCGCAGGTCGCCGGCAAGAAGAGGATGGTGGTGCAGCCGCATCCGCACGCGCCGAGCCGGCGCCGGGTGATGGTCGCGCTGGTGGTGCTGGTGGCGCTGCTGTTCTCCAAGCAGCTCTATCTGTCCAGCCTGTCGAGCTACTACACGTTCTATCTGATCGAGAAGTTCCACGTCTCGACCCAGACCGCGCAGATCTTCCTGTTCATCTTCCTGGCCGCAACCGCGGCGGGGGTGTTCTTCGGCGGCCCGCTCGGCGACCGGTTCGGCCGCCGCTACGTGATCTGGTTCTCGATCCTCGGCATCCTGCCGTTCACTCTGGCGCTGCCCTATGCGGGGCTCACCGCCAGCGCGGTGCTCACCGTGTTCATCGGCTTCATCCTGGCGTCGGCGACGCCGGCGATCATCGTGTTCGCCCAGGAGCTGATGCCGCACCGCTTCGGCATGATCTCGGGGATTTTCTTCGGCTTCGCCTTCGGCATCGGCGGCCTCGGCGCCGCGGCGCTCGGCGAGGTCGCCGACATCCGCGGTATCGACTTCGTCTATCAGGTCTGCTCGTTCCTGCCGGCGCTCGGCCTGCTGGCGGTGCTGCTGCCGAAGATGCCGCGCCACGCCCATTGATACGGCGGGGCACAGACGTCGGTCTCGCCCTGGTCCGACGACCTTCACATTTCGGCTTCGGTTCCCGCTGGAACCGGAGCCGATTTTGTTTGGGGAGTGCTCACGGCTCGGCTCGTTCATTATTTGTTAGTCATGACCGCCGGGCCGGTCTCGGGCTGGTGACTGTTACCAAGCGCGTGCTGTTCGTCACTAAATGTCAACCTTAAAAATTAGGGTTAAGTCGCGCTTAAGGAATTGATGGCATCGTTCGGTCTCATAGGTTTCCGGGTGTGGGGCCTTCGTAATTGATCATTGGACCAAAGGACGAAGCCAATGCGTAGCGTGAAGATTTTGATGGCCGCCGGAGCGGCTTCGCTGATTGCCTCGGTCGCGGTGGCGGCCGATATGCCGATTGCTCCGCCGCCCGCCTACGCGCCGCCCCCGGCCGAAGATTTCGGCGGTTGGTATCTGCGCGGCGACATCGGGTTCAGCAACCAGCAGGTCAAGGATCTTCGCTACGGGCGCGAATCGGCCTACTCGCAGCTCACCTCGTTCGATCAGCAGACTTCGTTCGATTCGGCCGGCATCTACGGCCTCGGCGTCGGCTATCAGTTCAATCCGTGGCTGCGCGCCGACCTGATCGGTCAGTACCGCGGCAATTCGAACTTCAAGGGCACCGACCGCTTCACCGGCACTTCCGGCGGCGCGCCCTACAGCGGCATCGACAATTACGGCGCCTCCAAGTCCGAATGGCTGGTGATGGCCAACGCCTATGTCGATCTCGGCACCTGGTGGTGCATCACCCCGTTCGTCGGCGCCGGCGTCGGCGCCGCGCGGGTCACGATGGCGAACTTCACCGATACCGGGACCAACAACATCCCGTTCTCGACCACCAGCTTTGCCAGCGCGCCGACCGCGTCGAAATGGAATCTGGCCTGGGCGGTCCACACCGGTCTCGCCTACAAGGTCAATCCGAACCTGACGCTCGAACTGGCCTACAGCTACCTCAATCTCGGCGACGGCTACACCGGTTCGCTGTCGACCTTCACCGGGCTCACCACCAACAACAGCTTCAAGTTCAAGGATATCACGTCGCACGACGTGAAGTTCGGCGTGCGCTGGAATCTCGATGCCGGCCCGGTCTATTCGGAGCCGCCGGTGCTGATGCGCAAGGGCTGATCGCTCTCCACTCGTTTACGAGTCTTAACGGCGCGGGAGCTTCCCGCGCCGTTTTTGTTCGTCCGTGGCCGTTCCCGACAACGAAGAATTAAGGTTAACGCCGCATCATCAGCAGCGTTGATAGTTTCGTCGGGGAGTGTGGCGATGCGTAGAGTTGTGGTGGCGGCTGCGGTCGGCGTGATGGCACAGACGGCGTATGCGGCCGACATGCCGGACTACGGTCCGCTCCGCGGTGCGCTGGTGGAAACTCCCCGCGTGGCCAATTGGGAGGGCTTCTATGTCGGCGGCCAGGGTGGCTACGGCACCTCCGACATGGATTTCACCAATTCGACGCAAGGCGTCGCGTCCAACCTGCTGGTGAACACCGCCGTCGAGGGGACGCTCGGGGTGTCGTCGTGGCCGGTGCTCGGCAAGTCCTCGTCGCATGGCCAGGGCTGGGGCGGCTTCATCGGCTACAACGCGCAGTGGGACGACGTCGTGCTCGGCATCGAAGCCAACTACATGCACGGCAATTTCGGCGGCTCGACGTCCGGCTCGATGGCCCGGCAGATCACCTCCGGTGGTGTCAACTACGGCGCGATCTACGGCGCCAACGCTGCGATCAACGTCCACGACGTCGGGTCGGCGCGGCTGCGCGCCGGTTGGGCCTTCGGCAGCTTCCTGCCTTATGCGTTCGGCGGCGTGGCGCTCGGGCAGGCGGATATCGTCCAAGCGGCGACGATCGTCGGCACGGATTCCGGCGGCACATGGGTGCTCAGCGGAAGCCAGGTCCAGAACAGCCATTTCATTTACGGCTACTCGGGCGGTCTCGGCGTCGACATGATGCTGTACCGCGGGCTGTTCGTTCGCGCGGAGTGGGAGTACCAAAAATTCGCCGCGCCGATCAACACGGCGGTGTCCACCGTGCGCGGCGGCATCGGCTACAAGTTCTGATCGGCCAACTCTTTCGCGCAAATCTGGCGATGGATTGACGCCGCGGCCGGCTGCTGATCGACTTGCTCGCGCAAGCGAGGGGAACGACGATGCGGATCTACGGCGATCTCAATTCCGGCAACTGCCTGAAGGTGAAGTGGACCTGCGACCTACTGGGTCTGCCGTATGAGTGGATCGCCGTCGACACGATGAAGGGCGAAAGCCGCACGCCGTTGTTTCTGGCGCTCAATCCGGCCGGGCAGGTGCCGGTGGTCGCCTTCGACGACAACCGCGCACTGGCGCAATCCAACGCCATCATCCGCTATCTCGCCCGCGGCAGCGATCTGATCCCGACCGATCCGTGGCTCGCGGCCAAGATGGACGAGTGGCTGTTCTGGGAGCAGTACAGCCACGAGCCTTATATCGCGGTGTGTCGTTTCCAGATGGTCTATCTCGGCAAGCCGGCCGGCGAGCTCGATCCTGACAAGGTTCGCCGCGGCCACGCCGCGCTCGCCCGGATGGAGCAGCATCTGGCGCAGTCGGCCTTTCTGGTCGGCGATACCGTGTCGCTCGCCGACGTGGCGCTGCTCGCCTACACCCGGATGGCGGAGCAGGGCGGCTTTGCGCTCGACCGCTATCCTGCGGTGCAGCGCTGGATAGCCCGCGCGGAGTCCGGGCTCGGCCTCTCTTCGCTTGATCGCGTCCCGAGGCCTGCCTCCTGACTCACGCCCTGACTGCGTCCGACGTGGCGGCTATCCTGGGTCGGATGATGGTGGCGGAACATCCGCGCCGGTCTCACTGTTCACGCGCGAAAACCGAATCGCGGGGAGCTGTTCGCCGCGCGGCTCAGCCCTCGACGCTTCGCCTCGAGGTTGACTGGCGAATTTTACTGGTTGAATTCCATAAAACTACATCATCCGAGTAGTAATACTGAGTTCCACTCTTAACCGCGAAGTAATGGTCGCCAATCAATTTGGGCCGGTAACGAGAGCCATTGCACGCAAGCACGCCACGGCGTCGGGCGACCCGGCATGGCAGGTTAGGGGACAATCCAGATGGCTCGACCACAGGTGAAGCCGACCGGCGTCGAATGCCCGTTCGACGAAGACGAACTAATCGTGTCGAAGACCGATCTGAAGGGCCACATCACTTACGCCAACGACGTCTTTGTGCGGCTCGCAAAGTATCCGCGGAACGAGGTGATCGGCGCGCCGCATTCCCTGGTCCGCCATCCCGACATGCCGCGCACGATCTTCAAGATGCTGTGGGATTCGATCCAGTCGAAGAAAGAGATCTTCGCGTATGTGGTGAACATGGCGCGCGACGGCGATCATTATTGGGTGTTCGCGCACGTCACCCCGACGCTCGACTCCCAGCGCAACGTCACCGGCTTCCATTCCAATCGACGCAAGCCGGATCGCGGACAGATCACCAAGATCGAGGCGCTCTATCGCCAATTGCGGGACGAGGAAAGCCGTCATCGCAACGCCAAGGACGGCATGATGGCCGGCTACGCGATGATGACGAACATGCTTAAAGATCGGGGTGTCGAGTATGACGAATTCATCTTCTCTATCTAGGGCGACGATCGCTCTCGTCGTCTCGGCGATCGTCATGGTGGGGTTGAGCGCCGTCGGGATGATCGTCGGCTCGCTCGGCTACGTCGTCGAACTCGCCGCGATGGGAATCGGCGTCGCGCTGCTCGGCTATGCGGTCTGGCTGCTGCGCCGCACCTCGGCGGCGGTCGCCGAAATCGCCAAGGTGTGCGTCGAAGCCGCCCACGGCAATCTGGAAGCGCGCGTCCAGGGCCGCCGTGACGGCGGCGAGATCGGCCGGGCGCAGGCCGAGGTCAACAACATGCTCGACATCGTCGACGCGTTCGTTCGCGAGGCGTCCGCGTCGATGGAATATGTCAGCCAGGGCAAAACCTTCCGCAAGGTGCTGACCCGCGGTCTGCCCGGCTCGTTCAAGAACGCCTCGGTGGTGATCAACAGCGCTTCGGACGCCATGGACCGCCGGGTGCGCGAAGTGGCGAAGGAAGCGCAGTGCTTCGCGGCCGGCATGGACGACGTCGCCGGATTGCTGACGACGGCGTCCACTGGGCTCAAATCCGACGCCGGTGCGATGGCCGAGGCGGCGGAGGAAACCAGCCGTCAGTCGGTCAGCGTGGCCTCCGGCGCCGAGCAGGCCTCCGCCAACGTGCAGACCGTCGCCAGCGCGGCCGAGCAACTCACAGCCTCGATCGCCGAGATTTCGCGGCAGATCCAGCATTCCACCAACAGCACCCATCAGGCGGTGGAAGAGGCGGCGCAGACCACCGAGAAGATCAGACACCTCGCCGATGCCGCGCAGCGGATCGGCGACGTCGTCAAACTCATCAACGCGGTCGCGGCGCAGACCAACCTTCTGGCGCTCAACGCCACGATCGAAGCGGCGCGCGCCGGCGAGTCCGGACGCGGCTTCGCGGTGGTGGCGGCGGAAGTGAAGGCGCTCGCCAGCCAGACTGCCAAGGCTACCGAGGAAATCACCGCGCGGATCGGCGAGATGCAGTCGATCACCGACCAGTCGGTCGGCGCGGTCGAAGCGATCAGCAGACGGATCACCGAGATCAACGAAGTATCCACCACCATCGCCTCCGCGGTCGAGGAGCAGGGTGCGGCGACGCGCGAGATCGCCAGCAACGTGCAGCAGGCGTCGTCCGGCACTGCGCTGGTGACGTCGAACGTCGTTGGTATCAGCCACGCGGCCGACGACACCGGCAAGATCGCCACGCGGGTCAGTGGGGTCTCCGGCGAGATCGCCGGCCAGGTCGAGAAGCTACGTGCTCAGGTGAAGAGTTTCGTCGCCAAGGTCGCCTGAGCCGGGGGGCCGCGCCGCGAACCACGTTCTCTCAGCGCCGCCGGCGGCAACGTCGGCGGCGCAATGTTGTTCGGTCGCCGTCATCGCCGTGTTGCAATCGCCTGACCAGGTACGCGCCGGCGCCGAAGGTCGAAAGTTGTCCGTGATCTCCCGGATGGCGAACTTCCTTGACATTCGAGGCCAAAGGACTATCCCCAGCGACGGGAAACCTCTCCCCACCGAGAGGCAGCTATCTGGAAGGATAGACTATGACTGTAGCGAAGCCCGCTTCGCGGCCCAATGCGCCGCAATTCTCCTCCGGCCCGTGCGCCAAGCGCCCAGGCTGGTCCCCCGAAAATCTCAAGGACGCGCCGCTCGGCCGCTCGCATCGCGCGAAGGTCGGCAAGGCCAAGCTCAAGCTCGCGATCGACCTGACCCGCGAATTGCTCGAGGTTCCCGCCGACTACAAGATCGGCATTGTTCCGGCCTCCGATACCGGCGCCGTCGAGATGGCGCTGTGGTCGCTGCTCGGGCCGCGCCCGGTCACGACGCTGGCCTGGGAATCGTTCGGCGACGGCTGGGTCGGCGATATCACCAAGGAGCTGAAGCTCCCCAACGTCACCAAGCTCAAGGCTGGTTACGGCGAAATTCCCGACCTCTCCAAGGTCGATTGCAACACCGACGTCGTCTTCACCTGGAACGGCACCACCTCGGGCGTCCGGGTTCCGAACGCCGACTGGATCAAGGCCGACCGTGAAGGCCTGACCATCTGCGACGCCACCTCGGCCGCGTTCGCGCAGCCGCTGGATTGGGCCAAGCTCGATGTCGTCACCTTCTCCTGGCAGAAGGCGCTCGGCGGCGAAGCCGCGCACGGCATGCTGATCCTGTCGCCGCGCGCCGTCGCCCGTCTCGAGAGCTACACCCCGACCTGGCCGATGCCGAAGATCTTCCGCCTCACCAAGGGCGGCAAGCTGATCGAGGGTATCTTCCAGGGCGAGACCATCAACACCCCGTCGATGCTGTGCGTCGAGGACTACATCGACGCGCTCAACTGGGCGAAGTCGGTCGGCGGCCTCAAGGGGCTGATCGCCCGTGCCGACGCCAACACCAAGGTGCTGACCGACTGGCAGGCGAAGACCCCGTGGGTCGACTTCCTCGCCGCCGATCCGGCGATCCGCTCCAACACCTCGGTCTGCCTCAAGGTGGTCGATCCGGCGATCACCGCGCTGGCTCCCGAAGCCCAGGCGGACTTTGCGAAAAAGCTGGTCGCGGTGGTCGAAAAGGAAGGCGCGGGCTTCGATCTCGGCGCCTATCGCGACGCCCCTCCCGGCCTGCGGATCTGGTGCGGCGCGACGGTGGAAGCCGCCGACGTCGCGGCTCTGACGCAGTGGCTGGACTACGCGTTCGAGACCACCAAGGCCTCGCTGACTCAGGCGGCGTAAGCGTCGCCCTTTCGTCTCATCGTCATGGCCGGGCTTGACCCGGCCATCCATCCTTGAAGATGGACCCGCGGGTCGAGCCCGCGGGTGACGTCGGCAAATGCATCATTCAGCAACGGATCACATCCCATGACCGCTCCCAAAGTCCTCATTTCCGACGCGCTGTCGGAAGCCGCTGTCCAGATCTTCAAGGATCGCGGCATCGATGTCGATTTCCAGCCGAACCTCGGCAAGGACAAGGAAAAGCTCGCCGAGATCATCGGCAATTATGACGGCCTCGCGATCCGCTCCGCCACCAAGGCGACAGCGAAGATCCTGGAGAAGGCCAACCGGCTCAAGGTGATCGGCCGCGCCGGCATCGGCGTCGACAACGTCGAGATTCCCGCGGCGACCGCCAAGGGCATCATCGTGATGAACACCCCGTTCGGTAATTCGATCACCACCGCCGAGCACGCCATCACCATGATGCTGTCGCTGGCCCGCGAGATCCCTGCCGCCGACGCCTCGACCCAGGCCGGCAAGTGGGAGAAGAACCGCTTCATGGGCGTCGAGATTACCGCCAAGACCCTCGGCGTGATCGGCTGCGGCAACATCGGCTCGATCGTCGCCGACCGCGCACTCGGCCTGAAGATGAAGGTGATCGCGTTCGATCCGTTCCTGTCGCCGGAGCGCGCCAAGGATCTGGGCGTCGAGAAGGTCGAGCTCGAAGACGTCTTCAAGCGCGCCGACTTCATCACCCTGCACACTCCGCTCACCGACAAGACCCGCAACATCATCGACGCGGCTGCGATCGCCAAGATGAAGAAGGGCGTCCGCATCATCAATTGCGCCCGCGGCGGTCTGGTCGACGAGAACGCCCTCGCTGAAGCCCTGAAGTCCGGCCAGGTCGCCGGTGCGGCGTTCGACGTGTTCTCTGAAGAGCCGGCCACCAAGAACGTGCTGTTCGGCCTGCCGAACGTGATCTGCACCCCGCATCTCGGCGCCTCGACGACGGAAGCGCAGGAGAACGTCGCGCTGCAGGTCGCCGAGCAGATGAGCGACTACCTGCTGACCGGCGCGATCACCAACGCGATCAATTTCCCGTCGATCACCGCCGAAGAAGCCCCGAAGCTGAAGCCGTTCATCGAACTCGCCGAGAAGCTCGGCTCGTTCGCCGGCCAGCTCACCGAGACCGGCATCACCAAGGTCACCATCACCTACGAGGGTGAAGTGGCCGAGATGAAGATCAAGGCGCTGACCTCGGCGGTGCTGTCGGGCCTGCTGCGCCCGATGCTGGGCGACATCAACGTCGTGTCGGCGCCGGTGATCGCCAAGGAGCGCGGCATGGTGGTGGACGAAGTCGTCCGCGCCGCCGAGAGCGATTACGAGAGCCTGATCACCCTGACGGTGGCGACCGAAAAGCAGGAGCGCTCGGTGTCCGGCACGGTCTATGCCGACGGCAAGCCGCGTCTGGTCGACATCAAGGGCATCCGCGTCGATGCCGAGTTCGGCGCCTCGATGATCTACGTCACCAACGAGGACAAGCCGGGCTTCATCGGCAAGTTCGCCAGCCTGCTCGGCGACGCCAAGGTCAACATCGCGACCTTCAACCTCGGCCGTCACAGCGAAGGCGGCGACGCCATCGCGCTGGTGACGATCGATGGTCCGGCCCCGGCCGACGTGCTGGAGAAGGTCCAGGCGCTGCCGCAGGTCAAGCAGGTCAAGCCGCTGACCTTCTGATCACCTGGCATCGCACGGCCGTCGCCGACTTTCGCAAGTCGATGGCGGGCCGCCGCCGCAATTGACGCCTGATCGATCCCTCCCCCTCTGGGGGAGGGATTTTTTTCGGACTCAACCTCAGATACGCAATTTGTGGAATTGCGTGCACTGCAGTAACCGTCCGGGAACATTTTCTCCGTAGTTGTACGAGTGCAATGTACTCGCATGTGGTGTCGTACCTCGGGGAGAGTTTCGTGAAGTTCAGTAATCTTCGTATCGCCCCCAAGCTGGGCCTGCTCGTTGCAGGTACTATGATCGGCTTGTGCTTGGCCGGGATTTTTGCCGGCGTGATGATGCAGCGGGAGATGCTGCACGCGCGCTTCGATCAGGCCAAAGCCATCACCGAGATGGGCCGCAATCTGGCGGTCGGCCTGCAGAAGAAGGTCGAGGCCGGCGAACTCACCAAGGAGCAGGCGATCGCCCAGTTCGCCAGCGATGTGGCGCTACTGACTTACGATAACGGCCAGGGCTATCTGTTCGCCTACACCATGGACGGCGTCACCATTGCGACCCCGGACAAGAAGGCGGTCGGCACCAACCGGATGAACGTGCCGACCGGCGACCGCTATCTGGTGCGCGAGCTGCGTGACGGCGTCGCCGCCAAGGGCGATGTTACCCTGTTCTACGATTTCCGGCGCCCCGGCACCGACGAGAACATCCGCAAGATGTCCTACGGCTTGGCGTTTCCCGGCTGGAACATGTTCGTCGGCACCGGCGCCTATCTCGACGATCTCGACGCCAAGCTGAAGCCGATCTTCTGGACGCTGGGCGGTGCGATCTTGGTCATCGCGCTGATCGCCGGTCTGTTTGCGGTTCTGATCGCCCGCGGCATCACCCGTCCGCTCGCAAAACTCGGCGCCCGGATGGATTCGCTTGCGCATGGCGAGTTGGAGCAGCCGATCCCCGGCATCGAGCGCGGCGATGAAGTCGGCGGGATGGCCAAGACCGTGCAGGTGTTCAAGGACAACGCGCTGCGCATCCGCGATCTCGAACGCGCCGAGGAGGCCGCCAAGGAGCGCGCCGCAGCCGAGCGGCGCAACGCGATGGAGCGCCTCGCCGACGAATTCGAGCACAGCGTCAACGGCGTGGTGCAGTCGGTGACGTCCGCGACCTCCGGCATGCAGCAGACCGCGCAATCGATGACCGCGACCGCGACCGACGCCAGCGCCCGCGCCGCGACCGTGTCGTCGGCCTCGGCGAGCGCCTCCAACAATGTCGGTACGGTCGCGTCCGCCGCCGAAGAACTGTCGGCGTCGGTCACCGAAATCTCGCGGCAGGTCGAGCAGTCGCGCGAGATCGCCAGCAAGGCGGTCGACGACGCGGCGCAGACCAACGAGACCGTCAAACTGCTCTCGACCGGTGCCGAGAAGATCGGCGAGGTGGTGCAGCTGATCCACTCGATCGCCTCGCAAACCAACCTGCTGGCGCTCAACGCCACCATCGAGGCGGCGCGGGCCGGCGAGTCCGGCCGCGGCTTCGCAGTGGTCGCCAGCGAAGTGAAGGCGCTCGCCAGCCAGACCGCCAAGGCCACCGAGGAAATCTCCGCCCAGGTGGCGGCGATGCAGTCGTCGACCAGCAACGCCGTGCAGTCGATCGGCGGCATCACCGCGACCATCGCGCAGATGAGCGAGATCACCATGGCGATCTCGACCGCGGTGGAGCAGCAGGGCGCCGCGACCCGCGAAATCGCCCGCAACATCCAGTCGGTCGCGGCCGGATCGAACGAGATCAGCATGCATATCGGCGGCGTCACCGAGGCGGCGACCGCGACCGGCTCGGCGGCCGATCAGGTGCTCGCCAACGCCCGTGAACTCGACGCCCAGTCCGGCGAATTGCGCCGGGCGGTCGACGACTTCCTCGGCAAGGTCCGCGCCGCCTGATCATCGGTCGCTTCGGCTTCCCCACATCACTTCGCCCCGGGCAGATCTGACGGTCTGCCCGGGGCTTCGTCGTTCGATGAGCTAACAGATCGGGAAACCAACCCTCGGGTTCCTACGGGGAGTCCTTTAAACCGATTAGAGATGCTGCCGCCGTAACGCTGCTTGACCAACCGGTTTCAGGTGCGCGGGAGCTCCCTACTGTGAAAATCACCAATCTGCGGATCACGCCGAAGCTCGGGATCCTGGTCGCCGTCGCGATGCTCGGCCTCCTGGCGTCCGGCCTGTTCGCCGCGTCGATGCTGCAACGGGAGATGCGCGACGGCCGTCTGGAGCAGACCAAGGCGCTGGTCGACAGCGTGCTCAACATGGCGATCGGGCTGCAGAAGCAGGTCGCGGCTGGCAAGCTGACCAAGGACCAGGCGATCGCCGAGTTTCAGCAGCGCGCCGGGACCATGACCTACGACGGCTCCAACGGTTACTTCTTCGCCTACAGGATGGACGGCACCACCGTGCTGATGGCCGACCCGAAGATGATCGGCACCAACCGGCTCGACGTCGAGACCGCCGGGCGCAAGATCGTCCGCGAGTTGCGCGACGGCGTCGCCGCCAAAGGCGACGTGACGCTGATCTACGAATTCATGAAGCCGGGCAGCACCGAATTGCTGCGCAAGGTCTCCTACGCGGTCGCGATCCCCGGCTGGGACATGCTCGTCGGCACCGGCGTCTATTTGCAGGACATCGACGCCAAGATGCGGCCGATGATGCTGTGGCTCGGGCTCGCGATCCTCGGGATCGGTGCGGTCTGTTCGGTGGTCGCCTGGGCGATCAGCCGCAGCATCACCAAGCCGCTCGGCGCTCTCGGCGCCCGGATGAAGGCCCTCGCCGAAGGGCAGCTCGATGCGGCGATCCCCGGCGTGGAGCGTCGCGACGAGGTCGGCGAGATGGCCGCGACCGTGCAGGTGTTCAAGGACAACGCGCTGCGTATCCGCGGCCTCGAGCAGCAGGAGCAGGAGGCGCAGCGCCGCACCGCCGCCGAGCGCGCCGCCTTGATGCGCGGCATCGCCGACGAGTTCGAGTCCAGTGTCAACGGCGTGGTCACGAGCGTCGCCGATGCCACCCGGCAGATGCAATCCACCGCGCAGTCGATGACGTCGACCGCGGCGGATGCCTCGAGCCGCGCCGCGGCGGTCGGCTCCGCCTCGGACTCCTCGTCCAGCATGGTCGGCACCGTGGCGTCGGCGTCGGAGGAACTGTCGGCTTCGGTGCAGGAGATCTCGCGTCAGGTCGAGCAGTCGCGCGCGATCGCCGGACGCGCTGTCAGCGACGCTGAGCTGACCAACGAAACCGTAATGCAGCTATCGGTCGGAGCCGAGAAGATCGGTGAGGTGGTGCAACTCATCCATTCGATCGCGTCGCAGACCAATTTGTTGGCGCTCAACGCCACCATCGAGGCGGCGCGCGCCGGCGAATCCGGCCGTGGCTTTGCGGTCGTCGCCAGTGAAGTGAAAGCGCTGGCCAGCCAGACCGCCAAGGCCACTGAGGATATTTCGGCCCAGGTCGCGGCCATGCAGGCGTCGACATCGAGCGCCGTGCAGTCGATCGGCAGCATCACGGCGACCATCGGTGAAATCAACAAGATCACCATGGCGATCTCGACCGCGGTGGAGCAGCAGGGCGCTGCTACGCGCGAGATTGCTCTCAACATCCAGTCGGTGGCGGCCGGCGCCAACGAGATCAGCGATCACATCGGCGGTGTGAGTTCGGCGGCGGCAGCGACCGGCGATGCCGCCGCCGACGTGCTGTCGCATGCCGAAGCGCTCGGCGGCCAGTCTGTTGCGCTGCAATCGTCGGTCGACGACTTCCTGCGCAAGATCCGCGCGGCCTGATCGTAATGCTTGAACTTTTTCGGCGATGGTGATGACAATAGATAGCTGGGGGGATGCGTGAATGTCGGGAGGTAGCGCATGCCCGTGATGCTGCAAGGCAACATCGCATTCGAGCCGGAATTCGTCGGCAATCTTGCGTGGTTGACCCGCGCTTTGATCGCGCGAGATATCGACCCTGACGGTGTGACGATCGCCAAGACGACGGCCGGTGTAGCGCCAGCTCCGCGTTCCACCGGTCTGTGCTACGCCTACAACGTCTCGACCGCAGACGATGCGTTCCTGGTAATCGAAACCGGCGACGACCGGTTCCTCGAGAAATTCCTGCATCACATCGAGCAGACGGACATCGCGGCGCCGCTGCCGGCCAAAGGCGTGTTCGCACGCCTGACCCGCTGGATGTCGCCGCCGGCGTGAACACGGCGGGCGGGGCTCGGAGCGCCGAACGCGGAGCCGCCTGTCGCAACGTCATTCGGGGGCACGCCGAGAGGCGCGACCCCGAAACGACACGGTGCCTTTCTTCGCCTTTCGCGCTGACTTCGCTCTCAGGATTTCGGCGCCTTCGAACGGCATAAACTCCTTGTCGTCGGCCTTGGTCGGATCGCGGCTGCCGCGCGCGGCACCGCATGACCGGGGGCGGGGCGGGAACTCACCTTCGGATTGCGCCAGCGTGGGTTCGTCGCCAGCGCAAAGACCGCGGCCGACCCGAGCAGTAATTTTCCCCTGGAACCGCATCCCTGTGAAGGCAAGCCGGTGTTGTGGCCGCGCAACGTCGCGAGCCGAGTCGGCTTTGACAGCGGCGGGCGGCAACTCTATTTAGAAGCGTTCTAAATTGATGAGCGGTGCGATGAAGGCGTTTTCCGACCTGACCGAGCGCGAAATTCTGGCGCTGGCGATCGCCAGCGAGGAAGAGGACAGCCGGATCTATCTCGCCTTCGCCGAAGACCTCGCCGAGCGCTATCCGGACTCCGCGCGCGTCTTCACCGAAATGGCGCAGCAGGAGAAGGGCCACCGCCACATGCTGCTGCGGATGTACGAGGACCGGTTCGGCCCCAACCTGCCGCCGATCCGCCGCGAGGACGTCAAAGGCTTCATCCGCCGCCGCCCGATCTGGCTGACCCGCAATCTGCCGCTCGACCGTATCCGCAAAGAGGCGGAGACGATGGAGTTCGAGGCGCAGCGTTTCTACGAGCGCGCCGCCGAACGCGCCACCGACGTCCATATCCGCAAGCTGCTCACCGACCTCGCCGAGTTCGAAAAGCGCCACGAGCAGCGCGCGGTGCAGCTCACCGACAAGATCCTCACCCCCGACGCCCGCAGCGTCGAAGATCATGCGGCGCGGCGGATGTTCGTGTTGCAATACGTCCAGCCGGGTTTGGCCGGCCTGATGGACGGCTCGGTGTCGACGCTGGCACCGCTGTTTGCCGCCGCTTTCGCCACCCATCAGAACTGGCCGACCTTCCTGGTGGGGCTCGCCGCCTCGATCGGCGCCGGCATTTCGATGGGCTTTGCCGAAGCGCTGTCCGACGACGGCTCGATGACCGGCCGCGGCTCGCCGTGGCTGCGCGGCGGCATCTGCGGACTGATGACCACGCTCGGTGGTCTCGGTCACACTTTGCCGTATCTCGTCCCCGACAGCTGGGCCAACGCGTTCTGGATCGCGACCGGCATCGCCGCCCTGGTGGTGTTCGTCGAATTGTGGGCGATCGCCTATGTCCGCGCCAAATACATGGACACGCCGTTCCTGCATGCCGTGTTCCAGATCGTGCTCGGCGGCGTCATCGTGCTGGCCGTGGGCATTCTGATCGGCGGCGCGTAGTCGAGTTGCTACCTGCGGTCTTCGACCTAAGTCTTAGTCTGAAACCAGCTTTCCTCGTAGTCGCACGAGGCGTTTGCTTAAGCAATTCCAAACAGCCGACGATCAGCATGGGGCTCTCCCAGGAGTGCCTATGTCCTTCTCGTTCAAATCCATCCGCAAAATTCAGGTCAAGATCGCGCTGGTCGCCGGCCTCTGCCTGACCGGCGCCAGCCTGATCCTGATCGGCTACAGCGTCCTGTCCGCGCAAAGCACGCATCACTACGTCGCCGCCGAGGTGATGAAGCTGGTCGATCAGCAGACCAAGGAAAGCCTGCTCAACCGCGCCACCTCCGAAGCCTCCGTGATCAAGGCCGAGCTCGACCTTGGGCTCGATTCCGCGCGCAACATGGCGCACGCCTTCGAAGTGCTGGCCGATCCGAACAACGCCGGCACCACCGACGGCAACCGCCGCCTTCAACTCAACGCCGTGCTGCGCAATACGCTGGAAAAGAACCCGGCCTTCAACGGCACCTACTCGGCCTGGGAGCCGAATGCGCTCGACGGCAACGACGTCGCCTTCAAGGGCCGGCAGACGATGGGCTCGGACAGCACCGGCCGCTTCCTTCCCTACTGGACCCGCAGCGCCAGCGGCTCGATCGCGCTGCAGCCGCTGGTCGAATACGACAGCCAGGAGCGGCACCCGAACGGTCTGGTGAAAGGCGCCTGGTTCATCAACCCGAAGGCGACCGGCAAGGAGAACATCCTCGGCCCGCTGCCCTACATCGTGCAGGGCAAGGCGGTGTTCCTGGCGACGATGTCGGTGCCGATCAAGATCGACGGCAAGTTCGTCGGTGTCGCCGGCGCCGACTACAATCTCGACTTCGTTCAGAAGCTGGCGCAGCAGAGCAACGGCTCGCTGTTCGGCGGCAAGGGCAAAGTCGTGATCCTCAACGACACCGGCCTGATCGTCGCCAACAGCGCCAATCCGGAATCGATCGGAAAGAGCGCGGTCAGCGCCGATCCGCGCTGGGCCGAAAGTCAGGCGATCGTCAACGAAGGCAAAGGCAAGGTGCTCGACGATCCCAAATGGGACAACGTCGAGATCTACGCGCCGATCTCGGTCGGTCGCACCGGCACGCCGTGGTCGGTGCTGATCTCGGTGCCGCGCAACGTCGTGCTGGCGTCCGCCCACGAGCTCGACTCCGCGCTGAACGATCGCGCCAATTCGGCGATGTTCTGGCAGCTCGGCACCGGAATCCTGGTGGTGGTGATCGCCATCGCGGTGATCGCCTTCGCGGCCCGCAGCATCGCCCGGCCGATCGGCGATTGCGCGAGTTTCGCCGACGGCATCGCCAAGGGCGACCTCGATCAGAAGCTGGCGATCGAACAGGTCGACGAGGTCGGCGTGCTCGCCAACTCGCTGCGCACGATGCAGGGCGAACTCAAGCGCAGCATCGCGCAGCGTGCCGAGGATCAGGCCAGTGCCGATCAGGCACGGCGCCGCGACATGAACGACATGGCGGACAAGTTCGAATTGGCCGTCGGCAAGATCGTCGAGACGGTGTCGTCCGCCTCCAGCGAGCTGGAGCTCTCGGCCACCAGGTTGACGACGACGGCGGAGCGGTCGCAGCAACTGACCTCGATGGTCGCCACGGCGTCGGAAGAGGCCTCGTCCAACGTCCAGTCGGTCGCCACCGCGACCGAAGAGATGTCGGCCTCGGTCAATGAGATCAGTCGTCAGGTGCAGGATTCCTCGCGGATCGCCAACGAGGCGGTGGGGCAGGCGCAGCGAACCAACGACCGGGTCGGAGAACTCGCCAAGGCCGCGACGCGGATCGGCGACGTGGTCGAACTGATCAACACCATCGCCGGCCAGACCAACCTGCTGGCGCTCAACGCGACGATCGAAGCCGCGCGCGCCGGCCAAGCCGGCCGCGGCTTCGCCGTGGTGGCCGCCGAGGTCAAGCAGCTCGCCGAACAGACCGCGAAAGCCACCGGCGAGATCAGTGCGCAGATCAGCGGCATCCAGTCGGCCACCGGAGACTCGGTGTCGGCCATCAAGGAGATCACCGACACCATCGGCCATATCTCCGAGATCGCCGCCTCGATCGCCTCCGCGGTCGAGCAGCAGGGCGCTGCCACCCGCGAGATTTCGCGCAATGTGCAGCAGGCGTCGCGCGGCACGAGCCAAGTCACGACCAACATCGCCGACGTCAAGCGCGGCGCTGGCGAGACCGGCACAGCCTCGTCGCAAGTTCTGGCGGCGGCGCAGTCTCTCGCCGGCGACAGCAATCTGCTTCGACGCGAAGTCGCCCGATTCCTCGATACGATCCGTGCTGCCTGACGTCGCTGTCGTCCGTAACGGTGACGATCAGGGCGCCGCCGTTTCGCACGACGGCGGCGCCTTGGTACTTCAAGGCGAGCAAGTACCCCCGCGCCTGGCGTCCTCGTCCCTTGTCACTGAGGACTCTTACGTAGTCCGCGATTAAAGGAAGTTGATACCCGCGTAGGTAGTGTTGAGTCGCTGCGACTGTTGCGCGGGATCGGAACCCGAGAGGCACGAGCCTTTTCGAAGGGAACTTGTCCGGTTGCGTTGCGCGCAGTCCGAACGTGAATTTCGCCGCTGATATCGTGAAGCTCCGGGGGGCTTGAAATGAATTTGAAGATCCGTGTCGTGCTGCCGGTCGTGGTTTCGATCCTGGCGGCGACGGCCGTGACGTTTGCCGGCATCGAGGCGCGCGACGCATTTGTCCGTCGCCAGCAGTCGGAAGCGTTTCTCGCCGTCAACCAGATCTCCGAATTGTTGCTGACGAGTGCCGGTCGTTGGGCGGTCGAGCGCGGGCTTGCCAATGGGGCGCTGCACGCGCCGGGGCCAGTGGATGACAAGCGGCGCGAGGCGATCGTGAAGGCGCGTGCCGCCGGCGACGCGGCGTTCGACGAAGCGTTGACGCTGATGCGTGGCGTGCCGGAGATGAGCGCCGGCGGCGGGGCGATCGACGCTGCGCAGCGCGCGGTGACGGCCTACAAGGCGCTGCGTGCCCGGATCGACGAGGAGATCGCCAAGCCCGCGGCCGGTCGCGATCCGGAACTGGTCCGCACCTCGTTCGCCACGCTCACCGGTACGATCGATGTCGCCGCGACCTCGCTGCGCGAGACCTTGGAAACACTGACCAACGCGCCATCGATGACGCTGGGGAAGATGGTTCCGATCCGCCATCTGGTGGCGGTGATGGCGGAAAACGCCGGCCGCGAACGCGGCTATCTCGGCGGGCTGGTCGGCGCCAAGGCCAAACTGTCACCCGACAACATTCGTGACCTCGCCGGTTTTCGCGGCCAGATCGATCTGGCCTGGCCGGTCGTCACGGCGATGAAGCTGCGTCCCGACACGGTGGCCGCGGTCAACGCCGCGATCGACGGTGTCGAGTCCGGTTACTTCGGCACCTACGGCAAGATTCGTAACGATGTTCTCGCCGCCGGCGACAGCGGCGCCTATCCGATCACCGGCCCCGATTACTTCGCCCGCGCCACCGACGGCGTCGAGAGCATTCTCAAGCTCGCCCGCGTGATCGGGCAAACGGCCGACGCCGAAGCAGCCGCCGACGTCGCCAGCAGCACCTCGCATCTGATCGTGTGCCTGGCCGCACTCTGCGTCGCCGGAGTCCTGGTGGTGGTGAGTCTGCTGGTCACCTTCCTGCGCGTGTTGCGGCCGCTGGCTCAACTCGGCGGAGCGCTGCGCAAGCTCGCGCAGGGGCAGCTCGACGTGGCGTTGCCGGGGCTCGATCGTAAGGACGAGATCGGCGAGATGGCTCAGGCGATCGGCGCCCTCAAGGTCCACGCCGCCGACAAGGCGCGGGAGGAGGCCGAGGCACGGAGGCGCCAGGACGAGATTCTCGCCGAGCAGCGCCGTGCCGACATGCACAAGCTCGCCGACGATTTCGAAGGTGCGGTCGGCGAGATCATCGAGACGGTGTCGTCGGCATCGACCGAACTCGAAGCCTCGGCCAGCACGTTGAGCCGCCATGCCTCGATGTCGCAGAACCTCACCGTCAGGGTCGCCAGCGCCTCGGAAGAAGCCTCCACCAACGTGCAGTCGGTGGCGTCCGCGGCCGAGGAGATGACCGCGTCGGTCGAGGAGATCAGCCGGCAGGTGCAGAGCTCCGCGCAAATCGCCCACGAGGCGGTCGAACAGGCGGCGCAGACCAATCATCGGGTCGAGGAGTTGTCTCAGGCGGCGACCAAGATCGGCGACGTGATCGAGTTGATCAACGCCATCGCCGGCCAGACCAATCTGCTCGCCCTCAATGCCACCATCGAGGCGGCGCGCGCCGGCGAAGCCGGTCGCGGCTTCGCCGTGGTGGCCGCCGAGGTCAAGCAGCTCGCCGAACAGACCTCGAAGGCGACCGGCGAGATCGGTCAGCAGATCTCCAGCATCCAGGCGGCGACCCGTGAGTCGGTCGATGCCATCAAGGCGATCAGCGGCACCATCGAGAAGATGTCGGAGATCGCCTCGACCATCGCCTCGGCGGTGGAAGAGCAGGGCGCGGCGACGCGCGAGATCTCGCGCAACATCCAGCAGGCGGCCGAAGGTACGCGCGACGTGTCGTCCAACATCGTCGAGGTCGAGCACGGCGCCAGCGGCACCGGCTCCGCCGCCGGCGAGGTGCTGCAAGCCGCGCAATCGCTCGCCGGAGAGAGCAACCGGCTCAAGGCGGAGGTCGGCAAGTTCCTGCACACGGTACGCGCGGCGTAACAGCCGCGCGCCGCCTCAGCGCCGCGCCGCGATGAACACGCCGGCCACCACCATGGCGTAGCCGGCGAGGTGGAACAGCTCGGGCTTCTCGCCGAGCAACACGATCGCCATCACAGAGCCGAACACCGGCATCAGGTGCAGGAACGGCGCCGAGCGGTTCGGCCCGATCAGCGCGACGCCGCGGTTGAAGCACAGATACGCCAGCATCGACGGGAAGATCACCACGTAAACGAGCGTGCCGGCGGTGATCCAGTCGGCGGTCGGCCGCACGCCGCCGGCGTACTCCATAATCGCGAACGGCAGCAGCAACAGCGCTCCGCCGCCGGTGGTGACCACGATCAGCGACAGCGGATGCGTCGCCGGCCGCTTCGGCATCAGCGCCGAATACAGCCCGAACGCGCACAGCGCGCTGGCCAGCATCAGGTCACCGCGGTTGAGCTCGATTGCCGCCAATGCGGCGAAATCGCCGCGCAGGATGATGGTCAAGACGCCGAGCAGCGACAGCGCGATGCCGATCGTCTGCATCCAGGACAGCCGGACACCGAACAGCAGCAGCGACCACAGCGCGACGAACAGCGGCCCGGACGATTGCATCAGCAGCGCGTTGAGCGCCTGGGTATATTGCAGCCCCCAGTACGACAGCGCATTGTTGATCGCGAAGCCGGTGGCCGACAGCGCGATCATCAGTTTCCAGTGTACGAACAGCTTGCGCCAGTCGTGCCGCAGATGCGGCCAGGCGAACGGCAGCAGTAACAGCATCGCGCCGATCCAGCGCGCGCAGGACAGCGTCACCGGCGGCACATGGCCGGCGACGGCGCGGCCGAGCACGATGTTGCCGGCCCAGAACAGCGAGGTCAGGCTGAGCAGCAGATAGGGCTGGTTGGCGAGCCAGCCGAACATGGAGCGGAACCGGGCGATCAAACGGGGGCCGAAGCAAGAGAGCAAGACGATCTTGGTGCCCGAATTCATCCCGCCGCAAAAGAGGCGCGCGGCGGATTGCTGGCATGCGCGGCCGGCTCGGCCGCCGCGCGGGTTCCATCATGCGGCGCCGCGCCGAGACGGTGCGGCGCGGTCCACGGCCGCAAAAGAATCGGCTACCACGGCGCGGGCGATCCGCGCATCTTGTGCCGGAACGTCGAATGGGGCGCACATGAGCATCGACGAGTTGAACATCAAAGGCCTGACCGAACTGGAGCGCGACGATCCGGGGCCGGTGGTGATGGTGAATCTGATCAGGTTCAGCGAACAGGCCGGCGACGGCGACGGCACCGGTTGGGACGCTTACTTGCGCTACAGTTCGCAGAAGGTGGCGCTGGTGAAGAGCTGCGGCGGGCTCCTGTTGTGGAGCGGCAATGCCAAGGCGGTGGCGTTCGGCAACGCCGATCACGGACGCTGGGACTACGTCTCGCTGGTCTACTACCCGTCGGTCGAAGCATTCCTGGGAATGATGCAGTCGCCGGAATATCTCTCGCAGTGCGAGCCGCACCGGCGCAACGCCTGCGCCGAGCACCTGATCCTCTGCACCCGCGAAGCCTTCAGCAAGTTCCACATCCCCACCAAGTGACCGCGGCGCCAACGATCCCTGCTCGGTTCAATCTCCACGACGCGCATATCGAAAGCGTTACGTCGACGGGCTTGCTGCGATGGCGAAAGCGGCAGAGATCCTGGCACCAGTTTTCGTCCGGCCAGCCCAGAGTGCTTCATCGATTGATCAAAGCGGACTTAGCCTTTCCAAGCGCACTCAAGTCCTCATCCTGAGGAGCCCGGCAAAGCCGGACGTCTCGAAGGATGAGGAGCTGCAGGGCTTGCGGCGCATGGTTCGAGACGGCGCTTCGCGCCTCCTCACCATGAGGTTCTGTCAGTTGCGACCCGTTAGACAGTGCGGTTTTAATTCCATCAAAAACAGAATCACTCCAGCAAGGCAGTGGTGTCATGGCCGTGCCTGCGTTCTTGACGCGCCTTCCTCCGCCGACTGGTCTTCGGACTCTGCCCGGGCTGCCGAAGCCTCGCTCGCCGCAATGATGCTCTCGTACTTGCTCAGACGACGTTCCAAGTCTCGCAGCTGCAGTTCGTCAGCGGCTTGAGCCGACAGAAGAGCCGCTTGCAAGGCTACCTCCGCCTTTAGGACATCGCTGTCTGTCGTTTCAGACAACGCCTTGGAAATGCTCGCGAGAGCGTCGGCCGTGAGTGGTGAGACCGCTGAAGCGGGACTGGGGCTGGCGAGCCCGGTCGTTTCAACTCCGAAGTCAGCTCGCACGCGTGACGGCACCCGGCGGAGCGTGGCGTTGAAATCAGCTTCATTTCCTGCCCCAGCAACGGCCTTCCTTGCCAGACCGCGCCTGACGAGCAATTTGGCGCCGATAATTCCGAGGGCGACAATTGTCAAAGGCACCGCGACAGCGGAGCTAAGAACGACGGCTTCAGGACTCATCGAATTTCTCCAGCTCGAGGAGAACGTACTGCCCCGCTAAATGTAGGATCACGGCCATGCAAACGCAAATGACCGGGAGGCTCCAGAGCATTGTCATGCTCTTGGCAAACTTATCGTAATCGTAGATCAAGCCGACGATTGGGCCGATGACTCCCGTCGCGACCCAGGCCACCGCGATGTTGTTGAAGAAAGTCGCGAGAAGCTTGAGACCCTCGGTAGGGCTGTTCGTCGCCATCGATCCTCGCCCTTCTCCTCAAAGGCTCGGCCTATAGCACGGAACAAAGTTCCACCGTAGGTAGGATCGTCTCTCCCGGGCTCTATTGCGGTCCGTCGAAACGCCGTTCAACCCGCCTTCGGCTTGCGCGCGGCGACGATGACGCCGGTCAGCACCAGGGCGTAGCCGACCGCGTGATACAGATGCGGCTGCTCGCCGAGAAACACGATCGCCATCGCCGAGCCGAACACCGGGATCAGATGGAAGAACGGCGCCGAGCGATTGGCGCCGACCAGCCGGACGCCGCGGTTGTAGCACAGATACGCCATGATCGACGGGAACACCGCGACGTAGAACAGTGCGCCGACATTGGCCCAGTCGAACGCCGGCAGCGGCTTGGTGGTGAGCTCCCAGATCTCCAGCGGGATCAGAAACAGCGCGCCGCAGCCGAAGGTAAAGGCGAGGAACGACAGCGCGTGCATCTGCGGCCGCTTCTGCGTCAGCGCGGTGTAGAGCCCGAACATCGCCAGCGCCCCGACGAACATCAGGTCGCCGATGTTGAGTTCGATCGCGGCGAGTTCGGCGATATTGCCGTGCAGGATGATCACCACGACGCCGACCATCGAGGTGGCGATGCCGAGTGTCTGCATCAAGGTGAGCCGCACCCGCAGCACGATCAGCGCCCACAGCGCCACGAACAGCGGTCCGGTCGATTGCAGCAGCAGCACGTTCAGCGCGGTGGTGTACTGCAGCGCGGTGTATTGCAGCGTGTTGAAGGTGGAGATGCCGATCACCGACACCGTCACCATCAGGACGAGATGGCGGCGGATCACCTTCCAGTCGGCGATCAGATGGCGGAAGGCGAACGGCGCGACGATCAGGAACGCGCATGCCCAGCGCAGGAACGACAGCGTCACCGGCGGGAAGTGACCGGCTACGGCGCGGCCGACGATGGCGTTGCCGGCCCAGAACAGCGAGGTGAGGCTGAGCAGCAGGTAAGGCTGATCGGTGATCCAGCCGAAGCGATGCGAGGTTTCGGCAGATGGTGTCGTCGTGGTCATGGGCGGCCCGCAAGTCGGAAGGCGGCGCACGCTACGCCTTGGCCGCACGAGCCGAACGTCGCCTCCCTTTGAGTTTGCCCCAGCAATACGGCTTTTCGCACCGACCACAAGTCGGCTGCACGCATTGCGCGCATGCGGACGGCTGGATTCGGGCTGAATATTTCACGCCGATTCCGCAGTCTTCTTCAGCTTGCCGATGCAGAGGAGCATCCGCGCCCCGCGGGCGGCGACCGGTTGGTCCTGAGCGGAGTTGGACGCGCACCAAGCCCGCGACTTTTTGTGCAGTGGACCTCAACTATTGTTGAGGTTGTATCGAGGTGGCTGGCTCGTTCGTCCTGGCCCGCCACACTGCACGCCGCTCCACTGTGGCAGTTGCCGGTGCCGAACGCGCGTTTGGATGCGGTTTGGAGCCGGCGATGACCGACACCTTGCGACCCCTGCCCGATACCCGGCGCCACCTCGCGCCGGTCCTGATCGTGATTCCGATCCTGGCGTCGATTTTCATCGGGATCTATCTGTGGCGTGTGGCGCGGCTCGCGCCCGCCTCTGCCGAGCATGTCCGCCCGCCGGTCGAGGTCTCCGCCTTGACGATCGAGCCGGAGCCGCTGCCGCAATCGCTCGAAGCGACCGGCTCGCTGCAGGCGGTGAACGAGCTGATGCTCGCGCCCGAGGTCGCCGGCCGTGTCGTCGCGATCCGGTTCGAGGCGGGTATGACGGTCGAGGCCGGCACGCCGCTGGTCGAACTCTACGATGCGCCGGAGCGTGCGCAGCGGGCCGATGCGATCTCGCGCGCGCAATTCGCGCGACTGCAGCTCGACCGCGCGCGCCGGCTGGTCGCGACCAACAGCGCGACGCAGCAGCTCCTCGACCAGCGTGTGACCGAACTGGAGCAGGCCGACGCCGCGGTTCAGCGGATCGAGGCGCTGATCGCGCAGAAGACGATCCGCGCGCCGTTCGCCGGGGTGCTCGGCATCCGCCGGGTCAATCTCGGTCAATACGTCAATCCCGGCGATGTCCTGGCGACGCTGACCGCGCTCGACCGGCTCTACGCCAATTTCACCTTGCCGCAGCAGGAGCTGTCGAAGCTCGATCTCGGCGGCGAGGTCACGGTGCGCACCGACGCCTATCCCGGCCAGGACTTTGCGGCGCGGATCAACGCGATCGAGCCGTTGGTGCAGCAGGACACCCGCAACGTGCGGGTTCAGGCGACGCTCGGCAATCCGGATCGCAAGCTGCGGCCCGGCCTTTACGTCACCGTCCGCATCGCGCAGCCGCTGCGGCCATCGGCGATCCTGGTGCCGGCGACCGCGATCCAGACCAGTGCGTCGGGCGACAGCGTCCTCGTCGTTCGAGACGGCAAGGCCGCGCCCGTGCCGGTCACCACCGGCCAACGGGTCGGTGACCGCATCGTGGTCGAAACCGGCCTCGGCGGCGGCGACGTGGTGATCACCAGCGGCCAGCTCCGCGTCCAGCCGGGAGCGCCGGTCAGCGTAGCCGCTTCGGCGGCCGCGTCGCGCCCGTGACCGTGGAGGGCGGCGTCATGCGGTTCACCGATCTTTTCATCCGCCGGCCGATCCTGTCCGTGGTGGTCAGCCTGCTGATCCTGATGGCGGGGGCGAGCGCGTTCTTGTCGCTGCCGGTGCGGCAATATCCCAACCTCGAAAGCGCGACCATCACGGTCGATACGATGTTTCCCGGCGCGACCCAGGAGGTGATGCAGGGCTTCGTCACCACCCCGATCGCGCAGGCGATCGCCTCCGCCGACGGCATCGAATATCTCACCTCGACCTCGACCATGGGACAGAGCCAGGTCAAGGCCAAGCTGGTGCTCAACGCCAATTCCGATCGGGCGATGACCGACGTGCTGGCCAAGGTTCAGCAGGTCAAGTACCGGCTGCCGGCCGGCGCTTACGATCCGGTGGTGACGAAGATCACCGACGGTGCTTCGGCGGTGCAGTACGTCGCCTTTGTCAGCGACACGCTGACGATTCCGCAGATCACCGATTTCGTCACGCGGGTCGGACAGCCGCTGATCACGTCGGTCAAGGGCGTGGCTTCCGCCGATCTCGCCGCCGCGCAGGCGTTGTCGATGCGGGTGTGGCTCGATCCGGTCAAGCTCGCGGCCCGCAACCTGACGGCGGGCGACGTTTCCGCGGCGCTGCGCGCCAACAACGTGCAGGCCGCGCCCGGCCGGCTCGAGAGCGGCCGCACCGTCACCAACATCACCGCCGCGACCGACGTCACCACGGCCGACGACTTCCGCGACATGGTGATCAAGACCGGGGCCGACGGCCTGGTGCGGCTGCGCGATGTCGCCGACGTCGAGATCGGCAGCCAGAACCGCAACACCCTCGGTTGGGCGAGTGCCCGCCGCGCGGTCTATCTCAAGATCGCCCCGACCCCTGACGGCAATCCGCTGGAGATCGTCGCCGCCACCAAGGCGCTGATCCCGGCGATGCAAAGCGTGGCGCCGCCGGGCCTTACGGTCGAGAACCAGTTCGACGTCGCCCATTTCGTCCACGCCGCGATCGACGAGGTGCAACACACGCTGATCGAGGCCGGCCTGATCGTCGTGGTGGTGATCTTCCTGTTTCTCGGCTCGCTGCGCGCGGTGATCATTCCGGTGATGACCATCCCGCTGTCGCTGGTCGGGACCGCGGCGCTGATGCTGGCGTTCGGCTTCTCGCTCAATCTGCTGACGCTGCTGGCGATGGTGCTGGCGATCGGCCTCGTCGTCGACGACGCCATCGTGGTGGTCGAGAACATCCATCGCCACATCGAGGAGGGGCTGTCGCCGATCGATGCGGCGCTGGTCGGCGCCCGCGAGATCGTCGGCCCGGTGATCGCGATGACGATCACGCTCGCCGCCGTCTACGCGCCGATCGGCCTGATGGGCGGCCTGACCGGAAGCATGTTCCGCGAGTTCGCCTTCACGCTGGCGGGCTCGGTGGTGGTCTCCGGCCTGATCGCGCTGACGTTGTCGCCGATGATGAGTTCGCGGCTGCTCGGCGGCAAGCAGGTCCAGAGTCGGTTCGCCAATATGATCGAGCATCGTTTCGCGGCGCTCGCGAACGGCTACGGCCGGCTGCTGGCCGCGACGCTGGCGATCCGGCCTGCGGTGCTGCTGGTTGCCGGCACCATGCTGCTGGCGATCGTGGCGCTGTTCTTCGGTGCCAAGCGCGAACTCGCGCCGCAGGAAGACCAGGGCTACGTCTTCACCGCGGTGCGGGCGCCGCAATACGCCAATCTCGACTACACGGCGGCGGCGGCCGGGCAGGTCCAGCAGATCTTCCGGTCGATGCCGGAATACGCCGCCAACTTCTTCGTCGTCGGCACCGATGGCCTCAACAACGCGTTCGGCGGCATCATCCTCAAGGACTGGAGCGAACGCCAGCGTTCGGCCACCGACATCCAGGCGGCGCTGTACCGCGCCGTCGGCAGCGTCCACGGTGCGTCCGTCACGCCGTTCCAACCGGCGGCGCTGCCGGCCTCGACCGGCGGTCTGCCGTTCCAGATGGTGCTGCGTTCGCCCGCCGGATTCGACACCATCTACCGCGAGATGGAGGCGCTGAAGACGGCGGCGTGGCGCAGCGGCCTGTTCGTCTTCGTCGACAGCGATCTCGCCTTCGACAGCCCGACCGCGCGGATCCGCATCGACAGCGCCAAGGCCGGCGAAGTCGGCGTCACCATGCAGGCGATCGCCGACACCCTCGCGGTGCTGGTCGGCGAGAACTACGTCAACCGCTTCAATTACTACGGCCGTTCCTACGACGTCATCCCGCAGGTTCGCCGCAGCGACCGGCTGACGCCTGAGACGATCGGACGCTATCAGGTCCGCACCCGCTCCGGCGAGATGATCCCGCTCTCGACCGTCGCCTCGGTGTCGGTGACGCCGAGCGCCAACCGGCTGCCGCAGTTCAACCAGATGAACGCGGCGACGCTGTCGGCGGTGCTGCGGCCCGGCGTGACGATGGGGCAGGCGGTGGCGTTCATGGAGGTGCAGCCGCGCTCGCCCGGCGTCACCATCGACTGGCTCGGCGACAGCCGGCAATACGTTCAGGAGGGCAATCGCCTGACCGTCACCTTCGGGTTCGCGCTGATCGTGATCTTCCTGGTGCTGGCCGCGCAGTACGAGAGCTTCCGCGATCCGCTGGTGATCTTGGTGACGGTGCCGCTGGCGATCTGCGGCGCGCTGCTGCCGCTGTATCTCGGCTACACCACCCTCAACATCTACACCCAGATCGGGCTGGTCACGCTGATCGGGCTGATCTCCAAGCACGGCATTCTGATGGTGGCGTTCGCCAACCAGATTCAGCGCGAGCAGGGGCTCGGCCGCCGCGACGCCATCCTGCAGTCGGCGAAAGTGCGGATGCGGCCGGTGCTGATGACCACGGCCGCGATGGTCGCCGGCCTGGTGCCGCTGCTGTTCGCCGAGGGGGCGGGGGCTGCGAGCCGCTTCGCCATCGGCATCGTGGTGGTGATGGGCATGCTGGTCGGGACGCTGTTCACGCTGTTCGTGCTGCCGACCTTCTACACGCTGATCGCCGCCGACCGGCACGCCGGCGCGGCTGGCGGGCAACGCCGGACGTCGGCCGAGTCCGATGCCGTCTCCGTGTAATCCGGTGTGCGCTCGCAGCACGGCTGCGTTCGAAGCCGTGCGTCACCGCGCCGGGTCGTGCCGCCGGCACGCATTCGGTATGCGTTGGACCAAGCAGGTTGTAGAGAGTCGCTGGATTCAGTCGCCCCCGCAGAGTCTCTGAGATGACCGACGCCACCACCAAGATCGCACTGACCGTCGGCGAAGCCGCCAAGCGGAGCGGCGTGGCGGTTTCGACCCTGCATTTCTATGAGGCCAAGGGGCTGATCCAGAGCTGGCGCACCGAGGGCAACCAGCGGCGCTATCATCGCTCGGTGCTTCGCCGGATTGCCATCATCCGCGTCGCTCTGCTGGCCGGTATTCCGCTGACGACTATCCACGACGCGCTGATCGATCTGCCGCACGATCGCGTCCCCTCCAAATCCGACTGGGCGCGTTTCGCCAAGGCGTGGCAGGAGATGCTGGAAGCCCGCATCGTCGGCCTGACGCAATTGCGCGACCAGATCACGAGCTGCATCGGCTGCGGTTGCCTGTCGCTGGAGGAATGCCCGCTGCGAAACCCCGGCGACGAACTCGGGCGCAACGGACCCGGACCCAGGCGGCTCGGCGCGAAACCCTGAGACGTCGGAAGCGTCGGGCTGGAGCTGTCGTTGTCGGCCGTGCGCGCCGCACCGGTCGCGGCGCGCGGGCGCGGCTCTCACGCCGACTCGGTCGTCTTTTTCAGCTTGCCGATGCCGAGAATGTCGAGCATCGCCTTTTCGTAGAACGGCTCGCTCTCGCCGCGGCTCATCTTGCGCATGAAGTACTTTTCGAACGCGATCTTGGCGTTGTGCACCCACACGCCGGACGACGACCAGTTGACGTTGCGCGGCGGAAGCTGCGGCTGCGCCACGAAGGCGACGCCGGAATCGCCGAAATCGGCCAGGCACACCGCGTTCCAGGTCGCCTGATGGGTCGGCTCCTGGCCGTCGAGCAGTTGCCGGATGTTGTGCGCGGTCGCGGTCACCATCGACTCGATCATGAAGCCGGTCTTCGGCACGCCGCACGGCACCGGCGTCGGCCCCATCGGCGGGATCGCGACGCAGACGCCGACCGAGAACACGTTGCGATATTTCGGATTGCGCTGGTGCTTGTCGATCAGCACGAAGCCGCGCGGATTGACCAGCCCCTCGATGCCGCGCAGCGGCGCGATGCCGCGGAACGACGGCAGCATCATCGAGAACCCGAACGGCAGCTCGACCGTCTTCTTCACCGAGCCGTCGTCGGCGATTTCTTCCGCCGTGATCTTGCCCGGCTCGACCTTGGCGATCCTCGTGCTGGTCATGAACTTGATGTGGTGCTGCCGCATCTCGGCTTCGAGCAGCCCCTTGGTGTCGCCGACGCCGTCGAGGCCGAGATGGCCGATATAGGGCTCGGCGGTGACGAAGGTCATCGGCACCTGATCGCGGATCTTGCGGCGGCGCAGCTCGGTCTCGAGGATGAAGGTGAACTCGTAGGCCGGCCCGAAGCAGGACGCGCCCTGCACCGCGCCGGTGACGATCGGGCCCGGATTCCTGCAGAACTGCTCGAACGCCTCGGCCGCCGCGGTGGCGTGATCGACGTGGCAGATCGAGGTGGTGTAGCCCTCGGGGCCGAGCCCCGGAATTTCGTCGAAGGCGAGCTCCGGCCCGGTGGCGATGACCAGGAAATCGTAGCCGATCACGCTGCCGTCGGCGAGGGTGACGCGGTTCTCGTCGGGCTCCAGCTTGGTCACCGGCACCGGCTTGTAGGTGATGCCGCGCTTGGCGAAGGTCGGCGCCAGATTGACCTCGACCGCCTCGCGGGTCCGCCATTTCACCGCGACCCACGGGTTCGACGGAACGAAGTGATAGATCGGGTCCTTGGTGACGACGGTGATCTCGTCGTCACGCCCGAGCAGGTCCTTCATCTCGTAGGCCATCACGACGCCGCCGAGACCGGCGCCCATGATCAGGATGTGTGCCATCGTCGCCAACTCCTTGTTGCCGCCGGCGCACGGCGTGCCGCGGCGGTTACGGTTTCCTCGTTGGGCCGGCGGCAGTTCGCCGTTGCTTGTTGTTGTCTGCGCGGGCCTGTCGGCCAATACTTTCGTACATTCGAATATTCGAATTATGGCAGATATCGTCGCGCCTGCAACCCCCAATTGGTCAGGGTGGCGGACGAGTCGGTGCTGGCCGCGAGGCGCGGCTCAGGCGGCGCTGGGTTCCGGGCTGTTGTCGAGCACCGCCAGTGCGGTCTCGCCGATCTGGCGCAGGTCCGAGGTGAAGCGGGCCGCGAGCGCCTGCATCGGCAGATTGGAGCGCAGGCACGACATCTCGATCCGCCGCACCCCGAGCCGGCGCGCCTCGGCGATCATCGCCGCCATCAGCAGTCCGCCGATGCCCTGGCAGCGCCACTCGGCTTCGACGCTGAAGGCGGCTTCGGCGAGGTGATTGACGCGGTCGATCTCGAGCAATTCGCAGGCGCCGCGGATCTCGCCGTCTTCGAGATAGCTCAGCACCGGGCGGCCGTCCGACAGCGCCGCGCCGGCGTGGAACAGGACGTGGAATTCGGAGACGTCCTCGAAGAACCGCATCCGGCGCGCGTCGGCATCGAGCCGCATCAAGTGATTGCAGTAACGATCGGCGTCGGCCGGGCCGAGCGGCCTGACCTCTCCACGTCGTTCACTCGTTGCGGTCATCGGACGGCCCTCCGGCGAGTCGTGCCGCAGCATAGTCCTCCGCCGTCGCGACACAAACCGAACCGCGCAAATCCGGTCGGCAGTTGAAGTATCAAACTACCAAATGCGCGCGTGCGTCGGCTGCGTCAGTCCGCCGCGATTGGCCGGGCCACGGCGCCGAGTGCGGTAACGGCGGCCTCGGGGTCGAGCTCGATCTGCAGGCCGCGCTGGCCGCCGTTGAGATACACCGTGGTCTCGGCGAGCGCGGCCTCGTCGATCGCCACCGGCACGCGCTTCTTCTGGCCGAACGGCGAGATGCCGCCGACATGATAGCCCGTCAGCCGTTCGGCATCGGCCGGCTTCATCATCTTGGCGCTCTTGCCGCCGAGCGCGGCGGCGAGCTTCTTCATGCTGACCTCCTTGTCGGAGGCGATCACCGCACACACCGGCTTGCCGTCGAGCTCGGCCATCAGCGTCTTCAGCATCCGCTTCGGCTCGACCCCGACCGCCGCCGCGGCCGCCAACCCGATCGCTTCGGCATTCGGATCGTAGTCGTAGCTGTGCAGCTTGAACGCGACGCCGAGCTTGTCGAGCATCTGGGTGGCGCGGGTGGATTTGGACATGGCGGGGACTCGGGGGAGTTAGCAGGACAGCGCGGAGAGGCCTCGCGCGCCGCGGTGCACATTGTCACTGCACGCAAGCCGACGCAATGCAACGCGATCATGCCCCCACACACCGTCATTCCGGGGCGCTCGCGCCAGCGAGCGAACCCGGAATCGCGCGGCCATGGGGCACGGCAGGGCGGCCTGCACCTCCGGTTTCCGGGTTCGCGCTCGCGCGCGCCCCGGAATGACGAGGGTGTGGTGAAGACGCGCGCGGCGGCCGTTACTTCGTGCCGCCAACTCGCCGTCATTCCGGGGCACGCGCGCCAGCGCGTGAGCCCGGAATCTCGCGGTTGTGGAGCACCACGGGTCGGCCTGCACCTCCGGATTCCGGGTTCGCGCTGACGCGCGCCCCGGAATGACGGATGGGTGGTGAAGACGCGCGCGGCTGCGGTTACTTCGTGCCGGCCCTGCCGTCATTCCGGGGCACGCGCGCCAGCGCGTGAACCCGGCGACTGTCTCATGTGTCAAGGGTCTTACCTTGATATGGCGTGTCGGCTTTGACGAGTGCGTTGGCTGTGACGAGCAGTTTTCGGGCGATTGCGATGAGCGCGACCTTTCCGGGTTTTCC
>NZ_QUMK01000044.1 GCF_010907035.1 Rhodopseudomonas sp. BR0M22
GGCCAGACGTAGCTGCGATCGAGCGGCACTGCCGCCTCGGCGCGCGCGCGATCGACATCGCCGGCTTCGAGCAACGTGCGGGTCGTCGCCGGATTGGCTCGGAGCGCGTTGGCGAGATCATCGAGGTCGGGCAGCGGCGGCGGCGGTTTCCATTCCACCTCGAGCAGCCTCGCGGCTTCGATCGCCTGCTCCTCGCGCTCGGCGACCACGCCGACGAAATCGCGCATGGTGACGACCGCCACCAGCCCGCGAATATGCGCCACCGACGCCTCGTCGACTCGGATCAGGCTGTTGCCGATGAACGGCCCGGCATCGACTCCGGCGTAAGGCGGACGCACTACGCGGCCGTGCAACATCCCCGGCACACGGACATCGTGGACATAAACGAAATTACCAGTCGCCTTGGCAGGAATGTCGACCCGCGCCATCCGCCGGCCGACGATGCGGTGATCAGCGACCGGCTTCAACGCGACCTCGTCGGCGAGCATCAACCGTTCCTGGCGTCCCCTGAGCAGCTCCGCATAGGACACGCCAACATTACCCCCGTCGCGTGGATGTACCACGCCGTCCGTCACAGTGAGCTTGTCGGCGGGCAGCTCGAGCGCCGGCACCGCGAGCGCCACCAGATGATGGCGCGCCTGCGCCGCCGCTTTACGTAGCGGCACCGCGGTGACCTGAATGCTGTCGCTGGCGATGGTCGCACCCTGGTTCGGCGTCCCCGAGGTGTGGCCGAGCACCATGGTCACGCGCTCGAACGGAACATCGAGTTCTTCCGCGACGATCTGCGCAAAGGCGGTGCGGATGCCGGTGCCGAGATCGACGTGGCCGCTGAAGGCAAGCACCTGGCCACTGTCATCGAGATACAGAAACAGATCGAGCGCACCGTCCGGCGGCGGCGCTGTCGGCACCAGACCCCTGACATGCTGCGCCGGGCGCAACACGCCCAACGTGCCGGAGCGAGCCAAGAGCTCGGAAGGCGCCGGAGTCGGCTCGCTCATGGCGTCCCACCCTGCGCTGAGTCCGCGGCGTGATCGCAGCCCGGCGCGCCGGCGGCCGCCATCACCGCCCGCAGAATCTCCACATGGGTCCCGCAGCGGCATAGATTGTAGCGCAGCGCCTGACGAACCTGATCTTCGGTCGGACACTGGTTGCGGCTGAGAAACGCCGCCGCGGTCATGATCATGCCGTTCAGGCAATAGCCGCACTGCGCCGCCTGTGCGTCGATGAATGCCTGCTGCACGGGATGCAACGCAGCCAGCGAACCGAGCCCTTCGAGCGTGGTGACCGAACGCCCCTCCACGGTTTTCAGCGTGACGACACATGACCGCGCTGCAACGCCGTCGATCAGCACCGTGCAGGCGCCGCACTCCCCGAGCCCGCAGCCGAATTTGGGCCCGTTCAGTCCGAGATCGTTGCGAAGTACGTAAATCAGCCGGGTGTCGCGCGGCAGGTCGAAGCTATGGACAGCACCGTTAACGGTAAACGCGACCGGTCCGGCGGCGGTCATCTCGTCCGCGCCCCGCGGCACGCCAGAACCGGCTGCTGATAACTCCGGCGGCGGAGATGTCGGACGGTCCGGCAAGCACGGTTCCCCTGGTAACGAAGCCTCGGCGAGATTGTTTCTGTACCAATGATCATCGTCAAGTGCCGTTTGCACTGCGATGTGAGTTTGTGCAGTGCATGCTTATTCCTTGTGCTTGACTTGCGCTCGGCGCGGCGATTTCATTGGTACACATACAAATACAGGCAAGCCCCTCACGGTCGCCCTGGAGCCAGCAGCGGAATGCAGAACGACATTACGAACGGCTTAGGCGCGGCGAGCGACGGCAGGATCCGCTGCGACGCCTGTCCGGTGATGTGCTACATCAAGCCGGGCGCAAGCGGCGCCTGCGACCGCTATGCCAATCACGAAGGCGAATTGGTGCGGGTCGACCCGCATGTGCTACTCGACCGCACCCTCGCGGAGGGCGGCGCGATCGTCCCTTTCCACCGCGACGGCTCCTGGGACGGCAAGCTGATCGCCGAAGGCCACACCTTCGTCACAGCGATCGGCGCTGGAACCACCTACCCCGACTATAAACCCGCGCCGTTCATCGTCTCGTCCGAAGTCAGCGGCGTCGACATGGTCACCGTCGTCACCGAGGGCATCTTCAGTTACTGCGGCGTCAAAGTGAAGATCGACACGGACCGTTTCCTTGGGACCGAACAATCCGTCGTGCGCGCTTCGGGCGAAGCCGTTGGTCACGTCACCACTTCGGAATACGGCTCACAGATGCTGTCGCTCGGCGGCGTGCATCACCTCACCGGCGGCGGCAAGAAGGAAGGCCGTGTCACCTGCGACGTGCTGCTCGATCTGTGCAATCGCAAGCCGGTCGAGCTGACGATCGACGGCGGTGCAAAAGTGGTAGTTCAGGCCGGCCAGCCGCCGATAGTCAACGGCGTCACCGAGGAGCGAATGCGCGTCGGCTGCGGCTCCGCCACGATCGGCATGTTTGCCAAACAGTGGTACGGACAGGTCGACGAAGTCGTCGTCGTCGACGATCACATCACCGGCGTATTGTCCGAGCATCAGGCCGGCAAGTTGCTCGGCGTGCCCGACACCGGCATCAAGATGAAGGGGCGCCGCTCGACACCCGGTCGCTACTTCCAGGTCGCCGAGCCCGGCACCGGCTGGGGCGGCACCAACATCTCGGATCCGTTGTCGATCATTCACCCGTTCGACAAGAAGGTGGCTTGGCCGGGGCTGCGGCTGTTCTTCATCTCGACCACCGGCGAGCACGCCGCTTACTTCGAGCTGGACGATGATCTGGCTCCTCGAGCCAAGGAGATGCCGCCCGGGCTCGTCGCTTCTTGCGCCCGCATCCGCGACAATTGCGAACCGGCGCTCTCGACCGTGCTGTTCATGGCCGGCGCAGGCGGCTCGCTCCGCTCTGGCGTCACCGAAGATCCGGTGCGCCTTACCCGCTCGGTGAAGGACGCGCTCACCTACGTCACCTGCGGCGGCGCGCCGGTCTACGTCTATCCCGGCGGCGGCATCACCTTCATGGTCGACGTGATGCGGATGCCGGAAAACGCCTTCGGCTACGTGCCGACCCCGGCACTGGTGGCGCCGATCGAATTCACGCTGCGGCTGACGGACTACGCCGAGCTCGGCGGTCACATGGACGAAGTCCGCCGCGTCTCGTCGATGGCCGCCGGCGACAGTCAGCGAGCAATCGCCCCGCATGCCGACAATCCTTGGCCGCTGTCGCCGAACGGCGCCAAGCGATCGTTCGGGTGACGTATGGGCGCCGCCTCGCAGCTCAGATCGCCGACGGCTGGACGCGCCATACAGGCCGCGCTGCTCGCGGACGGCCGCCGTCTGCATCTGCATGATGGCCCGATCGACCTGATCATCGAAGCGACCGGCGAGCCGCCGGCGGTACGCGCGGCTTACGTCCGCGCAGCAGAACGCTTCGCCGGCCTTCTCGACGCCCTTTGCGCAGAGCTGCCGGGTCTGCGCGCGCCGGCCGGACCCGACGCCGCGCCGCTCGCCCATGTCGTGGCGCGCCACATGCAGCAGGCAGTGGCACCGTTTGCGGCCGACGTCTTCATCACGCCGATGGCAGCCGTGGCCGGCGCGGTCGCCGAACACGTTCTGCAGGCGCTGATCGGCCCCGGTATCACCCGCGGTTACGTCAATAATGGCGGCGACATCGCGCTGCATTTGCCGCCGGGCGCCACCGTCACGGTCGGCCTGGTCGCGCGGCCGGACCGGCCGGCCCTCGTCGGAACCGCCACGATCGATCATGCCAGCCCTATCCGCGGCATCGCCACCAGCGGCTGGCGCGGCCGCAGCTTCTCGCTCGGCATCGCCGATGCGGTGACCGTCCTCGCTCCATCCGCGTCGATGGCCGATGCGGCCGCCACCGTGATCGCCAATGCGGTCGATCTGCCGGATCATCCCGGCATCGTTCGGGTGCCGGCATGCGAATTACAGCCCAACAACGATCTCGGCGCCCGTCTCGTTACGCGCAACGTTCCGGAGCTGTCCACGCCGGCACGAGCTGCCGCGCTCGAAGCCGGTCTCGATGTCGCACGGAATCTCGCCGCGCGCGGGCTGATCTGCGACGCCGCCCTGCACCTGCAGGGCGAGACCGTCAGCGTCGGCACCGCAACGCTCGTCCTCCAACCGCATCAGGAACTCGCCGATGCCTGAAGTCAAAGTCCGCAAGAAACTGCTGATCACCGAGGAGGTGTTCCACGAAGGTGGCCCGATCGCCTCGAGCCCGCGCAAGCGCAGTGCGATCATCGCCGTGATCGAGAACCCGTTCGCAGGCCGCTATGTCGAGGCGATTTCCGGCTTCATGGACGATCTGACGCCGCTCGGCGTCGCGCTCGCGGGCGAGCTGTTGCAGGCACTCGGCGGCGACGCCAAGGCGGTCGATGGCTACGGCAAAGGCGCCATCGTCGGCGCGAGCGGCGAACTCGAACACGGTGCCCTGTGGCATGTGCCCGGCGGCTACGCGATGCGTGAGATTCTCGGCGACGCGAAGGCGATCGTGCCTTCGACCAAGAAAGTCGGCGGCCCCGGTACCCGGCTCGACGTGCCGATCACCCATGTCAACGCCTCCTACGTGCGCAGTCATTTCGACGCCATGGAGGTCGGCGTACCGGATGCGCCGAAGGCCGACGAGATCGCATTGGTACTGGTGATGAGCTGCGGTCCGCGCGTCCACGCCCGCGTCGGCGGGCTCGCTGCGGCTGACATCAAGGGCGAGGACGGGCTGCGATGAAGGCGAAAATCCGCAAGATCGTCGTTGTGGTCGAAGAAACGCTGACCGAGATGGGGCGCACGATCACGCCGCCGACACGCCAGGCCGCCGCTCTGGCGGTGATCGAGAACCCGTTCGCGGGCCGCTACGTCGAGGATCTCTCCGAACTGAGCGCGATCGGCGAGGAACTCGGCGGCCTGCTTGCCGCGAGAGCGGTGGCGGCGCTCGGGATCGAGGGACCGGAAGCCGAGAGCTACGGTAAAGCCGCGCTGGTCGGCGAGAACGGCGAGCTCGAACACGCCGCGGCGCTGCTGCATCCGAAAATGGGCACCCCGGTGCGCAAGGTGCTCGGCAAGGGCGCGGCTCTGATTCCGTCGTCGAAGCGACGCGGCGGGCTCGGCGCCGAATTGGACATCCCGCTCGGCCACAAGGACGCCGCCTATGTGCGCAGCCACTTCGGCGGCATGCAGGTGAACGTGCCGGATGCGCCGCGCGCGAACGAAATCGTGGTGGCTGTGGCGGTGACCGATTCCGGCCGGCCTCTGCCGCGAGTCGGCGGGCTCACCACCGCCGAGATCAAGGGTGAAGACGGTTTGCGTTGAGGACGTTGGCTGAGGTCGTGAACAGGAGGGCTTGAACGGATGAAATACGTAGCAGGACTGGCGTTGTCGGCGTTGCTGTTGGCCTCTGGCGCAGCACACGCCCAGCAGGGCGAAATCAAGGTCGGCGAGATCAATTCGTATTCGGCTTTGCCCGGCTTCACCGAACCCTATCGCAAGGGCATGGAGCTCGCCCTGAAGCAGATCAACGATGCCGGCGGCATCAAGGGCAAGAAGCTGGTCATCATCTCCAAGGACGACGGCGCCAAGCCGGGCGACGCGCTGACCGCGGCCAACGAGCTGGTGTCTCGCGACGGCGTGGTGCTGCTCGCCGGCGGGTTCCTGTCGAATATCGGCCTCGCGCTGTCGGATTTCGCCAAGCAGAAGCAGGTTTTGTACATCGCCGCCGAACCGCTGACCGACGCGATCGTGTGGTCCAAGGGCAACGACTACACCTTCCGCCTGCGCACGTCGAACTACATGCAGGCGTCGATGCTGGCCGAGGAAGCCGCCAAGCTGCCGGCCAAGAAGTGGGCCACCATCGCCCCGAACTACGAGTTCGGCCAGTCGTTCGTCGCCGCCTTCAAAGAGGCGTTGACGAAGAAGCGCCCGGACGTCGAGTTCATCGCCGAACAGTGGCCGCCGCTGAACAAGATCGACGCCGGTCCGGTGCTGCAGGCGATCGACGCCGCCAAGCCGGATGCGATCCTCAACGCAACCTTCGCCGGCGATCTCGTCAAGCTGGTCCGCGAAGGCAACACGCGCGGCGTGTTCAAGGACCGCGCGGTCGTGAGCTATCTCACCGGCGAGCCGGAATATCTCGATCCGCTGAAGGACGAAACGCCGGAAGGCTGGATCGTCACCGGCTATCCGTGGTACGCGATCAAGACCGCCGTGCATCAGGCGTTCCTCGACGCCTATCAGAAGGCATACAACGACTATCCCCGGCTCGGTTCGGTGGTCGGCTATTCGACGGTGAAATCGATCGCCGCCGTGCTGAACGCCACCGACGATCACTCCACCGCCAGCCTGATCAAGGCGATGAAGGAACTCAAGGTCGACACCCCGTTCGGACCGGTGGTGTATCGCGGCGCCGACCACCAGTCGACGCTCGGTGCCTATGTCGGCAAGACCGCCAAGAAAGACGGCAAGGGCATCATGGTCGACATCGAGTTCAAGAAGGGCGCCGACTACCTGCCGAGCGAAGCCGAGGCCGCCAAGCTACGGCCGGCGAACTAATCCGACCGAACGGGCGGCGCAGCGGCGCCGCTCGTTCCGACCGGCCGCCGCACAGCGGGGGCCGTGATCCTCAGCAAGCCGACGACCCGAAGCACGAAAGGCGTCAGACGTGGAACTTCTCTTTGTCCAGGCCCTCAGCGGACTTGCCAGCGCGGCATCGCTGTTCCTGGTGGCGTCCGGCCTGTCGATCATCTTCGGCGTCACCCGCATCGTAAACTTCGCGCACGGCGCCTTCTATATGCTCGGCGCCTATGTGGCCTACACGCTGACCAGCCGCTTCGCCGGCCCGCTCGGATTTTGGGGCGGACTGCTGGTCGCGAGTCTCATCGTCGCAGCACTCGGCGCGCTGATGGAGATGGTGCTGCTGCGGCGGATCTATCAGGCGCCCGAACTGTTCCAGCTGCTCGCCACATTCGGCGTCACGCTGATGGTGCAGGATCTGGTGGTGGTGATCTGGGGCGCCGACGATCTGCTCGGGCCGCGCGCGCCCGGCTTCACCGGTGCCTTCAGCCTGTTCGGCCGCAACATTCCGACCTACGACCTGCTGCTGATCGCGCTCGGGCCGGCTGTACTCGGCCTGTTGTGGCTGCTGTTCCACCGCACCCGCTGGGGCGTACTGGTGCGCGCCGCCACGCAGGATCGCGACATGGTGGCGTGCCTCGGCGTCAATCAGAAATGGCTGTTCACCAGCGTGTTCGCGCTCGGTGTGTTTCTCGCCGCGCTCGGCGGCGCGCTGCAGATCCCGCGCACCACCGTGACCCACTACATGGACCTTTCGATCATCGTCGAAGTCTTCGTAGTCGTGGTGATCGGCGGCCTCGGCTCGGTGACCGGTGCCTTCGTCGCCGCTGTGCTGGTGTCCGAGCTGAACGCGCTCGGCATCCTCGCGCTGCCGAAAATCTCGCTGGTCGCGGTGTTCTTGGTGATGGCCGTGGTGCTGGTGGTACGGCCGTTCGGCCTTTTCGGCAAAGCCGAACGGGCTCCGCGCAGCAGCGCCGGCACCTCGTTCCGGCCGTGGAAGCCGATGACGAGCATCGAGCGGATCGGCGTAGCCCTGATCGTCGCGCTGGCGGCACTGCTGCCGCTGTTCGCCGGCAACTACGCGCTCAGCGTCGGCTCCGAGATTTTGGTGTTCGTGCTGTTCGCCGCCAGCCTGCACTTCATGATGACGGTCGGAGGCCTCGCGTCGTTCGGTCACGCCGCCTATTTCGGTCTGGGCGCCTATGGCGCAGCGTTCGCGATCAAGTTTCTCGGCGCGCCGATGGGCGTGGCGCTGCTCATCGGACCGCTGTTCGGCTTGGCCGGCGCAGTCATCTCCGGGTGGTTCTGCGTTCGCCTGTCCGGCGTGTATTTCGCGATGCTCACACTGGCCTTCGCCCAGATCATCTGGTCGGTGGCGTTCCAATGGGTCGAGGTCACCGGCGGCGACAACGGCATCCTCGGCATCTGGCCATCGCGCTGGGCGTCGAGCCCGGAGGGCTTCTTCTGGCTGACGCTGGCGATCGTCGCCGTCAGCGTCGCATTGCTGCGCGTGCTGGTGTTCTCGCCGTTCGGCTTCGGCCTCCGCGCCACGCGTGACAACACGCTCCGCGCCGACGCCATCGGCATCGATCGCAAATCGGTGCAATGGGCGGCATTCATAGTATCGGGTACGTTCGCCGGGCTCGCCGGAGCGCTGTTCGCCTTCCTAAAGGGTTCGGTGTTTCCGGAGACGCTCGGCATTCCGATCTCGGTCGACGGCTTGGTCATGGTGCTGCTGGGCGGCATCGAGACGGTGTCGGGTGCGGTCGTCGGTGCCATCTTCTACAAGGCGCTGGCGATCTGGCTGATGAGTCAGACCGACCTGTCGAAGCTCGTGCTCGGCGCCATCATCGTGCTGCTGGTGGTGGCCTCGCCCAAAGGCATCGTCGGTTTCATCGAGCAGATTCGCCATCGACGACCTCCCAGCCCGAACGGCGCGGGGTCTTCGGCGGCACGCGCCGATGCTTCCGACGCGCTCGGTATCGCCAAGATGAAGGTCGCCGAATGACCGCGCTCCTCCAAGTCGAGACGCTGGCCAAATCCTATGCCGGTGTCCATGCCGTGAAGAACGTCTCGTTCGCGCTGTCGGCCGGCGAGATCCTCGCGCTGATCGGCCCCAACGGCGCCGGCAAGAGCACCTGCTTCAACATGCTCAACGGCCAGATTCGTCCCGACGCCGGATCGATCCGGATCGCCGGCGAGAACATCGTCGGGCTGCCGCCGCGTGCGGTGTGGCGGCGCGGCGTCGGCCGCACCTTCCAGATCACCGCGACGTTCTCGTCGATGACGGTGCGCGAAAACGTCCAGATGGCACTGCTGTCGTATCACCGCCGACTGTGGGCCGTGCTCGGATATGCCGGCGCCAGCCATCGCGACGAGGCGGACCGTCTGCTCGATCTGGTCGGTATGCTGCAGCAGGCGGGCCGCCCCTGCGGCGAGCTCGCCTATGGCGACCTGAAGCGCCTTGAGCTGGCGGTGGCGCTCGCCAACCAGCCGCGGCTGCTCTTGATGGACGAACCGACCGCCGGCATGGCGCCGAAGGAGCGCGTCGAGCTGATGCGGCTCACGACCGACATCGCCCGCCGCAAGAAGATCGCTGTGCTGTTCACCGAACACGACATGGACGTGGTGTTCGAACACGCCGACGAGGTCATGGTGCTCAACCGCGGAGAGCTCGTCACCCGCGGCACACCGCAGCAGGTGCGCGCCGATCCGCACGTGCAGGCGATCTACCTCGGCGAGGGCCTGCTCTACGACGCCAAACACCGCGCGGAGGCGACACCATGAAGCTCGAAGTTGCCGAATTGAACAGCTTCTACGGTCCGGCCCACATCCTGTTCGACGTCGGCTTCGCGGTCGGCGACGGCGAGGTGGTGGCGATGCTCGGGCGCAACGGCGCCGGCAAGAGCACCACCTTCCGCACCATCATGGGCCTGGTGTCGCGCCGAGCCGGCCTGGTGAAGTTCGAAGGCGACGAGATCACGCGCTTGCCGTCCTACGAGATCGTGCGACGTGGCCTCGGCTATGTTCCGGAAGACCGCCGCATCTTTTCCGAACTCACGGTGGAGGAGAATTTCGAGGTCGGCCGCCAGAAGCCGCGCCCCGGCGCTGCCGCCTGGACGCCGGACCGCATCTACAAGCTGTTTCCGAATCTCGGCGAGATGCGCCGGCGCCTCGGCGGTGACATGAGCGGCGGCGAACAGCAGATGCTCAGCATCGGCCGCACGCTGATGGGCAACCCGTCGCTGGTGCTGCTCGACGAGCCGTCCGAAGGGCTGGCGCCGAAGATCGTCGAGCAGATGGCTGGCGCGATCCTGGCGATGAAGCGCGAAGGCCTCAGCATCGTCATATCCGAGCAGAACCTGCATTTCGCCAAGCTGATCTGCGATCGAGCCTATATTATCGAGAAAGGACGAATTCGATTCTCCGGCACCATCGACGAGCTCGAAGCCCATCCCGAGATTCGGGACGCCTATCTGGCCGTGTGATCGGATCGGACCAAGAGGCAATTTGATTGAATACGAAATCCACCACCAAGCGGCGCTCGGAGGGCAAGTCCGCCTCCTATCTGCTCGACACTCAGGTCGGTTTCATCCTGCGGCAGGCGCTGCAGCGCCATGCCACGATTTTTGTGGACCATATGGGCGAAGACCTGACCATGACCCAATGGGCCGCACTGTCGAAGCTGCTTGAAAAAGGCCCCTGCTCCCAGAACCTGCTCGGCCGCTACACCGCGATGGATGCCGCCACCATCAAAGGCGTCGTGGAGCGCCTGGTTCGACGCGGTCTCGTCGAGACCAACCCCGATCCGGACGACGGCCGCCGCCTGCTGGTGACGCTGACCGCTGACGGCGTCGCCCAGACCGAGCGCTTGATCCCGGCGGCGCACGAGATCACCAAGGAAACGCTCTCCCCGCTGACGAAGGACGAACGCACCCAGTTTCTGGCGCTGCTGTCGCGCTTGAAATAGAGCGAGAACGCTTGGGTTCGGAACGGGACTCGCGCGTCGAAGGCCTTCACCGGACTTGGAAAAAGAAAGAGGAAAAGAAGGCCGAAAGGCAAATTCGGCGCGAGATGGATACGCCAAGCTATGCAGTTGCGCTGACCTATTGACCCATAGCTGACCTTCGATAAGGCCGTTGGGTTATAACCCAACGCCTATTCCGACCTGCTTGAACAAACTGATTATCTTCGCAGTAGAGAACAGCCGCATGAATCCGCGATCCGAGTAGTATCAAAATCGACGATCTGGATGTCGGGCCGCAGTCGTTACGAAAGACAGCACCCATGCGCATCATTGTTCATCTGATTGTGCGGGTCGATCGGCACACACCTTTTCGAACCGGAACGATTCCCCGCCTGGGATACCCTCTCGGGTCTCGGGATGCGGATCCGGGTGATGAAGGTTGAAGAATTCGACGATCTTGAAGCCGCATTTGTTGACGTAGAAGTGGATGTTGCGCTTCTCGAAATACGGCGTGTGGGTTTCCCAGGCCCGTGTCTCGGGATACATCGCTTCGACCGCACGCCACGCTCTGGAGCCGATGCCTTTTCCGTGATGTTCGGCAGAGACGAAAAATAGATCCAGCGAATTGTGATGCGTGGCGGTGTCCATCGTCAGCACGATCCCGCCAACCCGCACGCCATCGAGCAAGATGTGATACGTGACCGAGCCCGGCGCATGGAAGAACTCGCCGAGTTCTGCATCCGACGGGATCGGACCTTCGGGCATCGTTCCGAACGCCGCCGCGAATCCGGCGGCGAACGCGTCCTGCAGACTTAGCTGGAAATCCACCAGATCCGCCTCCTGCGCCGGAACCAGGATGACACGATTTGCCTCGTTCAATTTCATTGCTTCGTCTCCTGCATCGTCGACCTGTTTTCCAATCGTCTCACTCATAGAGCCGCCCGCCGATGCGTCATCCAAGGCCGCAGGCGAGCCGTCCCCCGCTTCTATTTTGGCGGGGCCTTAGCGAGTGACCTCAGCATCGGCTTCCGGTAGCGCGAGCAACATGACCCAGCGGTCTGGCGGCAGGGTCTGCCCGAGCGCACTCCGTTCGGTGGTCACGGCGATCTGCTCGGCCCGTGGTCGCAGTGCGAGGACCCGGTCGACGCAGGCCGGTGCTGCGGCCGGACATATCCCGACAAAGCCGCTGCGACCGAGCGTTTCGGCCGAGATCCACGGCGTCAGTTCGGGCGCGCCGGCCAAGAACATGCGCGGATGGTCGGGGCTGTAGAACGATACGGTCGCGATCTCCTCGCTATCGCCGACTAGAATCCTGAGCGGCGTGCCGGCGCGCTCACGCCACAGGTCGGTTGCTATCGCCGCCAGACGATCCAGCCGCGGCGACAGCGCACGATTCGGTTCGAACAGCACCTTCACCGTCGCCAGCCCCGGCGCCGCCATCAACGCTCCCACCCCGAGCATCAGCAGGATCACCGCCGCCCTGGCCAAAGCGCGCAACGGCACCGCAAGCCGCGGCAACGTCAGAACGGCGAGCGGGACCAGCGAGAACAGCGGGGCGGTCCAATCGCTCTTCATCAAGACCGGCGTCGCAATGGCGGCGATGAGCGGCCCGATCGTCAACACGGCGACGATGATCCAGATCTGGCAGGCGCGATCCAACGCGTCGGCCGGGGGTGCCGCCACACGCCGAAGCCGTGGCAGCAACACCGAGACGGCGCCGGCCACCAGCGCCGGCAGCAGCAGGGCGAAGGCGTGCAGCGTGGAGTCCATCGCATGCTCGGCCGCCGTCACGCGTTCCCACCCGAAATATTGCGAAGCGTAGCGGAACGGTGTGAAGCCGACCGCATAAAGCCAGTCGAGATGCGGAGCCATCGCCAGCACGAACACCGCGACCGCCACATAGGGCAACGGCGAGCGGAACAACCGGTTACGGTCCGGCCGGGCCACCGCTGCGACCGCAATCGCCACCAGTGCCCACATGCCCCAGTATTTCGTCATCACCGCGGCGGCGCCGGCGAGCCCGATTACCACGCCCCACAGCGCGGTCCGCCGTGCGGCTGCGACGATATAGGCCCAAACGATCAGCACCACGAACGGCAGTTGCAACAAGTCGGGATTGAACTTGTAGCCCTTGAAATTCAGGATCGGGTAGATCATCGCCAGCAGCGTGGCGAGCACGGCGCGCCGGCGATCGACCACCTTCCCGGCCAGCAACCTGATCAGCAAGACGGTGGCGCCGGTGACGACCATCGCCAGCGCGTAGAAAGCCCAATCGCTGGTCGGAAACACGCTGAACCACGCCCGCGCCACCCACCCGGCCATCGGCGGGTGCTTACCCGAGCCCCAGGCCAAGGTCTGGCCCCACGCGAACGCTTCCGTGCTGTCGGAATGCAGCACCTGAGCGAATTTCAGGATGGTCAGCACAGCGACCCACAGCAGCGCGTTGCTGAGGACAACGCCAAACAGCAACGGAGTGCCGAGCCGCGGGTGCACCAACGCCGCAGCGCCGCGGCGAATAGCGCGTTGCAACCAGCAATAGCGGATCACGGCCGGCCGGGACGAGGCCGCGCCCGGATCGCGACGAAGCGCGTCGGCATTCGCGAGATTCATTGGCTTGAATCTGCGAACGCGATACGCAATCGAAGTCGATCATCGTCCTGTAGGCCGAACCGAGGATCCGTCAGATCCGCTTCCTGCTCCGGGACCAGGATGACGCGTATTGCCTCATCCAATCTCATTGCTTCGTCTCTTGCATTGTCGACCTGTGTTTCCCAATCGTCTCGCTCATAAAGCCGCACGCCGATGCGTGATCGGACCGGCCGGATGCGGCCCGATGTCGACGTCGATCACCTCCGGCGTCAGCGCGTCGACCTCGCCGTCCCATCCACCTCCGAGGGCCTTGTTCAGTGCGATGTAGTCCGCAACAATCTTGACCCGGCTCTGCAGCAGCGCGTCTTCGGCACCGTAGAGCGAGCGTTCGGCAGTCAGGACGTCGAGAAAGCTCGACGATCCGGATCGATACAGCGACTGCGACAGGCTCGCCGCCTGCCGGTAGGCCGTGGTCGATGTCGTGAGGAATCGGCTTCGCGCGCGCTCGTGACCGAGCGACACCAGCGCGTCCTCGACGTCCTTCAACGCGGTGAGTACAGACGCTTGGTAGGCCAGAAACTGCTGATCACGCTGTGCCTGCGCGATCTCGACCGCAGCCCGCAATTTTCCGCCGTTGAAGATCGGGACCGTCAACGTCGGACCGAGCGACCAACTGATCGACGAGTTCTTGCCGAGATCGCCGAGCTTGGTGCCGGAGGTTGCAATGTTCCCCGTCAAGCTGACGCTCGGATACAACGCCGCTTCGGCCCGCCCGATCCGCGCCGTGGACTGCGCGTAGCGGCGCTCCGCCAGCCGCACATCGGGACGCATCAGCAAGACATCGGCAGGAACACCGGCCGACACCGGCAGCTTCGGCGCCGGGATCGGCCTCGGCCTCGCCATGCGGTCCGCCAGCGCAGCCGGCGACCGTCCTGTCAGCACCGACAACCGATGCACGGTTTCGGCATACGCCGTCTCGAGCGTCGGAACGAAGGCGCGCGTCGTCGCCGCCTGCCCGGTCGCATTGGCGAGGTCCGCCGCGGAAGCCGTGCCCGCCGCCAAGCGGTTGCGGGTGATCTTGGTGGTTTCGTCCTGCGACAGCGCCGTGCGACGAGCGAGCGCGATGCGCGCCTGATAGCCGCGTGCTTGGACGTAGTTCGATGCGACGTCGCCGACCAGCGTCAGCAGCGCTGCGCGCAGATTCTCACCCGAGGCATCGATGCCGTATGCCGCCGCCTCCACGGTCCGGCGGTTGGCGCCGAACAGATCGAGCTCCCAGCTTGCATCGAAGCCCGCCTGATACAGACCAGACGTGCCGTTCTGTCCGACGGGCGATGACGGACTGCCGATATTTGTCCCACCGGGCACCGCCGACAAAGAGTTCGTCCCCTTCGCCAGCCGTGCCGACTCGCTGTTAGCGACCGTCGGAAGCAACGCTCCCACCGCCTGCCGATAGCTCGCCCGCGCCTCGCGCACGCGCGCGCTCGCCGTCGCGACATCCAGATTGCCATCCACCGCCTCGGTCACGAGCTGATCCAGCAACGGATCGCGAAGCCGGGCCCACCAGCGCGTCAGCGTGGGCGGCGCAGTCGTCACGCCCCCAGTCCGGCTCCAATGCGTCGGCGTCGCGAGAAGCGGCGTCCGATAGTCGGGTCCGACCGCGCATCCGCCGAGCAACGCCGCAACGAGGACCATCAGTATCGCAAAGGACGGCGCGGGCGCAGGCTTCGCAGGTGGGGCTGGCGGCTGCGCGGGTGGTGACGTCTTCGCAGGCGCCAGCGGAATCTCGATCGCGCAGCCGCTCAGCGCAGTCGCAGTCGACGTCAACGTCACGACCATCGCTCCGGCGCGCCCGCAGCGCGTCAGCCACCGCCGAGCCCGCATCATCCCGGTTCGCGCTTCCATCATGTCTTCCCTCACGACTCGCGCCGGCCCGACAAGGCGACCGCGTCAGGCGGGGACAGGCTGGCGGCGATCTCGGTGGCGGGCGCGCCCTTGAACACACGCCGGACCACGACGAACAACAGCGGTGCGAAGAAAATGCCCAGCAGAGTCGCCGACAACATGCCGCCCATCACGCCGATGCCGATCGAATTCTGCGCCGCCGAGCCTGCGCCGCTGGCCACGACCAGCGGCGTGACACCGAGGATGAATGCAAACGAAGTCATCAGGATCGGCCGCAACCGCTGCCTTGCGGCGAGCAAGGTGGCGCGATGCAATCCCAGCCCCGCCTGCTGGCGCGCGATCGCGAATTCGATGATCAGGATGGCGTTCTTGGCCGCAAGGCCGGTCGTGGTCAGGAGGCCGACCTTGAAGTACACGTCGTTGGTCTGACCGAACATCAGCGCGGCCGCCAGCGCGCCGAACACGCCGACCGGCACCGAGAGCATCACGGCGAACGGGATCGACCAGCTCTCGTAGAGCGCCGCCAGACACAGGAACACCACAAGAATGGAGATCGCGTACAGCGAGGTCGCCTGATTGCCGGAGAGCTGCTCCTGCCGCGACAGCGCGGTCCATTCGTGGCCGAAGCCGGCGGGCAGGCCGGTAACGAGGCGATCGATCTCCGCCATGGCGGCGCCGGAGCTGATCGACGGTGCGGCATCGCCCTGGATCTGAACCGCGGCCGCGCCGTTGTAACGCTCGAGCCGCGGCGAGCCGAAGGTCCAGCGGCCGGACGCGAAGGCGGAGAACGGCACCATCGCGCCGGAGCTGTTGCGGACGTACCAGCGATTCAGGTCCTCCGGCTGCATGCGGAAATCCGCCGCCGACTGCAGGTAGACCCGCTTGACACGGCCACGGTCGATGAAATCGTTGACGTAGCTGCTGCCCCACGCGATCGACAGCGTCGAGTTGACGTCGGCAAGATTGAGGCCGAGCGCACTCGCCTTCTCCTGATCGATGTCGATCGAAAACTGCGGCGTATCATCCTGCCCGTTGGGCCGGGTCCCGCTCAGCAGCCGGCTTTTTCCGGCAGCGCCGAGTAGCTGATCGCGCACGGCCATCAGCTTGTCGTGCCCCGCGCCGTTGATGTCCTTGAGATAGAAATCGAAGCCGTTGCTGGTTCCGAGCCCTTCGATCGCCGGCGGCGCCAGCGCAAACACCTTCGCGTCGCGAATGCCGGCGAACACCGCCATGGCGCGTTCGGCCACCGCATTGGCGGAGAGGTCGGTGTCTTTGCGTTCGGCGAAGTCCCTCAGACGCACGAAGGCCATGCCGACATTCTGGCCGGCTCCGGAAAATGAAAAGCCCGTCACCGTCATAAGGCCATCCACCGCTTTGGTCTCGTGATCGAGAAAATGGCGGGTGACCTTGTCGAGCACGCGCTCGGTGCGGTCCGTGGTGGCGCCGACCGGCAATTGCACCGACACCATCAGCAACCCCTGGTCTTCTTCCGGCAGGAACGAACTCGGCAGGCGGATGAACAATGCGCCGGCAGCCACGATGACGAGCACGAACGCGACCAGCCCTTGCCGCGGACGCCGCAGCATGCCGCGCGCCCCGGTCTGATAGGCATCCGTGCCTCGGCCCAGCACGCGGTTGAACCATCCGAACACGCCGCGCTTCTCGTCGTGCGCCTTCGGCGGCCGAAGAATCGTCGCGCACAAGGCCGGCGTCAGCACCAGCGCCACGATCACCGACAGCACCATCGCGGAGACGATCGTCACCGAGAACTGCCGGTAGATCACCCCGACCGAGCCGCCGAAGAACGCCATCGGCACGAACACAGCCGACAGCACCGTGGTGATGCCGATCAGCGCGCCGGTGATCTCCCTCATCGAACGGACCGTGGCCTCGCGCGGCGACAGCCCCTCGTCGTGCATCACGCGTTCGACGTTCTCGACCACCACGATTGCGTCGTCGACCAGAAGGCCGATCGCCAGCACCATGGCGAACATGGTCAGCGTGTTGATCGAATAGCCGGCGAGCGCCAGCACGCCGAAGGTGCCAAGCAGCACGACCGGCACCGCCAGCGTCGGAATCAGCGTGGCGCGAAAGTTCTGCAGGAAAACCAACATCACCACGAAGACGAGGACGACCGCCTCGACCAGCGTGCGGGTGACGTCGCGGATCGAGATCTCGACAAAGGGCGTGGTATCGTAGGGGTAGACGACCTTGACGCCTTGCGGCAACGTCGGGGCCATCTCGTTGACCACCGCCTTGACGGCAGCGGCCGTCCTGATCGCATTGGCGCCGGTCGCCAGATTGATCGCGAGCCCCGTGGCCGGCAGGCCGTTGTAGGTCGACGCGCTGGTGTAGTCCTCCGCGCCGAGTTCGACGGTGGCGACATCGTTGATCCGGACCATCGATCCGTTGGTATCGCTCTTGACGACGATGTTGCGGAATTGCGCCGGCGTCTGCAGCCGGCTCTGCGCGGTGACGGTCGCGTTGAGCTGCTGGCCCTTACGCGCAGGAAGGCCGCCGAGCTGACCGGCCGAGACCTGGGTGTTCTGCGCCTGGATCGCCGCGGTGATGTCGGCCGGCGTCAACGCGTATTTCAGCAGCTTCTCCGGATCGAGCCAGATCCGCATCGCGTAGCCGCCGCCGAACAGCTGGGTATTGCCGACGCCTTCCACCCGCTTGAGCCTGTCGTTGAGCGAGCTCTTCACATAGTCGGCGAGATCGGTCTCGCTCATCTTGCCGTTGGTCGAGACGAAGCCGACAATCATCAGAAAGCCGTTGGTCGATTTGGTGACCGAGAGCCCCGTGGTCTGGACGATCGACGGCAGCAGCGCGGTGACGAGCTGCAGCTTGTTCTGCACCTGCATCTGCGCGACGTCGGGATTGGCCTTGTTGGTGAAGGTGAGCGCGATCTCGGCCTGGCCGCTCGAGGTCGACGACGCAGTCATGTAGTCGAGGTTGTCCAGCCCGGTCATGCCTTGCTCGATGACCTTGGTCACCGAATTCTCGACCGTCCGCGCATCCGCGCCCGGATAGCTGGCGCTGATCTGGATCGTCGGCGGCGCGATCTCCGGATATTGCGACACCGGCAACGTGGTCAGCGCCAACAGCCCGCCGAGCATGATCACGATCGCGATCACCCAGGCGAAGATCGGCCTTCGGATGAAGAATGCGGAGATCATGGCTCTGCCTTTGGACGCGCGGCGCGTCGTTGCAGCGGCAGGCGCCCGCGCACTTCGCCGGTCGTGTCGTCGACAACAACTTCGGCAGCGGCGGCCTTCTGCCCAGGGCGCACATGCTGCGCGCCTTCGACGATCACCCGATCGCCTTCGCGAACGCCGGCGCCAACCAGCCAGTTGTTGCCGACGCTGCGGGTCACGGACAGAACGCGCTCTTCGACCTTGTCGTCGTTGTCGAGGAACATCGCGACCGCCTCACCCTTCGTGTTCCGAGTGACGGCACGCTGCGGCACCAGGAAGCTGTCGGGCGCGACGCCTTCTTCGACGACGGCGCGCGCAAACATGCCGGGCAGCAGCAGACGCTGCGGATTGGGAAACACCGCCCGCAACGTCACCGTGCCGGTCGAGGTGCTGACATTGGCCTCGGAGAATTCGAGCTTGCCGGACAGCGGATAGATCGCACCGTTTTCCAGCTTCAGTTTCACCGCGACATGCGGACCGCTCACTTTCAGGCGCCCGGAGTCGATCGCGTGCCGTAGGTTGAGCAGGTTGGTGCTCGACTGAATGACGTCGATGAAGATCGGGTCGAGCGTGCGGATCGTGGTCAGCAGCCCGGTCTGGCCCGCAGTGACCAGTGCGCCGGGGGTCAAGGACGAACGGTCGGTTCGGCCGCCGATCGGCGCTTTGATCGTGGTGTAGTCGAGATTGATCCTGGCTGTTTCGACCGAAGCCTTTGCGGTGGCCACCTCCGCCTTCGCCTGAGCGAGCGCGGCAACGGCATCGTCGAAATCCTGCTTGCTGACGGCATTCTGTTTGACGAGTCCCTGATAGCGCTCCGACTTGGCATGCGCGCTGGGCACGACAGCTTCCGCCTTCCGCAACGCCGCGACTGCGCTGTCATAGGCTGCCTTGTAGGGGGCGGCGTCGATCTGATAGAGCGACGCGCCCTCGGCGACCTCGCTGCCCTCCTTGAACAGGCGCTGCTGAACGATACCGGAGACCTGCGGACGCACCTCGGCCGTCTGCGAGGCAACGACGCGGCCAGGAAGCTCCGCAGTCATCACCACCGCCTGCGGGTGAAGCGTCACGACACCGACCTCGGGACGGCCGACGCCGGCGGGATCGACGCCGTGATCGGCAGACTGCGGCTTGCAGCCCACAAGCGCCACGGCAAACGCCAGTGCCACGATCGCGGCAACGGTTGATTGGGACAACACGGGCTTCATTCTCGAGGGAGTACGACGCACGCCCCCAGCCGGAGCTTGGGAGTGCAATACGATGAGGCGCGAGACTTACCCGGCGCGCATTGGTCGCGTGTGGAGACGATGTGGAGGATTGATGGAGGCGGCGATCCCACGACCGCCCAGAGACAGCCCGCCAGCGGACAAATGTGAATTAACTCAATTGATTACGGGAATGTTGACGTCGCCGGACGGTCGTGCGGTCGGCAGGATTTTGGCCGCGATCTTCGCTAACAAGAGACGGGTCGCCGATCAGCGACGCTGAAAGGGAGCAATGTGATCCGATGAGAAAGTTGCTATTAAAGGCCGCGATCCTGATGGGCACGCTGTCGTTGTGGAACGGCGGCGCGCTGGCAATGCCGCTCGGACGCGCGCCGCTGTACGCATCGCCGGATGTGATCCAAGCCGACTGGCAATGCGGCCGTGGTTGGCATGTCACGTCCTGGGGCACCTGCCGTCCCGATCGCCGTCTCGGCTATCGGTTTTCTTCGTGGCCGTACCGCTATGATGGTTACCGCGCCGACGCCTGGAGTGACGAATACAACTGGCCTCACGACGACCCCTCGCATGACGACGATACTCCGCCCGCCTACGACTGGTCATGGGATCACTGACCCGGGCAACCTCGAGCTGCGCCGATCCCGCCAACCATCGCGATCGGCGCACTCCGGTTGGACATGAACGATGAACGAACTCATCCTGATCGCTGAAGACGAGCCGGAAATCACCAAGATCCTCGACGCGTATCTGGTGCGGGAAGGATTCCGCACCGTGAGTGCGGCCGATGGACAGACTGCTCTCGATCAGCACGCGATCCTGAAACCGGATCTCGTTCTGCTCGATGTGAAGATGCCGAAGATGGATGGCTGGGACGTCCTCGCCGAGTTGCGTCGCCGGGGCGAGACGCCGATCATCATGATCACCGCGCTCGATCAGGATCTCGATCGTCTGCAGGGATTGCGTCTCGGCGCCGACGACTACGTGGTCAAGCCGTTCAACCCGCTCGAGGTCGTTGCCCGCACCAAGGCGGTTCTGCGACGGTCGGGTCACGCGACCAGTCGAACGATTCTTCGCATCGGTAAGCTCGAAGTCGACCTCGAGAGTCACCTGGCGAAGGTGCATGGCGACGAGGTCGCGATGCCGCTGCAATTGACCCTGACGGAATTCCGACTGCTGGCTCATATGGCAAAGGCGCCGACGCGGGCTTTCGGCCGCAACGAACTGATCGACGCCTGCCTCCCGGGCGGCGACGCGCTGGAGCGGACGGTCGACAGTCATGTCAGCAATCTGCGACGCAAGCTCGACGATGCAGGCGCGACCGGCATGATGTCGGTGGTGCGAGGCGTCGGCTACCGACTGACGGCCGCATGAAACGGTATCGCCTCAGCGGGCAGATCACACTGTCGATGAGCGTCGTCGCCGCCATCGCGGTGCTGATGGTGTTCGTCGGCACGTTCATCTTCTACAGCATTTATATGACCTGGTTTCCACCGCCGCCGGGTCCGCCGCCGTTGCTGCCGGAAGCGCCCGACTTCATCCTGATCGCGATCTTCCTTCTGCTCGGCCTCGCCATCGCGATCCACGCCGCACTGCGGCTGACGCGGCGCATCCTCGCACCACTCAATTCGCTCGCCGAAGGCGCCCGCAAGATCGCAGCCGGCGACCTCACCGCGCGGGCGGTGCCGGGCGATCGCTCGCTCGGCGAAACCGCCCAACTCGTCGATGACTTCAACGCGATGGCCCAGCGTCTACAGGACGTAGCGCAGTCGATGGCGTCGTGGAACGCAGCCATCGCTCATGAACTGCGGACGCCGCTGACGATTCTGCGTGGTCGCCTGCAAGGGCTCACCGACGGCGTCTTCGAACCAAGCGATGAGCTGTTCAGGAGTTTGCTGGCTCAGGTCGAGAACCTGTCACGTCTGGTCGACGATCTGAGGGTCGTGACCCTCTCGGACAGTCAGCGCCTGGACATGCGCGTCGAGCCGACGGATCTCGCCAGCGAGGTGGAGCAGGCTGTCGAGGCGATGCGCCCTGCTCTCGAAGGAGCCGGCTTTTCTGTTCAGATGACAACCGAGCCGGTGACGCTGCCATGCGACGGCCCGCGGATCCGACAGGCCCTACTCGCGCTTTTGGAAAACGCGCGTCGCTACGCGACGCCCGGCGTGATCGAGATCCGGATGACTCTGGAGACGTCCGAGGTGGCCATCGCCGTTGAAGACGAGGGGCCCGGCTTGAGCGCCGAGTTCGCAGCACGAGCCTTCGATGCTTTCGCACGCGCCGAGCCTTCCCGGTCCCGGCAATTCGGCGGCTCGGGCCTCGGATTGTCGGTAGTGCGTGCGATCGCCGAGGCGCATGGCGGACACGCCCGATACAGCACCTCGGAAAACGGCGGCTCTGTATTCGAGATCGTCTTTCCCATCGTCGGCGCCCCAGCCGACTCCAATGCTGCATCTTGCGCGCCGAGAGTCTGACGACTGCGTGACTACGCGTCCAACCGTCGCAGCTGTAAATCGAAAGTCGCACACCAAACGCCGAGCCTGTCCCATTCGGGGACCGATGACGTCGGCTTATGGCCCCTAAGCAGACGTCGTGGATAGGGCCCAAGGCGAGCCGGAGTCAACGAATCGCGACACTGAAAGCAGCATCCAGGCCGCTGACGCCGCCGCGCGCGGCTTCGGCATTGGGCCGGCAGGTCTACCTCAGGTAACTCGCCAGGGTCAGGCTTTGCACCGTCGCAATAGCGGAATAGGAAGCCGTGAGTTGTGCCTGATAGGTCGCCAGCGCCGCCGTCACTGCCGCGACGTCCACGCTGGTCAGATCGGTGGCCAAAGACTGTGCAAACGATTGATAGTCGGATTGGACCGTGTTGGCGCGCTCGATCGACGCCGCCGAATTGGAGATCCGGCTTTGCACGGTGCCGATCGCATCGGTCGCGCTGGTGACAAGATCAAGCGCCTCCTCGAGCGTGTCCGACGATAGCGACGAAGCGTTGGCGATCAGATTCATCGCCCGCATCGCCTGCTCGAACGCCGGATCGTCTGCGGTGACACCGTAGGTCACCGTCTGAGTGTCCGACACCCGCGCCGACGCCAGCTCGTCGTCGCCCTGATAGTACGAGGTGTCGGAGCTGGACGGTGTGGTCGCGGCCGGGTAGGTCGCGCTGGACACGTCGACCGGCGCGGTATCGGTGCGGGCGCCGCCGAACAGATACTGCGCGCCGTATTTGCTGTTCAGTAGAGCGGCCATTTGATTGAGCGCGTCCTGCGCGGACTGGATCACGCTGGATGAATCCGTGCTGGCGGCGTTGCTCGCCGCGGTCAACGTGCTGCGGAAGCTCGACAGCAGGTCGGCGATCGAATTCACCGACGCATACATCACCTCGATCTTGCTGCCGGCCTGGGTCGCGGTGTCGATGTAGGTCTGGGCACGGGCGACCGAGACCTGCAGGTTGACGATCTGCTTGGCCCCCGAGCCGTAGCCACCGAAATCGGTGGAAACGACGCCGGACGCCTCCTGCATCTGCATCGTGGTCATCGTCGCCTGGCTCTTGAGAGCGGCAGCGATCATCTGCTGGCTGGCTGCGAAGGTGGCGACGCGCATGGTCATGGCGGCCTCCGTCAGCCAGCGCTCTGCACGGCGGAGAGCAACGCTTCGAACATCTCGTTGATCGCCTGGATCAGTTGCGCGGCCGCCGCGTACTGATTCTGCAGATTGCTGAGCTTGGCAGTCTCCTCGTCGACATTGACGCCGCTCTGCGACGACAGCGCGCTCGACAATGTCGACTGCGTGGTCTGCTTGGCAGTGTAGGCGTCCTCCGCAGAGCTGGCGATGGTGGCGACGTGGGCGATAATTTCCGCGGCGTAATCGGCGAACGAGCTGTCGCTGGCTCCGAGCCCGCCCACCGCCGCGAAGCTGGTCGATCCGGTGAGCGCCGAATACAGCGCGTCCGTGACAGTCGACGAGCCGGCGCTGAGGACCGTATCGCCGATTGTCAGACTCGCGGACGACGACAGCGACGACGTCGGCAGCTTGGAGGAATCGGCGAGAAGGCCGGCAGCGACCTTGAAATCGGAGGCACCGGTGGCGGTCACGATATCGTTCAATCCGAGGAAATCGGACAGACCGGCGCCGTCGTCACCGATCGATCCGGTCATGTTGGCGATCGCGATGCCGTTACTCGCGCTCGAGGCCGCAATCACGACGTGCCCGGAGGAATCGATCGACGCCGAGAGGCCCGAGATGCCGTTGATCGCGCCGACCAGATCGCCGACCGTCGCATAGCCGGAGAGGTCGAGGTCGCTGTAGCTGACGAGGGATCCACTCTGATCGGCCACAGCAATACGCACGGTCCCGGTGCCGTTCAGCGCCGTCGATGACGTGACGGCGGTGGTTCCGGTCAGAGTCGATTTCGGCGGCAGCGCGGTGCCGAGATTCGATGCCGCGTTGATGCTGTCGGCCAGCTCGGTGGCCAGCTGGTCGAGCTGCGCCTGAGCCGCCGGAAGCGTCGTGTCGCGCAGCGCGATCAGCGCGCCGATCGATCCGGACGAGATCTGTCCGGTGACATCGACGCCATCGACGGTGATGCCGGAGAAGCCGCCCGCCGACGATGCGCTATAGGTGGTGGACGAAGTCACCGTCGATGCCGGCGTGTACGACAACTCGTGCACCGCGCTGTCGAGCAGTGCCTGGCCCGACCCGGTGTAGATCTGCATGTCGCCGCCCGACGTGATGAAGTAACTGACGTTCATCTGGTTGGCGATCTGCTGAGCCGCAGTATTACGCTGGTCCTCGAGATCGCCGGTGGCCTGCCCCGAAGCGGCCGCCAATTTGATCTGGGAGTTGAGATTGGCGATCAAGTTCAACTGTTCGTTGACGTCGTCGATCCCAGCGTCAATCGATTGGTCGGCATCGCTGCGCAGATCCTGGATGCCGCTTGACGTATCGCGGAGCTGGGTGGCGAGCGTGTCGAGAGAGCTGATGACATTGGCCTTCAGCGACGAACTGCTCGGATCGTTGCTCAGCGACGACAATGCCTGCTCCAGCGTCGTCAACGTGTCGGCGAGCGACGTGTTGGAGCTGTCACTGCTGGTGCCGTACAACGCCTGCAATTGGTCGAGGTAGCTGTTGGTCGTGGTCGCCGAGCCAAGCTGCGAAGTCGCCTGGACCAGCGACTTCAAGAGCAGCTTGTCGACATTGCTGGAGATGCCGGTGATCGTGGTCCCGGTACCGACGCCGCCGGTGACGGTGGCCGCTTGGTTCGCGGTCTTGACCGTATACCCCGTGGTCGAGGCATTGGAGATGTTCGACGAGGTGACGCTGATCTGCACCTGCGTCGTCATCAGGCTGCTGAGTGCGATACTTCTGGCAATGTTCAGCGACACGTCGACCTCGCCGTCTGGGCGTCAGGCCCGGATGTTGGTGCCGCTGGAGGTGCTGCGCTGGACGATTCGCCCAGCGGCGCTGTAGGGCGACGCACCGGCCATCTGCTCACGAATAGCGGACATCACCGTTTCGATCCTGCGCTGGCTGGCTTCGATCGCCGCCCGCAGCCGGATCAGGTTCTCATCCATCGATCGTCGCAAGCATTCGATCCGCGCTGTGAACTTCGCCTGCAGCTCGGCATTGTTCGCCGGAAGTCTGACGCGACGCGCCGACACCTCGCCGACCCACAGCTCGAAGTACTCGGCGAGCCGGGTCTTCACCTCGGTTTGACGCGACTGCGACGCCGGCAGGCCGATGGCCAGAGCCGTGTTTTCGGCGGCGATCACATCGATCAGCGCGTCGATCAACTCGATCAGCTCTTCGATCCGTTGCGCGCTCTCTGCGTCGCTCATATGCCGCACTCGATCCGGCGTCATGTCACGTCCTCGCTGTGTTGGCGTTTGTTGGTTGTGCGACGTGACGCTGCGCCAGTGCGGCGCAGCGCGCATAAGCCGTCGCGGCCCCGGACCGTGTGCGAGCGCCATTGAGCTCGACCAGCACCCGGTCGCGGCGCGCGACGGCGGCTGCCCGAAGCGCGCCGACCTCGCTCTCCAGGATGATTAGACGGCGCCGGTCATCGGACCGTGTCATCGCCATCGCAGCGGCCGTAGCGCGGCGCAGCCGTCGCAACAGTTGGTCGTCGTCGTCCCGGGCGAACATGCGTTACCTCATCGCCGAGATCAGCGTGGAGAACATCTCGTTGACCGCCGAGATCACCTGCGACGCCGCGGAATACGCCTGCTGCGCGGAAATCATGTTGCTGAACTCGGTATTGGTGTCGGCCGTCGACGCTTCGAGAACGCCGCCTTCGATGCTGCCGGCGCCGTTGGTGCCGGAGAGCTGCACCACCGCGGTTCCCGACGCCAGGGTCGCGGCGTACATGCCGTTGTCCTTGGCCTCGAGCTGGTCGGCCGCCGCAAAGGTCGCGACCGGCACCTTGTAGATCGTCGTGGTCTTGCCGTTCGAGTAGGTTGCGCTGACCGCACCATCGTCGCCGATGGCGATGCTCGACAGCTTGCCGTAGGCCATCCCGTCGGATTCGATGCTGGTCAGATCGACGGCAGGCGTGGTGGCGCCGGACGAATATTGGGTCAGACCGTCGGTGCCGTTGGCAGTACCGAGATCCATGGTGATGACGCTGTCGGCCGCCCCGTTGGTCCAGCCTGTCACGCTGACCGTCGCCGGACTCGGGTTGGTGCTCGCCAGCGAACCGCCGCTGTTGAAGGTGATGGCGATCGAGCCCGACGACGTTCCAGTTGCAGTCGAACTGTCCGACGCCAGTGTCGGATTGGCGAAGGTCGCGGTCCAACTGTTCTCGGCGGTCTTGGTCCAGGTGATCTGCATCGAATTCGCGGTGCCGAGCGAGTCGTACAGCGACATTGATGTGGTGAAGGTGTCGTTGACTGCGGCGTCGGCAGGAAGGTTGGCGGCGACGGACGTTGTCGTGGTGGCACTACCGCTGGTCGCCGCGACACTGGTGTCGATCGGCACCAGCGTATCGGCGCTGGCACCACCGACCACGTTGCCATCGGCGTCGGTGCGCCAGCCGAGCAGATAGGCCCCGGAAGCGTTGACAAGATGGCCGCTACTGTCGAGCGTGAAGGAGCCGCTGCGGGTGTACAGCGTGGTCCCGCCGGCGACCGCCGTTGTCACGGGAAAGAAGCCGTTACCCGAAATGCCGATATCGGTCGAGCTGGTGGTGGCGGTGAGCAGACCCTGCGTCGTGATATTGGACTTCGACAGCACCGTCACGCCGCCCGAGGAGTAGGTGCTCGCGCCAGACGCGGCGGTGACCAGCTGACTGAACGACGCAGAGGTCGTCTTGTAGCCAACGGTCTGAGAATTAGCGATGTTGTCGCTGATCATCGCCAGCGACTGGCTCTGCGCGTTGAGCGCCGAAATCGCCGACGATAAGGCTCCGGTCAAACTCATCTCGAAACTCCGAACTGATTACGAGGTGACGCCGACAACGCTGGAGACGGCGAGCGAGGTGTCGCCGATCTTCAGCATTGCAGTGCCCGAGGAGCTGTCGACCCCTGTGACCGTTCCGGTGACGGTGGTGTAGCCGTAGACCGAGTTGCCGGAGGAATCGGTGGCCGTGACCGCGAGCGAGTATGTGCCGCCATCGGCGAGCTGGGTGCCGGACGTCGTGGTACCGTCCCAGGTGAAGCTGTTGTTGCCGGCCGTGGTGGTGCCGCTGCCGGACCAAACAACGTTGCCGGAAGAGTCCGAAATTTCGAGCTTAACGTTCGACGCCGCCGAATTCAGCGAGTAGCCGAAGTTGATCTCCCCGTTCTCCAGGGTCGCAGAGTCCGCCTTGGCGGTGACCGTCTGGCCGATGTAGTTCGATGAGTTCAGTGTCAGGAGACTGTTGAACGATGTCGTCAACGAGCTGAGGTTGCTGTTCAGCGTCTGCTGCTGCTCGAAATTGGCGTAGGACGTGAGCTGCGAGATGAAGTCGTTGGTATCGGTCGGCTCCAGCGGATTCTGGTTCTGCAGCTCGGTCACGAGCAGGGTAAGAAAGTCACTCGACGTCAGCGTCGATGAAGCGGTCGACGACAAGGTCGTGGTGGCGCTCGTGGCCGCGTAGGCGGACGACGTGGTGGCAGCGACGCTCATGGCAAGCTCCGGCGCGCACCGGCACGTTGTGCCGGATCGGCAATCAGTTGATGTCGTGGATGGTGAACCCGTTCGAAATTGAAACGGTCGGGCGCGCGTTTTCAGGCGGCTTTTCTGGTTAGCGGCCGCGAAGAAAAACCCCGCGGCGGCGACCGGCGTAACGCACGCGCCGATGCGCGCGGCGCATCACGGCGCCACGGCTTCGACCTGATCACGGTGTGGTTAGAGCGGGGTCGCCGAAGCCGATCAGCTCGGATCGCGATCGTCGTCACGCGGCGGCGATGCGGCCGCCGGCGCTGCGGGATCGGTAGGGTCGCGGCGCACACGCGCCATGATCCGGTCGACCAGACCGTCGGGTGCCGTCACGGGTGGAGAGCTCATCAGCCGGCGCAACCGCTGTGCATCCGCCAGCGCGGCGCGGGCAGGTTCCGAATTGCGCAGCAGCAATTCGGCATCGCGGCGCACCTCTTCAGGCCAGCGCGACAGGTCATCGCCAAGTCGATCGAGCAGATTCTGGAAATCTGCGGCATCCATCATCTGCATCCCATTCTGGGAGGGCTTGTGACCAGTTCAGGTCAACAGTTTGCAGAGATCTAGCATGTCGCCATTGACGGACTCTTAAGCAAGGCGGATCGCGAAAAAAGTTTGGCCGATGGCGGCGTCATCGCCGCGGCAGCCCCCTCTCCGCCCCGGCCGCCACCTCCCGCCACGCATCGCGAAGCTCGGTGAGGCTGGCGACGATCCGGTCGTAGCGCGTCTTGGCGTCGGGCCTGCCGTAGGACGTCAAGCAGGCCATAATCAGGGCGTGATAGGTAGTGAACAGCCGCTCCGTCACCGCCGAGCCGCGGCTCAGGTCGAGGTGGTGACTCAGCCCGCGCAGGATGGTGACCGACCGCATCAGATGGGCGTGTCCCTCCTCGAAGCGCTTCTGTTCAGAAGCGATCACGGACCGGCGCAACGACAGGATCGCCCCGTCGATCAGCATGATCACGGCCTGCAGCGGGGGCACCGTCACCGCAGCACGTTGGTACAGCTGGCTGGCGAGATGGGTGTTCGGATAAGCCATGGTCAGTCGTTGCTGGAGTTGAGAAGGGCTTTGAGGTAATCCAGCGTCGAGTTCGCGGATTCGATCGCCGCCTGGTATTTGGCGTAACGGAGCCGAAGGTTCTCTTCGAAAGTGGCCGCCGCCGAGTTGATGGTGTCCGCGCGTTGCTGCAGCGTGTCGTTCTGCGATTGAAGGTCGTTGATCAACGTCTGCAGGCTACCCGATGTGCTGTCGGACGCGTTCTGAGCGATCGAGGTCAGCATCGCGGCGACGCCGATGGAGGCCGTCACGGTGATGGACTCCGAGCCGGTCCCCCGGAACGTGAACGCGATTCCGGCGTAGTCGGTCCCGGCAGCGCCGATGATCGAATTGCCGCTGATGGTGAACAGGCTGCTGTCGCCGTTGACGGACACCGAGCTCAGGGCGCCGCTGCTATCGACCTCGACATCCAGGGTGAACGAGGACGGCGGTGACACGCTGGTGTTGACCACGCTCAGGCTGCTGGAAGACGGCGTCAATTGCGTGCTCAGAAGCGCGATCACGCCGTCGAGGTCGCTCGACAGCGTCGAGGTCAATGTCGAACTGTCCAGGGTCAGCTCGTTGCTGCTGTCGAACGCCAGGCCGAGATCAGCCAGCGACAAGCCGCCGATCGTGGTGTTCAGCGCCGCCGAGATCTGCGTCATCAGATCGCGCAGCGTGCTGTCGCCGAACAGCACCGCGTCGTCGCTGGCGGTCCCGTCGCTGCTGGTCGCCTGCTGGCCTATGATGAATTCGCGCACCGCGTTGTAGTCGGTGACGAGCTGCTCCACGGCCGCAACGATGGTGTCGGCGTCCGGCTCGATGTCGAAACTGATGGTCGATCCGCTCGGGCTGGCTTGGAGCAGGTTGAAGGTGACGCCGTCCAGCACGTCATCGATATCGTTGGTGTCGCGACTGATCGTGATTCCGTCGAGGACGATGATCGCCGGCTGCGGCTGCTGCACCTCGTTGGCGAACGAACCGGATTCGTCGGTAACCCCCAGCGCTGTCATGATGTCGGTGCCGGAAACGGAACTAGTCTGGATCGCGGCATTGTCGACCGAGGCGGACAGAAGCAATTCGTAGCTCGTGCTCGACACCTGGATCACCGAAGCCTGGACGTTGGTCGTCGAGCTCTGCGCGTTGATCGCACTGGCGAGACTGGCCAGCGACATGCCCTCGGTGACGCTGATATCGACGCTGTCTCCGCCCTCCACGCCGATCGAGAATACGCCGCTGTAGCCGAGCGCGTCTGTCTTGTCGGCAACGCTGGTGCCGAGCACCTTGTGGGCGGTTGCGACCTGAGTGACAGTCAGCGTGTGGTCGCCCGTCACCGCACCATCGTCGATCGACATCGACAGCACCGAACTGGCGGAAACGTCACCGGTCGCGCTGATGGTGGCGGCGCGTGCGGCAAAGGCGCTGCCGGACATCGAATTGACGATCGAACTGGCAAGACTCTTGGTGTTTGTGGCCAGTGTCTCCAATAGACCCTGTGCCTCCTCATAGGCGGAGACCTTGGCCTCGTTGGCAGTGATCTTGGTTTCGATGCTGTCCGCCCGCGCGGTCTTGGAAGCGACGGAGGCCTCGATCAGGGTGTCCCAGTTGATGCTGGTCGAATTGCTGGTGCCGGTGGTGGTGATGGTGGCGGAGTTGGCGATCGAAGAGGCACTGCTGGTGCTGCTGCTGACGGACGTCATGCGCTAAGGCTCCGCGGAAGTGGAGCGGACCGCGCCGGGCGGTCCGCTTTTCGTCGTGACGACGCGATCAGCCGAGCAACTTGAGCAGATACTGCGGCATCTGGTTGGCCGCGGATTCCGCCGCGACCGCCGCCTGGACCTTGACCTCGGCGGAGGCCAATTTCGCCTGTTCCGACGCGATGTCGACGTCGGCGATCGCCGAGTTGGCGGCTTCGAGGTTTTCCGACTGGGTCGAAATCGAGTCCGACGAGAAGTTGAAGCGCGATTCCAATGCGCCGATCGAGGCGCGTGCCGATGACACCGTATCGATCGCAGTGTCGAGAGCGGTCAGCGCGGTGGTCGCCCCGGCCTGGGTGGCGACACTGAGCGAATTCACACCGAGCGTCGCGGAGGTCAGGTCGCTGAGCGATACCGAGATGGTGTCGGTGGTGGAAGTGCCGACCATGATCGAGGTGGTGGTGAAGTCGCCGTTGAGCAGGCTGGTGCCGCTGTAGCGGGTGCCGCTGGCGATGCTGTCGATCTGCGAGATCAGCTGCGAGAACTCCGACTGGATGTAGCCACGGCTGTCGTCGGTGACGTTGCCGGACGACGCCTGCGTCGCCAGCGACTTCATGCGCGCCAGGATGTCGCTGATGTTGGAGGCGCCGCCGTCGGCAGTCTGAAGAATCGAGGTCGCCTGCGAGGCGTTGGTGGCAGCCTGCTGCAGCGTGGTGATGTCGGAGGAGATCCGGGTCGAGATCGCCAGGCCCGCGGCGTCGTCCGAGGCCTTGTTGATCCGCGAACCGCTCGACAGCTTGGCCAGCGAGCTCGACTCCTGCGCGGAGTTGACGTTGAGGAAACGCACCGCGGTGTTGGCGGCTGTGTTGGTGGAGATGACGGGCATTGGCTCGCTCCTTCGGATGATGCGGCGGCGCCTGCCGCCTGTCTGGGACACTCCCGGACGCGGGGCGTCCCTCGTCCGCTGCGTACAACGGACGGACACCTCCCGATCAGGCGGACGAGGTCGAGGGCCGACCAGGTATGGTTAGCAATCGGTGAAGATGTGCCGGATGTCGCGCTCGTTCCGGCGCAGCAGATCGCGCAGTTGCTGGCGGCCTCGTTTGAGCAGCGACTCCACCGCCGACACCGTCGTCTCCATGACGTCGGCAATCTCGCGATTACTCATGTTCTCGTGGTAGGAAAGGATCACCGCAATGCGCTGCTGCTCGGGAAGTTGCTGCATCGCACGCTCAAGCAGGATCGTGACTTCGTCGCGCTGGATCGCCGACACCGCGTCGGGTTGAGTGTCGGCCGGTTCTGGCACCGCATCGACATTGTCGGTGCGCGGCTGGCGATGCAGATCGATGCAGCGATTGGTGACGACGCGATACAGCCAGGTGGAGAACTTGGCGCGGCCATGCTCCCATTGTCCGCGCCGTGTCCAGACCTTCAGCATGGTGTCCTGCACGACGTCTTCCGCATCGTCGCGGTTGCCGAGGATCCGCAGCGCGACGCTGAAGGCGCGATCGATGTGGCGCTCCACCAGGCGACGAAATGCGACCTCGTCGTCTTGGGCAAGTCGATCGAGCAACTCATCGTCTTCGTCGCGCGGGCGCACAGGCACGATCGACGCATCGAGCGCAGGCTCGGCCATCAACGGCGCGGCCTCGACCGGAGTACTGATATCGAGCGCATAGGCCATTCCTATCTCCCGACCCATTGTGCCGAGCGTGTGAAGCTGTGCACGGATTCGTGGATTGATACGCGGCGGCCGGAGAAACCAGGCGGATAAATTTGCTCGATTGACCAAAGACTTAGATGGAATAATTTGCCCAGCGGGCGGCAAGTTTTGCCGAGCCAAGGTGACGCGACCGCACGCGCGGCCCAACTCGAGCCCGCGGATTGTCGCGCAAGGATCGGATACTGCCCCACTCGTGCACCGGCCATCGAGACATCCGGCCACAGGCGGCCGGAAGCAAGTAATCTTCGTGCGCACAAGAGATGGATAAGCAAAATACTGACTCTGGCTGTGCCAAGGACTTCCGTCGAATCGATGACTTGACGCTATCGCAGCTGCGCACAGCAAATCTTAATGAGTTTGGCCAGTTATGCGTTTCGGCGCGAGCGGGGTGGCACTGAGTGCACTCAGTGCAGACGTGGCAATGAACTGAAATAATCGGCGACACTCGGCCTGACGTAGTACGGATCGCGTAGTATCTTGGACTTTTCCAGCGATTGAACCGCCCGGAATGGTCCGCTCGGCCGTACAAATTCGGTCCAGACCGACAGGTACGCCGATGATACATTTCGATCAGTTTCTGATTGCTTCCGAAGACAAGACACCGCGACTCGGTGTCGCACAGCGCCACCGGCTGAGACAGCTAAGCGAACGCCGCAGCAAGTCGGTAATATATTGCGGAGCGGGACCTGTACCCGCCGATGCGCTCGTGATTTTGCTCGAGCCGATCAACGCGCTACGCGCAGAGGCGCTGGTCGACGCTTTGGACGATGCCGCGACCATCGCAATTCCATGCAGCGCGAGTTCAGCGTTCGATCCGGTCAAGACGCGACTCGAGGCGCATGGCACGATCGGCGTCGATGGCGCCGATGCACCTCACCAGCTGTGGTGGGGTGGACGCAGGCCGCCCGCTGCGCCGACCGGAATCTATCGACCCGACGGCATCGTGGTCACGACCTGCTACCTGCACGGGACACAGTCCGGCGAAGCACTGTTGCGCCTGCAGGCTGAGGCCGACCTGTTCGGGCTGAAGCCGATCGTCCAGGAGCTTCCGCAAACTCCGGTCGGCTACGTCGCATCGAAGATCGCCTTCATCATGGAGCAACTCGACCGGACGACGCGGCCTCTACTCTGGATCGCTCCCGACGTCGCGGTGAAGCAACATCCGGTGCTGTTGCAGGCGCTGAATTTCGACGTCGCGTTTCATCGCCGCAAGGACGGCGTTGCCGATCCTCGCGTGATGGCGTTCCGTCCCACCGAGGCCACCCGCGCACTGCTCCGGGTCTGGCAACGACTGAGCTTCGACTTTCCCGATCTGCCTGAGAGCTTCGTGTTCGATCAGGCCTGGATCCTGACCACCGCGCAGCAGCCGCTGGAGACGTCATGGCTGCCCGGAAGCTATTGCGAGGCAGATTCGACGATTCGTAGTGCCACCTTCCGGGTGCCTCCACCGGTGTTCGACATCGACACCGCCCTCTGCTCAGGGAGCTATCCGCGCATCGCCCGCCGGTTCGGCCGGCCACATGCGCCGGAGCCGGCGTTGATCATCAAGGGCAGGAATCCACAGAGGCATCCCGTCATGGTGGTGATCACCGGGCATCGCGATGCAGCGCCAGGCAAAGTCAGCACCGCGTTTCAAGCGATCGCATCGGCATTCGCCGCTGATTGTGGAGGGTTCGCGCAACTCGAACTGGTGCTGTGCGAGGAGACAGCCGAGATGAGGCAGTTGATGGCAAACTACGATGATGGCTGGGTGGTGCCGGCGGCGGCGGACGGACACTTCCCCCCGGACACCTTCGTCCGGCTCGGCCGACGTGCGGCGCTGGCAGACGCCGCCGGTTCGCTCGACATCGCAGCGCCCAGCCCGGTCACCAATATCGTCAGCGCAGCGATGAGCGCCCAGGCAAGGTGGAGCCAGCACGGACTGGGCCCATTCATCCGCCGCCCGCACCATGCGACGATCCACCGATCCTCAGGCACGTAGCCGAGCCTGAGCCGAAGCGGCATGCGCGGGGAGGCTCAGCGCAGCTGGGAGGAGTTGCTGGACCACGGTCAGCCGGGCCGGACGCCTCCTGCCGGGTCGCCCGGCTTCGCGCCCGCAGCGCAGCGCGAAGCGACGCCGTGCGCGTGCATGACGAGATCGACGTCGATCTGCCTCGCCGCCGGCCCTGCACGCCCTGCTTCAGGCAGCCGACCACGACGGACCGATGATGTTCGCGCGGATCGGCGTGACCCAGATGCTGCGCCGGCATCATCCGGAGCCGCCTCGTCCGCTGCGCGAGGACAAGCCGTGGGGCCGGCGCCGTCTCAAGCGCGACGAGTAGGCCGGTAGACTCGGTGCGGATTCCGTGGTGCGGAGCGTGGTGCAAACGAAAAAGCGGCCCGTTTCAGGCCGCCGTTACCGTCATCTAAGTCGTTGATTTTGATTTGGTAGCGGGAGAGGGACTTGAACCCCCGACCCCAGGATTATGATTCCCGTGCTCTAACCAGCTGAGCTACCCCGCCACGGTGGTTCGTCGTCGGCCTTGCGAACGAAGGCGATGCGAACGCGCGGCATATAAGGAGGCGCGGCTTGCCGTGTCAAGCAATGCCGGGCCGGGCGGGAAAACTACGGCATCCGACTATTTGGGGCGCACCGTCGGATCGCCCCCCGGCGTGCCGGGCGGTGGAATCACCCGCATGGTGCCGACGTCCGGCGCCGGTGCGCGCATCTCCGGGTCGATGCCGCTCGGCGGGCACAGCACGCCGTCGGTTTTCGCCAGCTTCTCGCCGAGCGGCTGTGTCTGCCCGGTGGTCGCGCCAGGAGCGGTGGTGCCCGGCGGATTGGCGGTTCCCGGATGCGGGGTGCATGCGGTTGCGGCCGGCGGTGCGCCGACCGACGGTCTTGGCGGCACCTGCGCCGCAGCGGGTGCAATCGCCAGAACCAAACAGCCGATCGCGATGGTCAGTCTCGATGTCATGCCCGGACAACGTGCCGGGCGGCGCCGCGTTCCGGCGGCGAGCGGTCACAGTTTGCGATAGCGGATCAGCGAGAAATGGCCCATCGGCGGCATCGGTCGGCGCTCGGCCAATTCCACGCCGCCGTGACGCGCCGCCCAGTTCACCAGCCGTGCCCATGGGAACTCCGGTCGCCAGCCGAGCCGCCGCGCGATCGGCGAAAACGCCAGCTCGAACAGCTTGCGCGGCCCGCTCTCGGCGCCGATGTGGTTGACCAGGATCAGCTCGCCGCCCGGCTTCAGCACGCGGACGAAATCGTCGAGCGTCGCTTCCGGGTCCGGCACCGCGGTGATCACGTATTGAGCCACGACCGCATCGAAGTGGTTTTCCGGGAACGCCAGGTTCTTGGCGTCCATCACAGCCAGCACGTCGACATTGCTGAGGTTCAGCGTGCGGACGCGCTCGTGCGCCTTGCGCAGCATCGGCTCGGAAATATCCACGCCGCACAGCCGCGTGGTCTTCGAATAATCCGACAGCGACAGTCCGGTGCCGACGCCGACATCGAGCACTCGCCCGCCGATCGCATCGGCCACCGCGATGGTCGATTGCCGGCCGCTGTCGAACACTTTGCCGAAAACCAGATCGTAAATCGGCGCCCAGCGCGCGTAGGCTTTCGCCACGCCCGCGCGATCGATATCGTTAGCCATACTCTGCCCCGAAAGTCCTTTAGCCGCGCACGGCGGCCAGCGCCGGCGCCTCGATTTGCTCGCGCCCGCCTGCGAACCGGCGCGGCGCGGCGCTCTTGATGAAGCCGCCGCCGAGCACACGGGCCTGGCCCTCGGCCGCGTCGTAGAACACGCAGGCCTGCCCCGGCGACACGCCCTCCTCTCCGACCACGAGTTCGACCTCGTAGCCGCCGTTCGCCGCGCGCAGCCAGGCCGGCTGCGGCGCTCGCGTCGAGCGCACCCGGACGAACAACTCCAGGCCGTCGCCGATCACGTCGTCGAGCGCGCCGTCGCCGATCCAGTTGATGTCGCGCAGCACGATACGGTCCATCAGCAACGCTTCGCGCGGGCCGACCACGACCTGCCGCCGCGCCGCGTCGAGCCGCAGCACGTACAGCGGCGCGCGCGACGCGATGCCGAGACCACGGCGCTGGCCGACGGTGAAATGCACGATGCCGGGATGCTGGCCGAGCACACGGCCTTCGACATCGACGATGTCGCCCGGCTCCATCGCGTTCGGCTTCAGCCGCTCGACCACGTCTGTGTAACGTCCGGTCGGCACGAAGCAGATGTCCTGGCTGTCGTGCTTGTCGGCCACCGACAGGCCGAACTGCCGCGCCAGCTCGCGGGTCTGCGGCTTGGTCATGTCGCCGAGCGGGAAGCGCAGGAAATCAAGCTGCTCGCGCGTGGTGGCGAACAGGAAATAGCTCTGGTCGCGGTCGGCGTCGGCGGCGCACACCAGCGTGCGCGAACCATCCGGCAGCCGCCGCGACGACACGTAGTGGCCGGTCGCCAGCGCCGAGGCGCCGAGCTCGCGGGCGGTGGCGAGCAGGTCGCGGAATTTGACCGAGCGGTTGCACTCGATGCACGGCACCGGCGTCTCGCCGGAGGCATAGCTGTCGGCAAAGCTGTCGATCACCGACTCGCGAAACCGGCTTTCATAGTCGAGCACGTAATGCGGAATCCCGATCCGCTCGGCGACCGCGCGGGCGTCGTGGATGTCCTGGCCGGCACAGCAGGCGCCCTTGCGATGGATCGCCGCGCCATGATCGTAGAGCTGCAACGTGATGCCGACGACGTCGTAGCCCTGCGCCTTGAGCAGCGCAGCGGTCGTCGAGGAATCCACGCCACCGGACATCGCGACCACGACGCGGGTGTCCTGCGGACGGCCTTCAAGATCCAGACTGTTGAGCATTGGTTCAGTCATGAGCTGCGACCGGCGTATGCCGCGCGGTCATCCTTCCGCATTGTCCAGAAGCGGCCGTGCCAATTCCGCAAACCTCGGTGAGGCCTGCTTTTAATATAGGCCGCATTCCGACGGCGCAATCACAGCCGACCGGTTTTGCGGGCCGTGCTCGCGGCAAATTCTGCCGCAGAGGCAAAAAACGCGCGGCCAGGGCGGGGTCTCACCGCTCCTGATAGAATCTATGTCCATGAATTTACTTACATTTTTGTTTGGCCCGGTCCTTGCTGAATGAGTTCCGGAGTGAAGAGTGAGAGATCGCCCGTGGTCAACGTATCGCCAGACGTCGCAGCCAACACGCCCGCCCCGTCGCCCCGGATATCGGCGCGACCGGAACGGTCGTCGCAGACGGATAATTTTGCCGCGCTCGTGGACAGCAATACCGCTGCTTATGACAGGGCCAGCTCCGCGCCGGCGAAGGCGGATCCTCGGCCCTCGAGCAATGCGGCGGACGATCGAAGCTCCCGCAGCGAAGCGGCGGACCGCCCGCGCAGCCGCGACAACTCCCGCTGCACCGACGACGCTGCACCGTCCGATCAGGTCTCCACCAAGCCCGATGCCAAGACCGGTGACACCGGCGGAACCGACAAGCCGAGTCCGGCCAAGGACAGCAAGACCGACAAAGCGGCCGAGAGCAAATCTTCCAAGGACGGCAAATCCGCCGATACCACGCCCGACGCGGATAAGAAGGACGGCGATCAGGCCGGCAAGGATGCGAGCGCGACACCAGCGGCAGCGATTACGGCCGAAGCCGTGGCGCTGATCACGGCCAAGACCGACACGACAGCCGCCGCTCCGACTGCCGAGCCGGATGCTGCTGGCGCGTCGACCGGCACGCCGCTGGCGATCGCCTCGGCGGCAGCGTTGAAGGCCAAGGCCGCCGCCGAGACCGGCGCGGCCGCCGGCCAAACCGCCACCACCGATCAGACTGCCGCAACCGAGACGGCCCAGACCGGCTTGGCGGCCGATCCCAAGCTCGCAGCTCTTGCCGCGCAGGCCAGCGGCGGCAAGACCACCGCAAAGACCGACGCCACAGCGAAAACCGACGGCACCGCGAAGACAGACGGTAAGGAGACCAAGGCCGCCGCGACCGCTACGCCAGAGGCCGCGGCTCAGGCGACGAGCGGAAACGCCGCCACAGGCACACCGCTGCCACCGCAACCCGGCCAGACGACGTCCGACGGGCATCCGGCTGGCGAAGCGAAGCTCGCCCACGCGCTCGCCTCGGCCGGCGATGATGCCTCGTCGAAGGCCGGTGCCTCTCACCAGAAGCCGGACGCGACGATGCCGCAGCCGCAGGCCGATGCGAGCTCCATGCTGTCGCAAACGCCGATCGCTGTGCCTCAACATCTGCAGGCGACAGCGACTGGCGGCATCAACGCCGTAGCCGCGTCGCAGCTCACCGCAACCAAGGCCGCCAATGCGCCGGTGCCGCTCGACGGTCTCGCGGTCGAAATCGCGACCCGGGCGAAGGGCGGCGCAACCCGGTTCGATATCCGCCTCGATCCGGCCGAGCTCGGCCGCATCGACGTGCGGATCGACGTCGACCGGCACGGCCAGGTGACGTCGCATCTGACGGTCGAGAAGCCGGAGACACTGCAGATGCTGCGGCAGGATCAGCCCCAGTTGCAGCGCGCCCTCGATGACGCCGGTCTGAAGACCGGCAATGGCGGGTTGCAGTTCAGTCTGCGCGACCAGTCGTCGTCGGGCCAGCAGGGCCAGCATCAAGACAACGGCCGGCAATCGCAGCGGCTGGTGATCAGCCAGGATGACGCTCCGCCCGCGGCGAGCGTGGGACGAGGCTACGGCCGCATGCTCGGTGCGAGCGGCGGCGTCGATATTCGGATCTGAGGAGCAACGCGCATGTCCGTCGATTACTCAACCGCGACTACGCCGTACTCGGCCCCAAACCCGAACTATTCGGCCGACAGCGCGAAATCGAAGACCAGTTCGACACCTGGAATCGCCGACAATTTCCAGACCTTTCTGACGCTGCTGACGACGCAGCTGAAGAACCAGAACCCGATGGACCCGCTGGACACCAATCAGTTCACCCAGCAATTGGTCCAATTCGCCGGCATCGAACAGCAACTCAAGTCCAACGAGTCGCTGAGTTCGCTGGTTCAACTGCAAACCACCGCGCAGGCCACACAGGCGATGAACCTGGTCGGCGCCAACGCCATCGTCGACGGCAGCAAGACGCAGCTGGTGAAAAGCAAGGCGACCTGGTCGCTGTCGACCGACAAGCCGGTCAGCGCGCAGGTCGCGATCGAGAGCGATACCGGCCAGACCGTCTACTCCGGAAAGTTCACGATCAATGCCGGCAACGATCAGGCATTCGCGTGGGACGGCCGCGGCAACGACGGCACCCAATGGCCGGACGGCAACTACAAGCTGTCGATCGTCGCCACCGACGCCTCCGGCAAGACGGCGACCGTCTCCACTCAAATTCAGGGGACGATCGACGCGGTCGACCTCAGCCAGACCCCGCCGAAACTGTCGATCGGCAGCCAGACCTTCACGCTCGATCAAATCAACAAGCTGGTCCGGGCGAACGCCAGCGCCACCTCGATGTAACGAGGCGGCGCGCCCGGGCCAGGCTGGCGTTCACTGCTCGATCAGCTTGTCGGCGAAGTAAGCGATCGTCTTGCGATACACCAGCGCTCTGTTCCACTCGCGCATCGCCTCGAAATTCGCCGACCCCTCTTCGTAGGAACCGCCGGCCTTCCAACCTGCGGTCTTGAGCAGATTGGCGGTCGAAGCCAGCACATCCGGCACGCTGTGGCGCAAGTCGACGTGGCCGTTGCCGTCGTAGTCGACGCCGTACTTGATATAGGAAGACGGCAGGAACTGGGTCTGACCGATCTCGCCCGCATAGGCGCCGACCATGTCGCGCAGGGTCAGGTCGCCACGCTGCACGATCTGCAGCGCGGCCATCAGTTCGCCCTGGAACAGATCGGTGCGGCGGCAATCATGCGCCAGCGTCGCCAGCACCCGGAATACCGGCAGCTTGCCCATATCGCCCTTGCCGTAATCGGTCTCCAGCCCCCAGATCGCCACCAGGATCTGCGGCGGCACGCCGAACTGGCGCTCGATCCGCGACAGCAGCGAGGCATTGCGCATCAGCATTGCGCGGCCGGCCTTGATGCGGCCGGCGCCGACCCGGGTGGAGACGTACTGCTCGAAGCTCTTGTTGAAGGTGCCGCGCTGGCGGCGATCGAATGCCAGCACGGCAGCATCCTCGGTGACGCCGCCGAGCGCCTGCGAGATCACACCCTGAGAAATGCCGGACTGCGCCGCCTCGGCGGAGAAGCTGGCGACAAAGCTGTTGAAGTCGCCGCCGCAGCGGGCGGCTTCCGCCGGCGCGGTAGCGAGTAACGCGCCGCCGAGGGCGCAGGTGACGAGGGCAAGACGCAGCTTCAACATCTGAATTTCATCTCCAAACAAACAGAACGGGGAGCAGGACGGACGGAGAACCGGCACGGAATGCGTATTGATGCGTATTGCTATGACAATCGCGCGAATCTAACATTTCATGCTTGCGGTTGCGAGGCGGGACCAACAGCGCCATATCTAGACCATTCATCGCCCCCGCATCCGGCCCCTGGCACCACGCCCACGGGACCTTGCCAATGAAGGGATCAACGCCATGCCGCGCCGAGGCATCCTCAAAGGCCACCCGCTGTTTCGCCTGCTGGCGATCAACCTGGCGATCGGCGTGATGATCGCGGCACTGCTGCTCGGCGGACTGCTGTATCTCAATCCCGGCCATCTGCGCGACCTGATCTTCGCCGACGACTCGCCCGGTACTGCACTTGGCCTGCTGCTGTTCGGCTTCGTCGTGACCTTCGGGTCGGCGGCGATGGGCTCAGCGATCATGGCGATGGGCACCGATCTGCGCGGCGGCGGCAAGGGCGGACGCAAGCTGGAGCTGCCGATCGAGCTGATCCCGGGCGCCAAGGCGATCCCGGTGCGCGCCGACCACGGTGCCCGCTCGGTGCGGCGCGACCACCTGCGCTGATCCTGGCGCGCGGCGCATTCCCGCACCGCGCCTCCCCACCCGCTCCGATCCGCACAGTCCGCGCCATCCCGGCTCCTCTCGCATCACAACCGCGCCGGTGGTTCACCGGCGCGGTTGTTTGTTTGGCGATCGGAACTGTCGCGGATCACCGTGGCGAAACGGCGGCTGCTCAGGCCGCGCGGCGCTGATGCTTCCCCTCGCGGATCTCCTCGATGATCTTGGCGGAGAATGCCTCGAGGTCGCCCGGGTTGCGCGAGGTGATGACGCCGTTGTCGGTGACCACTTGGCTGTCTTCCCACTTGGCGCCGGCATTGATCACGTCCTGCTTGATCGAATGATACGAGGTCATCCGCCTGCCCTTGGCGATGCCGGTTTCGATCAGTAGCCACGGCGCGTGACACACCGCAGCCACCGGCTTGCCGGCCTGGTAGAACGCCTTGATCAGCTTCAGCGCGTTTTGGTCGACACGCAGCAGATCGGGGTTGATCTGGCCGCCCGGCAGCACGATCGCATCGTAGTCATCGGCCTTCACCGAGCCGAGCTGCTTGTCGACTTTCACCGGCCGGCCCCAATCCTTGCCGCTCCAGCCTTTGATCTCGCCCTGTTCCGGCGACACGATATCGACCTGCGCGCCGGCCGCCTTCAGCCGATCGCGCGGCACTTCGAGTTCCGACTGTTCGAATCCGTTGGTGGCGAGAATAGCGACGCGCTTGCCATCGATTTGGCCTGCCATGATTGCTCTCCATGCTGGTCTTGAACGCCCCGCTGAGTAATCGCAGGCAAGAGCGATCGTTCCGCGGGGAACAACACACGACAGGAAACACCCCACGAAGGTCGGCCCCGCCGGAGTCAACCGGCGCCCCATCAAGCGATCGATGCCCACGATTGGGTTGATAGCTCGCTATCGGCGATGCAAGCGCCGAGCATCATCGGGCATGTGAGTTACTTCCCCGCCGCCGGCCAGAACACCGTCAGCCACACCGTCGGCTGGTCGGTCGCGGTGGCTTCGACGCGGTGGCGGCAGTGGGCGGGGATATCGATCCAGGTCCCGGGGGTGAGATCGACGGTCCGGTCGCCGTCTTCGAACCGCAGCACGGCGGAGCCGGCCAGCAGCACGACGAACTCGTCCTCTGTCTGATCGTACCAAAATCCATCCGGGCTCGACTGCCCGAACGAGACGATGCGCTCGATGCGGATGCCGCCGCGGGCCAGCAGGGTTTCCAGGACTTCGTCGGGGCCGGCGGGTGGCAGCAGATGCAGCAAATTTCCGTGCGGTGCGTCCATCGTTTCAATCCTCAGCACGGAATTTGCCGCCGATCGGCGCCGGCCGCTATCCGTCTTGCGTTCGCGCTTGTGTTTCGCTGCGCGGCGTTTCATACCGCTTTTGCCTGCGCTGGCCGAGATGCCCGCGCGCCCCGCCCGCCGGCCGCCGCTCCCGACCAACGGACGATGCGACCGAGTTCCGCCTTTTGTCCGACGTCAAAGCCGACGCGGATGAAACGGCGTCGGATACCGGCAGGGCGCGGCGGATCGCTTGGCCGGCGGTCCTCTCACTCAGCCTCTGAGCCTGGAGCTTTCCGTGCGCCCTGCCGTCATTGCCGCGACCGGCCTCTACACCCCGCCCGACAGCGTCTCCAATGCCGAGCTGGTGGAGGCGTTCAACACCTATGTGGCGAACTTCAACGCGGCCAATAAGGCGCGGATCGAGGCCGGCGAGATCGAGCCGCTGGCGCCGTCGTCCTCGGAATTCATCGAGAAGGCCTCGGGTATCAAGTCGCGCTACGTGGTGGCCAAGCCGGGGATCATCGATCCGGAGGTGATGCGGCCGATCATTCCGGAGCGCTCCAACGACGAATTGTCGATCCTCGCCGAGATGGCGGTGACCGCGGCCGAGCAGGCGATCGAACGCTGGGGCAAGCCGCGCGAGCGGATCGGCGCGGTGCTGTGCGCCTGCTCCAACATGCAGCGCGCCTATCCGGCGATGGCGATCGAGGTACAGAACGCGCTGGGCCTTGGCGGCTTCGCGTTCGACATGAACGTCGCCTGCTCGTCGGCGACCTTCGGGCTGAAGACCGCGGCGGATTTCGTCGGCGGCGGCTCGGTCGATGCGGTGCTGATGGTCAATCCGGAGATCTGCTCCGGCCATCTCAATTTCCGCGACCGCGACAGTCACTTCATCTTCGGCGACGTCGCCACCGCGGCGATCGTCGAGCGCGCCGACGATGCAGAAGGCGGGTGGTCGATCCTCGGCACCAAGCTGAAGACGCAGTTCTCCAACAACATCCGCAACAACGCCGGCTTCCTCAACCGCGCCTGGCCGGAAGGCCGCGACAACGTCGACAAGCTGTTCGTGCAGCAGGGCCGCAAGGTGTTCAAGGAAGTGGTGCCGCTGGTCTCGGAGATGATCATCGAGCACGCCCGCGAGATCGGCATCGATCCGCACGGCCTGAAGCGGATGTGGCTGCACCAGGCCAACATCAACATGAACGAGATCATCGGCCGCAAGGTGCTGGGCCGCGATCCGACGCGGGACGAAAACGTCATCATCCTCGACGACTACGCCAACACCTCGTCGGCTGGCTCGATCATCGCCTTCCACAAGCACCAGGACGACATGGCGCAAGGCGACCTCGGCCTGATCTGTTCGTTCGGCGCCGGCTACTCGGCCGGCACTGTGTTCGTGCAGAAGCGGTAATAGTCTCACGTCGCCGTCTCCCCGTCATCGGGAGGCGCGCCCCTCGGCTTGCGTCCGCCGCCGTTGCGCCTATCTCCCGGGCATCGCCATTCGCCTCGAGGAGACCACCATGTCGCATCCCGCCATCGCTCGCGACCAGGTCGCCGTCGTCACCGGCGGCGCTTCGGGGATCGGCTTCGCCGCTGCCAAGCGGTTCCTGCAGGCCGGCATGAAGGTGGCGATCGCGGATCTGAACGCCGATCATCTCGCCCGCGCCGCCGAGCTGCTGGCGCAGGTTGCCGGCAGCTCCGATGACGTGCTGTCCAAGGAAACCGATGTTTCCGACCCCGACCAGCTCGAAGCGCTGCGCGCCGCGGTGACGGCGCGGTTCGGCGGCGTCGACGTGCTGATGAACAACGCCGGCATCGAGCCGCCGAGCACCGCGCTCGGCCCGCGTGCCGCCTACCAGCGTATCCTCAATGTCAATCTGTGGGGCGTGATCCACGGCTCGCAGATCTTCGCGCCCGCGATCATCGCCCGCGGCCGGGCGGGGCTGATCATCAACACCGGCTCCAAGCAGGGCATCACCACGCCGCCGGGCAACCCGGCCTACAACGTCTCCAAGGCCGGCGTGAAGGCCTATACCGAGGCGCTGGCGCACGAGCTGCGCAACACCGCAGGCTGTGCGGTGACCGCGCATCTCTTGATCCCCGGCTTCGTCTTCACGGCGCTGACCGCGCGCGGCCGCACCGAGAAGCCGGCAGGCGCGTGGACCGCCGAACAGACCGTCGACTTCATGCTGGAGCGGCTCGCAGCGCGCGACTTCTACATCCTGTGCCCGGACAACGACGTGCCCCGCAGCCTCGACGAACGCCGCATCGCCTGGGCGGCCGGCGATATCATCGAGAACAGGCCAGCCCTGTCGCGCTGGCACCCGGCCTGGGCGGATGCCTTCAAGGCGTTCGTCGAGGGCAAGTAACAAGCCGCGGCGCCCACATCGTCCTGAAGCGCATGCCGGCTCAAGCCTGCGCCGTCGCCACCGCGCCAACCGCCGCCCCGGCGCCAGCATCGAACAGCACGAAGCGGTTGCGGCCGGCGCGCTTGGCGGCGTAGAGCGCCGCATCGGCCTCCGCAAAGGCGGCGTCGATCGAGCTGCCCGAGATCACCCGGCAGGCGCCGATCGAAACCGTCAGCGCGATGTCCTGTCCTTCGTCGGAGCGGATCGGCGCGGCATTCATCGCGTCGACCATGCGCGCGCACAGCGCCCGCAGGCCGTCCGCATCGCGATCCTCGACCAGCACGACAAACTCGTCGCCGCCCCAGCGCGCACAGGTGTCCCGCTCGGTGAGCAGCGGCGCGAGCCGCCGCGCGGTTTCGCACAGCAGGCGATCGCCGGCCAGATGGCCGAACACGTCATTGACGTCCTTGAAGTTGTCGAGATCGATCAGCAGCAGCCCGCCCGATCGCGGCGCCGACGGCGACTGCGCCAGCCACAGCTCGAACACCTGGGTGAAACCGCGACGGTTGGGGATCTCGGTCAAGAGATCGATATTGGCGAGCCGCCGCAGCTTCTCGGTCCGCTCGTCGACCAGATCCTCGAGCACGCGGGTGTGGTCGCGCACGGCGTGCGCCATGCCCGACAAGGTGCGCGACAGCCGGCCGATCTCGTCGCTGCCCTGGTCGACGACGATATGGTCGAAGTCGCCGTTTTCGACCCGCCGCGCCGCCGCCTCGACGGTGGCGAGCCGATCGAGCACGACCCGGCGGAACAGAATGGTGACGAGCGCGACCGTCGCCGTCATCATCACGATCAGCAACAAAGCGATCGGAGTGAACAAGCGGCGATCGATGATGGCGTCGATGTCCATCAGCGTCACGTTGAACCAGCCGAGCTGATCGAGATAGCCGACGCCGACCAGGAACTCGCGCCCCCCGAGCTTCATGAAACGCGACTCCACCGCTGCCGGGCCGGCGGAGACGCGGCGCATCATGGCGTCGAGTTCGGCGGCGTCGGCGGGACTGTCGACCTGCTGGAAGATCGTCTTCTTGGTCTTGGTGTCCTTGGTGAGACTGTGGAAATCGACCATCCGCGGATCGCGATGCGCCTGGATGGCGCCGGAATGATCGACGAACATGCTGGTGACGCCGGTCTGCGGCAGCGCCACCACTTCGCGGATGAATTCGGTGAGGTCGACGCCGGTGCCGATCACGCCGAGAGTCTTGCCCTGCTCGCTGATGACGCAGTTGATCCAGACCTTGGTGACGGCGAGGTTGTCGTCGCGGTCGACGTTGAGCTGGCACGGCTGTCCGGCCGCGATCGTCTTGAAATACCAGCCGTCGCGCGGATTGTCGTGCTTGACCTGATAGCGAAGCTGGTTTCCGGAATAGTCGTTTTTGGCGTCGTTGAAGTAGTAATTACCGGACTGGTCGACGACGAAGAAATAGCTCTTGTCGTGAAACGACAGCCGGTAGTGCTCGAGTTCGGCCAGCCCGCGTTTGGCCTTGTCGGGATCGGCCTCGTCGCGAGCCCATTCGCGCACCGCCGGCGACCGGGCCACCGTCTCGGCCAGCGAGACCTCCCGGATCAGCGCCTCGAGGCCGCGGTAGCGGTCGAACAGCACCTGCTTCTCGGCGAACAACGTGCCGAGCGCCACCACGGTCTTACGGGTCAGAAATTCGAACGCCACATAGGCCGGCACGGCGACCAGCCCGAACACACAGACGGTGACGACCAGAAACCGCGTCTTGAGGCTGGTGGCAATCTGATTCCAGAGAAAGCGCATCGGGCTTGGTGTGATCTCCGCCGAAACAAGCCGCCGTTCCGAGCGACCGCCGAACGCGGCTGCGCCGACTGAACCACATACAAGTCAGATCTGAAGGCTTCACTAATGGTTCACGCTGTGGTGCCGATCGTATCGATCATCGATCGACGCCGGGTCCGCCAGACATCTCCACCGGATGCGCCCTCGCCGCCGGTGCGCGAACGAACGGCACCGGCGCGGCGGTTCGGCTCTACCCCGCGTGGTCGAACTCGATCCGGGCGGTGGTGCCTGGGCCGACCTCATAGGTGATGCGGCCGCCGATCTGCGCGGCAAGGTTGTGGATGATCTTGAGGCCGAGGCTGTGACCAGCGCCGGGGGCTTCGGCCGGCGTCATGCCCTTGCCGTCGTCCGCGATGGTGAAGACGATGCGGTCGCCGTCCTGCACCAGCCGCAGCGCGATGGTGCCGCGGCCATCGGGAAACGCGTGCTTCAGCGCGTTGGTGACGATCTCGACGGCGATCAACGACAGCGGCGTCAGCTTGGTGAGATCGAACTGCACCGGCGGCATGTCGACCGTGAAGCGCACCTCGCTGGCCCCGGCCTCCATAGACCCCGAGGC
>NZ_QUMK01000045.1 GCF_010907035.1 Rhodopseudomonas sp. BR0M22
GGGGGGGGGCACTCCTCTCAGCGATCGATAACTCACTGCCTGGGGCGCCCTCACCCCAACCCTCTCCCGCAAGCGGGAGAGGGAGCCGGCTATGCGCGGGTCAAGCCCGCGCATGACGTCCGTGACGGAGGATGGTTCAAGCTCCCAGCATCTGGTGCACGACGCCGTACACCGAGCCGCCCCACAGGAAGGCGGTCGCGACCATCTGCACCGCAAAGCCGAGACCGCGCTTTTCGGGGGCTGCGGCGTAGCCCAGCATGTAGAGGATCCGGCCGATGATCCACACCGCACCGGCCGCTGCCGCGAACACGTCACTGAGATAATAGGCGAACAGCCACAGCGACGGCAGGAAGATCGGGAGCCATTCCAAGGTATTGGCCTGGATACGAAACACCCGCTCGAAATCCGGGTGGCCGGAGATCGCCGGAGCTTTGACGCCGTACAGCATCCGCGCCCGCGCGACCTGCAGCGACGTGTAGAAGTAGAACATCAACGCCAGAAGGGTGACGATCGTGGTGTAATGAAACATCCAAGGGCTCCCAGACTAGGTTCGTTCTTGTCCGGCTGATGGCCGCCGGTTGCTTCCAGCTTGAACTCAATATCCGGTCATCTCAAGATACCCGACACCGACCCGGTTACCTTTGAAGGCGATCGGCCCTTCCCAATAGGGAAAGCTGGTCCCCATCCAGCTTGCCGGGTTGAGCGGCGTGGTCTCGATCGCCAGATCGTGACCCGTCACCTCCACCCGCCAGCGCGTCGGAAGCCGGCGCGGACCGATCGTGGTGAAGCCGAGCGGTTCGAGTCTGATCTGATCGGGTGACAGCGGCGCTGAGCGGCCGTCGGTGCCGATCCAGTTGCCGGCGAAGTAGTTGCTGCCGTCGCGCTGCCGCAGCCGGAACAGCATCACCTTGTCGCCCGTCGACAGATGCAGCGAGAACCAGTCCCAGCCGGTCTGGTCGGAAGCGAGCGGCTGGCTCGACCATTCCCGGTCCATCCAGGCCGCTCCCTCGACCGCGATGGCGCGGCCGTCGAGGGTGAGGGTGCCGGACGCGGTGAAATAGGGCTGGCTGTAGTAGTACGACGCCTGGCCGCGCTCGGACTTGCGCGAGTAGCCGTTGTCGCCTTGCAGCACCAGCGGCCGGTCGGCGCTCAGCCGCAGCGCGTAGCTGAAATTGGTCCCGCGCGCCGTCACCTCGAGCGGCGACAGCGTTGCCGGCTCGGTTGCCGAACTTCCCTGCATCGCCCAATCGTCGATGACCGCCTTGAACGGCGAGGCCTCGACCCCCGCCACGCCCACCCCGCCACGCGAAAACTTCTCGGCAAAGCGATGGATGTCGGCGCTGGTGACGGCGGCGTGCGCCATCCAGATCTGCTGGTTGGCCCAGCCGTCACGTTGCGGGCCCGGCGTCATCGCTTGGCGGAACAGGGTCCACTGCGCTCCATAGGCGTTGCCGGCGGCGTCCTTCAGATTCGCCGTGAGGTACCACCACTCGATCCGGAAATCCGGATGCGGACCGTGGTCGTCGGGAAACGCCAGCTTGCGTCCAGGCACCACAGGGGCAAATCCGCCGGCGTCGCTGCCGAGTCCGGCAAAGCCCTGCGCCCACACTGGCGGCGCGACGGCGACCGTGAGCAGGCCGCCCGCGAATGCCCGGCGGCTGATCCGACTTCTAACGCTCATCGGCGAACACCTTCACCAGCCGCGCCGGCTGCATCCGCATCAGCTTCAGGATCGGCAGCGCCGCTGCCAGCAAGGTCGCGAGCAGCGCAATGCCCACCAGCTTTGCCAGTTCGAACGGAAACACCTCGAACGGCAGCCGCCAGCCGAACGCCTTCACGTTCACCACCGCGATCAGGCACCATGCCACCAACAGCCCGAGCGGCAGCGCCACCAGCGCGGTGATCGCGGCCATCGCCAGTGTCTTCGTCAGTTCGACCAGCGCCAGCCGGCGGCGGGTGATGCCGATCGCCCACAGCGGCGCGACCTGCGGCAGCCGCGATGCGCCCAGCGTCAACAGGCTGGTCAGCAGCGCCACGCCGGCGATGCCGAGCGTGAAGGCGTTGAGCGCGGTGGTCACCGCAAAGGTCCGGCTGAAGATCTGCTTGGAGATCGCCTTCAGCGTCGACTGATCGGCGAGGCTGCGCTCCCCAAGTGCAAAGTTGCTGCGCAGGTCGGCGATCAGCGCCGGCACGCGCGCAGGATCGACCCGAAGTCCAAATCGCGTTTTGGCCACATCGGGGAAATGCGTCACCAGCGCGCCGAACGCGACGCCGAGCTGGCCGCGCGGATTGCCATAGTCGGCATAGATCCCAACCACCTCCACAGGCCAGGGACCGCGATCGCTCGGCACCACGATGCGGTCGCCGAGCTTGACGCCGAGCCGGCGCCACAGCTGTTCGCTGACCAGCGCCGCATCGCCGCGCGCGACGCGGTCCCAGACGTCTTTGGTGTGCTCCAGCAACGGCCAGTGATCGCGATAGGTGGCGTCATCGGCAAAGCCGATCAGCTCGACCGGCTGGCCCTGCAGTTTCACCTCGGCACGAGCGCCGGGAAGTAAGGATCTGACTTCGGGGCGGTCCTTCAGCCAAGCCTTGATCTCGGTCGCCTGCTGATCGGTCGCCGCATTGAGATAGACTTCTGCTGCGAGGCGGCCGTCGAGCCAGCGCTGGAAGGTGCGGCTGAAGCTCTCGACCATGGTGCCGACGCCGACATTGACGCCGAGCGCAAGCAGCAGCGCCATCAGCGCCAGCGACAGGCCGGAGAGCTGCAGCCGACTGTCGGCCCAGAACCAGGTCGTCAGCGGCCCGCGCGCCAGCTTCTCGCCGAGCGCCAGCACGAGTCCGAGGATCGCCGGCAGGCCGAGCGCGGCGCCGAGCAGGATCGCGGCCAGCACCGCAAAGCCCGACAGCAGCGAGTCGCCGAACCACAGGAAGCCGAAGCCGGCGGCGAACACCGCGAGCGCGGCAGCGCCCTGCACGATCAGCCAGCGATACTGTGCCTGTTGCCAGGCGTAAGGTTGCGCGGCGGCGAGCACCGGGAGCCGAGCCGCCTTGATCAGAGCAGCGGAGGCCGCCGCGAGAGTACCGAGAATGCTGATGGCGATGCCGGCCAGCCACCACTCCGGCCGCAGCGACAGCTCGCCGGGAATCTGCGCGCCGTATAGACCACGCAAGGTGGCGGCGACGTCGGGCAACAGCGTCGCAGCGATCAGATAGCCGCAGACCAGCCCGATCAGGCCGGCAAGCAGGGCGATCAGACACAGCTCGATCACCATCACGGCGTTGAGCTGCCGCGCGGAGGCACCGCAGGCCCGCAAGGTGCGGAGCATCGGGCGGCGCTGCTCGAACGCCAGCCCGATCGCCGAATTGACGATGAACAGCCCCACCAAAAATGAGAGCAGCCCGAAGGCGGTGAGGTTGAGGTGGAAGCTGTCGGTGAGGCGCTCGAGCTCAGTGGCTGCATCCGGCTGATCCAGCTGCAGTCTATCGCCGACGATGTCGCGCAGCGGCGGACGCGAACCATCCTGCTTGCTGCCGAGCAGCAGCCGGGACAGCCGGTCCGGCATGTCGAGCAGCTTCTGCGCAAGGCCGATATCGACCACCAGCACGCCGGGGGCGATTTCTGCCTGCGGCTTCAGCGGCGGCAGATGCTGGCCGTTGGGCAGCTCCGGGGTAGCGCCTTCGGTCAGCCCGAATTCGCGCAGCGTCTCCGGCGCAATCAGCGTCTGGCCCGGCGGCAGGATGAAGCCCTGCAGGTCGCCGGTGCCGAGCGCTGGCGCGGTGCGGGCTTCGACCGGCAGCGACAGCGGTTCGACGCCGAGCAGCCGCAGCGACCGGCCGCTGAGCCGGATCGCGCCTTCGACCGCCGGTGACACCGGCCAGCCGGCGCGGCGCAGATCGACATAGAGCTGTTGTGCGTAGCTGCCGCCGTCGCGCGCCACCAGCGTCGCGGTGCGGTTGCCGCCGAGCGCCGCGGCGGCGCGGTCGTAACTGGTGCGGGCCTGTGCGTTCAGCGCCTGCACGCCGCTCCACAACGCAGTCGCGGAGATCAGGCCGATCGCCAGGGTCGCAAGCTGCATCGGATGCCGTCGCCAGTGGCTGAGCAGTACGGCGAGGATCCACAGCGCCCGCCTCAATGGATCAGCCCCGCGTGCAGATGCACCCTTCGGTCGAGCATGCCGGCGAGACGTTCGCTGTGCGTCACCATCAGGAAGCCGCAGCCGGTGCGGCGGACCAGATCGGTGGCGAGCGCCAGCACGTCGTCGGCGGTGGCTTCGTCGAGATTGCCGGTCGGCTCGTCGGCGAGCAGCAGCAGCGGCTTGATCGCCAGCGCGCGGCCGATCGCGACACGCTGCTGCTGGCCGCCGGAGAGTTGCTCGGGGTAGCGCTTCAGCAAGGCGCCGAGCCCCAGCCGCTCGATCAGCTCGGTGCGCCACGCCGCATCATGGCGGCCGGCGAGGCGAGCCTGGAATACCAGATTGTCGGCGACGGTCAGGCTCGGGATCAGATTGAACTGCTGAAACACCAGCCCCAGCCGCTCGCGGCGGAAGGCGGCGCGCTCGGCGTCCGGCATCGTCGAGATCGTTTCTTCGCCGAACGTGATGGCGCCGCCATCGGGCTGGTCGAGGCCGGCGATCAGATGCAGCAAGGTCGACTTGCCGCTGCCGGATTCGCCGGTCAGCGCGACGCTCTCACCCGGCTGCACCGCAAGATCGACGCCGCGCAGCACCGCGACGCGGTCCTGGCCGGAGGAATAAGACTTGGTGAGGTTGGAAACGATCAGCATCGGCACAGCTCGCGCTGCGCGATAAACACAGCGCGCATACCGCGCCGGTGTGACCCGGTCATTCTCGTCTTCCAATCGCTCGTCGTCATGCTCGTCCTGAACGATATGGGGTTGTGAATCCATCGCTCAAGACGGTGCGTCCGATGCGCGGCGAACGGATCGCTGCGATGCACCCTGCGACGATTTGTCAAATCCCGGATTGCATTCGATCGATGCCGGCGGCAACCTCGCGACAGACTCGCAAAAAGGGTCGTCGAACGACTGGTCCGGGGAGATCGTCATGGCCGCGCAATCCACGCCGGAAGGCGCCTGGAAAATTACATTTCTCCTGTTTCTGTTCATGGTGGTGAATTTCGCCGACAAGATCGTGGTCGGGCTCGCCGGCGTGCCGATCATGCAGGAGCTGAAGCTCTCACCCGAACAATTCGGTCTGCTCGGTTCGTCGTTCTTCTTCCTGTTTTCGATCTCGGCGATCGTGGTCGGGTTCATCGTCAATCGCATCGAGACGCGGTGGGTGTTGTTGGCACTGGCGCTGGTGTGGGCGGTGGCGCAGTTTCCGATCGTCGGCGAGGTTTCCTTCGCCACCTTCGTGATCTGCCGGATCATCCTCGGCGCCGGTGAAGGCCCGGCGTTCTCGGTCGCGGCGCACGCGATCTACAAATGGTTTCCCGACCATCAGCGCACGCTGCCGACCGCGATCCTGTCGCAGGGCTCGGCGTTCGGCGTGATCCTGGCGGTGCCGGCGCTGAACTGGATCATCGTCAATCACTCCTGGCACTACGCATTCGCGGCGCTTGGAATCGTTGGTCTGATGTGGGCGGCGGCGTGGATCGCGCTCGGCAAAGAGGGCCCGCTGGTGCCGAGCGCCGCCGTCGCCGCGGCCGAGGTGCGGATTCCCTACGCGCGGCTGCTGACCTCGCGCACCTTCATCGGCTGTATCCTGGCGACGTTCGGAGCCTATTGGGCGCTGTCGCTCGGGCTGACCTGGTTCACCACGTTCATCATCCAGGGGCTGGGCTTCAGCCAGCATCAGGCCGGACTGATCTCGATCACGCCGTGGGTGTTCGGCGCCAGCGTGGTGCTGCTCACCGGCTGGCTGTCGCAGCGGCTGATCCAACGCGGAGTCTCCAGCCGGATGGCGCGCGGCGTGCTCGGCGCGGCGCCGCTCGTGGTCGGCGGCGCCATCATCCTGATGCTGCCCTATATCGAGAGCCCCACCGCGCGGATCGTCGCCCTGGTGGTCGGCTCCGGCCTGTGCGGCTCGATCTATGTGGTGTGTCCGCCGATGATCGCCGAGTTCGCCCCGGTGTCGCAGCGCGGCGCCGCGATTGCGATCTACGGCGCGCTGTATACGTTGGCCGGGATCGTCGCGCCCTGGGTGATGGGGAATGTTCTGCAGCACGCGTCCTCGCCGCTCAACGGTTACCTCTTCGGCTACGCCATCAACGGTGGGGTGATGATCGCCGCTGGCGTCGCCGGCCTGTTGCTGCTGTGGCCGAACACCGAGCGTGCTCGGCTGCTGAAGGGTGCGGAGCCGGTCTCTCTCGGACTTCGCAAGCCGGCCTGAGGTTTTCGGTCGCTGCGCCCGACTTTCGAAGTCACCGGCGATCAACTCCACGAAAACGAAAATGGCCGGGGCGAGCCCGGCCATCACGTCGTTCAGTCTCTTGGTCTTGCAAGAGACGATTTACTGGCTCGCCGCGTCGGTGTTGAACACCTCGCCTTCCGGCACCCAGCTCGCACCGTCGAACTTGGCGATCTGCATCTGGGTGTAGGGGGCATAGCGATCCGGGCGGGTCGAGATCTTGATGCCCGGCAGCAGCATCGGCGCGGCCGTCGGCTTGATGTTGGTCGCCTGCTTGAGCAGGTTGTCGCGGGTGAGATTGTCGCCGCAGGCTTCCAGCACCTTCACGGTCATATAGGCCGAGATATAGCCGGTGACGGTGGAGCCATCGGCGATATCGCCTTTGGGGTACCACTTGGCCAGGAATTCCTTGAACTCCTTGACGTCGGGATCGTTCGCGAACCGCGGATCGGTCGGCGTTTTCGCCGCCAGCGCGGTCAGGAGACCGGTGGAGGCTTCCTTGCCGGCGGGCTCGAGCACGCCCTTGATCGAGCTCGACACGCTGACCACGAAGTTCAGCGGCTTCCAGTTCAGTTCGTGCACCTTGCGGATCGCCTGTGCGCCGAACTTCGGCGTGGCCATCGTGAACAGCGTGTCGGCGCCCGAGGCCTTCAGCGCCACGATCTGGGAGTCGACCGTCGGGTCGGTGACCTCGTAGGTGACCTCCTTGACGATCATGGTCTTGGCCTTGTCGCCGAGCCCGTCCTTCAGGCCCTTGACGTAGTCCTTGCCGGCATCGTCGTTCTGCGAGAACACGCCGAGCTTGGCGTCGGGTTTGTTCTTCAGCAGGTACTTGGCGAAGATCATGCCCTCCATCTGGTAGGGCGGGTAGAGCTGCGTGGTCCACGGAAAGTTCTTCGGATCGTCCCACTTGGCCGCGCCGGTCGAGATGAAGATCTGCGGCACTTTCTTGGCGTTGAGATATTTCTGGATCGCCGTGTTGGTCGGGGTGCCGATGGTGCCGATGATCGCCAGCACCTCTTCCTGTTCGACCAGCTTGCGGGTCTGCTCGACCGTCTTGGGCGGCGAATAGGCGTCGTCGAGGCTGATCAGCTTGATCTTGCGACCGTTGACGCCACCTTTGGCGTTGATCATCGTGTAGTACGCGTCTTCGACGTGGCCCTGCACGCCATAGGCAGAGGCCGGGCCGCTGTACGGCATGGTCTGGCCGATCTTGATCTCGGTGTCGGTAACGCCGGGGCCGTACTTCTTCTGGGCGAAAGCCGGCTGAGCCGCAGCGAGCGCGAGAGCGCTGGCCAGCAGGAGCGAGGTGCGAATGGACAAATGCGTTTCCTCTCGTTGAAAGCCGCACTCTGCGGTGCGGGCTAAAGATCGATCGCCCGTGCTTTTTGTTTTCGGTACGATCCTGCTTACGCTGTCACGAGAACCGCCGTCGTTCAATTGAATTACGCGGCGACGTAGCGGCGCAGGTCATTCGCAGATGCGCATATTTCGTGGAGCGGACTAAGTCCTGCTGAGCTACCTGCGGGATGAGCCGGGATGAGCGATGAGCACGAGGGGCGTGCGATGATGAGTCCCGCCGGGCGTCGGCTTCGCGTATTGCTATCCGAGCGCGGCAGGTGCTCTGCGTGACAGGCGACCACCGTCCTCGGACACGCCGGGAGTCCTGTCGAGATCTGCGGTCCGGCGCGACTGTGTCTCGGCCTGTTCTCACGTTTTGTGCGTGCGTTGCATCGCTGTTCGCCGCGACGGCACCGATCGTGCTCGCGGCTCCCGGTCGTGCCTCAACGTTGGCGGCCAAAGGCTGGGGCGATCACCTCCGCGATGCGGCAACCATGGCGCAGATCGATCGAGGATTCGAGCAGCCGGCCTGATGCGCGCACGCCTCGGCGCCGGCCTGTTACAGATCCTTGGTATAGTCGTCGCGATCGCGGTCCGGTGCGCAAATGTCGCCGGCCTCGTACAGGTCTTCGTCGAGGGCAGGCGGCGGCTGCGTCGGCGCGGGCTTGGCTTCGCTGGCCCCGCGGCTGTCGTCAGCCTTATCGCCGCGCTTCGGTGCGGCAACCTTGGGGCGCTTGTGCAGAAAGCCGATCATGGCTCTCGGTCCCGTGATGGCCGGCGCGGGTGGCACGAGGCACACACGCGACCGGCGTTGTTGGCAGTTCATTTCAACTGCGATTGCAGAGCCGACACCAGACCGGATTTGTCAGGGCTCGCACGCAATTCTCGCAAGGCTCGCTGTTGCGTCGCGGGCCTTGCCGCACGGTCTCAGGTCCGGTGACCGGAGCTTTGCTGGTCGGCCAGCCATTCCGACAGCGGGCGGGGCTTGTCGTCCTCGGTCTTCTTGGTGCCTCGCTTGGCGGTCGAGGCCGTCGTCTTGGCCCGTCTGGCCTTGCTCGATGTCGCGGCTTGCGGCATCGCGGCTTCGCGGGCGAGCCGCAGGGCGCGCAGGCGCGCCATGTTGTCGAGGACTGCTTTGGCTGCGGCGTCGCGTTCGGCCTTGCCTTCGCGACCTTCAGCAGCGTTGCCAGCGTGGTGATCGTCGTCGTTCGTCATTCTTCCAGTTCGATCGCGTTCCAGTTGGGAGGCGGCGTGATAGCACGAAAAAAGCCTCCGAACAGCCTTTCGGCGCTCGGAGGCTGTTCGACGTTGGTTTCGCGTGAGATGCGGCTGCGGAACGCAGCCGCCTTCATCAGAAAGTCACGCCGGCTTTGGCCAGATAGGTCCGGCCGGGCAGCGGATAGGCGCCGTAGCGGCCGGGCGTGAAGCTGCTGGCCACCGCGTAATCGTAGTATTGTGCGTTGAACAGGTTGATCACGCTCAGCGACCAGAAGAAGTGGTCGATCTCGCCGCTCAGTTTGACATCGACTGTGCCGTTCGCCGGGATCTTGACCTGGCTGTTGGCATTGTCGCTGTCCATGAAGCGACTGCTCCAGACCCGCGCGGTGGCATCGAACACGACGTATTTCTGCCAGACGTTCCAGGTCACGCCGGCATTCGCCGTATAGCGCGACACCAGCGGCACGTCGTTGCCCGAGAATGGTCCTTCGCGGAACGTTGCGCGGGTGTAGGCCGCGCCGCTGCGCAGCAACAGCGAGTCGCTGATGCGGATCGAAGAGGAGGTTTCGCCGCCATAACGGCGGGTCGGATCGAGATTGGTGTTGTAGAAGTTGACCGGGTCGTAGCGGATCTCGTTGGTCAGATCCATGTTGTAGACGCTCGTCTGCATCTCGAACGGACCTGATTTGATCCGGAAGCCGCCTTCGACATCCACCGAGGTCTGGGTCTTGAGCGTGAACGTTCCCGGGATCGGATTGAAGAATGCGTCGTAGGACGGCCCGGAGGCGACGCGCTCGTCGACATTTGGGGTGCGGAACGCGCGGGCGGCGCGGGCAAACATGCTGAAGACGTCGTTGAAGCGATGTTCGAGGCCGACATGCAGCGCATGCTGGGTCTCGGTGCTGTCCAGCGGCAGCGCTTGCGCTCCGCCGAAATAGCCGGGCGCCAGCGGATTGAGCCGATCGGCGGCTTCGACCTTCACGCTCTGCACCCGGCCGCCATAGGAGAAGTCGGTGGTCGGCAGGACGGCGATCGTCTGTTGCCAATAGCCGGCGAGGGTCTTCTGCGACAGGTTGTAGACGTGAACCGGCGGCGTGCCGCGATATTGGCCGCGGTCGGAATCATAGGTCGCGTCGTAATAGTCGAGACCGGTGAGGATCTTCGACGGCAGGCCGAAGAACGCGTTCTTGATGCTCAGCCGCGGCGTGATCGACCAGGTCTGCAGATGTGCGTCGAACGAGCTGGCGCTGAATGGCGACAGCGGCACATTGCCGAAATAGGCGGCCTGCTGGCGCTTGTCGCGCACGCCGCCATCGACGATCAGTTCGGCACCGTCCCAAAGCGATGTGGTGAAGCCGGCCGTGATATTGGTGCCCTGCTTGTCGGCGTAGTCGAACGGCGTGTTGGTGCCACGGCGGTCGGTCTGCAACTGATTCAGGCCGATCGACGGATCGACGGTCCGCGAGCCCGGCAGGCCGAGGCGTTGGTTGTCGCCCGAGATGTTGACGAACGCGCTGAAGTCGCTCGTCGTGTAACGCAGCTCACCCAGCGCATTGTTTTGTTCGAGTGCGTTGTTGGTACGGTAGCCGTCGGTGCGGACGTGATTGGCGAAGGCCGACGTCGACCATGGGCCGGAATTGAAAGCCGCCGACACCGCAGCGAGGCGCTGATTGAACGAACCGACGCCGCCTTCGGCGCGGAACGATGCGGGTGGGCCGCCGGCACCGGTCTTGGTGACGATGTTGATGACGCCGCCGACAGCATTGTCGCCGTACAGCACCGCGCCGCTGCCGCCGCGAGTGATCTCGATGCGCTCGATCGATTGCAGCGGGAGGCTCGACAGGTCGATGCCCTGCAGATCGAGGTCGTTGAGACGGCGGCCGTTGATCAGGAACAACGTATTCGAGGTCGCGGTGGCGCCGAAACCTCGCAGATCGACCGAGGAGCCGGTGCCGTTGACGCCACCGTACAGCGACGTGCTCTGCACACCGGGCGTCTGCGCGATGATGTCCTGCACGGTTTGGGCCGGTGAACGCGCGATGTCCTCGGCTGTGATCACCGTGCTGGACGTGCCGACGATGGCGTTGGAGGCGCGGGTCGCGGTGGCGCTGACGACGATCTCCGGCAGCACGTCCTGCGCGGCGGCGGGCGTGGCGAGCGAGAGCGCGGGCACCAGAATGGTGGAAGCGAGAAGCGCGCGTGAAAGTGCGGAGCAAGGCCGCGGCGCGGCGGGTCGGGAGTGCATAAGGTTCAACCTCGGCTGACGTCTGTGGCACGTCACAGCGAACGAGGTCTCACCGAGCTTTTCGGAAGCGGTGAAGACAATGCCTGCAATTCCCGGCCGGCAACTTCGCGTGTGACCACGAGCGACGGCAGGTCTCCTGGCTCGCGGTTGATCTTCCGTCGCCTTCCCAGGACCGAGGTTCCCAGTGGCATCCGACGAAAGACGATCCGCTTACAGTTGCGGGAACAGCTACGGCCTGGAACGCAAAAAATGGCAGCGTTCGCACCGTATTCCCTTTTCATCCCTCTCGGGAACCGTCGAGGCCATCTAGAAGTCGCGGGATTCGCGAGTCAATTCGTCGAAGGCGACGCCGGGTGCAATCGTGGTCGGATTGTGACCGGCTGTGACTTGCGTGTAACAGCCGGGTCTGTACACCTCGCACGATAGTTGGAGCGGCAGGCGGACGATGGCGGAATTCGTGGTGGAGTACGGCAAGGATGGACGGCGCGTCGAGCCCGACGGCCGGCTCGATGCCGCTGCGTTTCATCGCAACGATGCGCCGATCCGCTCCGTGCTGGCGCGGTTGCTCGCCGGCCGGCAGGGTGACGTGCTCGAAGCTGGCAGCGGCACCGGCCAGCACATCGCGGCGCTAGCGCGGGAACACCCCTCGATCGTGTGGTGGCCGAGCGACGTCAACGACCAGCACCTCAAGAGCATCGCCGCTTGGCGGGCCCATGCGGCGTTGCCGAACCTGCGCCCGCCCCAGCGAATCGACCTTGCCGATCCCGCCTGGTCGGTCGCGTCAGCCGAAGCGGCTGCTCCCGGTGAGTTGCTGGCGGTGTTCTGCGCCAATGTCCTGCACATCGCGCCATGGCGGGTCGCCGAAGGACTGCTGGCGGGCGCCGGAAGGTTGCTGCGCCAGGACGGCATGCTGGTGCTGTACGGGCCGTACAAGCGGGGCGGCGATCACACCGCGCTCAGCAATGCGGTGTTCGACACCAGCCTGCGCGACGCCAATCCCGAGTGGGGCGTGCGCGACGTTGCGGATGTGGAACGGCTCGGTGCCAGCGCCGGCCTGGCGCTGAGCGAGATCGTCGAGATGCCGGCCAACAATCTGATACTGGTGTTTGTCCGAGCAAAACCCGCGTAGGCCCATGCACGGCCGCCGATGGTGCGGCGGGTTGATCGCGCTCCGCCCGGCCCTATGATGCGCGCCATTCGCCGGCCGGCGTCGGCCGGTGCGAGGAGATTCCCTGCCGATGGTCGATGCGACGGCCAACGACATCGTCGAAGACGATGCCCGTGCCCGCTCCAACGTGGTGCGGCTGGTCGCGGCGCAGGCGCTGACCGGCGCCAACGCCGCGGTGATCTTCGCGACCGGGTCGATTATCGGCGCCCAGCTCGCGCCGGAGATGTCGCTCGCGACCGTGCCGCTGTCGATGTATGTGCTCGGCCTTGCTGCCGGCACACTGCCCACGGGTTGGATCGCGCGGGTTTACGGTCGCCGCGTCGCGTTCATGATCGGCACCGGCTGCGGCACGCTCACCGGCGTGCTCGGTGCCATCGCCATCCTGTACGGCTCGTTCCTGCTGTTCTGTGCCGCGACCTTCATCGGCGGGCTGTACGCTGCGGTGTCGCAATCCTATCGGTTTGCCGCCGCCGACGGCGCCAGCGCGGCCTATCGCCCGAAGGCGATGTCGTGGGTGATGGCCGGTGGCGTGTTCGCCGGCGTGCTCGGTCCGCAGCTCGTGCAGTGGACCATGAACGTCTGGCAGCCCTATTTGTTCGCGTTCTCCTACGTGGTGCAGGCGGCGATTGCGCTGATCGCGATGGCGGTGCTGTGGGGCGTCGATGCGCCGAGGCCGAAGCCGGCGGAGCGTACCGGCGGCCGGCCGCTGCTGGAGATCGTGCGGCAGCCGCGCTTCATCGCCGCGGCGCTGTGCGGCGCCATCGCCTATCCGATGATGAATCTGGTGATGACGTCGGCGCCGCTGGCGATGCAGATGTGCGGGCTCAGCGTCGGTGATTCCAATTTCGGCCTGCAATGGCACATCGTTGCGATGTACGCCCCGAGCTTCGTCACCGGTTCGCTGATTGCCAAGTTCGGCGCGCCGCGTGTGGTCGCCGCCGGCCTGATCCTGGAAGCGCTCGGTGCGTCGATTGGTCTGCTCGGCGTCACCGCGCCGCACTTCTGGGCGACGCTGTTCGTGATCGGCGTCGGATGGAATCTGGCGTTCGTCGGCGCCTCGGCGCTGGTGCTGGAGACGCATCAGCCGAGCGAGAAGAACAAGGTTCAGGCGTTCAACGATTTCATCATCTTCGGGCTGATGGCGCTGGGTTCGTTTGCGTCCGGGCAGTTGCTGGCGAATTACGGCTGGACCACCGTGAACCTCGCGGTGTTCCCGCCGGTGCTGCTCGGCCTGATCGTGCTGGCGGTCACCGGCTGGTCGAAAGTCCGGAAGCGGGTGGCCGTCGCCGCGCCTGAACTGTCCGATCGCGGCGTCTGACCGCGCAACAATACGGCCGGCCGCAAGCGCCGGATCGAGGGAGTGAACACGATGCCGTCGCGCGCGACCAATCACGCTCGCCTACGATGGTGAATCCTTCGGCTCCCGACGAGACCTCGTTCCGCTATCACGGTTGGCGGATCGTCACGGTGTGCTTCATCGTCGCCACCTTCGGCTGGGGGCTCGGCTTCTACGGCCAGAGCGTGTACCTCGCCGAGCTGGCCCGGACGCACGGCTGGCCGTCGTCGCAGATCGCGATTGCTACCACCTTCTTCTATCTCACCGGTGCGCTGCTGGTCGCCTTCGTCGGCGACGTGATCCGCCTGATCGGTGCGCGAGCCTGCCTGCTCGGCGGCATCGCCGCGATGGCGATCGGCACCGTGCTGCTCGGCCGCATCGATGCGCCGTGGCAGCTTTATGCCGTCGACGCGATCCTCGCGGTCGGGTGGGCTGGCACCAGCCTCGGGGCGATCACCAACACGCTCGGCTTGTGGTTCGACCGGCGTCGCGGCATGGCGATCAGTCTGGCGCTGAACGGCGCCAGTTTCGGCGGCATCGCCGGCGTGCCGCTGCTGGTGGCGCTGATCGGGGCGCTCGGCTTCACCGGGGCGACCTCGGCGGCGGCCATCGCCGCGGTGGTGTTGCTGATGCCGCTGGTCGCCATCGTCATTACACCGCCGCCGCATCTTGCCATCGCTTCGGGGACGGCGACCTCGCCCAGGGCGCTGTCGTCCGGTGCGATCCGCGGCAGCGCGCTGCGCAACCTCGGATTCCTGACCGCGACGGTCGCGTTCTCGCTGGTGCTGTTCGCGCAAGTCGGTTTCATCGTCCACCTGATCGCCTATCTCGACCCGCTTATCGGCCGCGAGCGTGCCGCGCTGGCGATGTCGCTGCTCACCGCGATGGCCGTGGTCGGCCGGGTATCGCTGTCGGTGGTGATCGACCGGCTCGATCAGCGTCTGGTCTCGGCGCTGTCGTTCGCCAGTCAGGCGGCGGCGCTGGGTGTGCTGATCTCCACCCGCGATGCGACGCTGCTGCTGGCCGCCTGCGCGCTGTTCGGCTTTTCGGTGGGCAATCTGATCACCTTGCCGGCGCTGATCATTCAGCGCGAATTTCCCACCTCGTCGTTCGGCGTTCTGGTCGCGCTCAACACCGCGATCAACCAGGTCGCCTACGCGTTCGGTCCTGGTGTCGTCGGTCTGCTGCGCGATGCCTCTGGCAGCTACACGGCGCCGTTCGCCGGCTGTATCGCCCTGCAACTCGCCGCCGCAGCGCTAATCATGGTGCGGCGGGAGCGCAGATGACCTTTTCTGTCGTCATGCGGGGCGGCCGGAACGCGCCCGGCGAATGCGGCTTTACGTCAGCTCCGGCGTCTCGCCCTCCGGCAGCGGAAACTGATAGGTGTTGAGCGTCATCGACACCATCGTGTAGTAGCCGCACAGTCCGATCACCTCCGCCAGCCCGCGCTCGCCGAGCAGCCGCATCGCCTCGTCGTACAGCGGCTGCGGCAGCCCCTTGGCTTCGTGCAGCGACCGCGCCACGTCGTAGATCACCTGGGCCTTCGCGCTGTCGAAGGACGGCGTGCGGCGGTCGCGGATCGCGTCGATGATTTTTGGATCGAGCCCGCCGTCGAGCGCCATCTTCTTGTGCGCGTACCATTCGAACTGCGCGGTCCAGTGCCGAGCCGTCACCAGGATGGCGAGTTCGGATTCCGCCGCGGTGAGTGACGTGTCGTAGCGTAGGAAGGCGCCGAGCCGTGTGGCGTGCCGCGCCATCTCCGGGCTCGCCAGCCACGCCATCATCGGCGGCGGCGGGCTGCCGCGCTTGCTGGCGATCGACTCGTCGTAGATGGCGCGTTGCTCGGCGCTCATTTCGCCAGGCGAAAGTAATTTCAGGCGCATCCTGTTGGATCCTCTTTGGCTGTCCGGCATCCGATCCCTAGCGCATCGCCGCAAGACCGCATCCCGAGACAGATATTGAATTCCACCGCGCGACGCGCCAAGGTCGCCGCCAACAATGCATCGCCGGCGCGCAAAGCGCCGGCGCAAATGTGGATGGAAACCGCATGACCGATCTCGATACATTCCGCGCCGAGACCCGTGCCTGGCTCGAGGCCAATTGCCCCGCCGAGATGCGCACGCCGATGCAAGGTGACGAGGACAATTTCTGGGGCGGCCGCAACGCCAAATTCGCCTCCGAGGCGCAGAAGGTGTGGTTCGAGCGGATGCGCGACAAGGGCTGGACGGTGCCGGATTGGCCGACCCAATACGGCGGCGGCGGGCTCGACGGCGCGCAGCACAAAGTGTTGCGCGAAGAGATGGCTGCGATCGGCGCTCGCTCGCCGCTGTCCTCGTTCGGCATCTGGATGCTTGGGCCGGCGCTGCTGAAATACGGCAACGAGCAGCAGAAGGCCGAGCACCTGCCGAAGATCGCCCGCGGCGAAATCCGCTGGTGCCAGGGCTATTCCGAGCCGAACGCCGGATCGGATCTGGCCTCGCTGCAGACCCGCGCGGTGCCCGACGGCGACGACTTCATCATCAACGGCTCGAAGATCTGGACATCCTACGCCAACTACGCGGACTGGATCTTCTGTCTGGTGCGGACCGACCCCGCCGCCAAGAAGCACGACGGCATCAGCTTCATCCTGTTCGACATGACCTCGAAGGGCGTGACGACGAAGCCGATCCTGCTGATCTCCGGCAAATCGCCGTTCTGCGAGACCTTCTTCGACAACGTCCGGGTGCCGCAGTCGCACGTCGTCGGCACCATCAATCGCGGCTGGGACGTTGCGAAGTATCTGTTGCAGCACGAGCGCGCGATGATCTCCGGGATGGGCGGCCGCGACGGCGGCCGGCCGCTTGGTCAGGTCGCGGCGGATTCGCTCGGCACCGACGATCAGGGCCGGCTCGACGATCCGATCCTGCGCGGCCAGATCGCGACGTTCGATGTCGACGAGGCGGCACTCGCCTGCGCGGCGGAGCGGGCGGTCGATCTCGCCAAGGCCGGCCAACTGCATCCGGCGTTCTCGTCGGCGATGAAGTATTACGGCACCGAGCTGAACAAGCGTCGCCACGAGATCCTGATGTCGGCCGGCGGCATCGATGCGCTGGAGTGGGAGAGCGAGCGCAGCCAAGAAGGCAGCCGCGCCCGCGCCTGGCTGCGCACCAAGGCCAACTCGATCGAGGGCGGCACCAGCGAAGTGATGCTCGGCATCGTCGCCAAGCGCATCCTGGATCTGCCGGGGGCGTAGTAGGGGGCCTCATCCTGAGGAGCGGCCGTCAGGCCGCGTCTCGAAGGATGAGGGGCCCCGGCGCTCATGGTTCGAGACGGCGCGCTGCGCGCGCCTCCTCACCATGAGGTCCTCGTATCGTTGCAACATCATTGATCTGATCGGAAACCTCACCCATGGCTCTCGTCCTCACTGAAGAACAAACCATGCTGCGCGATTCCGCGCGCGGGCTGATCGGCGACAAGGCGCCGGTCGCGCATTTGCGCAAGCTGCGCGACGAACGCGACGCCACCGGCTTCTCACGCGAACTGTGGAAGAGCTTCGCCGAGATGGGGCTGGCCGGCCTGCTGGTGCCGGAAGAGTTCGGCGGCTCGGGGCTCGGCTGTGTCGAGGCCGGTGTGGTGATGGAAGAGATCGGCCGCAATCTGACGCCGTCGCCGTTCCTGTCGACTGCAGTGCTGGCCGCTTCGGCGCTGGCCCGCGGCGGTTCGGCAGCGCAGAAGAAAACGTTTCTACCCAAGATCGCCGATGGCTCGCTGATCGCTGCGCTGGCGATCGACGAGGGTGCCAAGCATCGGCCCGCAAAGATCGCGCTGCAGGCAACCCGCGCCGGCAACGGCTTCAAGCTCAAGGGCGACAAGGCGCTGGTGGTCGACGGGCATGTTGCCGATCTGCTGATCGTCGCCGCGCGGAGTTCCGGCGCACCGGGCAATGCCGACGGCTTGACGCTGTTCCTGGTCGACCCCAAGGCCAAGGGCGTTGCGATCGAGCGCACCGTGATGGTCGACGCGCACAACGCGGCGCGGATCAGCTTCGACGACGTCGAGGTGAATGCCGATCAGGTGCTCGGCGAAGTCGACCGCGGCGGTGCGCTGCTCGAGGCGGTGCTCAATGTCGGCCGTGCCGCTGCTGCGGCCGAAATGCTCGGGGTCGCCGACGAGGCGTTCGGGCGGACCGTGAGCTATCTGAAAGAGCGCAAGCAGTTCGGCAAGCTGATCGGCGAGTTCCAGGCGCTGCAGCACCGCGCCGCACACCTCTACACCGAGATCGAGATCCTGCGCGCCGCGGTGCTCAAGGCGCTGCAGGCGGTCGACGCCGATGCGGCTCAGGCGCGGGTGGCTGTTGCGGTCGCCAAGGCCAAGGCCGGCACGGTGACGACGCTCGCAGTGCAGGAAGGCGTACAGATGCACGGCGGCATGGGCATGACCGACCAGTTCGACGTCGGCCTGTTCATGAAGCGCGCCCGCGTGCTGCAGGAACTGCTCGGCGACAGTGCCTACCACGCCGAAGCGCTGGCGGAGTTGAAGAAGTACTGAGGTCCGTTCGTCAGGGCGCTTGCGTGGTCATTCCTGGGCGCGAGCGCTAGCTCGCGAACCCGGAATCCCGGGATTGTTTTGAGACCTCGCCCTAAACCGCGAGATTCCGGGCTCGCGCTACGCGCGCCCCGGAATGACGGAGCTGTGGCCTATTATCTGATGGGCGGCGCGTACTGAATCCCGCCGTTGCTCCAGAGCTGGTTGAGGCCGCGCGGGATGCCGAGCTTGCCGACGTTGCGGTCGTAGACTTCGCCGTAATTGCCGACGTGGCGGATGATGCGGGCGGCCCAGTCCTTGGACAGGCCGAGGTCCTCGCCGAACGCGCCCTCGGTGCCGACCAGGCGCATCACGTCCGGCTTCTTCGATTTCAGCGCCGTATCGATGTTCTGCGAGGTGATGCCGAGCTCCTCGGCGTTGATCATCGCGTACAGCGTCCACTTCACGATCATCATCCAGTCGTCGTCGCGCTGACGTACCACCGGGGCGAGCGGCTCCTTGGAGATGACGTCGGGCATGATGACGTGGTCGGCGGCGTTGGCGAAGGTCTTGCGCAGTGCGTAGAGCTGCGACACGTCGGCCGTGAAGGTGTCGCACTGGCCGTCCTTGTAGGCCTTCACCACGTCGTCGAACTTGTCGGACTTGACCTCCTGATACTTCATGTTGTTGGTGCGGAAGTAATCGGCGAGGTTGAGCTGGGTGGTGGTGCCGTTCTGGACGCAGACCTTGCTGCCGTCGAGCTCGACCGCGCTGTCGATCTTGCGCGACGCCGGGACCATGAAGCCCTGACCGTCGTAATAAGCCACCGCCGGGAAATACAGGTCGTAGTTGGTCTCGCGCGACATGCTCCAGGTCGAGTTGCGCGACAGGATGTCGACCTTGCGGCTCTGCAGCTCCTTGAAGCGTTCGCTGGCATCGAGCGGCACGAATTTGACCTTGGTCGGATCGTCGAAGATCGCCGCCGCCACCGCGCGGCAGAAGTCGACGTCGAAGCCTGTCCAGTTGCCCTTGTCGTCCGGAGTCGCGAAGCCGGGCAGGCCCTTGTTGACGCCGCACAGCACGGCGTCGCGGCGGATGGTGCGCTTCAGCGTCTTGGTGTCGTAGCGCTCATAGGTGATCGCCGCCGCCGCGATGCCCGCCGCGACCACGAGCCCGATCGCGAGCCCGGTCTGAAACGTCCGTTTGAACATGCTGGATCTTTCGCAATGAGAAGGGAAGGCCGCCGCGCCGTTACAGCTCGGGCTTTTGCCGGACCACAACCTTGGTGCCGACCGGCACGCGGTCGTACAAATCCATCACGTCGGCATTCACCAGCCGGAAGCAGCCGGACGAAATCGCGGTGCCGATGGTGTCGGGGCGGTTGGTGCCGTGGATGCGATACACCGTCGAGCCGAGATACATCGCCCGCGCGCCGAGCGGATTGCCCGGGCCGCCGGCCATGAAGCGCGGCAGATAAGGCTGGCGCTGGATCATCTCCGGCGGCGGCACCCAATCCGGCCATTCGGCCTTGCGCGAGATCTTCAACAGGCCCTGCCATGTGAAGCCTTCACGGCCGACGCCGATGCCGTAGCGCAGCGCGCGGTTGTTGCCTTGCACCAAGTATAAATAGCGTTCGGAGGTCTGAACGATGATGGTGCCGGGGGGCTCGGTGGTGCGGAAATACACCATCTGCTTCTGCCATTCCGGCGGCAGCACAAAGCCGTCGTCGGCGATCAGTCCGGGCTCGTCTCCGACATCGGACTGCTGCGCGTAGCTCGGTGCCGATGCGAAGAGTGTGACCAGGGCGGTCGCCATCGCCACCCTGCCCAGCAAGCGCGGAAATCTCATGACACCCCCATCGCGAGTCACAGACACTTGCTGTGTATCACGTCAGCCCTTACCGATCCACAGCCGCAGCAGCAGCGAAACCAGCGTCACCGCACCGACGCCGGCGAGCCAAAGCGCGACGAACCACAGCAGTCGTCGGGGCAGCGGGCTCTTCGGTTCAATCGGCGCCGTCAATGATAGCCGTGCTCCGGATCGATCTTGCCGCGGAACACCCAATAGGCCCAGGCGGTGTAGGCGAGGATGATCGGCACCAGAATGGCGACGCCGACCAGCATGAAGATCTGACTGTTCTCCGGTGCAGCGGCCTGCCAGATCGTGATGCTGCGCGGCACCACATACGGCCAGATGCTGATGCCGAGGCCGGCGTAGGACAGCGCGAACAGGCACAGCGCCAGCAGGAACGGCTGATAGTCCCGGCGCTGCACCAGCGCCCGCAGCAACAGCGCGGTGACGATGGCGACCGCGAGCGGCACCTGCGCGGTGGCGAGCACGTTCGGCCAGGCGAACCAGCGCTGCGAATAGTCGTAGGACAGGAACGGCGTCGCCGCACTGACCGCGACGATCGCGGCGAGCAGCGCGAACAGCAGCCAGCGGCTCAGCCGATACGCCGTGTCGCGCAGATCGCCGGTGGTCTTCATCACCAGCCAGGTCGCGCCGAGCAGCGCGTAGCCGATCACCAGCGCGACGCCGGTGAGCACGCTGAACGGCGTCAGCCAGTCCCACCAGCCGCCCGCGTAGGCGCGTCCTTCGACGTGAATGCCCTGCAGCAGCGCGCCGAGCGCGATGCCCTGCGCCAGAGCCGCGATCAGCGAGCCGAGGAAGAAGGCGAGGTCCCAACGGTTGCGCTCGCGCTGGGTGCGCCAGCGGAATTCGAACGCGACACCGCGAAACGCCAGCCCCAGCAGCATCGCGATGATCGGCGTGTACAGTGCCGGCATCAGCACCGCATAGGCCAGCGGAAACGCCGCGAATAGCCCGCCGCCGCCGAGCACCAGCCAGGTCTCGTTGCCGTCCCACACCGGCGCGACGCTGTTCATGATGACGTCGCGGTCGCGCTTGGTGCGAAACAGCGGAAACAGGATGCCGAGACCGAGATCGAAGCCGTCCATCACCACATAGACGAACACCGCAAAGGCGATGATGAAGGCCCAGATCGTCGCGACGTCGTAAGTCATAGCCACAACCGAATCCTGCTCAACTGAATCTGCGGGTGGCGATCGCCGGCGCCGGCGTGATGCCGGCGGCGCGTTCGGGCGTATCGCCGCGCGGACCTTCCTCGCCATGATGCGGCGGATGCGCCATCAGCCGCAGGATGTAGACCACGCCCGCGATGAAGATGGCGAAATACACCACGATGAAGGCGATCAGCGATGTCGCCACGGCGGGCGCGGCGAGCGGCGATACCGAGTCGACGGTGCGCAGCAGCCCGAACACCGTGAACGGCTGACGGCCGGTTTCGGTGGTGACCCAGCCTGCCAGCACGGCGATGAAGCCGGCCGGGCCCATCGCCAGCGCGAAGCGGTGCAAGGGGCGGGATTCGAACAGCCGGCCACGCCAGCGCAGCCACAGGCTGAACACGCCGAGGCCGAGCATCAGGAAGCCGAGCGAAACCATCACGCGGAACGACCAGAAGGTGATCGGCACCGGCGGCCAGTTTTCGCGCGGCACGGTGTCGAGGCCGGCGAGCGGGGCGTCGAGCGAGTGCTTCAGGATCAGCGACGACAGCTTGGGGATTTCCAACGCGTAGCGCACCACCGCGGCGTCCTGGTCCGGCAGGCCGAACAGGATCAGCGGCGCGCCGTCCGGATGGCTCTGGTAGTGGCCTTCCATCGCCATCACCTTGGCCGGCTGGTGCTCCAGCGTGTTGAGGCCGTGGGCGTCGCCGGCGAAGATCTGGATCGGCGCCACCACGGCGATCATCCACATCGCCATCGAGAACATCATCCGCGCGCCGGGCTGCCGGGTGTTGCTCAACAGGTGATAGGCGCCGACCGCGCCGACCACCAGCGCGGTGGTCAGGTAGGCGGCGAGCACCATGTGCACGAGCCGATACGGGAACGACGGATTGAAGATCAGCTTGAACCAGTCGACCGCGACGAACTGTCCGACGTCGTTGATGGCGTAGCCAGCGGGAGTCTGCATCCAGGAATTCGCCGACAGAATCCAGAACGCCGACGTCAGCGTTCCGATCGCCACCATCAGCGTGGCGAAGAAGTGCAGCCGCGGCCCGACGAGCTTGAGGCCGAACAGCATCACGCCGAGAAATCCCGCCTCGAGGAAGAAGGCGGTCAGCACCTCGTAGGCCATCAGCGGCCCGAGTACCGGGCCGGTCTTGTCGGAGAATACCGCCCAGTTGGTGCCGAACTGGTAGGACATCACGATGCCCGAGACCACGCCCATGCCGAACGCGATCGCAAAGATCTTCATCCAGTAGTTGAACAGGTTGATGAAGACTTCGCGCTTGGTCCACAGCCACAGCGCTTCAAGCACCGCAAGAAAGCTCGCCAGTCCGATCGAGAAGGCGGGGAAGATGATGTGAAACGAAACCGTGAAGGCGAACTGGAGGCGCGCCAGCACCACCGGATCCAGACTCTCGAACATTCCACCGACCCGTAGACGTGACGGAAGATGATGCGCAGATCATCGCGCGACTATGTATCGTCGCAGTGCACAAATGCCTAGCCGGTAGCCGTTAACAATTCCGCGACGGCGTTGCGGTCGGTCGATCATCGTGCGGTTTGTCTCGGGTTTTCGAGGCGCGCAGTGCGCGCGCTGCGTCAACACAACGCATCAGCGAGCTGCAAACAAGCGAAAACCCGGACGAGGGGGCATCTCGTCCGGGTCCCTTGGAGGCCTACGATGGGGTGTCGGAGGCTTTGGAAATTCGCTGCCGCGCGACCTGCGATTGGCGGCCGCCGCGTCGATGGAGATCACCCTAGCAGGCCGATCTTTCCGTTCGATGTCGTCGACCGTTTCAATTGTTTCATTCCGCGATCGAACTGCACTGTACAATTATAGTGACCACCACATCGTGGCGCGAGAGCGGCGGACGAGAACCGCTCCAAACTGCCGGCGTGCGACCAAGCGGCGCGGATCGGCGCGCTTGCGACGTCACGCCGCGAGGCTTTCGACGCCGTGCCGCTTGAGCAGTTCGGCGAGCTGCCTGCGGGCGTAGAACATCCGGGTCTTCACCGTGCTCTGCGGAATGCCGACGATACGCCCGACTTCCTGCACCGACTTCTCATGATAGTAGACGAGATTGATGATCTCGCGATGGGCCGGCGACAGTTTGGCGATGCAGGCGCGCAAGATGTCGCTGGTGCGGCTGCGGTCGAGGGCGGCTTCCGGCGAGTCCGAGCCGTCGGCGATCTCCAGCACGTCGTCCTGGTCGATATCCTCGTGCTGACGCTGGCGCAGCGCGGTGAGCGCCTTGAAGCGGGCGATCGACAGCAGCCAGGTCGACACTTGGGCGCGCCCTTCGAACTGCCGGGCCGTCCGCCATACATCCAGGAAAACCTGACTGACCAGATCCTCGGCGGTCGCGGCGTCGCGTACCATCCGCAAGATGAACCGATAAACCCGGACGTTGTGCCGGGCGTACAAAGTGTGCATCGCAGTCCGGTCACCGTCCGCAATGCTGGCGAGCAGCATTTCATCGCTCGTGGCCCTGGCGGCGAGGATACCCAGGCGGCCGGCGTCGTTGAGCGCAATGACGTTCTGCATGACGAGCTCCCTTCGTGCCGCGCTCCCCCGCGGCGTGTTGGGAGAAGTACTAGCCAGCTACCGTTTCAGGAGGTCTGCGCCGGGGAAGAAAATGGTTTCGTGCCATGATCGAATTGTTTCGTCGCTTCGGCGGTGACGAAACAATCGGTGCAAAAAGGCGAGAGGGATCAGGGCAGCAGGCGGCCGCGACGGGTCGGCCGGCAGGGTCAAGCCCGTTCGCTGGCGGGCGAGAACAAATAGCCGCCGCCGCGAATTGTCCTGATTACGGCCGGTTTCGTCGGATCCGGCTCGATCTTGCGGCGGATCCGCATGATGCGGAGATCGACCGCGCGGTCGAAGGCTTCGGCATCTCGCGCATTCGCCAGCTCCAGCAGCCGCTCGCGCGACAGCACCCGCTTCGGATTGGCCGCGAACACCTTCAGCAGGCCGAATTCCGATGCGGTCAGCGGATGCTCGTTGCCGTCGTCGTCGCGCAGCGCCTGGGCCTCGAGATCGAGCCATTTGGTGCCGAACCGGACGAGCTGGGCGTTATCGGCCTTGGCGGCACTCGCCGGTTCAATGGCGGCCGGCTTCGGCGGCGCCGCGCGGCGCAGCACCGAGCGGATCCGCGCCATCAATTCGCGTAGCTCGCAGGGCTTTGCGATGTAATCGTCGGCGCCGAGCTCGAGGCCTACCACCCGGTCGATCGGGCTGGCGGTCGCGGTCAGCATGATCACCGGCACGTTCGACTTGGCCTTGAGGTCGCGGATGATCGACAGCCCGTCCTCTTCCGGCATGTTGAGGTCGAGCACCACCAGATCCGGCAGCTTGGTGGCGATCTCGGCGCGCAGGCTCTTGCCGCCGTCGCACAGCGTGACGGCAAAGCCGTGCATCTTCAGATAATCGCCGACCATTTCGCGGGCCGGGGCTTCGTCGTCGACGACGATGATGTGCGGGGTCTGGCTCATGACGAAGCTGCCGCGGGCAGGGTGATGGTGAAGGTCGCGCCCTGACCGGGGCCGGGGCTCGCAGCGGTGACCTGGCCGCCGTGCATGTCGACGATCTTCTTGACGATCGACAGCCCGAGACCGGTCGAACTCTCGCCGGCGGTCGGCTTGGCGGACAGCCGTTGGAACCGGCCGAACAAGCGGCCAAGGTCCTCCGGCGACAGACCCGCGCCTTCGTCGCAGACGCGGATCACGGTGTTGCCGCCGTCGCCGTCGACCTGCAGCGCGATACGGCCGCCGACCGGGCTGTATTTGATTGCGTTGCTGACCAGATTGTCGATCGCCTCGCGCATCCGGTCGGAGTCGCACAGCGTGGTGCAGGCCTCCGGCGTCGACACCGAGATCTCCTGCTGCTTGTTCTGCGCCATCGGTCGGTTGGCTTCCGCGACCTCGCCGACCAGCGCCGCGAGGTCCACCGGCTCGCGCCGGATCGAGATGTCGAACGCGTCGGCCATCGCGTCGGAAATCAGGTGGTCGACCATCAGCGTCAACCGCCGGGTCGCATCGCGGATGTGGTCGACCTGGGCAATGACGTGGTCCTTGGAGGCTTCGGCGCCGATCAGTTCGGTGAGCATCTCGGTGCGGCCGAGGATGACGCCGAGCGGGTTCTTCAGATCGTGGGCGACGGTGCCGAGGATTTCGTTCTTGAACGCGTTGGCGCGCTGCAGCCGCAGCCACTGCGTCGACAGTCGGCGGTTGGCGAGGGTCAGCGCCCGGGTGCGCTGCGCGACCCGGTCTTCGAGCTGGGTATTGGCCTCGTGCAGCTGACGATAGAGAATGACGTTGTCGAACGCGATCGACAGTCGGCTGCCGAAGATCTCGACCAGCGACCGATCGGTTTCCGACAGCTCGCGTTCGGCCTGCAGCAACACCACGACTTCGCGGCCGCTGCCGGTGCGGATGTAGAGCACGGTACGATGGTTGGCGAATTCGTGCTTGCGGCGCCGGAACGCTTCCTCGACCATCTGGCGGAGGTTCTGGTCGAGCCCGTTGCCTTGGCAGGTGGTGCCGATGAAGCGGCTGTAGCAACCGGATCCGGCCAGAACCGCCAGCTCCTCGCCGGAATCTCGTAACACGAGAATACCGGCGCAGTCGACGTTGAGCAGTGAGGCGAGCTGGGTCAGCACGCCCTCCGCCAGCCGCTGCATCGATTTGAAATCGTACAGCGTGGAGGCGGCGTCGATGATGATTTCGAGGCCGCGCCGCGTCTGCACCATGCGTTCGAGCTGCTGGTAGCTGCGCAGAGCGGCGGTCAGCGAGGTGAACAGCTTGTCGGCGGTGAGTTCGGTCTTGGCCTTATAGTCGTTGATGTCGTAATCGACGATCACACGCCGCTCCGGTGCCTGGCCAGGCTGGCCGGTGCGCAGGATGATGCGGACAGTCTCGTTCTTCAGTTCGTTGCGGATGAACTCGACGAGATCGAGGCCGGCCGCATCGGTCTCCATGATGACGTCGAGCAGGACCGCGGCGATGTCGGGGTTGGCCCGCATCAGTTCGCGCCCTTCGGCGCCGGAATAGGCCGAGACGATTTCCAGCCCTTGGCCGTTCAGGCTGTAATCGCTGAGCGCGAACCGGGTGCCGTCGTGCACCGCGGTGTCGTCGTCGATCACCGCGATTTTCCATTTTCGCGCGCCCGATACCTCCGGCGTCGAATCGGTGTCTTCGATCAGCTCGAGGATATCGTCCTGGTCGGCCATTGCAGGTTTCCGTCGATGGGCGGAGCGGCAGGAGCCGCGCCACCGGTGGCGGTCTTCGGCATGATAATGCGAAAAGTCGTGCCTTGTCCTAATCTTGATTCCAGCACCATGCGTCCGCCGAGCTGCTGGGTCACCAGATTGTAAACGATGTGCAGGCCGAGGCCGGTGCCCCCCTCGTTCCGGCGGGTGGTGAAGAACGGGTCGAACGCCTGTCGCTGCACGTCCGGTGTCATGCCGGCGCCGTCGTCGGCGAAAATGATCTCGATGTCGTCGGCGCCGCGGGGACGCGCCGTGATGGTGATCGCCCCGGGGCGGGCGTCCGGGAAGGCGTGGTTGGCGGCGTTCAGAAACAGGTTGGTCAGAATCTGTCCGTAGGCCCCGGGATAGCCATCGATCATCAACCCTTCGGGCACGTCGATACGCAGATCGATCGGCGCGCGCTTCAGCACCGGCTTCAGGCTGGCGACGATCTGATCGGTCGCCTCGTTCAGCGAAAACTGCCGGCGTTCGGCGTGAGAACGATCGACCGCGACCTGTTTGAAGGATTGGATCAGATCGGCTGCCCGTTGCAGATTGCCGACGAGCTGTTGGGCCGCATCCCGCGTCGTGCGCACGAATTCGTCGAGCTGCGAGCGCCGGAGTGGCGCATCGCCTTTGACTTCAGCCTCGAACGTCATGGCGCGGCGGTTGAAGCTCGACGCCACCGTCAGACTGATCCCGATCGGATTGTTGACCTCGTGAGCGACGCCGGCGACCAGACTGCCGAGCGCGGCCAGCCGTTCGGCATCGATCAAATTCTGCTGCGCGGTCTTCAGTTCGAGCAGTGCGCTCTCGGCCTTCTCTTTCGATGCGCGCAGATCGTCCTCCGCCTTGCGCTTGTCGATGGCGTTCTCGCGGAACACTTCGACGGCGCGGGCCATCGCGCCGACCTCGTCCCGCGCCTCGGTGCCGGCGACGCGGCGGTCGTAATTGCCCGATGTGATGGCGTGCATCGAGGCGAGGATCTGCTGCAGCGGCAGACGAATGCTGAGCGCGATGACGATTCCGGCCGAGATGATGATTCCGAGAAAGATCAGCGCGATCGTCAGCACCTTCTGCGAGATTCCGGCCAGGGTGCGGTCGAAGGTCTCCTGCGCCTTTTGTTCACGCTGCCGCATCTTGACCGAGAGCGCATCGATTGCCGCGATGGTCGCGGCCTGGCTGGCGTCGATCGAGCTGCGCAGCAGGTCGCTTCGTTTGGCGAGCTGATCGGTCAGCTCCTGCAGGCCGTCGCTCAGCGCCGCGGTGCGCAGCTTCAGCTTCTCCAGTGCCATCTTCTGCAGATCGTTGTCGGCGAGGTCGGTCATCACCGGAATGGTGCGCACGATCGTTTCGGTGTTCTGACGCGCGTCTTCGGCGGCTTCCGGCGACAGCGACAGGTAGTAGGAGTTGGCCGCGACCAGCATGGCGGTGAACGCCTCACGCGCGCGGCCGAGCGGCGGCAGGATCAGCGCGTCGCGCTGGCCGCTGGCGCCGGCAATCACCGCGAACAAAGCTGCGATGTCGCGCGCCGGAGCCTGGACCTGGTTTTCGTAGGTTGCCTTGATGGTGGTCTGCAGCGCCCGAAGGTCGCCGAAACCGCCGAGGAAGCGTTCGGTGGCGCGCTCCAGCTCCTCGACCGAACCTGACAGCATCGGATCGGTCGAGGCGCGGTTGGTCAACGTCCCGAGTACCGCCTCGCGCAGCAGCAGAATCTCCGCAAACAAGTCGGGGCTCGGCTGGTTGATGTAACGATGGATCAGGTTCTGCAGCCGGCTCGTCTCGCTTTCGAGCAATGCCAGAATTTCGTCGGACTTGCGGACCTGACGGACGTCGTCCCAAGCGGTGCGCAGCTCCCGCGAGCCACTCCAGATCAGGCTGACCAGAACCAGAACGACGAGCGAGTTGAGCGCCGCGATCGACATGATCCGCCAGCGGATAGGTACGGCTCGCACCAAGCCGACGAGACCCGTGCGGCCGCGGGTGTCCGGGCGTGGTTCGGTATCAGCAGTCTTCGAAGACATCGGGTCCAGTCCGGTCGATGTTTCGTCGATGACCTCTCCACCGGCCAGCCGCAACAAACGGCCCGCGCGCGGCGTCTGCGTGCGGGACCAGGGCTCGGCTGGACAGCGGCAAGTTCAATCCCATAAGGTTAATGCCGTTCGCAGGGACCGGAGAAGTCCCGCCAAGCTAGCAGATCAGCCTGGGCGATGGCTATCGGGAGTGAGCGCGTCTGACGATGGCCGGAATGTTCAGAAAATTCGCATGGATCGCCGCCGTCCTGGCTTGTAGCGCTGCCGGCATCGCCCCTGCCGGCGCTGCCACGGAGATCGCCTGGTGGCATGCGATGTCGGGCGAGCTCGGCCGGCAGCTCGAGAGACTGGCGGCTGATTTCAATGCCTCACAATCCGATTACCGGGTCGTGCCGAGTTACAAGGGCAACTACACCCAGACCGTGACCGCCGCGATCTTCGCGTTCCGTTCCTCGACCCAACCGGCGATCGTGCAGGTCAACGAGATCGCGACCGCCACCATGATGGGGGCGAAGGGCGCGGTGTATCCGGTTTACGAACTGATGAAGGACGAGAACGAGGCGTTCTCGCCGGACGACTACCTCCCCGCCGTCACCGGCTACTACACCGATCTGAGCGGCAACATGCTGTCGTTTCCGTTCAACGCTTCGACGCCGATCCTGTACTATAACAAGACACTGTTTCGTCGGGCAGGGCTCGATCCGGACAAGCCGCCGCTGACGTGGCCGGAAGTCGGCACCATGGCGAAGCGTCTGCGCGATGCAGGCGCGGCCTGCGGCTTCACGACGTCGTGGCCGTCCTGGGTGAATGTCGAGAACTTCTCCGCCTATCACAACCTGCCGCTGGCAACGCGCTCGAACGGGCTCGGCGGGTTGGATGCGGAACTGGTGTTCAACAATCCGACGGTGGTGCGCCATGTCGCCCAGCTCGCGGATTGGCAGAAGACCAAGATCTACGACTACAGCGGACGCGCCACTGCGGCCGAGCCGCGATTTCAACAAGGTGACTGCGGCATCTTCATCGGGTCGTCTGCGACCCGAGCCGACATTCTGGCCAATGCCAAATTCGAGGTCGGTTACGGTCGCCTCCCGTACTGGCCTGATGTGTCCGGCGCGCCGCAGAACACCATCATCGGCGGCGCCACGCTGTGGGTGCTGCGCGGCCGGCCGGCGGCAGAGTACAAAGGAGTGGCCAAGTTTTTCGCCTATTTGTCGAAGCCGGAAGTTCAGGCCGCCTGGCACCAGCACACCGGCTATCTGCCGATCACCAAGGCGGCTTACGATCTCACCCGGGCCCAGGGCTTCTACGACCGCAATCCGGGGACGGCGATTTCGATCGAACAGATCACGCTGAAGCCGCCGACCGAGAATTCGCGCGGGTTGCGGCTCGGCTCGTTCGTGCTGGTCCGGGCCGCGATCGAGGTCGAGTTCGAGCACACGGTCCATGGCGATAAATCGGCGCAGGCGGCGATGGATTCCGCGGTCGAGCGCGGCAACAAGCTGTTGCGGCAGTTCGAAGGGACCAAGCCGTAACGGCGGCTACGGTGCCTGCGGATGAACGCCGAACGCTCCAGAGTCTCGGCTTAGCACCGGCGACAGCATCTCGACGAGTTTGCGCGCTGCGGCTTCGACGCTGAGTCCGGCGGTGTCGAGGACGCCGGCCGCGCGGGCATACAGCGGTTCGCGGCTCTGCAGAATGGTGCGCAGTTCCTGCATCGCGGCGCGGTCGTCGGCCATCGGGCGCATGTCGCCCTGGCCGCGCACCCGGGTCATATGCTCCTCCGGCTCGGCCTTCAGCCAGACGGTGTAGAATGACGTCAGCACCTGATCGAAGGTGATCGGCTCGGAAACGATGCCGCCGCCGGTCGCCAGCACCACCGGCTCGTTGCGCGCCAGCAACTGCGTCAAGGCAGCCTGTTCCATCCGGCGGAAGCCTTCCTGGCCGTACAGCGCGATGATCTCCGAAACCGACAGCCCGTTCTGGCGCTCGATCTCGCGGTTCAGCTCGACGAAGCTCCAGCCGATGCTGTCCGCCAGCATTTTGCCGAGCGTGGACTTGCCGGCGCCTCGCAGGCCGATCAGCGCAATGCCGCGGAAGGTCGCCTCGCGCGGCATGTGAGCGCCGAGCCCGGACAGCACGTCCTTGGCATGCGCGATCTGCACCGGAGTTGCGCGCCGAACCAGGTCCCGGATTACCGGCCACTCGGTCGTCGCTTCGTTGGACGGCAGCAAATCTTCCAACGGGGTCGCCAGCGCCTCGGAAATGCGCCGGAGCAGCACGATCGAGACGTTGCCCTTACCGCCTTCCAATTGAGCGATGTAGCGCTCGGATATCCCGGAGACTTTCGCCAGCACCTTGCGCGACAGGCCGCGCCGACCACGCATGGTGCGAACGTGCTGGCCGAGGTCGAGCAAAAAGCCCGCATCGGTGTCGTTTGGCTCGACCATGTCCGTCCGTTCGCACCTGTTTGGAGAATGATAGTGCCGGCCACAAGCGCCAGCAATCGAACGGATGCCGTTCGATGCATTATAATTCAAGGCAAATTTCGGCAGGTGGGGCGCAATACCGCGGGCCGGTGTCGGCGCGTTTGAGCGCGGACCGGGCGGAGAGCGATGTATTCGGCACGGCGCGTCTCCCACCACACCGGCGGGAGACGCAAAGTGCGGTGCTTAGGCCCAGCCGTCGCCCTTGATGCCGGGATTGGCGAAGGCGACGCCACCGTCGACCGTCACGGTCGATCCGACCACATAGTCGCCGGCCCGCGAGGCGAGGAAGACGGCGGTGCCGGCCATGTCCTCATCGGTGCCGATCCGGCCGGCGGGCACGCGCTTGGCGACAGCGTCGGACTCGTCGCGCGCCGCCTTGTTCATGTCGGAAGCGAACGGTCCGGGCGCGATCGCGGTGACGACGATGCGGTCCTTGATCAACCGCACCGCCATCCGGCGGGTCAGGTGAATGAGCCCGGCCTTCGATGCCGCGTAGGGATAAGTCTCGAGCGGGTTGACGAAGATGCCGTCGATCGAGGCGATGTTGATCACCTTGCCGGGCTGTTCGGCGCTCGCGGCGGCACGAAGCTGCGGCGCCAGCGCCTTGGTCAGGAAGAACGGCGCCTTGACGTTCAGGGTCATCACCTTGTCCCAGCCGCTCTCCGGGAATTCGTCGAAGTCGGCCGCCCAGGCGGCGCCGGCATTGTTGACAAGGATATCGAGCGAGCTCTCGCGGCGCTTGATCTCGGCGGCCAGCATCTCGATGCCGGCCATGGTCGAGATGTCGATCGGCAGTGCCACGCACTCGCCGGGATACATCTCGGTGAGTTCGTCCGCAGCGGCCTGACAGGCGGCGGCTTTGCGCGCGGTGATGTAAACCCGCGACGCGCCGTAGGCGAGAAAGCCGGCCGCAATCATCTTGCCGATGCCGCGCGAGCCGCCGGTTACCAATGCGACGCGGCCTTGCAGCGAGAACAAATCTTTGAACATGACGCCTCCCTCGGATCTTTGGCCGCTTGTTTGCGGCGGCGAGGAGAGTGAGTCAAGAAATCACGCCGCAGCGACGCGGCGGAAACCGTTCCACATCGCGGTAGCGGCGCCGGAGGTCAGCACCGGTAACAGGCGGTCGTCCTGATAGTGGCCGTTGAGCGAAATCCGGGGCAGTGCCGTGAGGTGATCGGCGTATTCGGCGAACATCATGCCCGGACGCGTGGTCACCGCGGTCTTGTATCCGACCGCCTTGGCGAGTGCGAATTCGCGCGGGCCCGCTGATGCTTTGTCGCCATACGGATAGGCGAGGTGGTCGACTGCCTGTTGCAGCTCGTCCTGGATGCGCGCGCGGCTGCCGGTCAATTCGTGTGCGGCGACCAGTTCGCTCTGCCGGCTCAGCATGCAATGGGTCATGCCGTGGGCCCCGATCGTCACCAGCGGGTGCGCGGCGAAGCTGCGCAGTTCGTCCCACGACAAGCACAGCTCGCGGGCGGCGGCAGTTTCGTCGACTCCGTAGCGCAGGCACAGCGCCGTCATGGTGGCATCGAGGTCGCCGCCGTTCGGCAGGCCGCGCAAGAGATCGTGGATGCGGTCGAAAGCCGCCTGCTTGGCGTCCGGCGTCTGGATGTCGAAACGCAGGTCCTGTCCGCCGATTGCGATATCCAGACGGCTCTGGGCGGCGATCACCCGTTCCAGCGTCACCCACCATAATCGTCCGTTGCTCTCGGCGAAGTCGCTGGTGACGAACACGGTGAACGGTGCGCCGAACTCCTCGAATACCGGCAGTGCGAAATCGCGATTGTCCCGATAGCCGTCGTCGAGGGTGATGCAGGCGAAGCGTCGGCCGAAGTCGCGCGCTCGAAATCTGCGATGCAGCTCGTCCATCGGGACCAGATCGATCCCGAGCTGGCGCAAGTGCCTCAGCGTGGCGCGCAGAAAGTGCGGAGTGACCTCGAGGTGGCGGTTTGGCTGAAACGAATCGCCGCGGCCGGGCCGGACGTTGTGCAGCATGAAGATGGTGCCGATTCCGGAACAAAGCGGGCGCAACACCCGATGCGCGCCCGTGTAATAGAGGGCTTCGAGCCCGGCGCGGATCATATTGTGGCGAAAATGTTTCATCGAAGCGCAGGCTACATCATTTCGGGGGGATGCTAGGAGTCCACGGCTGAAGAAACGGTTATGCGAAGCGCAACTTTGGTTGCTGTTTTCAGGAATTGCGTTTGACAGCCCTCCAACGGGCTGATTTCTCTCTGCTTCTGATCCACGGGAAGCGGAATGCGCGGACTCTACAGCTCCAGCGGTAAATGGTGGCCCGGCGCCATTCCGCTGGTTATTCTCTGGGCCGTCGCCGCTTGGACGACGATGCCTGCCGTGGAAGCCGAACTCAGCGCCCGCTCCGCGGCTGCGCTCAAAGACACGATCCTCGACAAGACCAAGATCACGGCTGCCGGACGTGACATCACGTTGACGGCAGAGGCGTTCTCCGAAGAGGGGCGTCGTGCCGCGGTGTCCGCCGTCGAGGCGGTCCCAGGGCTCCGCCTGGTCAATGATCGCACAAAGCTGGTTCCGGAAGCCTCTCCTTACGTCTGGTCGATCGAACGCGATGTCGTCCGGGTGACGCTGAGCGGCAGCGCCCCGTTGCCGGCCAGCAGGACGCGCCTGTTCGACGGCGCCAAGGCCGCCTTCGCGGGCGTCGAGGTGGTCGACCACATGGCGCTGGCACGCGGCGCCCCGCAGCGGTTCGATGCGGCGGCGATGCTGTTGATCGACCAGATGGCCAAGCTCAAACAGGGCAAGATCACCCTCACCGGGACCAAGGTCGCGCTGAAGGGGATGGCGAAGGATCTCGGCGGCCGCGAAGCGATCGCCGCGGCGCTCCGGAATCTGCCCGACGGCTATTCGGTCGGCGACAACGAGATCGAGGCGCCGCCTTACGTGTTCCGTGCCTATAAGGATCCGGTTTCCGGTCAGGTGACGCTCGACGGCTACGTTCCGGATAATGCCGTCCACGCCGCGCTCGCAGGCGCCACAGGCCGCAAATTCTTCGGCGACAAAGTGATCGACAACCTCAAGGCCAGTGTCGGGGCGCCCAAGGGGTTTGTCGACGCCGCCGTGCCGGCGCTCGGCGCGCTGTCGCGGCTGTCGACGGGCACATTGGTGTTGTCGGACCGCGAAGTGCACCTGTCGGGCGATGCATTTTACGATGTCGCGGCGAACCAGATCCGGGGCGGTCTCAACAAGGAACTGCCGCAAGGCTGGACCGTGAAGATCGATCTTTCGGTCAAGCCGCAAGCGGCGCCGGTGGATGCGACGGTGTGCCAGCAATTGTTCAACGGTCTGCTGGCCAAGGGAACGGTGCAGTTCGACTCCGCCAGCGCCACCATCGACAAGGACTCGGCCGGTCTGCTCGACAGGTTGATCGAGACCGCGATGCGTTGTCCCAACGCTAAAATCGAGGTTGCCGGGCACACCGACAGCGACGGCGACAACGCATTCAATCAAACGTTGTCGGAGCGGCGTGCTCGCGCAGTCGTCGATTACATGGTCCGTGCCGGGCTGTCGCCCGAGCGTTTCCAGTCGTTCGGCTACGGCAGCAAGATTCCGGTCGCCGAAAACGACACTGAGGCCGGCAAGGCGAAGAACCGCCGGATCGATTTCGTGGTCAGGTGAAGCATGGTGGCTTTGGCGGATTTCTTCTGGGGCTGGCTGGTCGGGTCGCTGCTGCTCGGCTTTGCGGTCGGTTGGATCTCGGTGGTGCATCGTGGCCCGAGCCTGTCGAAGAACGCCGGGCTCGGCGTCGGCGGAATCGCGGCCGTGCTGATCGGGCTGTCTCTCGCCCGGTTGGTTCCGGGCAGGGCCGGCTATTGGCTCGACCTTTTCCTTGCCATGGTCGCGGCCTATTTGATCGGGTGTGCGATCGGGTCGTGGCTCCGCTACTGGGTGGTCGCGCGGCAATCGCAGCGACCATGACGGCGGCGGCCGTCCCGATCGATCCGCCGCTGCGACGATAGGTCCCGCGTTGCAACAGAATCCCAATAACAGCGAAGGTGCAGCCGGCAGGTTGAAGCGGATTTGAAGCGTCGCCGGCGGTCTTCCGGTGTCGACCGAATTCCACTCGGCCTGAAAACACGCTACCAACGATGTGCGGCCGGCCGAAATCGGCGTCTGAGCCGTGACACCAGGGGTAGAAACGCGGGCGAAGGGGATTCGAGGTCTCGATGCGGATCGCAATACGCAGAACGATCGAAGTTCTGCGCGAGAAGCAAATCCTGCACAAACTCGGTGTTGCGGTCAGCATCGCGGTCATCGCGGCCGCTTGCTACGTTCTGTACCATATTCTGCGCGGCATCGACCACGACCGCGTGCTCGACGCGATGGGCCAGACCGAGCCGACCTCGATCGCGCTCGCTGCCTTGTTCGTCGCCGCCGGCTATTTCACCCTGACGTTCTACGATCTGTTCGCCGTTCATGCGATCGGCCGCGGCGACGTGCCTTACCGAGTCAACGCGCTCGCCGCCTTCACCAGCTATTCGATCGGCCACAATGTCGGCGCCAGCGCGCTGACCGGCGGGGCGGTTCGCTACCGGATCTACTCGGCCTGGGGGCTCGATGCGATCGATGTCGCCAAAGTGTGCTTTCTGGCCGGCCTGACATTCTGGCTCGGCAACGCCGCGGTGCTCGGGCTTGGCGTCGCCTATCATCCCGAGGCAGCCTCGGCTGTCGATCTGTTGCCGCCGGCGGTCAACCGCGTGCTCGCGCTGCTGATCCTCGCCGGCTTGATGGTCTACGTCGCCTGGGTGTCGTTCAAACCGCGTTGCGTCGGTCGCGGCAGTTGGACCGTGACGTTGCCGGGCGGAAAGCTGACCCTGCTGCAGATCGCGATCGGCATCGTGGATCTCGGCTTTTGCGCACTGGCGATGTATGTGCTGACACCCGACGAGCCCAATGTCGGCTTCGTGGTGGTGGCGGTGATCTTCGTGTCGGCGACGCTGCTCGGTTTCGCCAGCCACTCGCCCGGCGGGCTCGGCGTGTTCGACGCCGCGATGCTGGTCGGGCTGTGGCAGATGGACAAGGAAGAGCTGCTCGCCGGCATGCTGTTGTTCCGCCTGCTGTACTACATCGTGCCGTTCGTGATATCGGTGGCCGTACTTGCGGTCCGGGAAATCGTGCTCGGTGCGCGGCCGAAGCGGGTTCGCCCGCTGGCCGAGGCGCTGAAGCCGAAACCGGTGCGCGGAGATCCCTCACCAGGTTGAGCCATGACCACCGCACCCGCGCCCGACGAGCAAACCCGCCCGGTCCGGGAAATCGTGCTCGCAGCGCCGGCGACGCGGCCATCTCTCATGACACATTGGTCCGACCGGCTTCGTCACGCGGCGATCATTCTGATCGCTGCGGCGCTGGCGCTCACCGCTCTGGTGCTGTTCGCCGAGCTTGCGATCGGCCCCGCGCTCGCCGCCTTCGCCAGCCTGATCGCTGCGGCGCTGGTGCCGTGGCGGCTGCACGACGGTGCAAGCGCGCTGGAAGAAACGCTCGGCGTCAGCCCGGTGGAAATGCCGGTGGTGAGTGCCATCGTCGGCGGGATGCCGGATCCGGCCGTGCTGCTCGATCGCGCCGGCCGCGTCATTCATCTCAATGCCGCCGCGGCGCAGCTCGCTCCGGCCCTGCGTGTACGCGAGCTGGCGCAGTTCGCGCTGCGCAGTCCGGAGATCGTCACTGCGCTGCGCGAGGCGATCGCCACCTCCGAGCCGCGCCGTGTGACCTATCTGGATCACGGCTCGATCGAGCGCTGGCTCGAGTTGATGATCGCGCCGGTGCAGGTGCCGACCGCGTTCGGCGGCACCGATCAGTGCATGCTGATGACGTTCCACGATCTGACGCCGCTGCGCCGCGTCGAGGAGATGCGTGCCGACTTCGTCGCCAATGCCAGCCACGAACTGCGCACACCCCTCGCGGCCTTGTCGGGTTTCATCGACACGCTGCAGGGGCAGGCCCGCGACGACCCGAAAGCGCGCGAACGCTTCCTCGGCATCATGCACGCCCAGGCCACCCGGATGGCCCGGCTGATCGACGACCTGCTGTCGCTGTCGCGGGTGGAACTCAGCGTCCACGTTCGTCCCGACGCGCTGATCGATCTGAAGCCGCTGATCAAGCAGGTGACCGACGGGCTCGAGCCGCTGGCCAAGGAACGCCAGGTGGTGATCGAGCTCGAGCTTCCAGAGGATGCCGCGACGATCGCCGGCGATCGCGAAGAGCTGTTGCGGTTGTTCGAGAACCTGATCGAGAACGCGCTGAAATACGGCGCCTCCGGCGGGCGCGTGGTCGTCTCGGTAATGGCCGCGGTGTCGGGCGAAGGGGTGCCTGAATATCGTGCCGTCGTCCGCGACTTCGGCCCCGGCATCGCCCCCGAGCATCTGCCGCGGCTGACCGAGCGGTTCTACCGGGTCGATGTCGGCGACAGCCGATCCCAGGGCGGTACGGGGTTAGGATTATCGTTGGTGAAGCATATTGTTAACCGTCACCGCGGTCGGCTTCTGATCGAAAGCGTGCTGAAAAAGGGCGCGACTTTCACCGTCTGCCTGCCTCAGGGAAAGCCCCAGGTCTGAGTCGAATAAGCATTCGATTTCAATCGCTTAGGGCGGTCACATGACTGTCATCAAACCCTCATAAAAGGTCAACCGACCGCCCGTAGACGGGGCGGGGTAAGCGCAGTCGGGCGCGCTGAGCGCTTCGCTTACAGATGGAGACCTTCCCCATGAATTTCATCAAGGCAATCGTCGCGGCCGGTCTGGTTGCGGCGTCGACCTCGGCCTTCGCCGCCGACATCACCGGCGCTGGCGCCACCTTCCCGTACCCGGTCTACTCGAAGTGGGCGGACGCCTATAAGAAGGAAACCGGCAACGGTCTGAACTATCAGTCGATCGGTTCGGGCGCCGGCATCAAGCAGATCATTGCCAAGACCGTGACCTTCGGCGCCACCGACGCGCCGCTGAAGCCGGAACAGCTCGACAAGGAAGGCCTGGTGCAGTGGCCGATGGTGATGGGCGCCATCGTGCCGGTCGTGAACCTCGAAGGCGTGAAGCCGGGTGAGATGGTGCTCGACGGCGAGACCCTGGCCAACATCTACATCGGCAAGATCACCAAGTGGGACGACCCGGCGATCAAGAAGCTGAACCCGAAGGTCAGCCTGCCGAGCGACGCGATCACCGTGGTTCGTCGCTCCGACGGCTCGGGCACCACCTTCAACTTCACCGACTATCTGTCCAAGGTCAGCCCGGAGTGGAAGACCAAGGTTGGTTCGGGCACCGCGGTCGAGTGGCCGGTCGGCGTCGGCGCCAAGGGCAACGAAGGCGTTGCCGGCAACGTCGGTCAGACCAAGAATTCGATCGGTTACGTCGAATACGCTTACGCCAAGCAGAACAAGCTGACCTACACCGGTCTGGTGAACAGCGCCGGCAAGACGGTGCAGCCGACCATCGCGGCCTTCCAGGCTGCGGCGTCGAACGCCGACTGGGCCAAGGCTCCTGGCTACTACCTGATCCTGACCAACCAGCCGGGCGAAGCCTCGTGGCCGATCACCGCCGCGACCTTCATCCTGATGCACAAGGAGCCGGTCGATAAGGCTGCCTCCGCCGAAGCCGTCAAGTTCTTCAAGTGGGCGTTCGAGAAGGGCGCCAAGGCCGCCGAAGAGCTCGACTACATCCCGATGCCGGAACCGGTCGTCAAGTTGATCGAGAAGACCTGGGCCGCGGACATCAAGAGCTGATAGGCTGACTGTCGAAGCTGCGATCCGGCTCCGTCCGGGTCGTAGCACGACGTTCACGCGAACGACGGATTCCGAGGAGCGGACTTCTCGGACTCCGGTTTTGCACCGCAGCCGGTGCAGGCGCGACGATCGAGCGCGCATCCGGATTCAATTCAGAAATCTCCAGCCGCGAAGCGCGGTTTCGGCCCTGCAGAAGGCATAGGGAGAGTTAGCGTGGCGGATATGGCGGTTGAGACAACCGGATTGCAAGCGGCTGCCGGACCTTACGATCGGGCCAAGGCGCTCAGCGCTTTCAAGCTCGGCGACAAGGCCTTCTATTGGACGACGCGCTCCTGCGCGATTTCGGTGCTGCTGATCCTCGGCGGCATCATCGTGTCGCTGATCATCGGTGCCTTGCCGGCGATCCGCGAATTCGGCTTCTCGTTCCTCACCACCTCGCGGTGGGCGCCAGCCAACGATCCGCCGGTGCTCGGCGCACTCGGGCCGATCTACGGCACGCTGGTGACGTCGCTGATCGCGATGATGATCGCGATCCCGGTCGGCCTCGGCATCGCGATTTTCCTCACCGAGCTGTGCCCGATGTGGCTGCGCCGCCCGATCGGGCTCGCCATCGAGCTGCTCGCCGGCATCCCGTCGATCATCTACGGCATGTGGGGCTTCTTCGTGCTCGGCCCGTTCTTGGCCTATCACTTCCAGCCGTTCATGATCTCGATCTTCGCCGACATTCCGGTGCTGAACGACATCTTCGCGGGGCCGCCGTCCTATCTCAGCCTGTTCAACGCGGCGCTGATCCTCGCCATCATGGTGCTGCCGTTCATCACCGCGATCTCGGTCGACGTCTTCAAGACCGTGCCGCCGGTGCTGAAAGAGGCTGCTTACGGCGTCGGCTGCACGACCTGGGAGGTGGTCCGCAGCGTGGTGATCCCCTACACCCGGGTCGGCGTGATCGGCGGTGTGATGCTGGCGCTCGGCCGTGCGCTCGGCGAGACCATGGCGGTCACCTTCATCATCGGCAACTCGTTCCGGATCACCGGGTCGATCTTCTCGCCCGGCACGACGATCTCGGCGGCGATCGCCTCCGAATTCGCCGAGAGCGACGGTCTGCACCAGTCGGGCCTGATCCTGCTAGGTCTGTTGCTCTTCATTCTGACCTTCCTGGTGCTGGCGGCCGCCCGGCTGCTGCTGCTCCGGCTCGAACTGAAGGCGGGTAAGTGACATGACGCCGATCCATCTCGACAATCCCATCTACAAGCGGCGTCATCGCAACGACGTGGTGATCAAGGTGCTGTGCTCGGGAGCGGCGCTGTTCGGCGTCACCTGGCTCGCGCTGATCCTGTTCACGCTGTTCTGGAACGGCCTCGCCGGCCTCAATCTCGAAGTGTTCACCCAGAACACCCCGCCGCCGGGTTCGACCTCCGGCGGTCTGCTCAACGCCATCGTCGGCTCGGTGCTGATGACCATTCTGGGCGTCGGCATCGGAGCGCCGCTCGGCCTGTTCGCCGGCACGTATCTGGCCGAGTACGGCAAGTACGACAAGCTGACCTCGGTGATCCGCTTCATCAACGACATCCTGCTCAGCGCACCCTCGATCATCATCGGCCTGTTCATCTACGGCGCGGTGGTGGTGACCATGGGCCGGTTCTCGGCGCTTGCCGGCGCGCTGGCTTTGGCGGTGATCGTGATCCCGGTGGTGGTGCGCACCACCGAAGACATGCTGCTGCTGGTGCCGAGCTCGCTGCGCGAAGCCGCCTCCGCGCTCGGTCTGCCGCGCTCGCTGGTGATCCGCCGAATCGCCTATCGGGCGGCGCGCGCCGGTCTGATCACCGGCATCCTCCTGGCGACGGCCCGCGTCGCCGGCGAGACCGCGCCGCTGCTATTCACGGCGCTCAGCAACCAGTTCTTCAGCCTGGATCTGACCAAGACGATGGCCAACCTGCCGGTCACCATCAACAACTTCGTCCAGAGCCCCTACGCCTATTGGAAGCAGCTCGCCTGGACAGGCGCGCTGCTGATCACCCTCACCGTGCTTGCCCTGAACATTGGCGCGCGCATCATCGGCGCCGAGAGGACCACGAAATGACCGAGATCTCGATCGCCACCAGCGTTCCGTCCGCGATGCCGCCGATCGGCGCCCAGCCGGACGGGCCGGCGAAGGTGACCGTGCGTGACCTCAATTTCTACTACGGCCAGAACCACGCGCTCAAACACATCAATCTGGCGCTCGCCACCAACCGGGTCACCGCCTTTATCGGTCCGTCGGGCTGCGGCAAGTCGACGTTGCTGCGCATCTTCAACCGGATGTACGACCTGTATCCGGGGCAGCGCGCCGAGGGGCAGGTGCTGCTCGACACCACCAACATCCTCGACCCCAAGCTCGACCTCAACCTGCTGCGTGCGCGGGTCGGCATGGTGTTCCAGAAGCCGACGCCGTTCCCGATGACGATCTATGAAAACATCGCGTTCGGCGTCCGCCTGTACGAGAAGATCTCCAAGTCGGAGATGGACGGCCGGGTCGAGAAAGCGCTGCGCGGCGCGGCGCTGTGGAACGAAGTCAAAGACAAGCTCAACGCCTCCGGCCTCAGCCTGTCGGGCGGTCAGCAGCAGCGGCTGTGCATCGCGCGCACCATCGCGGTGCGGCCGGAAGTGATCCTGTTCGACGAGCCGTGCTCGGCGCTCGACCCGATCTCCACCGCCAAGATCGAAGAGCTGATCGACGAGTTGAAGGAACAGTACACCATCGCGATCGTGACCCATAACATGCAGCAGGCGGCGCGCGTCTCGGAGTCGACCGCCTTCATGTATCTCGGCGAGCTGATCGAGTTCGGCCCGACCAACAAGATCTTCACCTCGCCGAGCGATCGGCGCACCCAGGACTACATCACCGGCCGGTTCGGCTGACGCGGCGGGCGAGGAGCACGGATATGGGATTCGAACACACCACCAAGGCGTTCGACGGCGACCTGCAGGATCTGACCCGGCTGGTTGCGGAGATGGGCGGCTTGGCCGAGCGCCAGATCGTCGACTCGGTCGATGCGCTGATCCGGCGCGACGTCGCGCTGGCCTCGCGCGTGGTCGCGGCCGATGCCGAGATCGACCAGATGCAGCGCAATATCGAAGAGCGCGCAGTGCTGACCATCGCGCGGCGCCAGCCGATGGCGATCGACCTGCGCGAAATCGTCGGCGCGATGCGCGTCGCAACCGATCTCGAGCGGATCGGCGATCTGTCGAAGAACATCGCCAAGCGCGTCAACGCGATCGACAGCGACTTCCATCCGCTGAAGCTGATCCGCGGCCTCGAGCACATGACCGACCTCGTGCAATCGCAGGTCAAGGCAGTGCTGGATGCCTATACGGCGCACGACCTGCCGGCCGCGATGGTGGTGTGGAACGGCGACGAGGAAGTCGACGCGATCTGCACCTCGCTGTTCCGCGAGCTGCTCACCTACATGATGGAAGATCCGCGCAACATCTCGTTCTGCATCCACCTGATGTTCTGCGCCAAGAACATCGAACGGATCGGCGATCACGCGACCAACATCGCCGAGACGGTGTTCTACATGATCGAAGGTCAGCAGATCATGGACAAGCGTCCGAAGGGCGACATGACGACCTTCGCGAACGCCACTCCCGGCAACTGACGCCGATCTGGTCGCCGGCCCGCCGGGCCGGCGCCATGGGGCGGATCGAGACGACACTGAGACGAGGACGACAATGGCTGCGCGCATTCTGGTAGTTGAAGACGAGGAAGCGCTGACGACGCTGCTGCGATACAATCTGGAATCCGAAGGTTACGAGGTCGAGACGGTGGCGCGCGGCGACGACGCCGACACCCGGATGAAGGAGCGGATTCCCGACCTGGTGGTGCTGGATTGGATGTTGCCGGGCCTGTCCGGCATCGAGCTGTGCCGCCGGCTGCGGGCACGGCCGGAGACCAAGCAACTGCCGATCATCATGCTGACGGCGCGCGGTGAGGAAAGCGAGCGGGTCCGCGGGCTCGCGACCGGCGCCGACGATTACATCGTCAAGCCGTTCTCGGTGCCCGAGCTGCTGGCGCGGGTGAAGGGCCTGCTGCGTCGCGCGGCGCCGGAGCGTCTCGCCACCGTGCTGGCCTATGGCGATCTCGAGCTCGACCGCGACAAGCGCCGGGTGGCGCGGTCCGGCCGTCCGATCGATCTCGGCCCGACCGAATATCGTCTGCTCGAATTCTTCCTGGAGCATCCCGGCCGGGTGTTCAGCCGCGAACAGCTGCTCGACGGCGTCTGGGGGCGTGACATCTACATCGATGAGCGCACCGTTGACGTGCACATCGGCCGCCTGCGCAAGCTGCTCAATATCGGTCGCGAGCAGGACCCGATTCGCACCGTTCGCGGCGCCGGCTACGCCCTCGACGACCGCTTTGCCAAGATCGAAGGCAGCCCGTCGTAGTTGTTAGCAGGTTTGCGACGTCGGGTGGGCAAAGCGAAGCGTGCCTACCAAGACATTAGAGCAGTTCTGTTTTTCATAGAATCAGAGCTGATCCACGCCTCCTGCCCCACGCACAACCTCATGGTGAGGAGGCGCGTAGCGCCGTCTCGAACCATGTGACGCAGGGAATGCGTTGCCCCATCCTTCGAGACGCCCGGCTTCGCCGGGCTCCTCAGGATGAGGACTCAGTGCCTTCGGAAAGGTCGGATCGTTCAATCAAACGATGAACCGCTCTAGTTTCAAATCACGATGACCGCGAGTGGGATTTGGTGACACGTGGGAGCGCCGCGATGGCGGCGTTTGCCGACTTTATAGCTTTTGCAATCGTTCAGCCGCGGCCTCAGCCCAACATAGCAGCGTCATCCTCCGCGAAGGCGGAGGATCCAGTATTGCAGTGGGTTGGTGGCAAGTAACGGACGCTCTGGAATACTGGATCGCCCGCTTTTGCGGGCGATGACAGTTTGGCGGGATGGCGCAGCCCTGAGCTGCGCGAGCGCGGTTTGCTGCGGCCTTGGGTTGGCGGCGTCAGTCTAGCGGGTGGTCTTGGGAGCTGCGCGGCGGCGATCGCCGACCGGCTGGTAGGCGATGCGCGAGTGGTGCGCACAGTAGGGCAGGCCCGGCAGCGACTTGCCGCCGCAGAAGAAGAATTCCGGGCTCGATGGATCGCCGACCGGCCAGTGGCAGGTGGCTTCGTTGAGTTCCAGCAGCGACAGCCGCTGGTTCATCGGGACCACGTTGTCGAACGTGACCGGATCCGGCTCCGCTTCGACTTCGAAAGCGTGGGCTAGGGCGGTGTTGCCGCGGGCCACCGGACGGTTCACACGCATCATTTGTTGCACCGGGCGAGCCTTGCGTGGCCGCGGCGCCGCCGAGGTCGGGCTCTTGGCCCGGCCTGACAGGCCGAGGCGGTGAACCTTGCCGATCACGGCATTGCGGGTGACGTTACCCAGCTCGGCGGCAATTTGACTCGCCGACAGCCCGCCCTCCCACAATTTCTTCAACTGTTCGACGCGCTCGTCGGTCCAGGTCAATGCCGTCATAGTTCTATCCCTTCCTGCCGCGGGCGCCGAAGGCGAGGCGCGGAACCGCGGCTGTGAGGTCGTCAAAATCTCTGCTGTCAGAATCCCTTAGCGCTCGCCGGACGACCCCTGCCGCCCCGGCGTTACGCCTCATCCGAGAACTCGAAATGGATTACAAACCGCGCACGAGATGTCGTACCCGACAGGCAAAAGGCTACAATATGCCGTGACTCGGGCGCAAGAGTCCGACCCGGTGCGTCCACACCTTCTCCTGTGAGTGAGTCCACGAAGCCACAACAATCAGCACGAGCCGTGCTTTTCTGGCCGCACTTCGTCGAAGCTCCGTGTTGACAGTGAGTTCGACGCTTCTAAAATAATCCTACGTGCCGCCTGGAAAGGCGGCACGTTTCGTTTTCGGGGTACGTTGTCCTGACTGCGTTCGTGTCATGCACATGACGCGGCCGGCCGGCGGCCCGCTTTTTTCCGATCGGATCGGCCATGTCTCAGAGCGCTTCAACGTCCCATCTCCTCCCGGTTTTCGCCAGAGCGGATGTCGCGTTCGAGCGCGGCGAAGGCGTCTGGCTGCACGGGACCGACGGCGAGCGCTACCTGGATTTCACCAGCGGCGTCGCCGTCAATGCGCTCGGCCATTGCCATCCGTATCTGGTCGAAGCCTTGCAGCAGCAGGCGACCAAACTGTGGCACATGTCCAATCTGTTCAAGAGCCCGGACGGCGAACGGCTGGCGGCGCGGCTGTGCGAGCAGAGCTTCGCCGACAAGGTGTTCTTCTGCAATTCGGGCGCCGAAGCAGTCGAATGCGCGCTGAAGATGGCGCGGCACTATCACTTCTCGAACGGCGCGCCCGAGCGCACCCGGGTAATTACTTTCGAAGGTGCGTTCCACGGCCGCACGCTCGGCACGCTCGCCGCCACCGGCGCGGCCAAGTACCTGGAAGGTTATGGCAAGCCGCTCGACGGGTTCGATCAGCTCCCGCTTGGTGATCTCGACGCGGTCAAAGCCGCGATCGGTCCGGAGACTGCGGCGATCCTGATCGAGCCGCTGCAGGGCGAGGGCGGCGTGCGCTCGCCGGAGCTGGCGTTCTTCCGCGCCTTGCGCGAGCTGTGCGACGCGCACGGCCTGCTGCTGGTTTTCGACGAAGTCCAGACCGGCATGGGCCGCACCGGCGAGCTGTTCGCCTATAAGCGGGTCGGCGTTGCGCCGGACATCATGGCGCTGGCCAAAGCGCTCGGCGGCGGCTTTCCGATCGGCGCCTGCCTGTCGACCGCCGAAGCCGCGAAGGGCATGGCGCCCGGCGCGCACGGCTCGACCTTCGGCGGCAATCCGCTCGCCGTCGCGGCCGCCAATGCGGTGCTCGACATCATGCTGCAGCCGGGCTTCTTCGATCACGTCAAGAAGATGTCGCTGCTGCTCAAGCAGAAACTCGCCGGGATCGTCGATCGGCATCCGCGCGTCGTCAGCGAGATCCGCGGCGAAGGATTGCTACTCGGCCTGAAGGCGGTGGTGCCGTCGCCGGAGTTGATCGCAGCGCTGCGCGCCGAGAAGCTGCTCACCGTCGGCGCCGGCGACAATGTCGTGCGCCTGCTGCCGCCGCTGATCGTCAGCGAAGCCGAACTCGACGAGGCGATCGGGCGACTGGAGCGCGCCTGCGTCACGCTTGCCGGGCAGGCGGCGCAGAAGGAGGCGGTGTGATGAGTAGCACCATGCCGCGGCACTTCCTCGATCTCACCGAGCTGCCGACATCCGAACTGCGCAACATGCTGGCCGCCGCCGTCGCCATGAAGGCGAAGCGCAAGGCGAACGCCGAGGCCGACAAGCCGCTCGCCGGCAAGACGCTGGCGATGATCTTCGACAAGCCGTCGACCCGCACCCGCGTGTCGTTCGATGTCGGCATGCGCCAGCTCGGCGGCGAGTCGATCATGCTGACCGGCGCCGAAATGCAGCTCGGCCGCGGTGAGACCATCGCCGACACCGCGCGGGTGCTGTCGCGCTTCGTCGACATCATCATGATCCGCATCCTCAATCACGAGGCGCTGCTGGAGCTCGCCGCCAACGCCACCGTGCCGGTGATCAACGGCCTGACCCGCAAGTCGCATCCCTGCCAGGTGATGGCCGACGTGATGACGTTCGAGGAGCATCGCGGGCCGATCAAGGGCCGCACGATCGCCTGGACCGGCGACGACAACAACGTGCTGGCGTCGTTCGCTCACGCCGCGCAGCGCTTCGACTTCAAGCTCAAGATTGCCACCCCGCCGCAGCTCGCGCCCAGCAAGGCACTGCGCGACTGGGTCAAGCAGAGCGGTGCGGCGATCACCATCGGTACCGATCCCGAAGAGGCGGTGCGCGGGGCCGACTGCGTCGTCACCGACACCTGGGTGTCGATGGGCGACAAGGACGGCGAGCATCGCCACAACCTGCTCAAGCCGTATCAGGTCAACGCCAAGCTGATGTCGCTCGCCCACAAGGACGCGATCTTCATGCACTGCCTGCCGGCGCATCGCGGCGAGGAGGTCACCGACGAGGTGATCGACGGCCCGCAGTCGGTGGTGTTCGACGAAGCCGAAAACCGTCTGCACGCGCAGAAGGGCATCCTGGCCTGGTGCCTCGGCGCGGTGGCGTAGTTACTTCTTCCCATGTGAGCGAAGCGGCCGCCGTGCCCCTCCCCCCTTGCGGGGAGGGTCGGCCGAGCGAAGCGGAGGCCGGGGTGGGGGTGCTCCGAGCACTGAGCGTGTGGC
>NZ_QUMK01000046.1 GCF_010907035.1 Rhodopseudomonas sp. BR0M22
TCCGTGGTCGGCAGCGTCAGATGCGTATAAGAGACAGGCTCCGAACTCGGCAACGCGTTCCGCGACGTCGAGATGGAGCAGGAAATCCACAAGATGACGCAGAGCCTCGGCGTCGGGGCGCAGTTCGGCGGCAAGTATTTCTGCCACGACGTTCGCGTCATCCGGCTGCCGCGCCACGGCGCCTCGCTGCCGATCGGCCTCGGCGTGTCATGCTCGGCCGACCGGCAGATGCTCGGCAAGATCACCAAGGACGGCGTTTATCTGGAGGAGCTCGAGCACAATCCGGCGCAGTATCTGCCCGAGGTCGAGCAGGCGCTCGGCGACGAGGTGGTCAAGATCGACCTCAATCAGCCGATGAAGGACATCCTCGCGACGCTGACCAAGTATCCGACCAAGACCCGGCTGTCGCTGACCGGCACCATGATCGTGGCGCGCGACGCCGCCCATGCCAAGCTGCGCGACCGGCTGGAGAAGGGCGAGCCGCTGCCGGATTACTTCAAGAACCACCCGGTATACTACGCCGGCCCGGCCAAGACGCCCGACGGCTACGCCTCCGGCGCGTTCGGCCCGACTACCGCGGGGCGGATGGACTCGTTCGTCGATCAGTTCCAGGCGGCCGGCGGCTCGATGGTGATGGTCGCGAAGGGCAACCGCGCGCCGGCAGTGCGCGAGGCGTGCAAGAAGTACGGCGGCTTCTATCTCGGCTCGATCGGCGGCGCGGCGGCGAACCTCGCCGAGCACTGCATCAAGAAGGTCGAGGTGCTGGAATATCCCGAGCTCGGCATGGAGGCGATCTGGAAGATCGACGTCGTCGACTTCCCGGCCTTCATCATCGTCGACGACAAGGGCAACGACTTCTTCAAAGAACTGAACCTGGGGTGAGCCACCCCGGCCGTGATCTCACTCCTTGACGTCTCGCTTGCGCATTTCACGTTCGATGAAATCGCGCGGCGACGCGGGCGGCTCGCGGTCGTCGGATGCGCCGTCCGGCGGCGTGCGAGTCAGCTTGTCGATCCGTTCGCGCAGGCGATCCGCGCGCGCAATCATTTCGGGAGTAGGTTTGTCGGCCATAGCGGACCTCACGATCTAATTATGACCAATATAGTTTAAGAACTAGCCGCGAAAAGGGCGTTGGACACTGGTCGCCCGGCGCAATCGATGTCAGTCCCCGACCAGAATTCGAGGTGCAGCCCTTCGCTGCGGTGCATCGTCCGGCGACGGTCGAGGCTGCCCGGCCAGTTGGGAAATCTGTTCGCGCCACATTGCCGCCTTGGAATTCGTCGAGCGGCTCACGATCGCCGCGGTCAGCCCCGCCGCGGCTGCCACGGTGCGGCCTTCAGCGATCACCTTGGCGGTCTCCGCCGACGTCAGCCGATCGATTTGGGAACGCAGGCTTCCGCTCTTGGCGTCCAGCTTGCCGATGTCTCGGAACTGTGCGGCGCTGCCGCCGAACCAAGTTTCCTGCCACCAGTGGTTGGTGACCGAGTCGACCCAGGAGAGATAGCCGCCGCGAAGGACCTGCCTGGGTTCGGTGATCGCCCCGGTGAAGGAGTATCGAACGCCAGGCGCCGCCAGCGGATCGAAAAATCTGGGCGTGTAGAAGTCCGACACCAGAATGCTATTACATGTGTATGCGAACTCGGCTGCTTCGGACGGATCGCATACCTCTACTAGGAAGCTTACCCGGCCCTGCCCCTGTTTGGGCGAGTCGCCGGCGATCAGTCGGTCGCCATATGGATCGACCAGCATCTCGAGCGTTTCGTGCGAAGCCGTCAGCGACCAGGTGTCGAGGTCTTGAGACGAACTGATCAGCGCGAAAGGCTGGCGGTCATTGTCGAGATGTATGCCAGCCGCCGGATAGCCGATGTCGTCCTTTACGATCAGCGGCCAGTAGCCCAGCGGGACGTCTTCCAATTTTTCGAACGCGTCGATTGTCGCCGAGACGTTCCAAATCGGCGCGACGTCTCGGCTCGCCTGCTTCTGCAGCGCTGCCGCAACCCGCATCAGATCGCCGCTGCTGGTTAGCTTTGACTCGGAGACAAGCGCCAAATGTTGAATGATCGTATCCATACAGAGCTCCAATCGATTGCTCGACAACGCAGCAGCCAGTCGCCGTCGTGCTCCGACGACGCGAAACGTCCAATCTGCCGAATGACGAAAAACGCAAAGCGGCGCTGACTTCGCCGTTAGTGCCATGACCCAGGTTGTCCGCGGTGAGCTCGCCGAAAAACGGCATCAAATCGTTGGCGGCCGCCGGGCGGAAATAGTTACTAGTCAATATTGTTCTGAAACTACTTATTGAAGTTGATATTAGTTGTCGTATTCGTGTGGATTGTCAACTGAAAACCAAGTTGCGGTGCAACGCTGATCAGCAGGTGGCGCCGCTCGTGCTAGGCAGTGCACGGTGGCCTCCGTGCCGCGCCTTGAGGTGCGAACCTCTCCCCGGAGGCGTTCGCTCTTAGCGCCGGGCGTTGGCCCAATCATGGGGAAGACGGTCGCCGTCGTAAGACGACGACCGTTCAGGAGCACCTCTGAGGCGAGCCGCCTCGGTCGGATGTGGATCGACCCGGACAGAGCCGGAGCCGGTCGGCGCCTTACGCCCGCGCGCCGGTGAACGGGAACGAGCCCATCGGGCCGATGCCCATCTCGCCCGACATGCTGTCGCCGCTCACCTTGCCGGTGTAGCTCAGGGTCAGCGGCATCGGGTTGGTGATCGACAGCTTCCAGGCGATGTCGTCGCCGTTCACGGTGCCGTCGAAAATCTCGCCGGCATCGCCGTCGGCGGATTGCGTGCCGGTGAGCGTGCCGCCGTCGGCCTTCAGCGTCAGGTCGGCCTGCCGCTCGCCCATCGGCGTGCTCATGGTGAGTTTCCAGTTTCCGTCGACTGCCATGTGTTTCTCCCCTTGGTCCGGCCCTCGTCAGTTCGCCGGGCCGCCCCTCTTAGTATGCTGCGGGAGCGACAAACAAGCCCGAAGCTGCGCCGCCGCTGCGGCCAGGGGCCGCGATGCTGCGAACGCGTGAATCTGGCGGTGTCCCGCTCCCTCTGTCGCGCATGCAGATACCTGTGGTGCACTGCACACATCGTGCTATTCTGATGCAACTTTGGAGGACGCCTCGAGGTTCCCACGGTGACGGTGGAGACCCGACATGCGTTTGTCATCTTTGTTTGCCGCGGTTGGTGTCGCGGTGCTGTTGACTGGAGTGATCAGCCCCCCGGCCGCCGCTCAGGTCGAGGTGGTGTCCGAAGCAACTACGACCGGCCTCGACGTTGCGGCGCAGCCTGCGGTTTCGGGGCGGTATCTGCTCAGCGCGACCGTCCGTACCGACTACGGCGCCGGCGTCGCCGACGGCCGGATCGTGTTCTATGACCTCTCGACCAGTACGGTCTTGGGCTGGACCGATGCCGCAACGCCGAGCCTGACGGTGGATGGTCTGGCGCCGGGCCGGCATCTGCTGCGCGCCGACTATGCCGGCAGCGCCAGCCGCCTGCCGCTGATCGTGCTGCCGAGCCAGTCGGCCGAGACCGCACTCGACGTGCTCGCCAAGCCGCGGCTGACCCTGTCGTCGTCCGATCTGGCGCCGACATCAGGCGCGGTGGTGACCTTGACCGCGGCGGTCACCGGCGCGCACGGCCTGCCCACAGGAACAGTCAGTTTTCGTGATGGCGACCGGGTGATTGCCGCGCATGTGCCGCTCAGTCAAACCGGGCTTGCCGCGTTCACCACGTCGGCACTCGACAACGGCATCGGAGGGCTCGTGGCGATCTATGAAGGCGACGGCCGCTATGCGCCGGTCTCGGCGCAGTTCGTGCCAACCGAAGGCAGCGCGATGACGCTGGCTGCGACGCCGCGGATGTAGCGGGAAAAAACGCCGTCAGGATTCGGCAGCGACCGGTGCGGTTGCAGCTGGGGTTGCAACAGCCGCGGCGCGGCGCCGGTGGCGGATCGCCAGCCGGAACACCAGATACTGCCCTGCCACCGCAGCCACCTTGAAGGCCGGCGCGATCACCATGACGTAGAACGTCCAGATCTTGATGTCGCCGGTCATCGCCGCGGCCACCACCCCGGCGCCGAGCAGCAACATCAGCGCGGCCCATCCATAGCCGGCGATCCGCACGTAGTCGGGGATGGTCTCGGCGACGATCGGCGGCACGTAGCGCAGCATCCAGTCGCGGCGCAGCATCAGCAGGCCGACCGCGATGTGGCCGACGCTCGGCTTGATCAGCACGAAGCGGGGGTCATTGGTCAGCAGCGTGGCGCCGCCGAGCACCACCACCAGCGCGACGCTGGCATAGGCCATCAGGTCGAGCCGCTGGCCTTTGAGTTTGGCGTAGATGAACTGCCCGACAGCGCCGAGGACTGCAACGATCGTCGCCAGCGCTACATTGCCGGTCGAGAAATACAGCACCACGAACACGATGGTGGAGAAGAAGTCGCTGCCGATCTTGGCGAACACCGCCTTCATTGCACGTTTCTCCGCTGGTGCGTCGTCAGATTGTGCGTTTCTCGGATAGGGAAGTAAACCGCGCGCATCCAGAGGCAAGGGCGCCGGCTTCGATTTTCGACGGTCGTCGGGCCTGTTTGGAACGGTTACAAAGCCAGGGTGACCGGCCCCCGGAACCGCGATCCGGTGCCCCTGGGCTGGGGAAGGTCCGAGCAATTTCCGCGCAGGCACTGCCCTTTGCGGCGGAATCGTTCTAGAACGGCGCCTTCGTGTCTCCGTCCTTTAGCCGCGTTCGAATCGAAGAACCATGCCGTTGTTGTCGAATGACCATTACCGCGTTGGCCGCTCCAAAACCGGGCTAGGCCTGTTCGCCCTCAAGCCGATCAAGAAGGGCGCCAAGATCATCCGGTATTTCGGGCCGCTGCTCGACGCGCACAACAAGAAGCACGACGGCATTGAGAACAAATACCTGTTCGAGCTGAACAAGCGCTGGACCATCGACGGCTCGGTGCGCAAGAACATCGCCCGCTACATCAATCACGCCTGCAAGCCGAATGCGGAGTCCGACGTCAATCCGCGCAAGAAGCGCGTGATCATCCGCGCCATCAAGAACATCGAGCCCGGCGAAGAGATCAACTACGATTACGGCACCGATTACTTCAAAGCGTATCTGAAGCCGATCGGCTGCAAGTGCGCGTCCTGCGAGAAGAAGCGTAAGAAGAAGGCCGCCGAAGCCAAAGCCGAAAAGGCCAAGCTGAAGCTGAAGGCCGAACGCAAGGCGCAGGCCGAAGCCGACAAGGCCGCCCGCAAGGCCGCGAAGGCGGCCGGCAAGGCGAAGCCGTCGAAGCCGGAGAAGGTCGCCAAGTCGAAGGCCCCCAAAGCGGTGAAGGGGAAAACGACGGCGAAGTCCAAGGGCACCGCCAAGGCAGCGAAGACCAAGGTGGTGACCGCGAAGGCAGCCAAGACCAAAGCGGCGAAGCCGGCGAAGACCACGTCGTCGCGCAAGACGGCTGCTGCGAGCAAATCCAAGGCAGCCTGATTGTAGCCGCAGCCTCTCGTCGCGTCATTGCGAGGAGGCGGAGCCGACGAAGCAATCCAGATCCGTGCAAGAAGCTGGATTGCTTCGCTTCGCTCGCAATGACGGCGGAAGCTTTGGTGCTAACTGGCCAAGGCTGCATCACTCCGCTTCAGCCCGATGAACTGCAGCTCGGCGAAGATACCGACCGCCGTCGCCTGCAGCAGCACGAAAGCTAGGCCGAGCGCATTCGGTGCGACTGCGCCGCTGAGCAGCAGTGCGACGCTCGCGAGCGTCCATAGTGCATTCCCGCCGATCACGAACAGCACCAGTGCCCGTGGCAGCACATTGCGGGTGCCGAGCCAGCCGACCAGGGCGGCGTAACCGATCAGGAACAGTCCGGTCTCCAGCAGCAGCGGCTGCGGCAGGGCGAGCAGGCGCGAGAGTGTGCCGGCCGCCAAGCTCAGCAGCAGCGCCATCGCGCCGCTGACGACAGCGTCGGCCTGCAGGGCGCGGCGGAGCAGCGTCGAGGGGCGGGTCGTCGAGGGATGGGGCATGGAATATCTCCTTCGGTTGCAGCGATGCTCCGAAGGATGCCGGGATGCGTGACGCAATTCGATTACCTGGCAGGTCAGAAACGCTTTACCTCGGAGGTCATGGATGCTGTGCGGTGTGCGTGCTAGCTTTCGCGCATGAACACCAATGTGTCTTCGACCACCGCCGCCGCCGGCGCGCAGCCGGTCCGGGTCGGCGATTACTTGCGGCAGTGGCGGCAGCGCCGCCGGCTCAGTCAGCTCGATCTCGCGCTCGACGCAGAAATCTCGGCGCGGCATTTATCGTTCGTCGAGACGGGACGTGCCTCGCCGTCGCGCGAGGTGGTGCTGCGGCTGGCCGAGCGGCTCGACGTTCCGCTCCGTGAGCGCAACGTGCTGCTGGTCGCGGCGGGCTTCGCACCAGCGTTCCCGCAGCGCTCGCTGGATGACCCGGCGCTCGCCTCGGTGCGGGCTGCGGTCGATCAGGTACTTGCCGCGCACGAGCCGAACCCGGCGTTGGCGGTCGATCGGCACTGGAACCTGGTGTCTGCCAACCGCATGGTCGCGCCGATGCTCGACGGCGTTGCGCCGTCTCTGCTGGCGCCGCCCCTCAACGTGCTGCGGCTGTCGTTCCATCCCGAAGGGCTGGCCGTGCGCACCGCCAATCTCGGCGAATGGTGCGCGCATCTGCTCGAGCGGTTGCATCGGCAGTGCGAGACCAGCGCCGATCCGAAGCTGATCGCGCTGTACGAAGAACTGAAGACCTATCCGGTGCCGGCGCGCGCCGCGCCGATCGCCGCGGATGCGGTCGCGGTGCCGTTTCGCCTGCAGCTCGGCGACGAGGTGCTGAGCTTCATTTCCACCACCATGGTGTTTGGCACCCCGATCGACGTCACCCTGTCGGAAATCGCGATCGAGACGTTCTTTCCGGCCGACGCGATCACGGGGACGCGATTGCGCGAGCTCGCCGGGCGCCTCTGATCCGTCTTGTCCGGCGTTGCCTGCGCCCCATCTGTGTGGGACTGTGCGGGCAACGACAACGAGGAGGCGCCGATGAGCACGCTGAAGCCGCTAACGATCGACGTGGTGTCCGATGTGGTCTGCCCCTGGTGTTACATCGGCAAGAAGCGGATCGAGCAGGCGATCGCGCTGGCGCCGGAGGTGCCGGTCGAGCTGACCTTTCGGCCATTCTTCCTCAATCCCTGGGTGCCCCGCGAGGGCATCAGCCGTGACGAGTATCTGACCAAGAAGTTCGGCTCGCCCGAGCGCTACAAGGAAATCGCCGGCCGCATCGCCGAGACCGCTGCGCAGGAGGGGCTCGACTATCTTCCCGAGCGCGTGCAGCGTCAGCCGAATACGATCGACTGCCATCGCCTGATCCATTGGGCGAGCGCGGTCGGCCACGGGCCGGCGATGAAGCAGCGGCTGATGGAATTGTACTTCCGCGACGGTGGTGATCTCACCGATCCTGAGGTGTTGGTGCAGGCGGCGGCCGAATGCGGCCTCGATGCCGCCGACATCCGCGCCCGGCTCGCCACCGATCAGGACGTCGAGGAAGTCTCGGCGCAGGCGCAGGAAGCCGCCGACAAGGGAATCTCCGGTGTGCCGACTTACGTGTTCATGCACCAATACGCAGTGTCCGGCGCGCAGGAACCGGCGCTGATCGCCCGTGCTATCCGTAAGCTGTCGGCGGAGCTGAATGCCGAGGCGGCGGAATAATCAGCGCTTCAACAGTCGCTTGGCGAAGTGCCGCAGCCGGTCGCGCGCCGACAGCGTAGCAACGATCGGCGCGAACAGCGGATCGCGTTTGCGCAGCGGCAACACCAGGTCGCCGACCGCGAACCGGCCGCGCCAGATCGGGTCGATCATCGGATGCTGGGCGCTGGCAGTGGAGTCGGCAAAGCGGATGTCCGGATCGGCGCAGAGATGCCGGGTCAGTGCCAGTGTCAGCAGCACGCCGGGCGAACAGCGGGCGAAGCTCTCGTCGATGCCGAGCTTGAAGAAATAGGCGCGGTCGGCGTGGCGCAGCACGATGCCGGCTGCGATCGGCGTTGTACCGGCAGACAGGGTGATCACCTCGCATTGGCCGCGCCCCGCCAGTGCGATCGCGGCGCTGCGCAGACGGGACGCCAGCTCCGGCTGCCGCTTCAGCGAACTGCCGCGGCGGCCCTTCCAGCCGCTGTCCTCGAGGTCGAGAAATACATCGAAGCCTCGCGCCACCTCGTCCGGGGCGCGCGCAACGTCGAAGCGCACCTCGCCATGGTCGCCGAGGCGGCGTTCGAGCCGCCGCAGTTCCTTCAGCTTTCGGCTGCCGAGCCCGTCGCGCAGCAATGCCTCGGCATCGCCGGTGGCGTCGAGACTGGCGCGGGTCCAACCGCGGAGCAGGCGCAGGGCAAGGCCGGACGCCGCGAGCGCGCGGCGCAAAGCACTGACCGCCTCGCCGTCGCGTGCGACGTCGCGCAGCACCAGCGCGCGGGCGCCGGATGCACGCGCATGGCTCAGCAATTTGGCAGCGGCCTCGTCTACGGCATTCGTGTCGAGTAGCGGCGTGTCGAGCGAGCGAAACGGATCGGCGGACACCAGCGCCGGCAGCGGCAGGCGGAACGCGCGCCAGCACGAGATAACGGGCAGCAGACCAATCAGGCGGCCGGCGGCGTCGTGGGCCGCCAGGGCTTGCGGAGCGCCGTCGCCTGCGCCGCCATTGGCGGCTCCGACCCATTCCGGCAGGTAGTAACCGTTCGGCTCGACCACCCGTTCGGCGAGATCGCGCCACGCCGGCTGGTCGATTGCGGCAACGTCTGGAAGCTTATCTGGCATTGCGGATCCCATTGCCGATCTTGCGCGGTGGTGAATCAAGGACGAGGCTGGAAATGTGTCGGCCAAGGGTATGGATCCTGCGCGTTGAGGCGCGCCTGGGCGATCGCAGGCCGGCACGCGGACGCCGAATCTAGCCGCGTGCCCCTCAACGCCCGCTTGGTTCTGCGGTGCAATCTGCCGACAATGTTAACCGCGGCTTTCCAGGCGGGTTGCACGGTGGACGAAGGGCCACAGCAGCGACGCTGAACCCAAAGCCGGGCGCGTGCGACCAAAAGCCGACATCGGTCAGGCAGGGGAGACGCCATGCGACGCGCGATGACGAGAACCGCTGCGCTCGCCGCGACGATGCTGTTCGGCGCCGGAATCGGAGGTGCGTCGGCGGAAAGCCGGGTCGCGCTGGTGATCGGACAGGCGGCCTATCGGGCGGTGCCGGCGCTGCCCAATCCGGTGAACGACGCAAAGGCGATCGGCGCGATGCTGGGCGACGCCGGCTTCGAGGTGACCGAGGCTGCGGATCTGAGCCAGAACGAGCTGCGCGCCAAGGTCGGCGACTTTGCCGCGACGGTGGCGGCGAAGGGGCCGGACACCGTGGCGCTGCTGTTCTATGCCGGCCACGGCATCCAGGTCGACGGCGAGAACTACCTGATCCCGGTCGACATCGATCCCAAGCGCGAGGCCGACATCCCGTTGCAGGCAGTGCGGCTCAACGACGTGCTCAATACGCTCGGCTCGGTGCCGAGCAGAACCCGGATCATCATGCTCGACGCTTGCCGCAACAATCCCTTCCCCCGCATCAACAAGACCACAGGGCAGGGGCTGGCGCTGGTCGATACCAAGTCCGGCGCGCCGGGCACGCTGCTGTCGTATTCGACCTCGCCGGGCGCCGAGGCGGAGGACGGCGGCGGCACCAATAGTCCCTACACAGCCGCGCTGCTGAAGGCCGGGCGCGAGAGCGGGCTGAAGATCGAAGATACGCTCAAGCGGGTGCGGCTCGCAGTCAATCAGGCGACCGAGGGGCGGCAAACACCGTGGGAAAGTTCGTCGCTGGTCGACGACTTTCATTTTTTCGCCGCCGCGGCGACGCCTCCGCCCGCGCCGGGCGACAATCCGGCGCCGAGGCCGCGCACGGTCGAGGAATGGCGCAGCTTCCTCAAGGGCAAGCCAGTGGATCAGGCCAATGCGCTGATCGTCTCCGACGGCTCGGCCGACGCCTATGAGGCGTTCGTTGGGCTGTATGCCGAGCCACCGTTCGCACCTGACGCCAAGCGCTGGCTCGACCGCCACCGCCGGATGCAAGCGTGGAACCGGGCGGTGCTGGCCAACACCGGGTCGGCCTACACCACGTTCCTGGCCGAATATCCCGACAGCGATCTCACGGTGACCGCCCGCAAGCTCGCCGACCGACTCCGTAACCGCCCCGACAATGCGGTGGTGGTGCCGGCCGCGCTGGCGACGCCGGTGGTCGCCGCCGTGGCGCCGACCTGCCCGTGCGGGCCGGCCACGCCGCTGCTGCAGCAGAAGGTCGAGCCCAAGAAAACCGACGGGAAGAAGACCAAGTCCCGCGCTGAGCGTGACGATCCGCCCAAGCGTGGCAAGAAGGCTTCGCGCACCCGGGTCTATGTCGAGGACGAGGAGGACGACGTCGTGGTGCGGCGGCCGCCTATCTACGATGCGCCGTCCGGCCCGGTGATCCAGTTCGGCGGCGGTTTCCGCGGCGGCTATGGCGGTCCCAGCCGGGGCGGGGACAATTACAGCCCGAGTCGCGGCCGGTACTGAAGCGCGGTCTGCAAAAATCGCGAGGCTGGCTCGGGAAAACCACAAAGAGCCGGCTCCCGCGCGCTTACAGCATCGCGAACGCGCTCGACACCATCGCCACCGGCTTGCGGTCGGTGGCGCCGAGCAGCGTGACCCGGCCGAAGCTCATGGTGCGGCCGAGCCGGACCAGCCGGGCGTCGGCTATCACGTCGGTCGAGGCGACCGCTTTGAGGAAGTGCGTGGTCTGATCGACCGTGGTCATCGGCCGGAAGCCACGGTTGCCGGCACAGATCGCGAACACCATCGCGGTGTCGGCCAGCGCCATCAGCGCCTGGCCGCAGACCACCCCGCCGCTCCGGCAAAGCCGTTCGGAAAACGCCATCCGCAGGATCGCGCCCGGCTGCCAGTCGGCCGGGGCCCCGACCGGCGGGGCGAGCTCGAGCGCCTCGATCGACAGCCCGAGGTCCAGCACCCAGGGCGCGAACGCCTCCTGCAGCATCCGCCGCGCTTCCTGAAGGCCGAACTCCGCCGCTGGCTGTTCCGTCATGCGTCTCTCCCCACGTCGTCGTTTATCCGCCTGTTTCGCGACGTTTCGCGGCATCCCACCCGATTCGGCACGGCTTGAAAACGACACCGTCGATCCCTTAAGTTCGCCGGCATCCGAAAGGGGACACAATGGTCAGACGAGTTGCGTTGGTGGTCGGCCTGGTGGTGACGGCGATCGTGGTGAGCGGTTGCACCAAATGTGGTCCGATCTGGGAAGACTGGCAGTCGCCGAAATCCTGCCGGTCGGATCATCTGTAGCGCGGAAGCCGCTGAAGCGGGCGCTGCGCGAAAGGGAGTTTGCGATGAAGATTCTGTACGGCGTTGCCGTTCTGGCCCTGCTGGCCGGACCGGCCTTTGCCCAGGGCGAAGGTCCGCACGTCAATCTGGTGCCGGAGATCCAGCACAAGACCCCGGAAGAACGGGCCCAGGACGCGATCCGGCAGAAGGCCTATCAGGAGTCGCTGCGCAAGATTCCGGATGCTCAGGCGCCGAACGATCCCTGGGGCAGCGTCCGCGCGACGGAAGCCGGCCAGCCCAAGGCCAAGCGCAAGGCCCATCAGGCCAATTAAGCTCGTCCGAAGACCACTCCCCGGGTGATCGGCAGGTGGTCAAAACGGCACAGATTTTTTCTGCGATTTGAGGATGATGCGCGGCGGAGCTCCGGCGTGCGCAAGCAGTTGCGCGCCGAATCCGACTGACACAATCGTTTTCGTTCGTAGGATATCATGTGACGTCGCGCGAGGTGCCGTTCGATCCAAAGGTCTTCCTTCGCAGTGCAGGCACGGGACGCACCGTTCTGCAGTTTCGCGCCAGCCAGACCATCTTCATGCAGGACGAAGCCGCCGACTGCGTGCTGTATATCCAGCAGGGCCGCATCAAACTGTCGGTGATGTCCGAACAGGGCAAAGGCGCGGTGGTCGCCATTCTGCAGCCTGGACAGTTTTTCGGTGAGAACGGCCTGCTCGGCCATCGGCGCCGTGCGACGGCGATCGCGCTGGAAGATTGCACCGTCACCAGCATCACCAATGCGATGATGATGACGACACTGCAGCGTGAACCGGCAATGTGCGAGCTGTTCACGCGTTATCTGGTCGCGCGCAATTCCCGGGTCGAGGACGATCTGATCGATCAGTTGTTCAACAACAGCGAGAAACGCCTGGCCCGACTATTGCTGCTGCTGGCCGACGCGGTCGAAGCGTCGCGCCCGGTGCCGATCGAGATCAGCCAGGAGACCCTGGCAGAGATGATCGGGACGACGCGCTCGCGCGTCAGCTACTTCATGAACAAGTTCCGCAAGGCCGGCTTCATCGACTACAACGGCCGGATCGAGGTGCATCCGACCCTACGCAATGCGGTGTTGCCCAGCAGGCCCCGCACCGTCGCGAGTGACCGCGACCCGGAGTGATGCGAATCCGTATGATCGGGGCGGGTTGCAATCCGGACGAGGAGTTGCGCGACTTTGCCTGGATCGCGTCGTGAACCCGCAGCATGAATCAGCGGTAGAGAGGTCAGGTTCGATTGAATCTGCAAAGCCGGGCTCGCGCGTCCAGCTCATGCCTTCTTTTCGCCGAGCAGATTCCCGGTGCGGCGGTTGACGAAGTGCATCTGCGAGCAGGCCGGGCAGTGCAGCAACTCGAAGCTGGCTTGCGCCGGACTCTCGGGATCGTCTGCGAGCCAAGTCTGGACCTTCATCCCGGTCCGGGGACACTGATACAGGACATGCGCCATAGGGACGGCCGGTTTCGCCTTTAGTTCTAGAGAACGACTTGAAGGCCCCGCCCGTCTGCGCGATTGATATAGATCAACTTGTGTATGATTATACCGTTAAATTGCCCCTGAAACACACGCAAGTGTAATCAATGTAACCTTGCCGGTGCTGGAGCACAGGCGTCCACCGCGGAACGGCCAAGCCTCTGATCCGGAAACGCAAAAGGCCGCCGGCGTGAACGCCGCGCGGCCTGTACTGTATTGATCGGTCTGAGCCGTTGTTACTTGCGGGCGCAGCTCACGTCGATACGCACCGAGCTGGCGCCGCAGCGTGCGGTCATGATGCCGTTCTCGACCGAGATGTTGTCGCTGAAGCGCGCCGACCCGTTGCCGATGCACAGCGCCGACACCAGGGTCTCGCCGGCATCGCAAGCAGTCGGGCAGCCATTGGCCGAGCAGCTCGTCGAGGACAATGTGCGGATACTGGAGGCCGAAGCGCCGTCTTTGCCGGCAGGGCCGGGCGGGCCGGCCGGACCCGCCGGACCCGCCGGCCCCTGCGGACCAGGTTCGCCTTGCGGCCCGCGGGCCCCCTCGTCACAGCCTGCCAGCGCGAGGGCGGCACCCGCCAGCACGATCAATGCGCCCATCCGAAATCCGTGCAGTGTGGCCTGCCGCATCGCTTGCTCCCTGTCGGTTCGGCCGGATGCGTTCGGCAACGCGGCCAATGATCTGTCAGACGACCATCGACCCGGCCGCCGCTCCCGTCGGAATCCTAGAGCATCCGGATTTGAAACGGAACCTGACCGGATCGAGACGAGGGAGCAGCCGCCGCGCAGGCCGCCCAAGCTGTCGGTCTTCCAGATTCCGTCTTCCGGCTCCGCTCCCCGGGCGTCCTGCCTCAGGTTCGGTTCTGAAAAGCCGGGGGAGAAAAAACAAGGAGCCCCGAACGAGGCCGTGTTCGGGGCTCCGGTCAGCGTCGAAACTCCCCACCTCTAGAAAGCTCGGCAATGACGCCGCTAAGCTAGCGGCGCGGATTTCGGATTGCCTATGCGTGAGATCAAATACCGTCGCCGTCCTCAACCGCCGACGCTAGTGCGCGGACTACGCTCGGTAAGCTGAGCAATCAGTTGTTTCAGCACCCGGCGGCGGTCCTCGTCATGGGTCTCCGACAGCAGACGTCGATAAAGTTTCAGGTTCTCGTCGCGGACGAATGTCTCCAAGACGCTCTCCTGTCGATTGATCTGGCGGGGCTCAGCGGCGATCGCAACGCCGTCTCCCCCGTTGCTCGTCACCACTGCAACTGGATAGCGACTTCAGGTTAATGCGCGTCAAAGTTCATGTCGACCCAAAAGACCGTTCAAAGGTTGCAAGAAATATCCGGTCGTTGTCCGTAAAGATGCGGACGATGCAGGCGACTTCGACCTGCCGCGCCGCCTCATCCGAAGGAATGGATGGTGAGGGCAGCGCGCTGCGGTAAAGGAGGCGTGCGGTCATTGCACGGGACATTGGAAGATGAGCTTTTGGTATGTGGTCGACGCCGTCGCGGTCGGAATTATCCTGCCTTGGATCGTCGCGACCTATCGGCTGCTCGAGGCCTTCAAGCGCGGCACCGGCGCCGGCCTGACCAAATGGGCGATCTATGCGGCGATCTGCGTGCCGGCGATGCTGCTGGTGATGTGGGGCATTCAGAACCTGCGCTGAGAGCGGCCGGCGTCCGAACGCATCCCGGAGTTTGACCGGAAATTTGGTCAATGAAATCTGGCAGTCTGGGCTCGGTCCCGTTATGGCTCAGCCTGTTGCGGGCTGGGCTGAACTCATACCTGCGTTCAATTTAGAAAAGAACATATTGCGAACGAGGAACAAACAGGGTACATTGATTTTGCCGGCTGAGACCGGAGCCTGTTTGTCCGCTTGGCGAATCCGTCCATAAGGAGCACGTTGATGGCTGCCCCCACTGCATTGCGTATCGTCGAAGGTTCTTCCATGGACAAATCCAAGGCGCTGTCCGCGGCGCTGTCTCAGATCGAGCGCCAGTTCGGCAAGGGCTCGGTGATGAAGCTCGGCAAGAACGATCGCTCGATGGATATCGAAACGATATCGTCGGGCTCGCTCGGGCTCGATATCGCGCTCGGCGTCGGCGGTCTGCCGAAGGGGCGGATCGTCGAGATCTACGGGCCGGAATCCTCCGGCAAGACCACCCTGGCGCTGCATTGCGTGGCGGAAGCGCAGAAGAAGGGCGGCATCTGTGCCTTCGTCGACGCCGAACACGCGCTCGACCCGGTCTATGCCCGCAAGCTCGGCGTCAATGTCGACGACCTTTTGATCTCACAGCCCGATCACGGCGAGCAGGCGCTGGAAATCGCCGACACGCTGGTGCGCTCGGGTGCGATCGACGTGCTGATCGTCGACTCGGTGGCGGCGCTGGTGCCGCGCGCCGAACTCGAAGGTGAAATGGGCGACGCGCTGCCCGGCCTGCAGGCTCGTCTGATGAGTCAGGCACTGCGCAAGCTGACCGCCTCGATCAACAAGTCCAACACCATGGTGATCTTCATCAACCAGATCCGGATGAAGATCGGCGTGATGTACGGCTCGCCGGAGACCACCACCGGCGGCAACGCGCTGAAGTTCTACGCCTCGGTCCGGCTCGACATCCGCCGCATCGGCCAGATCAAGGAGCGTGACGAGGTGGTCGGCAACCAGACCCGCGTCAAGGTGGTGAAGAACAAGCTGGCGCCGCCGTTCAAGCAGGTCGAGTTCGACATCATGTACGGCGAGGGCGTGTCCAAGATGGGCGAAATCCTCGACCTCGGCGTCAAGGCCGGGATCGTCGAGAAGTCCGGCGCTTGGTTCTCGCACGACAGCCAGCGGCTCGGTCAGGGCCGCGAGAACGCCAAAGCGTTTCTCAAGGCCAATCCGGACATGACCGCCAAGATCGAGGCGGCGATCCGGCAGAACTCGGGGCTGATCGCCGAGCAGATCCTCGCCGGCTCGCCGGAGCGCGACGCCGACGGCGAGGAGCCGGTCGAGGATTAATCGATGACGGATGCGGCCGGCTCATCCCGGCCGCCTCATTTTGGATCGGTGCGCGTTGGCGCCGCCGCAGGCCAACGCGTTTCAAGGCGGCGAGTGTTGCGTCCCTGGTGCTGGGACAGGCAGCGCTCGCCGCATCCGTTTGGGACGGCTTGATCGCTGTTCGGGACCGAAGATGCCGTGCTGAAGCGCTGTTCTTAACCAGACGCCTTGCACGGGCTTGAACCTCCTGCGTGGCCGTAGCCGCTCCGGCGCGGCGAAAGCCCGCGCATCCATCGCACAAGCTGCGCGCTGAATCGAGGCAAGTTGCGAAGAGGAGGGATCGCCGGGGCGAGCCCGGCGATGACGTCTTCAGTATGGCCCGGCCGCCATCCCAAGACTGATCCTACTACTCCGCCGCCCGGGCGTAGTCGGCGGCCAGCGCATAGTCTTCGACCGGCGGACACGAGCAGATCAGGTTGCGGTCGCCGTAGACGTTGTCGACGCGGCCGACCGGGCTCCAGTATTTGTCGGTGCGGGAGTTCGGCGCCGGGAAGCAGCCCTCGGTGCGCGGATAGGGCCGCGTCCACTCCACGCTGGTGACGTCGTGCGCGGTGTGTGGGGCGTGGCGCAGCGGCGACTGCTCGATCTTGTAGCGGCCGTCCTCGACCTGTGCGATCTCGCGGCGGATCGCGATCATCGCGTCGCAGAACCGGTCGATCTCGGCCTTCGATTCCGACTCGGTCGGCTCGATCATCAGCGTGCCCGGCACCGGGAAGCTCATGGTCGGGGCGTGGAAGCCGTAGTCGATCAGTCGCTTGGCGATGTCGTCGACGGTGACGCCGGTGGTCGTCTTCAGCGGCCGCGGATCGATGATGCACTCGTGTGCGACCCGGCCGCGCTGGTTGCGATACAGCACCGGGAAATGCGGCTGCAGCCTTGCTGCGATGTAGTTGGCATTGAGGATCGCGATTTCGGTGGCGCGCTTCAGGCCGGCCGCCCCCATCATCAGGATGTAGATGTAGGAGATCGTCAGGATCGAGGCCGAGCCCCACGGCGCCGCCGACACCGTGCCGCCGCCATGCAGGCCGCCGTTAAGCGGCTCACCTTCGGCCGGATGGCCCGGCAGGAAGGGAGCGAGATGCGCCTTGACGCCGATCGGCCCCATGCCGGGACCGCCGCCGCCGTGCGGAATGCAGAAGGTCTTGTGCAGATTGAGATGGCTGACATCGGCGCCGTAGCTGCCGGGCCGGGCGAGGCCGACCTGGGCATTGAGATTGGCGCCGTCGAGATAGACCTGACCGCCATAGGCATGGACGATGTCGCAGATCTCACGGATGTGTTCCTCGAACACGCCATGGGTCGACGGATAGGTGATCATCATCGCGGCCAGATTGGCGGAATGCCCTTCCGCCTTGGCGCGCAGATCAGCGACGTCGACGTCGCCATGGGCGTCGCAGCCGACCACAACCACATCCATGCCGGCCATCGCGGCGGAGGCCGGGTTGGTGCCGTGCGCCGACGATGGGATCAGGCAGACTTTGCGGTGGGGTTCGCCGCGCGACAGATGATAGCCGCGGATCGCCAGCAGTCCGGCATATTCGCCCTGGGCGCCGGAGTTCGGCTGCAGCGACACCGCGTCATAGCCGGTGATCTCGGCGAGCCAGGTTTCCAGCCTGGCGAACAGGGTGTGATAGCCGGCGGCCTGCGCTTTCGGCACGAACGGATGCAGGCTGCCGAATTCGGGCCAGGTCAGCGGCATCATTTCGGTGGTGGCGTTCAGCTTCATGGTGCAGGAGCCGAGCGGAATCATCGCGCGGTCGAGCGCAAGGTCGCGGTCGGACAGCTTGCGCATGTAGCGCAGCAGTTCGGTTTCAGAGCGATAATCCTGGAATGACGGCTGGGTCAGATAATCGCTGGTCCGCCTCAGCGCCGCCGGAAGCGCGGTACCGAGCGCGTCGCCTGCCTCCTGTTCGATCGCTGCGTAGGCGAGCGATCCGCCGAACGCACGCCAAAGCGCCTCGACGACGGCCAGCGTGGTGGTCTCGTCGAGCGAGATCCCGAGCGAAGACGCATTGATCCGCAGGTTGATCTTCTCGGCCTCCGCGCGCGCCACGATGGCGTCGCGGCGATCGCCGACTTCGATGGTCAGCGTATCGAAGTACGTGCCGTGGGTCGGTGCAAAGCCGAGTTGCCGCAGGCCGGCGGCCAGCACCGCGGTGCGGCGGTGCACGCGTCGCGCGATCGCCGCAAGCCCGTCGGGCCCGTGATACACCGCGTACATCGCATTGATCACAGCCAGCAGCACCTGCGCGGTGCAGATATTTGAGGTCGCCTTCTCGCGGCGAATGTGCTGTTCGCGGGTCTGCAGCGCCAGCCGATAGGCCGGCTGGCCGTGACTGTCGATCGACAGCCCGACGATGCGTCCGGGCAGGCTGCGCTTGAGGCTGTCGCGCACCGCCATATAGCCGGCGTGCGGCCCGCCATAACCCATCGGTACGCCGAACCGCTGCGCCGAGCCGATCGCGATGTCGGCACCGAGTTCGCCCGGCGGCGTGATCAGCGTCAGGGCGAGCAGGTCGGCGGCGACCACCGCCAGCGCGCCCTTCTGGCGCAGTGCCGCGATCACCGCGCGCGGATCGCGCAAGGCGCCCGACGAGCCGGGATATTGCAGCAAGGCGCCGAACACGTCGGCGCCTTCCAGCTCGGTCTCCGGATTGCCGACGATGATCCGCCAGCCGAGCGGCTCGGCGCGGGTGCGAAGCACCGCGATGGTCTGCGGATGGGTATCGGCATCGACGAAGAAAGCCTTGGCGCTCTTTGCCGCGGCGCGCTCTGCGAGCGCCATCGCCTCGGCCGCCGCGGTGCCTTCATCGAGCAATGAGGCGTTGGCGACGTCGAGCCCGGTGAGGTCGCAGATCATGGTCTGGAAGTTGAACAACGCTTCCAGCCGGCCCTGGCTGATCTCCGGCTGATACGGCGTATAGGCCGTGTACCAAGCGGGATTCTCCAGAATATTGCGCTGGATCACGGTCGGCAGGATGGTGCCGTAATAGCCTTGGCCGATCAGCGAGGTGAACACTTGGTTCTGTGCGCCGAGTTCGGCCATATGCGCCAGCGCCTCGCTCTCGGTCAGAGGCGCGCCGAGATTCAGCGGCTCGCGATGCCGGATCGCGAACGGCAGCGTCTCGGCGACGAGCTGCTCAAGGCTGCCGGCGCCGGCGGTCGCCAGCATCGCCGCAGTGTCTTGAGGTGACGGCCCGATATGCCGACGCACGAAATCGTTGGCGGCGTCGATCGGTCGGCGATGCGGCATGCTCTGGTCCTCGTCAAATGCAACGGCCCGCAAAGGCAGGTTGCTCGGAAATCTCAGGCGTCTAAATCTCAGCGTCGTCATCGCGAGGAGCGAAGCGACGAAGCAATCCAGAGACACAGTGCGCTGGAATTGGATTGCTTCGCTTGGCCCGCAACGACGAATTCAGGCGAATGGACGGTCCGTCAGGCCGTGTGGGCCTTGTAGGCCGCTTCGTCCATCAGGCCTTCGAGTTCGGCTTTGTCGGCGATCTTCAGTTTGAAGAACCACGCAGCGCCGCCGGCGTCGGAATTCACCAGGCCGGGCTCGGTGCCGAGCGTCTCGTTGATCTCGAGCACTTCGCCTGTGATCGGCGCATAGACGTCGGAGGCGGCCTTGACCGATTCCACCACCGCGGCGGCTTCAGCCTTCTTCACGGCGCGGCCGACTTTCGGCAGCTCGACAAACACGACGTCGCCGAGCTGTTCCTGGGCGTAGTCGGTGATGCCGATCGTGGCGACGTCGCCCTCGATCTTCAGCCATTCATGATCGGGGGTGTAGAGCGTGGTCATGACAAGTCCTCAGCGCTTGTAAGTGTTCGGAACGAACGGCATGGCCGCGACGCGCAGCGGCAGGCGCTGGCCGCGTACTTCGGCAAAAACGACGGTGTCGCGCACAGCCAGCGCCGCCGGCAGGTAGCCCATCGCCACCGGCGCATTCAGGCTCGGCCCGAAGCCGCCGGAGGTGACGGCGCCGATCGGCTCGGCCGAGTCGGCGCTTGTGAACAGCGAAGCATTCTCGCGCACCGGGGCGCGCCCTTCGGGCCGCAGGCCGACGCGCAGCCGCGTGGTGCCGCCATCGAGCTGGCTGAGAATCGCCGAGGCGCCGGGGAAGCCGCCGGGACGGGCGCCGCCGCTGCGGCGGCTCTTCTGGATCGACCAGCTCAGCGCGGCTTCGACCGGCGTCGTGGTGGTGTCGATGTCGTGGCCATACAGGCAGAGCCCCGCTTCCAGCCGCAGGCTGTCGCGCGCCCCGAGCCCGATCGGCAGCACGTCCGGGTTGTCGAGCAGCGCGGTTGCGAGCTTTTCAGCGCCGTCGGCCGGCACCGAGATCTCGAAGCCATCCTCGCCGGTGTAACCGGAGCGGGACACGATGCAAGGCAGGCCCTCGAGGGTGAGCTCGGCCACATCCATGAACTTCATCGTGGTGACGTCTGCACAGAATTTCGCCAACGCGGCTTCGGCCTTCGGGCCCTGCAGCGCGATCAGCGCCCGATCGGTCAGCGCAGTGATGTCGCAGGTGTCCGACAGATGTGCGCGGAGGTGCGCCTCGTCCTCGGCCTTGCAGGCGGCGTTGACCACCAGAAACAGCCGGTTGCCGAGATTGGTGACCATCAGGTCGTCGAGAATCCCGCCGGATTCATTGGTGAACTGCGCGTAGCGCTGGCGCCCGGGCGGAAGCGCCACGATGTCCTGCGGGATCAGCGCTTCGAGCGCGCGGGCGGCGTCCTCGAGCTTGCCGGACTTCGCCCGCAGTTCGACCTGTCCCATATGCGAGACGTCGAACAGGCCGGCTGCGCTGCGCGTGTGAAGATGCTCTTTCAGCACGCCAGGGGTGTATTGCACCGGCATGTCGTAGCCGGCGAAGGGCACCATCTTGCCGCCGCGTGACAAATGCAGCGCATAGAGAGGCGTGCGTTTCAAGGATTGGGTGTCGTCACCCGCCAGCATATCCAGGCTCCCAAGGTTCCCGAGACCGATTTCTCGTCACCATCCGAGCCCCATCTGTCGCTGTGCCTGAGAGCATTATCCCGTCGGCGGACCCGCCCCGGCATCGCCGGCAGGGTCACTTTCCAGATGTCAGTCGGCCGCGCGGTCCGTTTGCCTGAGAGTTTCCGGGGCGGTTGCTCCTTCGGCGCCGGCCCCCTTCACTGAAGGAATGGGCCGATCTCTCCCGACGCGACTTAGTCTTAGGTAGGTAGGACACAAACACGGCTTCAACAAGGCTGTCAACGCGGCTCGGCGAGCTATCAACGGGTCTTCGTAAACGCCCGCGGGGCGGGGCTCCCCGGCTGGCGAACAACTGGATCCATGCCCACTTTCTAGACAGCGCGCGCCCTCGCGTCTAAAAGGCATGACACCGGAAGAGGTGGGTTCGGCGGGCGTTTCGCGGGCATTCCGGGTGATTGGACGAACATGAGCGGCGTTAACGAAATTCGGTCTACGTTTCTGAACTACTTCGCCAAGAACGGCCACGAAATCGTATCGTCGTCGCCGCTGGTGCCGCGCAACGACCCGACCTTGATGTTCACCAATGCCGGCATGGTGCAGTTCAAGAACGTGTTCACCGGGCTGGAGAAGCGCTCCTATCAGCGCGCCACCACCTCGCAGAAATGCGTGCGTGCCGGCGGCAAGCACAACGACCTCGACAATGTCGGCTACACCGCCCGCCATCTCACCTTCTTCGAAATGCTCGGTAACTTCTCGTTCGGCGATTACTTCAAGGAACGCGCGATCGAGTTGGCCTGGGAGCTGATCACCAAGGATTTCGGGCTCAAGAAGGACAAGCTGCTGGTCACCGTCTATCACACCGACGACGAGGCGGCCGGCTATTGGAAGAAGATCGCCGGCTTCTCCGACGACCGCATCATCCGTATTCCGACCAGCGACAACTTCTGGGCGATGGGCGACACCGGTCCGTGCGGTCCGTGCTCGGAAATCTTCATCGATCGCGGCGAGCACATCTTCGGCGGCCCGCCCGGCTCGCCGGACGAGGATGGCGACCGATTCCTGGAATTCTGGAATCTGGTGTTCATGCAATACGACCAGGTGACGAAGGACGAGCGCGTGGATCTGCCGCGGCCGTCGATCGACACCGGCATGGGCCTGGAGCGGATGGCGTCCATCCTCCAGGGCGTCGACAGCGTGTTCGACACCGACCTGTTCCGCAGCCTGATCGACGCGACCTCGTCGGCGCTCGGCCGTGGCCCGACCGAGCAGGACGCCGCCTCGTTCCGCGTCATCGCCGATCACCTCCGCTCGTCGTCGTTCCTGATCGCCGACGGCGTGCTGCCGTCGAACGAAGGCCGCGGCTACGTGCTGCGCCGGATCATGCGCCGCGCGATGCGTCACGCTCAGTTGCTCGGCGCCAGCGAGCCGCTGATGTGGCGCTTGGTGTGGGCGCTGGTGCGCGAGATGGGCCAAGCCTATCCGGAGCTGGTGCGCGCCGAGGCAATGATCGAAGAGACGATGCGGCTGGAAGAGACCCGCTTCCGCAAGACGCTCGATCGCGGCCTTGCGATCCTCGACGAGAAGAGCGCCGGCCTGAACAAGGGCGACATGTTCGACGGCGAGACCGCGTTCACGCTGTATGACACCTACGGCTTCCCGCTCGACCTGACCCAGGACGCGCTGCGCAACCGCGGTATCAATGTCGACATCGCTTCCTTCACCGACGCGATGGATCGTCAGCGCGCCAAGGCGCGTGCGTCGTGGGCGGGCTCCGGCGAGGCGGCGACCGAGGCGGTGTGGTTCTCGCTGCGTGAGAAGTTCGGCGCCACCGAATTCCTCGGCTACGACACCGAGACTGCCGAGGGCGTGGTCACCGCGCTGGTCAAGGATGGCGCCGAGGTCGACGCGTTGCAGGCCGGCGACGCGGCTGCGATCGTGACGAACCAGACGCCGTTCTATGCGGAGTCCGGCGGTCAGGTCGGCGACACCGGCGTGCTCAGCGCCGAAGGCGTTCGCTTCGTCGTGACCGACACGATGAAGAAGGCCGGCGATCTGTTCGTGCATTTCGGCACGCTCGAGCGGGGCAGCATCAAGCTCGGCGACGCGCTGGCGCTCGACGTCGATCACGCCCGCCGCTCGGCGATCCGCGCCAATCACTCGGCGACGCATCTGCTGCACGAGGCGCTGCGCCAGGTGCTCGGCGATCACATTGCGCAGAAGGGCTCGATGGTCGCGCCCGACCGTCTGCGCTTCGACTTCGTACATCAGAAGCCGATCACCCAGGACGAGCTGCGCAAGGTCGAGGACATCGCCAACGACATCGTGCTGGAGAACGACGAGGTCGTGACCCGGCTGATGGCGGTCGACGACGCGCGCGAGGCCGGCGCTCGTGCGCTGTTCGGCGAGAAATACGGCGACGAGGTTCGCGTGGTGTCGATGGGCAAGGCGGCGCGGGAGCATGGGAGCAACGCGCTCGGCTGGTCGGTCGAACTGTGCGGCGGCACGCACGTCAAGCGCACCGGCGATATCGGCCTGGTGTCGATCACCGCCGAGAGCGCGGTTGCGGCCGGCGTCCGCCGCATCGAGGCGCTGACCGGGCGCGCGGCGCGGCACAACGCCAATGCGGCGATCACCACCGCGAAGCTCGCGGCCTCCGAACTGCGGACCACGCTGGACGACATGCCGGCGCGTATCACCGCACTGATGGACGAGCGCAAGAAGCTCGAGCGCGAACTCTCCGAGGCGCGCAAGAAGCTGGCGATGGGCGGCAGCGCCGCCGGCGACGGTGCCGCCTCCGACGTCCGTGACATCGGCGGCATCAAGCTGATGGCGCGCGCGGTCGAAGGCATCGAGATCAAGGACCTCAAGGGCCTGGTCGATCAGGGCAAGAAGCAGATCGGCTCCGGCGTGATCGCGCTGGTGGCGACCAGCGAAGACGGCAAGGGCTCGATCGTGGTCGGCGTTACGCCCGACCTGGTGTCGCGGTTCTCGGCGGTCGATCTGGTCCGCAAGGCGTCCGAAGTGCTCGGCGGTAAGGGTGGCGGCGGCAAGCCCGACATGGCCCAGGCAGGCGGTCCCGACGGCTCCAAGGCCGGCGCCGCGCTGGAAGCAATCGCGGCCGCCATCGGCGGCTGAGGTGGACCACGCATTGGCGTGGCAGGTCGAACAGGCCTGCCTCAACGCCTGGCCGGCCTTGCGCAGCGCGCTGCATGGCGACTGGCTGTTGCGGTTCGGCGACGGCGTATCGCGCCGGATCAATTCGGCCAATCCGCTGCATCCGGCCATCACCACTATCGCGCCTCAGCTCGATGCGTTCGATCGCCTGTATCGCGCGCAAGCGCTGCCCTTGATTGTGCGGCTGGTGTCGTTGCTGCCGCCGCAAGTCGAACGCGAGCTCGACACCCGCGGCTTCACGGCCGAAGGTGAAGCCTGCACGCTGTATCGCGACCTTTTGCGCGAAAGCTTCGCCGCGGTGGGACCGGATGTCACCATCACCCCGTGCGCCGATGCCGAGTGGCTGGCGGCGATTGCGCGGCTGCAGGCGCAATCACCGTCGCACGCCTCCGTGTATGCCCGCGTCGTCGAAGCGACCGCGCTGCCGACCGGCTTCTTCGCGCTCCGCCAGGATGGCCGCGTCGTCGCGACCGCCTACGGCGTGCTGCACGACGGTCTGGTGGTGATCGAGTCGGTGGTGGTCGATGAAGCTCTGCGTGGCCACGGCCTCGGCAAGCGCCTGATGACCGCGCTGCTCGCCTGGGCGTCTGGCCAGGGCGCCACCGGCGCCTGCCTGCAAGTCGTCACCGACAACACCGCCGGCCGCGCGCTCTATGCCGGCCTCGGCTTCGACCGCGAGCTCTACCGCTACCACTTCCGCCGGGCGCCGACGAAGTAACAGCCTTCCCCCGTCATTCCGGGGTGCTTGCGTTAGTAAGCGAACCCGGAATGACGATCGGTTGAGCACTGAGCACAATAACCTCGAGATTCCGAATCGCCGCCGCGCGGCGGCCGGAATGATGTGCGCCGTCTATGATGGCACGGCTAATCCGCCGCGACGCCTTCGCGGACGCGCTTCTTCCTGATGTCGCGCTCGTCGTGGATTGCGGCAATCACTTTTCCGGCCGGGATGCCGAGGGTCTGCAGCACCGAGCTGGCGATTTCGAAGCTGGCTTCCAGCACTTCGCGGATCACATCGGTGGCGCCGAGCTTGAACAGTCGCGCCGCATGGTCTGCGTCGCGGGCGCGGACGATGATTGGCAGGTCGGCGCGTTCGGCGCGGGCGGCGGCCACGACGTGCTCGGCCGCGGCGGCGTCATGCATCGTCACCACCATTGCTGGTGTGTCGCCCAGCCCGCATTTGCGCAGAAAGGCGCGCTGGCTGGCGTCGCCGTAGACGACATTGGCGCCTGCCTTTCGCGCCCGCGCCACCGCCTCGGCGTCGACATCGATGCCGATGAAAGGCTTGCCCTGCTTGGTCAGAATGTCGCCGACGATGCGGCCGACCCGGCCGTAGCCGACCAGGATGATCAGCGGCGTATCGCCGGGGCGGGGATCGGTGTGACCGGCCTCAACCGCCACCGCGCTGCGCGCCCGCGCACTGGCCTTGCGGCTGAGCCGAGCCAGATACGGCGTCAGCATCATCGTGCCGGACGACACCAGCAGCATGAACTGCTCGACCTCACGGGTGACGAGGCCGCTCGAACTGGCAAGACCCAGGACGAGGAAGGCGAACTCGCCGCCGCCGGCGAGCAGCAGGCTGGCCTCGGCGATTACCGGCCGCGACAGCCGGAACATCCAGGTGAGACCGGCGATCACGATCGCCTTCAGCGCCGTCATGCCGATTACCGAAGTCGCCACCATCGCCGGATAGCGCGCGACCTCCGCCAGATCGATCCGCATACCGACCGAGATGAAGAACAGTCCGAGCAGCATGCCCTTGAACGGCTCGATGTCGACCTCGACCTGACGGCGGAATTCGGTCTCCGCCAGCACCAGGCCGGCCAGAAACGCCCCGAGTGCCATCGACAGCCCGGCGACGTGGGTGAGCAGCGAGGTGCCGACCACCACGAACAGGATCGTCGCCATGAACAGTTCGCGGTTGTTGGTCGAGGCCACCAGTCGGAACAGTCGCCGCAGCACCAGCCGGCCGAAGCCGATGATCAGCAGGATCGCGGCGGCTGCCTGTACCAGCGCCATTGCGAGCCCAAGCCAAACCGCGCCGGTGCTGGTGGCGCTGCCGCTCGCCGCATCGCCGGCGGCCTGGCCAAACACCACGATCAGAAACAGGATCGGCACCACCGCGAGATCCTGCGCCAGCAGCACCGCGAAGATGCTGCGGCCGGCGATGGTGGCGAGCCGTTTCTGCTCGGCGAGGAGCTGCAGCACGATCGCGGTCGAGGACAGCGCCAGACAGGCGCCGATCACCAGACTGGATTCAATCGTGTTGCCGAACGCCAGCGCGATGCCGCTGATCGCGGCCGTCGTCAGCACCACCTGCGACATGCCGAGGCCGAACACCAGCCGCCGCATCGTCCACAGCCGGTCGAACGACAATTCCAGGCCGATCGTGAACAGCAGAAACGCGACGCCGAGTTCGGCAAGACGATCGACCGCATCCTGCGAAGTAATTGCAATGTAGCTGAGTACCGGAAGATCGGCGCCGATCCGGCCGAGGCCGTGCGGGCCGAGTACCAACCCGGCGACCAGAAAGCCGAGCACAGGACTGACGCGAAATCGCGTCATTACCGGGATCAGGACGCCTGCGGTCCCAAGAAACACCAGGGCTTCGCGGTAGACCCCGACACCGTTTTCGACTGACATCGTTCCTCAACCCACATGCGGTAGCTGGATGCGGCGGTCTCCCGCGCATCCGTCGCAAGCTGCGGCAATACACCGCGATTCGAGTTCCGGCCCAACTCTGGTTTCTTTGTGCCGCGTGCACTGCGGCGATCGGTAGCCTTCATTCGGGTAGAAAGTCGCGGCTTCATGCCGCACAACAGAACGATGGAGCACAATACACCCCTGATTTCCACCATCGTGGCCGGCTTGGTGCTGGCATTCGCTCTCGGTGTCGTGGCGCAGCGGCTGAAGATTTCGCCACTGGTGGGTTATCTGCTCGCCGGTGTGGTGATCGGCCCGTTCACGCCGGGCTATGTGGCCGACCAAAGTCTCGCCAACGAACTCGCCGAGATCGGCGTCATCCTGCTGATGTTCGGCGTCGGGCTGCATTTCTCGCTGAAGGATCTGCTCGAAGTGCGGGCGATCGCGATTCCTGGCGCGGTGGTGCAGATCGGAGCCGCCACCGTGCTTGGCGCCGGGCTCGGTCATGCGCTCGGCTGGCCGTTCGGCGCCGGCCTGGTGTTTGGTCTGGCGCTGTCGGTCGCAAGTACCGTGGTGCTGCTGCGCGCGCTGCAGGAGCGCCGCCTGATTGACAGCGAGCGCGGCCGTATCGCGGTCGGTTGGCTGATCGTCGAAGACATCGCGATGGTGCTGACGCTGGTGCTGCTGCCGGCGGTGGCCGGCCTGCTCAAGGGCGAGGCCACGACTGCCGACTGGCAGTCTGTGCTGTGGCCGGTGGCTCTGACGCTCGGCAAGGTGTTCGCCTTCATGGTGTTCATGCTGGTGGTCGGCCGCCGGATCATCCCTTGGATGCTGCACTACGTGGCGCACACCGGCTCGCGCGAATTGTTTCGGCTCGCGGTGCTGGCGATCTCGCTCGGCGTCGCGTTCGGCGCCGCGGTGCTGTTCGACGTCTCGTTCGCGCTGGGCGCGTTCTTCGCCGGCATGATCCTGTCGGAGTCCGAGCTGAGCCAGCGCGCCGCCAACGAGACGCTGCCGCTGCGCGACGCCTTCGCGGTGCTGTTCTTCGTCTCGGTCGGCATGCTGGTCGATCCGGCGATCGTCATCCGCGAGCCGCTGCCGCTGCTGGTCACCGTGCTGATCATCGTGTTCGGCAAGTCGATCGCGGCGTTCCTGATCGTGCGGCTGTTCGGCCATCCCAACATGACGGCGCTGACGATCTCGGCCTCGCTGGCGCAGATCGGCGAGTTCTCCTTCATCCTCGCCGGGCTCGGCGTCGCGCTCGGGCTGATGCCGGAGCGTGGCCGCGATCTGGTGCTGGCCGGCGCGATCATCTCGATCATGCTCAATCCGTTGATGTTCGTGCTGCTCGACCGCGTCAGCGCCAAGGTTGCGGCGGCTGCCGAAGCCGCCAAGCAGGCGGCCACGGAGGCTGCAGCCGCCGCGGCGCCGGCGAAGCCGCGCGGCCACGTCGTGCTGGTCGGCCATGGCCGGGTCGGCTCAAATGTCAGCGCGGTGCTGCGCCGGATCGGCGCCGACATGGTGGTGATCGAGAACGACGACGAGCGGGTGGCACGGCTTCAGCGCGAGGGCTTCACCGCCATCAACGGCAACGCCGCCGCGCAAGAGGTTCTCGACGAGGCCGAGATCGCACAGGCGCACGGCCTGCTGGTGGCTATCCCCAACGCGTTCGAAGGCGGCCAGATCGTCGCCAAGGCGCGCGCGGTCAATCCCGGCCTGTTGATCATCGCCCGCGCGCATTCGGTCGAAGAAGTCACGCATCTGCGGAGTAACGGCGCCAATCTGGTGATCATGGGCGAAGACGAAATCGCCCGCGCGATGATCGCAAGGCTCGGCGTCGATGCCGGCAGCGGCGACGCTGGCGCCGGCGGCAGTCCGATCAGCAGCTCCACCGCCCCGGCCTCGGCCGGCGCGGCGGCTTGATCAGCTCACGCCGGCAGTGAGCGCGGTCCGAACAGGATCACGCTCATGCCGACCAGGCAGATCGCGGCGCCGATGACGTCCCACGGATCGGGGCGATTGCCTTCCATCGCCCAGCCCCATAGCAGCGCGCTGGCGATATAGATGCCGCCATAGGCCGCATAGGCGCGGCCGGCGAGCGGGCTGTCGGCCAGCGTCAGCAGATAAGCGAACAGCGCCAGCGCAAGCATGCCGGGGATCAGCCACAGCGGCGACTTGTCGAGCCGCAGCCAGGCCCAGAACGCAAAGCATCCGGCGATTTCCATCAACGCGGCGGCGCAGAAGGTGAGGAGTGAGGTCATGGGCGAGCGGGGTGGCTATTCTTGAACATCGATCGATACGTTGAAACGTAATCCAACAGCGCGACAAAAGAAAAAGGCGCGGAGGACATCCGCGCCTTTCGCTCGTTCAGCTTTGCGCCTGATCAGGCGGCCTTGGCGTCTTCCATCGCCTTGTTGAGGTTCTGCGCGACCTTGTCGAGGAAGCCTTCGGTCGACAGCCAGCGCTGGTCGGCCCCGACCAGGAGCGCGAGGTCCTTGGTCATCGCGCCGGCTTCGACGGTGTCGACGCAGACCTTCTCGAGCAGGTCGGCGAAGCGAGCCAGCTCTTCGTTGCTGTCGAGCTTGGCGCGATGCGCGAGGCCGCGGGTCCAGGCGAAGATCGAGGCGATCGAGTTGGTCGAGGTCGCCTTGCCCTTCTGGTGTTCGCGGTAGTGGCGGGTGACGGTGCCGTGGGCGGCTTCGGCTTCCACCGTCTTGCCGTCCGGCGTCATCAGTACCGAGGTCATCAGGCCGAGCGAGCCGTAGCCCTGCGCCACGGTGTCGGACTGCACGTCGCCGTCGTAGTTCTTACAGGCCCAGACGTAGCCGCCCGACCACTTCAGCGCCGAGGCGACCATGTCGTCGATCAGGCGGTGCTCGTAGGTCAGGCCCTTGGCGTCGTATTCCTTCTTGAACTCGGCGTCGAAGATCTCCTGGAAAATGTCCTTGAAGCGCCCATCATAGACTTTCATGATGGTGTTCTTGGTCGACAAATAGACCGGGTAGTTGCGCATCAGGCCGTAGTTCAGCGAGGCGCGGGCGAAGTCCTTGATCGACTCGTCGAGGTTGTACATCGACATCGCGACGCCGGCGCCGGGCGCCTTGAAGACTTCGCGCTCGATCACCGAGCCGTCCTCGCCGACGAACTTCATCGTCAGCGTGCCCGGGCCGGGGAACTTGATGTCGGTCGCGCGATACTGGTCGCCGTAGGCGTGGCGGCCGATCACGATCGGCTTGGTCCAGCCCGGCACCAGCCGCGGCACGTTCTTGCAGATGATCGGCTCGCGGAAGATCACGCCGCCGAGGATGTTGCGGATGGTGCCGTTCGGCGACTTCCACATGCTCTTGAGGCCGAACTCCTTCACCCGCGCTTCGTCCGGGGTGATGGTGGCGCACTTCACGCCGACGCCGACCTGCTTGATGGCGTTGGCCGCATCGATGGTGACCTGATCGTCGGTCTTGTCGCGGTGCTCCATCCCGAGGTCGAAATACATCAGCTCGACATCAAGGAACGGGGTGATGAGCTTGTCCTTGATCATCTGCCATATGATCCTGGTCATCTCGTCACCGTCGAGTTCCACGACGGGATTCTTCACCTTGATTTTCGCCATGCGGGATCGGGCCTTCTTGTGATTCTGCGCTTCAAAGGGGCGGGAATTGGACTAAAGCCGCGCCCGCTATAGCACCGCGCCGGACGGGCCGAAAGGCGAATGCGGAAGCAATTTGGACGGATTCGCAGCGCGGCTCCGCATGGCTCCGCACCGCCGCGGCCCCGAGCACCGCTACGGCCGGCGGCGGGGTGGGGGCGTGCTGTGTCAGGCGCACGTCACAGCGGTTCAAACCGGCCGGCAAATCCGCTATTTGCTTGAGAAATCGCCGCCGCCTTGGCAACGGAAGGGCGCGGCGGCCGCCGCTGTCCGGCCCGTGCGCCGCGGCTTTCCCCATTTCCTCCGGCGCCGCCTCGGATCACTCCGAGGCCGCCCGCTCTGAAAGACCTTGCCCATGTCCGGTTCCGGCACCGACCGATCCAAGCCCCCGGCCGCGCTCGACGGCCCGGTGGTGATTCTGGTCGAGCCGCAGCTCGGCGAGAATATTGGGATGTGCGCGCGCGCGATGGGCAATTTCGGCCTGACCCGGCTGCGGCTGGTGAAGCCGCGCGACGGCTGGCCGAACATCGCCGCGACGCGCGCCTCCGCCGGCGCCGATCACATCCTGAATGCGGTGGAGCTGTTCGACAGCGTCGAGGACGCGGTGGCCGATTGCGCGCTGCTGTTCGCCACCACCGCCCGTGCCCACGACCAAGCCAAGCCGGTGCGCGCGCCCGAGGCCGCTGCGCAGGAGATCGTCGCCTCGATCGCGACCGGCGTTACCGCCGGCATCCTGTTCGGCCGCGAGCGCCACGGCCTCGAGAACGACGAGGTCGCGCTCGCCAACCGCATCGTCACCTTCCCGGTCAACCCGGCGTTCGCCTCGCTGAATCTCGCCCAGGCGGTGCTGCTGATGGGGTACGAATGGTTCAAGCACGCCACGGGGGGCGCGCTGCCGTTCACGATGCCGGAGCGCTCCGAGCCGGCGTCGCAGCACCAGATGCAGGCGTTCTTCGACAACCTCGTGGCCGAGCTCGACCGCGTCGAGTTCCTCCGCCCGCCGGAGAAGCGCGACACCATGCTGGTGAACCTGCGCAACATCTTCACCCGGATGGATCCGACCAAGCAGGACATCCACACCCTGCACGGCGCCATCATGGCGATCGCCGAGGGCCGCAAGGGCCCGGCCAAGGGCGGCGTGCTCGACGGCGAACAGGCGACGAGGCTGCGCGCGCTGCTGGCCGAGCGCGCAGCGGCCGGCGGCCCCGACGCCGAAGGCGGCTCGCTGCGCGGGCTCGCCCGCATGCTCCGCCGCAACCCGACCGACGCCGAGCGGCTGCTGTGGGAACATCTGCGCAAGGACCGCCGCTTCGCCGGCACCTTCAAGCGCCAGACCCCGGTCGGCCGCCACATTCCGGACTTCGTCTCGTTCCCGCACCGCATCGCGATCGAGCTGGTCAATCCGGATGAGAGCGACGCGATCGTGCGCGACCGGGCGATGCGCAAGGCGTGGCTGGAAGCGCGCGACTATCGGGTCGCGCTGGTCGCGGCGACCGACGTCACGGGCGACATCGCCGCCGTGCTGGCGCGGCTGGAAGCGGTGCTGGCGGCGTAGGGCTCACCGCGGGTTAAAGGGCTTACCTCGGGTTAAGTATGCGGCGGACAATGCGTCCGGTCTCCGAACCGGCGACGCATTGGTAACGTATTTGTTCGAGCAATGCGTTTGCAGCGATGGAGAGCCCCTGCGAGGGGCGCCCGCGCAACTGCGACAAGGGCTCCGACCTTGATACGAGACATGCCAGATCGTGGACACGACGGACCCCGGCAGCCGCCCCCGTCCGAGCCGCTGTGCCAGGCGACCTTGTGCGAATGCCTCAACGAAAACGCGCTGCTCGCCAAATATGCGATCGACCGGATCGCCGACATGATCATCTGGCTCGACGAGCATGGGCGGGTGCTGTTCGTCAACGCGGCCGCGACCAAGCTGCTCGGCTACTCGCAGGCCGAGTTCCTGTCGATGACGGTGCTTGATCTCGATCCGCTGTTCGACGCCGACATCTGGCGCGACCATTGGCGCGAGGTCGAGTCCCGCGGCTCGTTCACGCTCGAAACCGTCAACCGCACCAAGGACGGCGTCGACGTTGCGGTCGAGGTCACGGTCAACTTCGTCGAGTATCTGGGCCGCAAGATGAACTGCTCGATCGTTCGCGACATCACCGAACGCAAGCGGGCCGCCGAACAGCTCGCGGAGATGCACCGCAAACTGGTGCAGACCAATCTCACCGACGAGTTGACGGCGATCGCAAACCGCCGGCGTTTCGACGGCGTGCTCTCGACCAGCTACGCCACGCACACGCGGTCCGGCGCCCCGCTGTCGCTGATCCTGCTCGATATCGACCACTTCAAGGCCTTCAACGACCGCTACGGGCATCTGCAGGGCGATCGATGCCTGCAGCGCATCGCGGAAGTGATCGACAGGCGGATGTTCAGGCCCGCCGATCTGGCGGCGCGCTGGGGCGGCGAGGAGTTCGTCTGCATCCTGCCGGACACCGACGAGGCCGGCGCGCTGGCGGTCGCGACGGCGCTTCGCGAGGCGATCCTCGATCTGGCAATCCCGCATGAAGCGTCGCCGATCGCGCGCGTCGTCACCGCGAGTTTCGGCGTCGTCACCGCGATTTGCCTGCCCGACAAGACGGCGCACAGTCTGTTCGAGACGGCGGATGCGTTGCTTTACGAGGCGAAAAATCTGGGACGAAACCGCATCGTCCAATCTCCCTCGCGCGGCTAGCGGAGCGATCCGCCCGGATTGACTTGCGCCACATCCCGCGATTGGCTGGCTTGCAGGCGGCGATGCGCCGCGCTCGAGTTGGGGGGAGGAAAAATGCGACAGCTCTCGATCCGTCGCCGCGCGTTCGGCGTTGCGGTGCTGGCCGCGCTAGGCGCCGCCATGAGCGGCACCACCGTTCGCGCCGACGATGTCGGCGGCACCTGGCTGCGCGACACCGGCGCCTCCAAGGTGAAGTTCGCGCCCTGCGGCGGGGCGGTGTGCGGCACACTGGTCTGGATCAAGCCGGGTGTCGAGACCCCCGCCAAGGTCGGCCAGAAGGTGTTCTTCGACATGAAGCCCACCGGGCCGAACGCCTGGGCCGGTAGCGCCTTCAATCCCGAGGACGGCAAGACCTACACCGGCAAGATGAATCTCTCCGGCGGCACGCTGACCACCCAGGGCTGCGCGATGGGCGGCCTGATCTGCAAATCCTCGACCTGGACGCGGGCGAACTGAGTGGAGGCGCGCCAGCAAGGTCTGGAGAGCTTGCCCAAGGTCATCTTGCCTGATGTTCTGCAGCGCGGGCTCAGAGTCGTGTTCTGCGGCACCGCCGCCGGCCGTGCATCGGAGAAGGCGCAAAGCTACTATGCGCACGGCCGGAACAAGTTCTGGAGCGTCCTCAGCGAAACGGGCCTGACGGATCGAAAGCTGGCGCCGCACGAGTTTCGCGAGGTGACGAGATTCGGCATCGGCCTCACGGACCTGTGCAAGGATGTCGCCGGCAGCGATCATGAGGTTCGGCCGCGGCCGGAACACCGAGTCGTCCTCAGACGTAAGATCGAAGAGAACCGGCCCGACTTTCTCGCCTTCACCAGTCTGGAAGCTGCGAAGCGGTTCGTCGGTCGCAGGGTCGGCCTCGGCCGTTACGAGGAGAGCATCGGAACGACATCGATCTATGTGCTGCCATCGACCTCGCCGATGGCGGATTGGAATTGGATGGCGAACAAGATCCACTGGTGGGAGTTTGCCGAACGGGTCCGCGCCTCTTGATCGAGAAGCGTTGTGTCGCTGCGTCAGGTCGCCCTCCGGCGACCGTCTATGGAGTTTAACTTGAGCGTCGCTTTCACCAAGGAAGACAGTGCCGAGACCGCCTCGGAGACCGTGCTGCCGGATCGGCCGATCTCGCCGCATCCGAATCTCGTCACCGCAGCCGGGCTGGCGGCGCTGGAGGCGCAGTTGGCGCAAGCCCGCGCCGCGCTCGAAGCCGCTGGTGCGATCGAGGACGTCAACGAACGCCGCCGCGCCGAAGCCATCCCGCTGCGTGATGCCCGTTACTACGCAGCACGGGTGCGTAGCGCACAGGTGATGCCAGATCCGCCCTCAACCGACGAGATCGCGTTCGGCTCCACCGTCACCTTCCGCCGCGCCGACGGCCGCGTCCAAACCTACCGCATCGTCGGCGAAGACGAAGCCGACCCGAAGCAGGGCACGATCTCGTTCGTGTCGCCGGTGGCACGGCTGCTGATGGGCAAGAGCGTCGGCGACGTGGTGGGGAAGGGCGCGCAGGAGTTGGAGGTAGTTGGGGTGGGATAGGGAATTGTGTCGCTCGCGGCCAAGGTCATCTATTTCGCAGTGCTTTCGAGCCAAGACCGACAATAAATGTGAAGAGACTGAGTAATCCAACTACGAGCACGAAGCCAATAAGCGCAAACGATACTCCTGAGAATGAAAATTGCAGCGCAGGGGTGAAATTTTCATAGGTTTTGCGCGCAAGAGGCTCATCATAGTTGACCGCAAACTCAAAGAGCGAGGCGGTACGGATGCCTTTGTTGAACAATTCTTGTTGTTTGTTCAACGTAGCGAGTCGCGAGATGTTCTCGTTCATACGCTGCGACTGATCCCTAATCAGCCGCTCGGGGTTTTGCTTCATCAGATGAAGCGCTTCCGTTCTTTCGTAGCCCGAGCGACGAGAGTCTTCGTCGAAGTGCCTCACAATTCTCGTGAGTTCGTCAGAGGCTCCTCCAATTCGTTGTTGATACTGGAGAAGAAATTCCGGAATCTGTGCTGCAAATACTGCTGCCAGAAGGGAAGTCGCGATGATTGCTACTCTCACGAAAGGACTCCGTGGTTGGAGTGTTTGCTATGGAGCAGTGGCTATAGCTAGGCTCTAAAATTAGTAGATTCGTGAGGCTTGCAGCATTGTAAGTGGTGGTTTGTGGAAAAGGTGGTTCTTGCTGGCAGTGGGCACCGTATGGGTTCGGTTATTCCAAATACTGTGTCTTGGATAAGGCGACGAAGTCACGAGCGACGAGCAAAGTCTGGTCGCACGATTTTCGTTCGTGAGACTTGGGTCTTTCGCCCTGGAGGAGTCAATCGCGGAAAGTATCGTCATCCCTGTCCGGTTTGTGGGGGGCAGGTTACCAGTGTCCAGATGCCGAATGGAGGTTGGGCGCACTTCGAAGCCGGAAAGGGACTCGGGGGCATCAAGCACCCATGCTTTCATCGCGGAGAAAATCTGAGCAGACGACGCGACAATGAAACGCGGGATTTATTTGAAGAACTCCCGCGTAAGTAGGCAATAGCGGAAGCCCGGTGTTCGCGAGCGTAGCCCGGGTGAGCGCAGCGATACCCGGGGAGGATCGGTACCCCTACCTGTCGCTCCGCTCATGCAGGCTACACTGAACGGCGACCTCACGCCCATCGGAGTGTTCTCATCCCGCCTCAATCCAGCACTGATAAGTTCGTGTCGTTTCGTATTTCAGCCCGTAGGGCGCAATAGCGAAGCGTCTTGTGCCACTTGAGCTATGGGGATGCTGCGGCTCTGATCCGCGAGCTGATCGTTAGCAAAATAGCCTTGCGTCTCAAGTCCCCGAAGGGATCGAACGTCACGGCCTGGATTCGCGCAGATAGCGCGCTTGCAGGCGCACCAGTTCGCGTCGGCTCAGATGTCCGGCGCGCTGCAGGGACATCAATGTCTGCTCGATATCGTCCAAAACGACATCGTCACCTGCCAGCCGGCTGATGTGCCGCGCGAGGACATCGGATTCCGTCGCGGTAAGCTGCACCCTGTGCCGCTGCGCTAGGTCCGCGATCAAGTCGGCAGTAGCGTTGCGTTGGCCGGACATCGGACTTTCTCCCTCCTTCTTATATCACCTAAACGGCTGAAAACCCAAAAGATCCCCTTAGCAGCAAGCGTAGCCCGGGTGAGCGCAGCGATACCCGGGATTATCGACAATGCTCCTGCATGTCGCTTCGCTCATGCAGGCTACGCTGAAATACTGCCTCACGTCGCCGGCTTCACTACGCGCCATTTCGTTGTCCCAAACGCTGTCGAACGGTTGCTCGCTCATGGTCGTTGTCCCCGCATCAGCGGTTCGACGCGGTCGGCTCACGCCCGCCGTGTCTTGCTCACCTTCAGCTCTAGCCCCGCGCGATCCTGCAGATAGCCGATCACGCTGAACAGGTTTTTCGCCTGCGGGTTGCCGCTGGGGCCGAACATCCGGATCAGGCTCTTGGGCGGCAGATCAGTCGCGGCGCCGAGTTGTTCGAAGCCGACGGTGGCCTTGATGTAGTCGCGCAGGACGGCTTTTCCGGTCTCGATATCACCCTTGAGCATCACCTCGATCGCTTCGCGCAATAGGGCGTCGGCGAATGCCGGGTCCTTCGCGACGCGGTTCTGGATCAACTCTTTGAAGCTCTTCGTATTAGCCATTGCTCCGTCCTGACCGCCGCTTCTTGCTCTGCTTGTAGTCGCGCCAATACACCATGGCGCGCGCGATATCGCTGCGTTGTCGCTTCTTGGTGCCACCGCAAAGCAGAATGACCATCGTATCGCCGTCACGCCCGAAATAGATCCGATAGCCGGGCCCGAAATCGATCTTGGTTTCGAGGACGCCTTCGCCGACCGACTTGACGTTGGAGAGGTTGCCGAGGGACAGCCGCGCCACGGCGGTCGTCACCTTGGCGGCTGCCATGACGTCGAGCCCGTCGAGCCAATCCGCGAATGGGCTTTCCCGATCCGCCGAATAGTAGCGAATGTCCAGCATAACCAACGGTAACATATATGTTACCGTCGGTCCAGTACGCCCTCTATTCGATTGCGATACGGGATGGTCTGTAGGGCCGCCTCTTCGGTCTGCTGTCCGGAGCAGCGGGCGTGCTTGGCGGTGTCCCGCCGTTAACGTTCTTTGCCTTCGCTGCCGTCGTCCAGCGCTGACGCAGGTCCATCCCTGGTGTGGTAGCGCTGGTCTCCGCGCGACATGCAGGGCGCCGCTTCCCGTCCGGCCCGATTCGCTGTGATTCGTCGCCGCTTTGTTCCGGCTGCGTTCGGAACGTTAAGGCGGGCGGTGGCGGCTGTCGCAGGGTGGGACACCTCGGCTGTCACCGGTGGCTTCGACGCTGCGAGCGGCGCCGTGCTAGCGTCCCGTCAAACAACAGCCGACACGACAGGGAGGTTGCCGATGATCACTCCGGCCGCCACGCCCATCGGGCACGGTAGCGAAGCGTAGCGCTCCGTTTGAGCGATGGCGGCTGACGTTACTATCATCCGCCTTACACGAACTCCAGAAAGTCGCTTTCGTCAAATCTCCGAAAGGATCGAACGTCGAGGCGCTAGCGTCCTAACTCAAGGGCCAATTTACGTGCGATGAATCCATCCGTCTTCGGCATTTGCGTTATTCATCGGAGTACTTCATCCCGCCTCAATCCATCGCTGATACGTTCGTGCCGTTTCTGATCGCAGGGGATGTGTCATGTTACCATTGAAGTATTCCTTTCTTGCCGCGGCCGCTTCTGTGTTGTTGGTCGGTCCTGTCGCCGCGCAGACGGCGCCGACTGTCGCTGACGGGCAGGGCACGCCGGTTCGCGTGCAGACGACGCTCTCCTTCTTCATGTCTGGGAGCGGTGCTGAGGACGAGCTGCCGCAGAAGCTCGATCAGGCACGCAAGATCGTATTTCAACTAGCGGCGCGGGAATGCGAGCTGCTGCGGAGTACGATCGCCAAGGATTGCAAGCTGGACTCCGTCAACAGCAATGTCCGGCAGATCGAGGGCCGACCGCCGCAGTTTCAGCAGCCGACCGGCTACAACGTCAGCGGGACAATTCAGTCGACGGTCAGCTTGAAGGCGCAGCCTTGATCGATCCAGCCGGGCGGCGTCCGCGAGCGGTCCGTTAACGTTCGGCCTGTTTTCGCGTCTGAGCGAGCGAACACGCTCGCCCAGCGCTTGTGTTCACATGCGCGCCTTGGGACGAGATGCAGCACGCTGATTCTCGCGCGGCCCGATTCGCTGTGATTCGTCACCGCTTTGTTCCGGCTGCGTTCGGAACGTTAAGGCGCGCGGTGGCGGCTGTCGCAGGGTGGGACACTTCGGCTGTCATCGGTAGTTTCGACGCCGCGGCCGGCCCCGTGCTAGCGTCCCGCCAACAAGAGCCGCCATCACAGAGAGATCGCCGATGATCAGCACCGCCGCCAAGCGCGCCACGTTTCGCAAGCTGCACGAGACCGGCTGTTTCGTGCTGCCGAATCCGTGGGATGTCGGCTCGGCGCGGGCTCTTGCGTCGCTCGGGTTTCAGGCGCTGGCCTCGACCAGCGCCGGCTTTGCGTGGTCGGCGGGGCGGGCGGACAATCAGGTGAGCTGCGACGACGTGCTGGCGCATCTGACCACGCTGTGCGCGGCGGTCGATCTGCCGGTCAATGCCGATTTCGAGAACGGTTTTGCCGATAGCCCTGAGGGCGTTGCCGCCAACGTGACACGCGCGATCGCCACCGGCATTTCCGGATTGTCGATCGAGAATACGACCACCGATCCGGCGCAGCCGTTCTACGACGACGCGCTCGCCGCCGAGCGCATCAAGGCGGCGCGGGCGGCGATCGACGCATCGGGCGAGGACGTCGTGCTGGTGGCGCGCTGCGAGGGTTTCTTCAAGGGCGAGCGCGACCTCGCCAAGACCACCGCGCGACTGGTGGCGTTCGCCGAGGCCGGCGCCGACTGCCTGTACGCGCCGGGCGTCACCACCGAGGCCGAGATCACCACGCTGGTGAAGGCGGTTGCGCCGAAGCCGCTCAACGTGCTGATCGCGCAGCCGAGCATGACGGTGCCGATGCTCGCCGACCTCGGCGTCCGCCGCATCAGCGTCGGCGGCTCGCTGGCGCGCTGCGCCTGGGCCGGCTTCCTCGGCGCCGCGCGCGAGATCGCCGAGCAGGGCACGTTCACCGCATTCGCCGGAGCGACGAAGGGCGCGGAGCTGAACGGGCTGTTTGCGGGGAAGTAATAACTGCGTACCAGATGCTTCGAACCTTGCCGACTTCCGTCGCTCATGATAAGAACAAAATAAGAACATTTGCTATCGTTGTTTGCATCCCATAATTGGGATATTGTCATGCGACCGCGACTTGTAAGCGGCGAAAAGCCGCTCCACTGGGTGGGCTCATCGAAAGACGACCTTTGCGCCTTTCCGTTGCCGGTGCAGCGTGAGATCGGCAATGCGCTGGGATTGGCGCAGTTTGGCGGCAAGCATCCGCGTGCCAAGCCCTGGAAGGGCGAGGGGCCGGGCGTGTTCGAAATGGTCGACGATTTCGACGGCGATACCTACCGAGCGGTCTATACGGTGCGCTTCCGGCACGCGGTCTACGTGCTGCACGCATTCCAAAAGAAGTCGCCGCGCGGCATCCAAACCGCGCGCGGCGATATCGAACTCATTGCGCGGCGGCTGAAGCTCGCCCGACAGGATGACGAGGCCCGTGATGGCGAGAACGACCGCTAACAAAGGCATGGCAGCCGAGATCACCCGCGGCAGCGGCAATGTGTTTGTGGACCTGGGCATGGCCGACGCGGAGGAGAGGCAGACCAAGCTCAGGCTCGCCTACGCTCTGAACGCGGTAATCGACCGGGCTCGCCTGAGCCAAGCCGCTGCCGCCGAGAGGCTCGGGATCAATCAGCCCAAGGTCTCGGCCCTGCGCAATTACAAACTGGAAGGCTTTTCGGTCGAGCGGCTCATGGTGCTGCTCAACGCGCTCGATCAGGACATCGAAATTATCATCCGCAAAAAGCCACGCTCGCGCGCGGCGGCGCGGATCAGCGTAGTGGCGGCGTGAATGCGTAGGGCGCAATAGCGAAGCGTATTGCGCCCCGAAATGAACTGGAAGGGCGAATGGTGGTGTGGGTAGGGCGCATTCGTGGCGCCTATTGCACCTCCACCCGGTCAGCAAGCGTAGCCCGCATGAGCGAAGCGACATGCGGGTTTTTTTGTCGATGGGCTCCCGCATGTCGCTTCGCTCATGCGGGCTACTTGCTAGGTCTTCTCGCAGCCGAGCCAAGCGCAAATTCAAAAGGCGCTGCGACTCGCGGCACCCCCACCCCGCCCGGCTTCGCTGCGCTTCGCCGGTCGACCCTCCCCGCAAGGGGGAGGGTGATGCTGTGGCGACTGCAGGTTTCAACGTCGAATCCGCCACTGATTGCTCCGCCTACTTCCTCCTCCTTGGCCCCCGCCGCACCACCTCGCGCTCCGGCGGGGTGTAGGCGTCGTCCAGCAGCGCCATGGCTTCGGCCGGGATGCAGGTGGTGAAGACGCCGTTGTGACGCATGTCGGTCAGGGCCTTGCGGATCGCGCTTTCGCGGTCGAGCCAGTCTTCTTCGGTGCGGGGCGCCGGGCCGGGTTTGCCGGGGCGGCCGCGGCCCTTCTGGGTGAGTCGCGCCATTTTCAGCACCTCCATGGCCTCGATCAGCCGGTTGAGATCGACCGACGGCGCCTGCCACAGCTCGTCGACATAGCGTTCGGCGAGCTGCTGCAGCTTGTGGCTGAGCATTCGCAGCTTCAGCCGGCGGCCGGCGCGCTCGGTCGGCACGGTGTCGCTGGCGCGCGGCGCCAAAGGATAACGGGCCCAGCCGCCGTCGCGGGCCCAGCGCCCGACAGTGCCGGCGCTGACGCCGGTCTTCGCCGCGATCTCCTTGTAGGTGAACGAGGTCTGCTCGATCAGCCGGCGCACATGGGCGACCTTGGCGTTGGTGTGCAGCCGCCTGCAGCCTTTCGGACGGCCGCCCGGGACCGGCGGCGGTCCGTCGTCCAGCGCCGCCAGGATCGGCCGGTCGATGGGGGAGTCGATCGCGCGAATGGGGGAGCGATAAACCGGGAAGGGCATGTTGGGCTCCGTTAAAGGCAAGGCATCAACTCAAAATAAGAATATATACCTAACACCCTGCCGCAGCAAGACTCGCGCTGCAGCCATCGCATCGGGAAGAGCCCGGCCCCAGCAACAGACGCCGGATTGAATGGGCAGAGCGTCGCGGCGCCGCCACGGCGATCGACCTCGCGCCCCGATGATTCCGATCCGGGATGTTAACTTTTCCGCCCTGTTTCACCGCGCTGGATGAAGGGGCGGGTTCCAGCCTTGGTGTGGGCGGGAATGACGACGCACAAGCTGCAGCGTTCGCCGCGGCGGCAACGCCGATCCGCAGCGATTCGTCGCCGCTTTGTTCCGTCTGCGTGCCGAGTGTTAATGCGGGGCGGGCGCGCTGTCGCAGAGCGGGACACTGTCGCGCCGTGGTCTGACCGAAAACCTGCGCCGAAAACACGAATGCCCGGGACAGGCCCGGGCATTCCAAAATCCGATCAAGCGATCAGGCGGGCCGCCGCAGCGGCCGGCGGCACCAATCAGGTGCCCGACTTCACCTCTTGCACCGCCTGGGCATAGAACTCGGCCATCTTGGCGCGCAGTTCGGTCTCCGGCAGGGTGATGCCCTTGTCGGTGAGGTCCTTGGTGACCTTGCGCACCACGTCGTCGTCGCCGGCCTCTTCCAGATCGGCGATCACCACTTCCTTGGCATAAGCGGCGGCGGCGTCCCCGGACAGGCCGAGCTTCTCGGCGATCCAGAGGCCGAGCAGTTTGTCGCGGCGCGCTTCGGCCTTGAACTTCTGCTCCTCGTCGAGCGCGAACTTCCTCTCGAAGCCTTCCTCGCGCTTGTCGAACGTGGTCATGTCTGATGTTCCGATCTTGAGCCGGCAGAACGGCCGGTTTGCGGTGGGCGGGTTCGATGCCTAGATATCCAGAGCCGCCCGTTAAGACAACTGCCACAATGGCGCACAGCGAGGGGTAAAACTCCCGGGCCACCCGGCCGGATCGATTGTATCGGGGGGGCCAATCAGCTAGGTTGCAGCGAGGCTGGGTTCTCGTTCTGTTTCCTATTCCCGGCCTGTTCGGCAGCTCCGCCGTGGGCCGCTTTCGTCAGACGGAGCCCACCACCCGATGGATTTCAACAAAACACGGTACATCCCCATGAGCCGGCGACGTCGCATTTACGAAGGCAAGGCCAAGGTGCTGTATGAAGGTCCGGAACCCGGAACGCTGATTCAGCACTTCAAGGACGACGCCACCGCGTTCAATGCCAAGAAGCACCAGGTGATCGAGGGCAAGGGCGTCCTCAACAACCGGATCTCCGAGTACCTGTTTCAGCACCTCAACGACATCGGGGTGCCGACCCATTTCATCCGCCGCCTCAACATGCGCGAGCAGCTGATCCGCGAAGTCGAGATCGTGCCACTCGAGGTGGTGGTGCGCAACGTCGCCGCCGGCTCGCTGTCGCAGCGGCTCGGGATCGAAGAGGGCACTCAGCTGCCGCGCTCGATCATCGAGTTCTACTACAAGAACGACCAGCTCAACGATCCGATGGTCTCCGAGGAGCACATCACCGCGTTCGGCTGGGCGACCCCGCAGGAGATCGACGACATCATGGCGCTGGCGATCCGCGTCAATGATTTCCTCACCGGCCTGTTCCTCGGCATCGGCATCCGTCTGGTCGACTTCAAGATGGAGTGCGGCCGGCTGTTCGAAAGCGAGATGATGCGCATCATCGTCGCCGACGAGATCTCGCCGGACAGCTGCCGGCTGTGGGACATCAAGTCGAACGAGAAGCTCGACAAGGACCGCTTCCGCCGCGATCTCGGTGGCCTCTTGGAGGCCTACACCGAAGTCGCCAAGCGCCTCGGTATCCTGATGGAAAACGAGCGCCCGGTCGGCTCCGGCCCGGTGCTGGTGAAGGGCTGAGGCTCAAGGCGGCGCGCGCGAGCGCGTTTCCAAGCGACGTCATTCCGGGGCGCGCGCCAGCGCGAACCCGGAATCCAGAAGTTATAGAACGATCGATATTCCGGGTTCGCTCGCTGGGCGCGAGCGCCCCGGAATGACAGCGGGGCGAGGCTTGCGCCCGGCATGACGAGGGGATCATCGAGGCGACCATGAAGGCACGGGTAACTGTTACCTTGAAGAACGGCATCCTGGATCCGCAGGGCAAGGCGATCGAGGGCGCGCTGAAGTCGCTCGGCGTTGCCGGCATCGCCAGCGTGCGCCAGGGCAAGGTGTTCGACATCGAGCTCGACGGCGCCGCCGACAAGGCCAAGGCCGAAGCCGCCCTCAAGGACGCCGCCGACAAGCTGCTGGCCAACACCGTGATCGAGAATTATGCTATCGAGGTGAAAGGTTAGTCTCCCTACGGAGCGCCGCGATGGCTGAAATTAGCGCAGACCTCGTCTATGAAGTTCTGAAAGCCGTGCAGCGCGACATCTCGCAGGTCAAAGGCGAGATCACCGAGATGAAGCTCGATATTCAGGGCTTGCGTCTCTCCCAGAATGGAATTCGCCAGGAAATCATTGGCGTCCACAACGAACTCGCCGGCATCCATGCCACGTTGATGCGACACGATCATCAACTGGACCGCATCGAACGGCGCCTTGAGATCAACGACATCCCTGCATTGACATGAAATCCGCCGTCCTCGTCTTCCCCGGTATCAATCGCGAGCGCGACATGGCGCGCGCGCTGAAGCTCGTCTCCGGCAACGATGCCGCCATGGTGTGGCACGCCGAAACCGAGCTGCCGAAGGGCACCGACCTCGTCGTCGTCCCGGGCGGCTTCTCCTATGGCGATTACTTGCGCTGCGGCGCGATCGCGGCGCGGGCGCCGGTGATGGACGCGGTGCGCAAGTTCGCCGCCGATGGCGGCCTGGTGCTCGGCGTCTGCAACGGCTTTCAGATCCTGTGCGAATCCGGCCTGCTGCCGGGCGTGCTGATGCGCAACGCACGGCTGAAGTTCATCTGCCGCGACGTGCATCTGCGCGTCGAACGCAACGACACCCCGTTCACCCGCGGCTACACCGCCGGCCAGGTGATCAAGGTGCCGGTGGCGCACGGCGAGGGCAATTACGAAGCCGACGAAGACACCGTGAAGCGGCTCGAAGGCGACGGCCGGGTGCTGTACCGCTACTGCTCGCCGGACGGCGAAGTCGGCGAGAGCCACAACATCAACGGCGCCGCCGCCTCGATCGCCGGCATCGTCTCCGAGCGCGGCAACGTGCTCGGCATGATGCCGCATCCGGAAAACCACGTCGAAGACATCATGGGCTGCACCGACGGCCGCGGCCTGTTCGCTGGTCTCGCCCAGCACTTCGCCAAGGCGGCCTGAGCGGCGCATCGTTATCGCCGGCAAGTCTTGGCGCTTAGTCGATTGATTAAAGCGGATCTTGGCTTCTCGACGGCACTGCGTCCTCATCCTGAGGAACCCGGCAAAGCCGGGCGTCTCGAAGGATGAGGAGGCGCAACGCCTGCGGCACATGGTTCGAGACGGCGCTGCGCGCCTCCTCACCATGAGGGGGCGTGTCGGAAGCCTTCTGAAGCGTCGGTCCCACCATCAAGAACAAACGGCTCTCACCACCCGCAAACCATAAAAAAAGCCCCCGCAGACCGGGGGCTTTTCGTTGGGTTCTGTACCGCTGCCGGCGCCTCAGCTCTCGCCGAACACCCGCTTGAAGATGGTGTCGACGTGCTTGTGGTGATAGCCGAGGTCGAACTGCTCTTCGATCTCGGCGTCGGTCATGTACTTCTTCATGTCCGGGTCGTTCTTCAGCAGCGTCAGGAAGTCGCCTTCGCCGCGCCACACCGGCATCGCGTTGCGCTGCACCAGCTTGTAGCTCTCTTCGCGCGAGCAGCCCTTCTGGGTCAGCGCGGTGAGCAGCCGCTGCGAATGCACCAGGCCGCCGAGGCGGTCGAGGTTCTTGGTCATGTTCTCCGGATACACCACCAGCTTCTCGATCACGCCGGCCAAACGATTCAGCGCGAAGTCCAGCGTCACGGTGGCGTCGGGCGCCAGCATCCGCTCGGCCGAGGAGTGCGAGATGTCGCGCTCGTGCCACAGCACCACGTTCTCCATCGCCGGCATCACATAGGCGCGCACCATGCGGGCGAGGCCGGTGAGGTTCTCGGTCAGCACCGGGTTGCGCTTGTGCGGCATCGAGGACGAGCCCTTCTGGCCTTGCGAGAAATACTCCTCGGCCTCGAGCACTTCGGTGCGCTGCAGATGGCGGATCTCGGTGGCGAGCCGCTCCATCGACGAGGCGATCACGCCGAGCACCGCGAAGAACATCGCGTGGCGGTCGCGCGGAATGACTTGCGTCGACACCGGCTCGACCGCGAGGCCCATCGCTTTGGCGACGTGCTCTTCGACCCGCGGATCGATATGCGCAAAGGTGCCGACCGAGCCGGAGATCGCGCAGGTCGCGACCTCCTTGCGGGCGGCGACCAGGCGGTCGCGGGCGCGGCTGAATTCGGCATAGGCGTAGGCCATCTTCAGGCCGAACGTCACCGGCTCGGCGTGGATGCCGTGCGAACGGCCGATCGACGGCGTCATCCGGTGCTCGAAGGCGCGGGCCTTCAGCGCCGCCAGCACGCGGTCGAGGTCGGCCAGCAGGATGTCGGCGGCGCGAGTGAGCTGGACGTTGAAGCAGGTGTCGAGCACGTCCGACGAGGTCATGCCCTGGTGCACGAACCGCGACATCGGCCCGACGAATTCGGCCAGATGGGTCAGGAAGGCGATGACGTCGTGCTTGACCTCGCGCTCGATCTCGTCGATCCGCGCCACGTCGAACGCCGCGTCCTTGCCGCCCTTCCAGATCGCCTCGGCGGCCTCCTTCGGGATCACCCCGAGCGCAGCCTGCGCGTCGGAGGCATGGGCCTCGATCTCGAACCAGATCTTGAAACGGGTCAGCGGCTCCCAAATGGCAGCCATTTCCGGACGGGTATAACGCGGGATCATCGCAAACTCGTGAGTTTTGGGGATTACGCCGCGCTTTAGCAGATCGGCGGGGCAGGGGCTAGGG
>NZ_QUMK01000047.1 GCF_010907035.1 Rhodopseudomonas sp. BR0M22
AGATGTGTATAAGGGACAGGATCTACACGATGTGGCTGAAACGCTGGACCGCGCAGAACATCGTGATCGGCGGCGCGGCGGGTGCGCTGCCGCCGGTGGTGGCGTGGGCGTCGGTCACCGGATCGCTGGCGGTCGAGCCGATCCTGCTGTTCTTGATCATCTTCTTCTGGACGCCGCCGCATTTCTGGGCGCTCGCTCTGTTCCGCAACGACGACTACGCCCGCGCCGGGGTGCCGATGCTGCCTGTGGTCGCCGGTCCCGATCACACCCGGCTGCAGATCCTGCTCTACACCGTGGCGCTGGTCGCGGTGGCGGCCGCGCCGTGGCCGCTCGGCTATTTCGGTGCGATCTATGGCGTCGCCTCGCTGGCGCTCGGCGGCTGGATGCTGGTGCTGGCGGTGCGGGTGTATCGCCAGCGCTCCGGCAGCGCGGCGCTGCGCGCGACCCGGAATTTATTCAAGTTCTCGATCCTGTATCTGTTCGCCCTGTTTGCTATCCTCCTGGTCGAGGTCGTTGTCGCGGCGGTTCTGCGGCTGATCGGATGATGGAGGACGCGATGGAGCCAGTTCACAAGCCGCCGCCGGGCATCGTTCTCACCGAGGCACAGAAGAAACGCCAGCGCGAGCGTTCGATCGCGATCGCTGTGGCGCTCGGCGTGCTGGTGGTGCTGTTCTTCGCGGTCACCATGGTCAAGGGACCGGCGGTCTTGCACCGGCCGATTTGAGGATGCCGACGATGTCGCCTCCGCCCTCCCAAACTCCGCAGCAACCCGTGCCGCATCGCGGGCTCGGGCGTGATACGGCGGTGGCGGCGGTGTGTGGTCTGGTGGTCGCGCTGATGGTCGGTGCGTCGTTCGCCGCTGTGCCGTTCTATAACTGGTTCTGCCGCACCACCGGCTTCAACGGCACCACACAGGTGGCGCGCGCCGCGCCGAGTGCCGCGCCGCTGGCCCGGACCGTCACGGTCGGCTTCGATTCCAACGTCAATGGTCTGCCGTGGAAGTTCGAGCCAGAGCAGCGCGAGATCGATGTTCCGATCGGCAAGGTGGTGACGATCTACTACCGCGTCACCAATCTCTCCAAGCACGCCACCAGCGGACAGGCGGCCTACAACGTTACGCCGCTGACCGTCGGATCCTACTTCACCAAGATCAACTGCTTCTGCTTCACCGAGCAGACCCTGGCGGCCGGTGAAAGCCGCGACATGCCGGTAGTGTTCTACATCGATCCGGCATTCGCCGCCGATTCGGAGAACGACACCGTCAAGACGATCACCTTGTCCTACACCTACTACCCGGTGCGCGATCCGGCGCCGAAGCCGGTGGCTTCGAGCGAATCGGCGCCGCGCAAGGGCAATCTCTGAACGCCGCAACAAGAACAGCCCGGGACTTAAAGACCGCCATCCCGGAGGGACCGAAACGGAGAGCGACCATGGCCACGGCGCACGTCAAGCATCACGACTATCATCTCGTCGATCCGAGCCCGTGGCCGTTCGTCGGCTCGGTGTCGGCGTTCGTCATGGCGCTCGGCGCGGTGTCCTGGATGCACCAGATGTATCAGGGGGCCCCGATCGTGTTCGGCGTCGGGGTGATCGGCGTGCTCTACACCATGGCGAGCTGGTGGAGCGACGTGATCCGCGAGGCGCAGTATCAGCACGATCACACCCGGGTGGTGCAGCTCAGCCACCGCTACGGCATGATCCTGTTCATCGCCTCCGAAGTGATGTTCTTCGTCGCCTGGTTCTGGGCCTATTTCAACTCGGCGCTGTTTCCGGCCGACCCGGTCCACGCCACCCGCGATGCGCTGTTCGGCGGGGTATGGCCGCCGAAGGGGATCGAGACGTTCGATCCGTGGCATCTGCCGCTGCTCAATACGCTGATCCTGCTGACGTCGGGCACCACCGTGACCTGGGCGCATCACGCACTGCTGCACAACGACCGCAAGGGTCTGAAGCAGGGGCTGATCTTCACCATCCTGCTCGGCGCGACGTTCTCCTGCGTGCAGGTCTACGAATACAGCCACGCGACCTTCTCGTTCGCGGGCAACATCTATGGCGCCACGTTCTTCATGGCGACCGGCTTCCATGGCTTCCACGTCCTGGTCGGCACCATCTTCCTGCTGGTCTGCCTGATCCGCGCTTATGCGGGGCATTTCACGCCGAAGCAGCATCTGGGCTTCGAATTCGCCGCCTGGTACTGGCACTTCGTCGACGTCGTCTGGCTGTTCCTGTTCGTCTGCATCTACGTCTGGGGCCATGGTGCGTCCGCCATGGCGCACGGCGCGCATTGATGCGGACGACCAGGTTGGTCATTGCGAGCCAAGCGAAGCAATCCAGATCCGCGCATCGGAGCCTCCGGATTGCTTCGTCGCTTCGCTTCTTGCGATGACGCCAAATGGAGGCGTCATCGCCCACCCTCCTGCAGAGTGCATTGCGCGGCATTGCCTGCCGCTGCCCGCGCTGCGGCGAAGGTAAGCTCTATTCGGGCTTCCTGACTCTGGCGCCGCGCTGCGAGGTCTGCGGCCTCGATTTCGGCTTTACGGATGTCGGCGACGGCGCTGCGGTGTTCACCATCCTGATCGGCGGCGCGGTCGTGGTGCTGTGCGCGCTGATCGTCGAGGTCAAGTATCAGCCGCCGTTCTGGCTCCACGCGGCGCTGTGGCTGCCGATGGTGCTGATCACCACGCTTTTGCCGCTGCGCTCGATCAAGGCGCTGCTGGTCGCGCTGCAATTCCACCACAAGGCGCGGGAGGGCCGCCTGGTCGGCCGCGAGCCGCAATGACCACGGCTGCGGCACACAGGCGCGGCATCGCGGGCATGAGCGTGATCGCACTGACGATGGTGGCCGTGCTGCTGTCGCTGGGGATCTGGCAATTGCAGCGGCGCGACGAGAAGCATCGGCTGATCGCAGCGCTCAACGAGCGGTTGGCTGCCAGCCCGGTGGCGCTGCCGGCGGCGCGCGACTGGCCGACGCTCGATCCGGCGCACGATGAATTCAGGCGCGTCCGGTTCACCGCGACCTATCTGAAACTGCCGGACGCGATGGTGTATTCGTCGGGTTCGGCGGTGCGCGACGACGTCGCCGGGCCCGGCACCTGGGCGTTTCTGCCGGCGCGGCTGCCGGACGGCCGCACCGTGGTGATCAACGCCGGCTTCGTGCCCAACACCATGCAGGATCGCGGTGCCGAGAACCGTGCGATTCAGCCGCTGCTGAACGGGGAGGCGGCGACGCTGACCGGCTATTTGCGGTTTCCCGAGCAGCCCGGCCTGTTCGTCCCGGCCCCGAACCTCGACACGCGGTTGTGGTTCAGCCGCGACGTGCCGGCGATGGCCGTGGCGCTGGGCTGGGACAAGGCGGCCGATATCGCGCCGTTCTATATCGACCTCGAGACGCCGCTGCCGGCCAACGGCGTGCCCAAGCCCGGGCCGCTCGGCGTGCATCTGCGCGACAACCACATGCAATACGCCATCACCTGGTTCGGCCTGGCGCTCGCGGTTGCGATTGCGTTCGGGGTCTGGCTGTTCGGCCAGCGGGGGCGTTCCGCCCCCGTGCTCGGTTGATGCCGCGGGCTTGGCCGGCCTCCGGCGTATCGTGTAGGATCGCCACAAGCGTCGGTCTGGTTCAGTCCTTGTGGGCCCAGGAGCCACCTCATGCCGTCAAGCTATAGCTACTCGGTCATTCTCGAGCCCCAGGAAGGCGGCGGTTTCACCGTGCTCGTCCCGGCGCTTCCCGAGGTCGTGACGGAGGGGGACACCGAGCAGGAAGCGCTGGCTAACGCCGAGGAGGCGATCCGTGCTGTCCTCGCCTACCGGCGGGACCAGGGAAGGGCGCCCCCATCCGATGCACATCCCGAAATTCGCTACGTGACTGTAGCTGCCTGACATGGGCGACGGCCGGCTGCCAGTCATCGGCGGCAGGCGGGTGATCCAGGCGCTCATGAGAACGGGTTTTGTCGTCGATCGGATCGTCGGCAGCCACCATGTTCTGGTCTATCCCGGCGATCCGGCGCGCACCGTGACGGTTCCGGTCCATGCAGGACGAGACCTGAAGCCGGGCACGCTGCGATCGATTATCCGGCAGACCGGGCTGACGGTGGAGGAGTTCGTCGACCTTCTTTGAGGCGGCATCCCCCCGCTGCAAAGGTGGCAACATGCAGCGGCAACGTCCCGTTGCCTGCCTAAGCGACGAACAGGGGCTTCTCCGATGGGAGCGATTTCCCCTGCGCCTCAAACTCCTTTATGGTGAAGCCGATTTCACCCGCGCGTGAGACTGAACTCGATCAATATCAAAGGCTTGGGCGTTAGGCCGGGCCTTTGGAGGCACCCTTGACGACCTATGTTTCGACCCGGGGCGACGCCCCGCGCCTCGGCTTTTGCGACGTGATGCTGACCGGGCTCGCCCGCGACGGCGGGCTTTATATCCCCGAAGTCTGGCCCCAGCTCACCCCCGACACCATTACCAGCCTGTTCGGCCGGCCCTATTGGGAAGTCGCCGTCGAGGTGATCCGGCCGTTCGTCGCCGGCGAGATTTCCGACGCAGAGCTCGGCCGCATGGCCAGCGATGCCTATGCCACGTTCCGGCACCCGGCGGTGGTGCCGCTGCGCCAGACCGGCCCGAGCCAGTTCGTGCTCGAACTGTTCCACGGCCCGACGCTGGCGTTCAAGGACGTCGCGATGCAGCTGCTGTCGCGGCTGATGGATCATGTGCTCGAGAAGCGCAAGCAGCGCACCACCATCGTGGTGGCAACCTCCGGCGACACCGGCGGTGCCGCGGTCGAAGCCTTCGCCAATCTGAACAATGTCGACCTCATCGTGCTGTTTCCGCACGGCCGGATCTCCGACGTGCAGCGGATGATGATGACCACGTCGGGCGCGCCGAACGTGCATCCGCTGGCGATCGAGGGCCATTTCGACGATTGCCAGGCGATCGTGAAGGGGCTGTTCAATCACCACAAATTCCGCGATCAGGTGGCGCTGTCGGGCGTCAATTCGATCAACTGGGCCCGCATCGTGGCCCAGGTGGTGTACTACTTCACCAGCGCGGTGGCGCTGGGAGCGCCGAACCGCGTGGTCGACTTCACCGTCCCGACCGGCAATTTCGGCGACATCTTCGCCGGCTACGTCGCCAAGAAGATGGGCCTGCCGGTGCGGCGGCTGAAGATCGCTGCCAACGTCAACGACATCCTGGCGCGCACGCTGAAGACCGGCATCTACGAGGTCCGTGAGGTCCACGCCACCACCTCCCCGTCGATGGACATCCAGGTGTCGTCGAATTTCGAGCGGTTGCTGTTCGAGGCCTCCGGTCGCGATGCTGCGCTGATCCGGTCGCTGATGGGCTCGCTGTCCCAATCCGGCCGGTTCGTGCTGCCGGATACGGTGCTGGCCGCGATCCGCGAGGAGTTCGACGCCGGCCGCGCCGACGAGCCGGAAACCGAGTCCGCGATCCGTGCCGCCTGGCGCGAGGCGGGCGACCTGATCGATCCGCACACCGCAGTGGCGCTGGCCGTCGCCGATCGCGACACCACCGATTCGAGCGTGCCGAACATCGTTCTGTCGACCGCCCACGCGGCCAAGTTTCCGGACGCCGTGGAAGCCGCCTGCGGCATTCGGCCGGAACTGCCGGCCTGGCTCGACGGTCTGATGAGCAAACCCGAATCGATCAAGATCATGCCGCGCGATCAGGTGGCAATCGAACGTCATGTGCTGGCGGTGAGCCGCGCCGCCAAGCAAGGAGTCGCCGGATGACCGTGGAAGTCAGCAAGCTGCCCTCCGGCCTCACCGTCGTCACCGACACCATGCCGCATCTCGAAACCGCGGCGCTCGGCGTCTGGACCGGCGTCGGCGGCCGCGACGAGAAGCCCGACGAGCACGGTATCTCGCACCTCCTTGAACACATGGCGTTCAAGGGCACCACGCGCCGCACCTCCCGCGAGATCGCCGAGGAGATCGAGGCGGTCGGCGGCGACCTCAATGCCGGCACTTCGACCGAGACCACCGCGTATTACGCGCGGGTGATGAAGGCGGACGTGCCGCTGGCGCTCGACGTGCTGAGCGACATCCTGGCCAATCCGTCGTTCGAGGCCGAAGAGCTCGAACGCGAGAAGAGCGTGATCGTGCAGGAGATCGGTGCCGCGCAGGACACGCCCGACGACGTCGTGTTCGAATATCTCAACGAGCTTTGCTATCCGGAGCAGCCGATCGGCCGCTCGCTGCTCGGCACCGCCAAGACGCTCAAGAGTTTCAGCCGCGAGAAGCTGCAGTCGTATCTGTCGACGCATTATCGCGGGCCCGACATGGTGGTGGCGGCGGCCGGCGCGGTCGACCACGCTCGCATCGTCGAGGAGGTATCGCACCGCTTCGCCAGCTTTGACGGCACACCGGCGCCGAAGCCGCAGCCGGCGATGTTCGGCGCCGGCGGCGCCCGCGTGGTGCATCGCGACCTCGAGCAGGCGCATCTGACGCTCGCGCTCGAAGGGCTGCCGCAGAGTGCGCCGACGCTGTTCAGCATGCAGGTGTTCACCAACATCCTTGGCGGCGGAATGTCGTCGCGGCTGTTCCAGGAGGTGCGGGAGAAGCGGGGGCTGTGCTACTCGATCTATACCTTCCACGCGCCCTACAGCGACACCGGCTTTTTCGGCCTCTACACCGGCACCGATCCGGCCGATGCGCCGGAGATGATGGAGGTGATCGTCGACGTCATCAACGACGCAGTCGATACCCTCACCGAAGCCGAAATCGCCCGCGCCAAAGCCCAGATGAAGGCCGGCCTGCTGATGGCGCTCGAAAGCTGCTCGTCGCGCGCCGAACAGCTCGCCCGTCATATTCTCGCTTATGGCCGACCGTTGCCGGTCGACGAGTTGGTCGGTCGGATCGACGCTGTCACGGTCGAGACGGCCCGCGAGGCAGGACGCACGCTGCTGGCGCGCAGCCGGCCGGCTGTGGTGGCGCTCGGCAGCGGCCGCGGTCTCGACAGAGCAGCCGGCTTTGCTGAAGGCTTGACACAATCCAAGTCCAAGACGTCCTATCATTGATCTGACGCCGCGGGTCGCGGCGTTCGTGGCCCGCCGAATCTGCGGGTCGGGAGTGCCGCGATGGCGCTGTTTCGTATGCCCTCCGTCGGCCCCGCCGCGCTGGCGCCGCGCGGCAATGGGTTGCTGCTGCGCGCGCCGCAGATGGCGGATTTTCCGCAATGGGCCGAGCTGCGCGAATACAGCCGGGCCTATCTGACGCCGTGGGAGCCGATTTGGCCTTCGGACGATCTGACCCGTGCCGGCTTCCGCCGCAGGCTGCGACGCTACGCCGAGGACATCGCCGCGGACCGCTCCTATCCGTTCCTGGTGTTTCGCGAGCCGGACAACCAGTTGGTCGGCGGCGTCACCCTGTCGAACGTCCGCCGCGGCATCGTGCAGGCCGGCACCATCGGCTATTGGACCGGGCAGCCGTTCGCACGTCAGGGTTTCATGACGGCCGCTCTCCGCGTGCTGTTGCCGACGTTGTTCGGCGAGCTCAACCTGCACCGCGTCGAAGCCGCCTGCATCCCCACCAATGCCCCCTCGATCCGCGTGCTGGAGAAATGCGGCTTCACCCGGGAGGGGCTGGCCCGGCGTTACCTGTGCATCAACGGCGTCTGGCAGGACCATCTGCTGTTCGGCCTTCTGCACGAGGACTTCCGCGGCTGATTCGTCCGGTGCCGGACCGCCTGCCGCCTTTGGTTCGCCGGCATTGCTTTGCTATAACCCCGGCCGACGAAACGATGGCAAGGCCGGGTGGAGTGAATGGCTCAGGAGATTGAACGGGTGCCGGCGTGGCACCGGACCGCGCGGGCGGCGCGGGGCGCGGTCGCGGTGGCGATCTGCGGCACGGTATTGGCGGCGACGCCGGCGTGGTCGCAATCGTTCTCCGATCGCTTCAAGAGCCTGTTCGGCGGCTCGTCCGATCGGGATCAGGCGCCGACCGTCACCAACGGTCCTCCGGTCGAAAGCGAACTGACCTGTCCGTCGGTGACGGTGCGCTCCGGCGCCTCGACCTATGCGGTCGGTCTGCCCGGCAAGGAAGCCAGCGGCGCCGATCTGCGCTATCAGGCGGTGATCAGCCGCACCGCTCGCGAATGCAATCTCAACGCCGGCATCATCTCGGCCAAGATCGGCATTCAGGGCCGAATCATTGCCGGCCCGGCCGGTGCGCCGACCTCGGTCGAAGTCCCGCTGCGCGTCGCCGTGGTGCAGGAGGGCGTGTCGCCGAAGACGGTGTTCACCAAGGCGTATCGCACGACAGTGTCGATGCAGCCCGACGGCAGTGTGCCGTTCAGCCTGGTGGCCGAGGACGTCGCCTATCCGGCGCCGTCGGTCAGCGCCAACGATGCCTACGTGTTCTATATCGGCTTCGATCCGCAGGCGCTGAAGCCGGAGCCGCGGTCGCGCAAGCGGAAGTAACCCGCAGTACGATTGAAACGGCCGCGACGTCGATCGCATGACCACCCCACAAACAAAAAGGCCGGCGCGATTGCTCGCGCCGGCCTTTGATGTTTGAGAGGCGACCGCTCAGTTGAGCTTGCCGCGGACTTCCTGGATGCCCTTGCTGAGAAGGTCGTCGGCGAGGTTGCCCTTGACCGATTCCGACAGGATCCGTCCGGCTGCTGCCACCGCTGCCTCGGCTGCCGCCGCGCGAACGTCGGCGAGGGCCTGAGCTTCGGCGAGGGCGATCTTGCTCTCCGCGGTCTTGGTGCGGCGGGCGACGAAGTCTTCCAGCTTGGCCTTGGCTTCCGCTGCGATCCGTTCGGCATCGGCCTTGGCGCTCTCGACGATCGCCTGAGCTTCGCGTTCGGCCGAAGCGCGGCGCGCCCGATAGTCGGCGAGCAGCTTGGCAGCCTCGTCCTTCAGCTTGCGCGCCTCGTCGAGTTCCGCCTTGATCCGATCGCGACGCTTGTCGAGCGCCTGCAGCACGGTGCGATGCACGCCGACATAGGCGAACACGCCCATCAGAATGACGAACGCAATCGCGACCCAGGTCTCTGCTTCTCCGAAGATTGCCATCAGCCTCAGCCCTTCAACGAAGCGTCGACTGCGCTATCCACCGCCTTGCTGTCCGGCGTGACGCCGGCGAGCTGCTGGACGATCGCCGAGGCGGCGTCCGACGCGATGTTGCGCACGTTACCCATCGCGGCGGTACGCGTCGATGCGATGGTCTTCTCGGCGTCTGCGAGCTTCGCAGCCAGCCGTTCTTCCAGCGTCTTGCGCTCGGCTTCCGCCTGCGCGTTGAGCTTTTCGCGGGTTTCCGCGCCGATCGCCTGGGCCCGGGCGCGGGCATCGGCGAGTTCGGCCTCGTAGGCCTTCAGCGCGTCGTCCGCTTCGCCCTTCAGCTTCTGTGCCGCCGCCAGATCGCCGTCGACGGTCTTCTGCCGCTCTTCGATCACACCGCCGACGCGCGGCAGTGCGATCTTGGAAACGATCAGGTAGAGCGCAACGAATGCGATCGCCAGCGACACCAGTTGCGAGGCAAAGGTTTCCTGCTGGAAGGGCGGGAACGGCGCCTTGTGGCCTCCGTCCGCTTCCGTGTGGGCAGTGCTGCCCTTGGCGTCGCCATGACCTTGAGCCACGGGCTTCTCCTGTTCGGCCGGTCGCGACCCCGGAAGGTCAGGACCGGATTTTGGGTCTTAGAGGGCGAACAGCAGCAGCAGCGCGATCAGCAGCGAGAAGATGCCGAGCGCTTCGGTCACCGCGAAGCCGAAAATCAGGTTGCCGAACTGGCCCTGGGCGGCCGAGGGATTGCGCACCGCAGCGGCGAGGTAGTTGCCGAAGATGATGCCCACGCCAGCGCCGGCGCCGCCCATGCCAATGCAGGCAATACCAGCGCCAATGTACTTCGCGGCAATCGGATCCATGTAACGAACTCCTGTTGGGGTTGGGTGTAGTCGTTTGCGAGTGGGTCTTTAGTGGCCCGGATGAATTGCATCGTTGAGATAGATGCAAGTCAGAATGGCGAACACATAAGCCTGCAGGAACGCGACCAGCAGCTCCAGCGCGGTCAGCGCAATGGTCAGGCCGAGCGGCAGCACCGCGCCGAACCAGCCGACGACGCCGACTGCGCCGAGCATCGCCACGAAGCTCGCGAACACCTTCAGCGCGATGTGGCCCGCCAGCATGTTGGCGAACAGACGCACCGAGTGCGAAACCGGCTTGAGGAAGAACGAGATCACTTCGATGAAGACGACCAGCGGCAGGATGTAGATCGGCACGCCGGAGGGAACGAACAGCTTGAAGAACTTCAGCCCGTTCTTGGCGAGGCCGTAGATCAGCACCGTGAAGAACACCAGCAGGGCCAGCGCGACGGTGACGATCAGATGGCTCGACACCGTGAAGGTGTAGGGGATGATGCCGATCAGGTTCGACACTGCGATGAACATGAACAGCGAGAACACCAACGGGAAGAACTTCAGGCCTTCCTTGCCGGCCGTCGACCGGATCATGTTGGCGACAAATTCGTAGGACAGCTCGGCGATCGACTGGAACCGGCTCGGCACCAGCTGGCGGCCCGGCAGCAGCATCAGGATGCCGATCAGCGCCACTGTGCCGAACATGTAGGTCGACGAATTGGTGAACGCGATTTCCTGCCCGCCAATGTGACCGATGGTGAAGAGCTTGGTGATCTGGAACTGATGGATCGGATCGGCGGCCATTCGTGTCTCGGTCTGTCAGTGGCGCGATCTTGCGCGGGAATCGAACGATCGGATGCGCTTCGGATCCCGCTCAGAGCCGCTCGGATTGCTTCGCCATCACACCCGCTGCCCTCATCACATTGATCACACCGGCAATAAAGCCGACGATCGCAAATCCGATGAGGCCCCAGGGCGAGGTCGACAACAAGCGATCGAAACCCCAGCCGAGAGCCGCTCCGCCGAGAACGCCCGCGACCAGCTCCGAGGAAAGCCGAAAACCGAGTGCCATGGCCGAAGCTCTGGCAGGTCCGTCTTCACTTCCTGTTCCGGATTGGTCCGACTGGAGCTTCCGGCTTTCCCGAGAATGGGCCAGCCGTTGCTCCAGGCTTCCGAGCCTTGCGGAAAGCGCGGCCTCCTCGGGCGATCCGTCGCGCGTTTCATGCGATCGTCGGCTGCCGTCGTGCGTGTCGTCCGCCATGATGTGGAGACCCGAACTAGCTGCCGCTAACGATGAAATAACGCCCCGGAGACCCTTAAAAGCCGCGCGGACCATACTGACCACCTGTAGGCAAGTCAAGATTCGGTCGCAGCCCGTTACAGCGTTGTTTTGGCTGATTTTATTGATGATCTGCGAGTCGATGCGATAACTTGTCCGCAGTGCATTTGCGGCGTTGCGCCATGATCCGGCTTGCACGGTGCGAATGGCTCTGATCCGATGCGCCGGCTTCCAGCGATCCGTTCGCAACGATCTGCGAGGAAGCTCTCGCCATCGGAGCCCGCATGTCGCGTCGGATAGACTATTACTTCTCGTTCCAATCGCCCTGGGCTTATATCGGCCACCAGTCGTTGCGGCGGCTGGCGGACACCTACGATCTGAAACTGATCTACAAGCCGGTGCTCCTGACCGGGCTGTTCTCCGAAACCGGCGGGCTGCCACTAGCGAAGCGGCATCCGGCAAGGCAGCATTACCGGACCGTCGAACTGCAGCGCTGGCGTGACAAGCGCGGCCTCGACTTCAAGTTGTGGCCGAAGCACTGGCCGTTCGACGCGCGGCTCGCCGATGGCGTGGTGATCGCCGCGCTCGCCGCCGGGATCGATCCCGAGCCGTATGTCCAGCGCGCTTATGCCGCGGTGTGGGAACGCGAGCTCGATCTCGCCCAGCCGGAGGTGCTGATCGAACTCGCCGATGCGGCTGGTCTGCCGGGCGAAAAGCTGGTTGCCCAGGCCGGTTCGGACGAAATTCGTGCCGCTTACGAACAGAACCGGCTCGATGCGATCGCCGGCGATGTGTTCGGCTCGCCCGCTTATGTGCTCGACGGCGAGGTGTTCTGGGGCCAGGACCGGATCGAACTGCTCGAGGATGCGTTGAAATCCGGTCGCGGGCCGTACCGGCCGGTCGACCGGGCCCCCATATAGGCGGGGTCTGGAATCGTAACGCGGAGCATCCCGATGAGCTTTGCACCCATGGCCGCGGTCTTCTCGCCCGCGGGCGCCCGGCGCGGCCCGCGCCTCGCCGCGCTGACGTTGTTGCTCGCTGTCGGCGGCGCGGGTGGCGCGGTGGCCGAAACGCCGTTGCCGGACAGCGAGAACGGGCGCTATGCTTTCAAACCCGCAACCGAGGGCGTGGTGCGGCTCGATACCCGCACCGGCAAGGTCTCGACCTGCACGGATAAAGGCAGCGGTTGGGCCTGTTACGAGATCGCTGACGAGCGCGCCGCATTCGATGCCGAGACGGGCCGGCTGCAGGCCGAGATCGACCGGCTGAAGCAGGAAGCCGAGGCGCTGCGCGCGGCCAACGATAGCCTGAAAGCGCAGCTCGCCAGCGCCGGTCAGTCCGGCGGCAAGATCGAAGAGGCACTGCCGAAGAGCGATCGGATGCCGCAGCCGCAGGTCACCGAAAAGGATGGCCAGCGCAAGCTGGAGATCCCATTGCCCAGCGACCAGGACGTCAATCGAGTCATGGGCTTCCTCGAGCGTGCTTGGCGGCGCCTGGTCGAGACGGCCAATCGGCTGCAGAAAGACTTCAGCGGCGACAAGATCTGACCGTCGTGAAGCGAGATCGCCGATGAGTTCATCCCGCATTCTCGGTCGCGCGCCGCTGGCGCGCGCGGCTGTCACCAGCGTCGCATCATCGTCTCTGACCGTGCAGACCGGCGGCGCCGGGTTCACCGACATCAGCCGCGAGGTCGCGGCATTCGTCACCGAGGCGCAGGCGCGCGACGGCAGTGTTACCGTGTTCGTTCGACACACGTCGGCGTCGCTGACCATCCAGGAAAATGCCGACCCGACCGTGCTGGCCGATCTCACCACGGTGCTGAACCGGCTGGCGCCGGAAAATGCCGGCTGGCGCCACGACACCGAGGGAGCGGACGACATGCCGGCCCACGTCAAGACCATGCTGACATCGGTGTCGCTGCAGATCCCGGTGCTGCAGGGCCGGCTCGCGCTCGGCACCTGGCAGGGCATCTATCTGATCGAACACCGCGCGCGCCCGCATCGCCGCGAGGTCGTACTGCAATTTATCGGTACGACGGCGTAATCACTCTTCCCAATATGGACTGCGCCATCATCCTGATGAGGTGCCCGGTGGAGTCGAGCGTCTGGAAGGGGGAGGACATGCAGTAGTCGCGGCCTATGGTTCGAGACAGCGCTACGCGTCTCCTGACCATGAGGTTGTGCACCTTGTTATCCGCCTCATCTTAGCGCCAAAAACAAAGCGGCCGCGGATTGCTCCGCGGCCGTTGCTATTTGGGTGGTCCGGCGCGGGCGCCGGACCACTGATCATCAGGTCTTGCTGATGTCGACGTTCTTGGTTTCCGGCAGGAAGATCAGGCCGACCACGACGGTGATCGACGCGAACACGATCGGGTACCACAGGCCGGCGTAGATATCGCCGGTCGAGGCGACGATCGCGAACGCGGTCGCCGGCAGCAGGCCGCCGAACCAGCCGTTGCCGATGTGATACGGCAGCGACATCGAGGTGTAGCGGATCCGGGTCGGGAACAGTTCGACCAGCAGCGCCGCGATCGGGCCGTACACCATGGTGACGAACAGCACGAGGACGAACAGCAATCCGATCACCGCTGCGGTTCTCGAATTGAAGACGTCGAACGGGTGCGACATCTTGATGATCTGCGGGTTGCCGGCCTTCGGATAGCCGGCTTCCTGCACCGCTGCCAGCACCTGAGGATTCGAGGCCTTGGCGTCGCTGTACGGCACTTCCTTGTCGTTCACCATCACCTTGACGCCGGAGCCGGCGGGGCCGCTGACGGTGGAGTACTTCACCGAGGACTTCGACAGGAAGTCACGCGCGGTGTCGCACGGCTTGGTGAAGACACGGGTGCCGACCGGGTTGAACAGGTCGCCGCAGCCGGCGGGATCGGCCACGACCTGCACCTTCACGGTCTCGATCGCCTTTTCCAGCGCCGGATTGGCGTAGGTGGTGATCATCCGGAAGACCGGGAAGAACGACAGCGCCGCGATCAGACAGCCGGTCAGGATGATCGGCTTGCGGCCGATCTTGTCCGACAGCCAGCCGAAGATGATGAAGAACCCGGTGCCGAGCAGCAGCGACCACGCGATCAGCAGGTTCGAGGTGTAGCCGTCGACCTTCAGGATCGATTGCAGGAAGAACAGCGCGTAGAACTGGCCAGTGTACCACACCACGCCCTGACCCATCACCGCGCCGAGCAGCGCGATCAGCACGATCTTGGCGTTGCCCCAATTAGCGAACGCTTCGGTGAGCGGCGCCTTCGAGGTTTTGCCCTCCTCCTTCATCTGTTTGAACACCGGCGATTCGTTGAGCCGGAGCCGGATCCAGACCGAAACGCCGAGCAGCGCGACCGACACCAGGAACGGCACGCGCCAGCCCCAATCGGCGAACGCAGCTTCGCCCACGATGGTGCGCGTGGCGAGGATCACCAGCAGCGACAGGAACAGGCCGAGCGTCGCGGTGGTCTGAATGAACGAGGTGTAGTAGCCGCGTTTGCCGGGCGGGGCGTGCTCTGCGACGTAAGTCGCGGCGCCGCCGTATTCGCCGCCGAGCGCGAGGCCCTGCAGCAAGCGCAGCGTGATCAGGATGATCGGCGCGGCGATGCCAATCTTCTCCGCGTTGGGCAACAGGCCGACGATGAAGGTCGACAGGCCCATGATCAGGATGGTGACCAGGAAGGTGTATTTGCGGCCGACGATGTCGCCGATCCGGCCGAACACGATGGCACCGAACGGACGCACCAGGAAGCCGGCGGCGAACGCCAGCAGCGCAAAGATGTCCCGGGTGGCCGGCGGATAGGCGCTGAAGAATTGCGCACCGATGATCGCGGCGAGCGATCCGTACAGATAAAAATCGTACCATTCGAAAACGGTACCGAGCGAAGAAGCGAGAATGACGAAGCGCTCGTCGCGGGTCATTCCGCCAGATCGCCTGCTCGTCGCAGCGAGTGTAGCCATCAGTGTTTGCCTCCCTGAGGTTGTTTCGAGGGCTATGTTGTTGTTTTTATTGAGCAAGTGCCGTGCGTCATCGCTCCGGCAAATCGTGCGTCAGTGTACGGTAGCACCACCGCTGCGTTGCGGCATTACGACTTTCGACGCCAAAAGTGCGCACAGTTGCGCTTGCTCAATGTTTTCGGTCGCGTGTGAGGGCATGATGATACGGACGAGGCGGTGACGTCCGCCTTGCCAGCCGTCCATCTGAGGGCGACACTTGCAACCGGTTCGCTGCGGCGTGCCGGGAGAAAGACGGTTCGGTTCCAGCTTGCGAGTAAGGGACATCATGAGCACCCCCGCCAGCACGCACTTGATCATTGCCGACGACCACCCGTTGTTTCGCGATGCACTTCGTCTGGCGGTTGCCAGCGTCGTTTCGACCGCGAAGATTGGTGAGGTCGGATCTTTCGAAGACCTGACTGCGATGCTCGAGCGCGAGGGCGATGTCGACCTGGTGCTGCTCGACCTCAAGATGCCGGGGATCAGCGGTTTTTCGGGGCTGATCTATCTGCGGGCACAGTATCCGGCGATCCCGGTGGTGGTGGTGTCCGCCAGCGACGATGTCGAGACCATCCGTCGCTCGCTGGATTTCGGTGCCTCGGGCTTTGTGCCGAAGCGGTTCGGTGTCGAGAAGCTCGGCGAGGCGATCCTGCGGGTGCTGGACGGGGACGTCTGGGTTCCGCCGGACGTCGACCTGTCGGCGGCGGCCGATCCGGAGACCTCCAAGCTGCGCGACCGGCTGGTGACGCTGACGCCGCAGCAGGTGCGGGTGCTGATGATGCTGTCCGAGGGGCTGCTGAACAAGCAGATCGCCTACGAGCTCGGCGTGTCGGAGGCGACCATCAAGGCGCACGTTTCGGCGATCCTGCAAAAGCTCGGGGTCGAAAGCCGCACCCAGGCGGTGATCGCCGCGGCGAAGATCTCCGGCAACCAGTGGCGCCAGGAAGAGCCGATCGCGTCGTAGACTTCGTCGTCTTGTCCGCCTGAGAAAGCCTTTCCCTCATGGTGAGGAGGCGCGAAGCGCCGTCTCGAACCATGAGGCGGCACCGCCTTGCCTCCCAGCTCATCCTCCGAGACGGCCCCTGCGCGGCCTCCTCAGAATGAGGTCGGCGTGCCGGTATAAGGGCTTACTCGGCCGCCGCGACCGCCTGTTGGGCGTGCCATTGGCTCAGCAGCGCGCGCAGCGAGGCGGCTTTCACCGGCTTGTTCAGCACCGCGATTTCTTCCTGCCGTGCCGAGGCGCGCACGCCGGGGCTGCGGTCGGCGGTGATCAGGATCGCCGGGATGGTCTGGCCGAAGCGCTGACGGATTTCGCGGATCGCCGCGATGCCGTTGCCGCGGTCGAGGTGGTAGTCGACCAGAAGGCCGGTGACGCGCTGCTCGCTGCTCTCGATCGCCCGGATCGCAGCTTCGGGATCGGCGACCGCGATCACCTTGGCGTCCCAGGTTGTCAGCAGCGTCTTCATGCCGTCGAGGATTGCCGGATCGTTCTCGATGCAAACCACGAGGATGCCGCTCATCGAGGCGCGTGACAGCGGCGTCGCGCTGGTCACCGCGGCGGTGTGGTTGACGACTTCGGCGACCGGCACCGTCACCGAGAAGCACGAGCCGCCGCCGCGGTTGGAATCCAGCGCGATGCCGTGGTTGAGCACCCGCGCCAGCCGCTCCACGATCGACAGGCCGAGGCCGAGGCCGCGGGCGATCCGGGCGCCCTGTTCGAGCCGGTGGAATTCCTTGAAGATCTCGCCGCGCTTGAGGATCGGCACGCCGACGCCGGTGTCGTAGATGCCGATTCTCAGCGATTGGCCCTGCCGCCGGCAGCCGACCAGCACCCGGCCCTGCGGGGTGTATTTGATCGCGTTGGAGATCAGGTTTTGCAGCAGCCGCCGCAGCATCAGCCGGTCCGACTGAACCGGCAGCGAGCACGGCACGAAGCTCAGCTCCAGCCCCTTGGCGCGCGCCGTCGGGGCGAACTCGATTTCCAGCGACCGCATCAGATCGCCGATGACGAAGCTGGAGATCGACGGCGTCATCGCGCCGGCGTCGAGCCGCGAGATATCGAGCAGCGCGCCGATGATTTCTTCGATCGCCTGCAGCGACTCGTCGATGTTGTCGACCAGCCGCGAGTCTTCACCGCCGGCCTGACGTTCGACCAGGCTGGTCGCGTATAGCCGCGCCGCATTGAGCGGCTGCAGAATGTCGTGGCTGGCCGCGGCGAGAAAGCGGGTCTTGGAGATGTTGGCTTCTTCGGCGGTACTCTTGGCCAAAGCGAGCTGCGAATTCAGCCGCGTCAGCTCCTCGGTGCGTTCACGCACCCGGCGCTCCAGCGTGGCGTTGGCGCGTTCCAGTGCTTCGGCGGCTTCGAAGCTCGGGGTGACGTCGGAGAACGTGATCACCAGTCCGCCGTCCGGCATCCGGTTGGCCCGGACCTCGACCACCAGATGGCGGTCCGGAAACCGTTCGATGAACGGCTCGCCCTCGGTGGTGTAGGCGGCCATCCGCATCTGGGTGTGGGCCTCGGCATCGGTCGGGGCGATGCCGTTGCTGGCGAGGAATTCCAGGATCTCGATCAGCGGGATGCCGATCTGAATGATGTGCGGCGGCAGGCCAAGAATTTCGCCGAACTGCCGGTTCGAGCAGATCAGTTGCAGTTCGGGATTGAACACCGCGATGCCCTGGCGGACGTGGTTCAGCGCGGTTTGCAGGATTTCGCGGTTGAAATGCAGGGCCGCGTGGGAGTCGTCGAGCAGCTTCAGCGCGGCTTCGGCCGAGACCGTGCGCCTGCGCAGCAGCAGCGACAGAACCAGTCGCGACGACGCCGCGCCGATCGACGACGCAATCAGATGCTCGGCGTGCTTCAGCAGCTCGAAATCCGCCGGTGCGGTGGGGTCGAGCGTGATGCGCCGACCGGCGGCGAAGTTGCGGAACGAGTCACGGGCGCGGTCCGGACCGAGATATTGCGACACCGCCCCGACGATGTCCTGCACCGTCACGGTGGTGCGCCAGCGCCGGAACGCGGGGGTCATCGGTGTCAGCGTGTCGGGCACGAACACTTCGGCCTGCAGCCGCTCGATCGACGACGGCTGCCGCAGCAGCGACAGCACGAGATAGGCCAGGAGATTGAGCGACAGGCTCCACAGCACGCCGTGCAGCAGCGGCGGCAGATCGGAGCCGAACAGCGCCTGCGGCCGCAGCGCCTCGATGCCCCACGGGCCGTGTTGCAGCAGCAGCAGACCGGCGGTCGAACTCTCCATGAAGCTCGGGATGAACAGCGTGTAGGCCCACACCGCGAACCCGACCAACAGGCCGCCGATCGCGCCCCGCGCGGTGGCGCGGCGCCAGATCAGGCCGCCGAAGAACGACGGCGCGAACTGGGCGATCGCGGCGAACGACAACAGGCCGATCGCGGCGAGCTGGGTGTTGCCGAGCGCTCGGTAGTACAGATAGGCGAGGATCAGGATTGCGAAGATCGCCAGCCGCCGCACCGTCAGCAGGAAGCTCCCGAAATTGCGCTGTTCGTCGGGTCGCGGCGCGCCGTGACGCTTCAGCACCAGCGGCATCACCAGATCGTTCGACACCATCACGGCCAGCGCGACGCATTCGACGATCACCATCGCGGTCGCGGCCGACAGCCCGCCGATGAACACCGCGACGCTGAGCATCGGGGCGTTGGCCTCGATCGGCAGCGCCAGCACGTACATGTCGCTGTCGACCTTGCCGAACGGGAATTTGACCAGGCCGGCCAGCGCGATCGGGATCACGAACAGGTTGATCGCCACCAGATACAGCGGAAACAGCCAGCGGGCGCGGCCGACCTCGGCCTCGTTGGAATTCTCCACCACGCTGACGTGGAACTGCCGGGGCAGCATCATGAACGCGCAGAACGACAGCGCCGTCATGGTCAGGAAATTGGCCGGCGACGCCGAGTCGAGCGCCCGGACCGCTTCCGGCATCTGCATCGCCCGCTCGATCAGAGCCGACGGACTGAACAGCCAGAAGGTGACGAAGATGCCGGCTGCCAGGAACGCCACCAGCTTGACGATCGACTCGGTCGCGATCGCCAGCATCAGGCCGTGCTGATGCTCTGTGGCGCTGGCCTGGCGGGTGCCGAACAGAACAGTGAACACCGCCATCGCCATCGCGACGATCAGCGCGATGTCGCCGACGATCGGAATGTCGGCGATGTTGTGGTCGTCGCCGAGGATGGTCTGAAGCGACGACGACACCGCCTTCAATTGCAGCGCGATATAGGGCACCGAGCCGATGATGGCGATGATCGCCACGGTGGCGGCGACCTTCTGGCTCTTGCCGTAGCGGGCGGCGATGAAGTCGGCGATCGAGGTGATGTTCTGCGATTTCGCCAACCGGATGACGCGGCGCAGCAGCGGCGTCGCCACCATGATCATCAGCACCGGGCCGACATAGATCGCCAGGAAGTCGAAGCTGGAGCGGCTGGCGAAGCCGACCGACCCGAAGAACGTCCAGGAGGTGCAGTAGATCGCCAGCGACAGCGGATAGATCAGCCCGCCGGCGCGTTCGCGCTGGCCTTGCGACAGCCGGTCGCCCCAGCTCGCGACGCAGAACAGAAACCCGATATAGGCGAGCGCCGCTGCGATCACGCCCCAATCGTGCAGCATCGCGGTCGTGCTCCCTCGCGCCAGGCGGCAGGCGATTGATCGATCGCCCCGCACTCGGCCGGATGCGGCCTTGCAGGACGTGATCGCCAGTCTACCAAAATCGAAGGGGCGCCTGCGACAGGGATTTTCCCGGCCGCGGGCGCCCCCGCTGGATAGTCGTTATCTTATCGCGCCCGCGATGCGGATCACTCCGCGGCGATCGCCTTGGCGCCGAGCGGCAGACCGAGCTCGTTCCAGACCTGCACCAGGGATTCGGCGAGCGCGTCGATCAGCTTGTCGTCGTGATACGGCGACGGCGTGATCCGCAGACGCTCCAGGCCGCGGGCGACGGTCGGATAGTTGATCGGCTGGATGTAGATGCCGTGCTGTTCGAGCAGCAGATCGGACGCCTTCTTGCACTTCTCGGCATCGCCGACGAACACCGGCACGATGTGGGTGTCGGTCGGCATCACCGGAATGCCGGCGTTGTTCAGCACCGCCTTGACGCGGGCGGCGCGGTCCTGATGCCGCTCACGCTCCCAGGTCGAGGCGCGCAGATGCTTGATCGCGGCGGTCGCGGCGGCGCAGATCGGCGGCGGCAGCGAGGTGGTGAAGATGAAGCCCGGCGCGTAGGAGCGCACCGCGTCGATCACCTCGGCCTTGCCGGCGATGTAGCCACCGAGGCAGCCGAACGCCTTGGCGAGGGTCGCCTCGATGATGTCGATCCGCGCCATTACGCCGTCGCGCTCGGCGACGCCGGCACCGTGAGCACCGTACATGCCGACTGCGTGCACTTCGTCGCAGTAGGTCATCGCATTGTACTTCTCGGCGAGATCGCAGATCTTCGCCAGCGGAGCAGTGTCGCCGTCCATCGAGTACAGGCTCTCGAATGCGATCAGCTTCGGCCGATCCGGGCCGGCTGCGATCAGCAGTTCTTCGAGATGCGCCGTGTCGTTGTGGCGCCATACCATGCGCTCGCAGCCCGACTGGCGGATGCCTTCGATCATCGAATTGTGGTTGAGCGCGTCCGACAGGATCAGGCAGTTCGGAATCAGCTTGCCGAGGGTCGACAGGCCGGTCTGGTTGGAGACGTAGCCCGAGGTGAACAGCAGCGCCGCTTCCTTGCCGTGCAGCGAGGCGATTTCCTGTTCCAGCTGCACCAGCGGATGATGCGTGCCGGCGATGTTGCGGGTGCCTCCCGCGCCGGTGCCGATCCGCGTTGCGGTCTCGACCATCGCGCCGACCACTTTCGGGTGCTGGCCCATGCCCAAGTAATCGTTCGAGCACCAGATCACGACATCGCGAGGTCCGGAAGCGGAGTGCCAAGTGGCGTGCGGGAACCTGCCGGCGAGTCGCTCGAGATCGGCGAACACGCGGTAACGACGCTCCTCGTGCAGGCGGTTGAGAGCGTCTTGAAAGAACTGGTTGTACTGCATCGCGATGACCTGTTGGGGAGGCGGATCGAACGACGGAACGCCGTGGGCGGCGAAACTATTAGAACTCTTCCATCACCGAAGTCGAGGCGCAATTCGACGATCGAACCGCGCCGGTTCCGATCCATATCACCGGTCTCGCAGGTGATTGCTTGATGAAGATCAATGCCGTTGCGAGGGCGCGTCCCGGCATGTCCGGGAAGATGCGGACAGCGAGTCCAAAAGTTAAGTCGGCGTAAATCGCAGGATCCCGTCGGTGATCGGTGCAATCTGCAGACGGTGCTGCGCAAGCATGTAGTTGACGTGCGCGATCAGCTCGCCGACCGCAAAGCCGGTCTGATGTGCATCGAGCACATGTTTGTGAAACACCACCGGGACGAGTTCGGCGGAGCTCATCGGCGTAGCGCGGCAGGCGTCGGCGATCATGCCGCAGCGTTCCTCGTGATGATCGGCGAGCTGTTTGATGCGGGCTTTAACGCCGTGAAACGGCAGGCCATGTCCCGGCAGCACCAGCGCATCGTCGGGCAAAAGCGCGTCGAGCTCAGCGAGCGAGGCGAGGTAGGAGCCGAGCGCATCTTCATCCGGCTCGTGGGCCCAGACGCTGACGTTGGGCGAGATCTTGCTGAGTACCTGATCGGCGGACAGGAATAATTTTTCGGCCGCGCAGTACAGCATCACCTGATCGGGCGAGTGGCCGGCGCCGGTGATAATACGAAACGACCGTTCGCCGATCCGAATCTCCTGGCCCTTGGCGAGGCGGCGATACGCCGCGGGCAGCGGTACTGTCTTCTTCAAATAGTCCTGGCCGCGGCCGACCAATTGGTCGATCACATTTTCGTCAATGCCGTGGCGGCGGAAGAATGCGCGGTTGTTCACCAGCCGCTCGTCGGTTCGCCTGTTCTGGTGATACACGCCCTGCAGATATTCGATCTGCGACATGTAGAACGGGCAGCCGAAACGCTGCACGATCCAGCCGGCCATGCCGACGTGATCCGGATGCGCATGGGTGACGATCACCCGGCTGATGGCAAAGCCCGCGAGCGCGCCGTCGAACAGCGTTTCCCACGCCGCGATGGTGGCATCGTTGCCGAAGCCGGTGTCGACCATGGCCCAGCCGTCGCCGTCGGCGAGCAGATAGATGTTCACATGGTTGAGCCTGAACGGCAGCTTGAGCCGCAGCCACAATACCCCCGGCGCGACTTCGACCGCCTGATCCGGTCCTGGGTGGCTGTCGTACAGATAATCGAGTTCGTCGTGCGGTGTGGTGGCGTCGGTCTTCTTATTCATTCGGCGCAGGCTCCCTGACCCGGCTTAGCGGGAGCGGAGCGGAGGCGCCAGCCGAAAAACCGCCTGGGCGGCTGCAGCCACCACAGGGCTGAGCCCTACCGCGCCAAAGCGCTGAGGCGGCAGCGTCTGGACGCAAAAAAGGCCGGCGGCGCGTGCGCCACCGGCCGTTCGATCCTCCGCCGGCCGGTCAGGCGGCGCGGATATTGATCAGGAACGCGTCGATCTCCTCGCGCAGCAGCGCCGCTTCCTGGCGCAGCGAGCCCGAGGCATTGAGTACCTCGGCGGCCGCAGAGCCGGCCTGAGAGGCCGCGGCGCTGACGCCGACGATATTGCTGGAGACCTCGCTGGTGCCGCCGGCGGCGTGCTGGATGTTGCGGGCGATCTCGCGGGTCGCCGCGCCCTGCTGCTCGACCGCGGCGGTGATGGCGGTGGTCACCTCGTTGATCGAGGTGATGGTCTGGCCGATGTTGCGGATCGCGCCGACCGCGGTGCTCGTCACCCCTTGCATCGCGGCTATCTGGGCCCGGATTTCCTCGGTCGCCTTCGCGGTCTGGCTGGCGAGGTCCTTGACCTCGGCCGCCACCACCGCAAAGCCGCGTCCGGCGTCGCCGGCGCGCGCCGCTTCGATCGTGGCGTTCAGGGCGAGCAGGTTGGTCTGCGACGCAATGCTCTGGATCAGGTCGATCACCGCGCTGATCCGCTCGGCGTTGTCGGCGAGCCCCTGCATCGTCGTGTCGGTCTCGCCGGCTTCGCGCACCGCGCGGGTGGCGATCTCCGCCGACGTGGTGACCTGACGGCTGATCTCGGCGATCGAGGAGGCGAGTTGCTCGGTGCCGGTCGCGACCGTCTGGACGTTGACCGAAGTCTCTTCGGCCGCCGAGGCGACGGTGGTGACCAGCGCGCTCGACTGCTCCGATGTCGTCGCCATCGCGTCCGCGGTTTCCTGCATCTGGTCGGTGGAGGATTGCAGCTTCTCCATCGCGGTGCGCACGGTCGCTTCGAACTCGGCGATCCGCGTCTCGATCCGCTGGGTCCGCTCGGCCTTGGCGGCGCGATCCTTGTCCTGCTCCTCGCTCAAGGCGCGCGCGCGGATCATGCTGTCGCGGAAAACTTCGAGCGTTTCAGCCATCACGGCGATTTCGTCGCGGCGGCTGCCGCGATCGATCGCGGTCTCGAGATTGCCGGCCGACAGGCTCTGCATCGATTTCTGCAGCCCGCCGATCCGGCGCAGGATGCTGCGGCCGACATACAGCCAGACGAACAGGGCGGAGCCGATCAGCGTGAGCGCGCCGAGCGCGATCATCACCTGAGTCGCCAGCGTGATCTGCGATTGCGCCTGCGAGGTTCCGACCTTGGTTTCGTTGCGAACGGTGTCGACGAGCTGTTTGACGCTGATGCCGAGGCCGACATTGAGCTTACGGGTCTCGTCGAGCAGCAGGTCGCGATAATCGCGAGCGTCGAGTTCGAGCTGCCGCAGCTTGAACGCGCTGGTCTTGCCGTCGCCGAGCGCCATCAATTTCTGTGCGGTAGCCTTGATCTCGGACGTGGTCTTGTTGTCGGGAAGGCCGTCCAGATTGGTGTTCACGACCTGCCGGGATTCCTTGAAGCTGGCTTCCACCGGCTCCAGATCGTCGGAGCTCGATGCAGACAGCGCCGCCATCAGATCGGAAGCGATCAGATTGCTGAGAGCGATCACGTTGCCGAGCTGTTCGATGCGTCGGCCCGCGTCGGTCGCGTCGTCCTGCGATAGGTTGGCCGAGCCGAGCAGCGCGTTCATCTGAGTCTGGGCGTCGAGCATCGCCGGATTGGCGACGGCGATGAAGGCGTCGTGGGCACGGCGCAGCTCGGCATAGAGTTTGGCGTGCTGCGTGCTCAGATCGAGCCGTTCCTTGGCGGCGGAGCCGAGGCTGCGGATGGTGTCGGCGATGTTCTTCAGGGTCTCGTTGAGCGCCGACACGACGGCTTTGTCGCCGCCGTAAGTGGTGATGTCGGCGAGCTTCTGAAGCGCGACCTGCTGGGCCGCCTTCATCCGCGCCGAACGATCGCGGAGCTGCTCCTCGGTTTGCGAGTCGAGCAGGATCGGTGCCTGACTGGCGAGACTTTCGCTTTCGGTGGCGAGCTGCAGACTGGCGGCCAGCTTGGGAATGTCGCGACCGCTCAGCTCCGACATCGTCCTGCCGAGTTGGTGCAGGCTCACGCCTGCCCAGGCACTGATCAGGATTGCCATACCGGCAATGACGGCGAATGCGGCGAACAGACTGCCACGAATTCCGAGTTGCGGAAAACGAAGCCGCGGACGTCGGAATTTCGGGAATTTCCCAGACATATTTCCCCCACCAGACATGATTCAACGTGGCGTCGGTCTCGGCGGCGCCTGGCGGGAGTATCAGATTAGGGAGTTAATATTCTTCACGTAACTCCACGAGGATCGATCGCAATTTGAGCAATCGGTTCGGCGGTGGTCGATATGGTTTCGCAAATGAAAAAGGGCCGGCGCGAGGCCGGCCCTTTCCTGCTTCCAAGAGAGGAAGCGATCAGGTCTTAGTACTTGGCAACAACCGGGCCGCCCCAGTTGAAGCGGTAGTTCAGGCCGGCCTTGACAACGTGCTCGTCGTTCTTCGCGGTGAAGCCCGGGGCGAGGGTGACGTTGCCGAAGTCGTAGTACTGGTACTCGATCTTGCCCGACCAGTTCGGAGCGAACAGGTATTCGAGACCGCCACCGACGGTGTAACCATCGGTCTTGCTGTCGATCGCAACGCCGACGCCGTTGAAGGTCAGGCTGCTCGAGTAGTCGGCGTAAGCCCAACCACCCTTGACGTAGAGCAGCGCCGGACCCCAGGTGTAGCCGAGGCGGCCGGTGACCGAGGCCAGACCACGCTGGTTGTCAGCGTAGGTGAACAGGGCGCCCGGGGCACCGAAGGTGACCGACTGGTTGGTGCCGCTCAGCCAGCTGTACTGACCTTCAACACCGAGCACCCAGTTCGGAGCGAACTGCCAGTCGTAACCAGCCTGCACACCGCCGAGGAACTTGCCGTTGTCGGAAGCGGTGACGCCGGTGCCGATGCTGTTGTCGCCCGAGAAGGCGCCGCCGATGTGACCACCGATGTAGAAGCCGGTCCAGTTGTAGATCGGGGCCGGGGCGTAGGCCGGAGCCTTGGTGTACGGACGGGCAGCGAGGTCGGCGGCGAGGGCCGGGGCCGCGCCGAGGGCGACCAGGGCCACGGTGCCGAGCAGAATCTTCTTCATGATGTTGTCTCCAGACTTTGTCAGACGCACCGTTCGTCGGCGCCATCTGCTGCTTGGCTTAGCGGGATTTTACGTAAAATGCTGTCACCGGGAGGCCACACTCCCTTCGGAACTAAACTCATGACACCGCACAATTTTTTATGGCTAATGGAACCTTAATCGAGTCTAAATTCCGCCTTAATTCGGAACCCGGCGCGCCGTCGCATTAGGCGGCAAAAATTCCGCTCTGCCCAAACTTTCGGCGGCCCGTGGATGCCCGTTTAACGTCTTGATTTATGACGGATATGTACGGTCCGGCACGCTTGCCTCCCTCCGCCAGAATGATGTTATAATGTAACGAAAGCGCGGTTCGTGGCGGGCGATGGGATAGGGCGTGAGCGAGTTTTCCTCTTCTTCTTCTCACCCGAGAAGCGGCGCGCACCATGTGCATCTGCACGTCCACGGCGCCGAATCGCCGCATCCCCCGCAGCCGGCACCCTGGTCGATCCTGAGAATGGGACTGGTCAGCCGGGTCGCGGCGGCCGCCGCCGCCAGTGCCGTGCTGTGGGCCCTGGTGCTGCTGGCAATGAGGTGACGATGACCGCGCAGCTCACTTTCCAGAACGTCACGCTGGGTTACGATCGCCACCCGGCCGTGCATCATCTGACCGGCCGCGTCGACGCCGGCACTCTGCTGGCCGTGGTCGGTCCCAATGGCGCCGGCAAGTCGACCCTGTTCCGCGGAATCGTCGGGATTCTGAAACCTTTGGCCGGATCGATCGACCGCAATGGCGTCGATGTCCACGATATCGCCTATCTGCCGCAGAGCGCCGAGATCGACCGGACGTTTCCGATCTCGGTGTTCGATTTCGTCGGCACCGGCCTGTGGCGTGCGACCGGCGCGTTCGGCAGCCTCGGCCGACCGGCCAAGCAGCGGATCTCCGGCGCGCTGGCCGCGGTCGGGCTGTCAGGTTTCGAGAACCGCAACATCGGCACGCTGTCGGGCGGTCAGATGCAACGCATGCTGTTTGCGCGCGTGCTGCTGCAGGATGCACGGGTGATCGTGCTCGACGAGCCGTTCAATGCCGTCGATGCGCGGACCACAGCCGACCTTGTCGCTCTGGTGCAGCATTGGCACGAGGAGGGGCGGACCGTGATCGCCGCGCTGCACGACATGGAGTTGGTGCATGCTAGCTTTCCCGAGACGCTGCTACTGGCGCGGACTGCGGTGGCGTGGGGGCCGACCGCCGAGGTGCTGACCCCTGACAACCAGACCGAAGCGCGGCGGATGTGCGAGGCGTTCGACGACGGCGCGCCGGCCTGCACCGCGGCTCCGCAGGCTGCCTGACACCATGATGCTGTACCAGGCGCTGATCGCGCCGTTCACCGAATTCGAATTCATGCGCCGGGCGCTCGCCGGTATCGTCGCGCTGTCGCTCGGCGGCGCGCCGATCGGCGTATTTCTGATGCTGCGGCGGATGAGTCTGGTCGGCGACGCGATGGCCCACGCTATCCTGCCCGGCGCGGCGATCGGCTTCCTGCTGTCGGGACTCAACCTGTTCGCGATGACGTTCGGCGGCCTGATCGCCGGCTTCGCGGTCGCGATTCTGGCCGGACTGGTGTCGCGCGTCACCGAGCTGAAGGAAGACGCCTCGCTGGCGGCGTTCTATCTGGTGTCGCTGGCGCTCGGCGTCACCATCGTGTCGATGCGCGGCACCAATATCGACCTGCTGCATGTGCTGTTCGGCAACATCCTGGCGATGGACGACCGCACCCTGTTGGTGATCGCCTTCAACGCGACGCTGACACTGTTGGCGCTCGCGGTGATCTGGCGTCCGCTGGTGATCGAATGCGTCGACCCGTTGTTTCTGCGCACCGTCAGCCGCGCCGGCGCGCCGGCGCATCTGATCTTCATGGCGCTGGTGGTGATCAATCTGGTCAACGGCTTTCATGCCCTCGGCACGCTGCTCGCGGTCGGCCTGATGATCCTGCCGGCAGGTATCGCCAAGTTCTGGGCCCGCGACATTTCCGGGATGATGCTGGTGGCGGTCGGCAGCGCGATGCTGTCGGGCTATTGCGGCCTGGTGCTGTCGTATCACGGCGGCCTGCCGTCGGGCCCCGCGATCATTCTGGTCGCGGCGGTGATCTATCTGATTTCGTTGTTTTTCGGCCGGTCCGGCGGAGTGGTTCGCAAGCTGTTTCCCGGCCGTCACCTGGAGGCTTGAGAGCGATGATCCGTTGGGGAATGGTGTTGATCGCGGCGCTGCTGATGGCGGCCCCGGCGCAGGCCGATGATCGTGTTCGCGTGGTCGCGAGCTTTTCGATTCTCGGTGATTTCGTCCGCAACGTCGGCGCCGATCGCGTCGAGGTCTCCACGCTGGTCGGACCGAACGGCGACGCTCACGTCTACACGCCGTCTCCAGCCGACGCCAAGACCATCGCCGACGCCCGGCTGGTGGTGGTCAACGGCCTCGGTCTCGAAGGCTGGCTGCCGCGGCTGGTGCAGTCGTCCGGCGGCAAGGCGACCATCGTCACCGCGACCAAGGGCATCAAGGTGCGCGAGGCCGATGCCGATGATGATCACGGCCATGGCGGCGGCGATCATGCCCACGACCACGGTAAGACCGATCCGCACGCCTGGCAGTCCGTGCCCAACGCCAAGATCTATGTCGCCAACATTCGCGATGCGCTGATCGCGGCCGATCCCGCCGGCGCCGCGACCTACCGCGCTAATGCCGAGGCCTATCTGGCCAAGCTCGACGCGCTCGACCGCGACGTCCGCGCCGCGGTTGCGTCGATCCCGGCTCCACGCCGCAAGGTGATCTCCACCCATGAGGCGTTCGGCTATTTCGCCGATGCCTATGGGATCGCCTTCATTGCCCCGCAGGGCGTGTCGACCGAGTCCGAGGCGAGCGCCCGCGACGTCGCCAGCATCATCACTCAGATCCGCAAGGACAAAGTGCCGGCGGTGTTCCTGGAGAATATCAGCGACCCGCGGCTGATGCAGCGGATCAGCGCCGAGACCGGCGCCAAGATCGGCGGGACGCTGTATTCCGACAGTCTGACGCCTGAAAACGGCGACGCCCCCACTTACATTGATATGGTCAGGCACAATATAAAGACGCTGACCGGCGCGCTGAGCAGTTAGCGGCCCGGTCCCGCTGCGTCCGGCCGCCCGGCGAAACGCGCGGTCCCCGCCCTTTCCGGCCCCGACTTTCGAGACGCGCACAACGTGTGTTTCAGGCTGGGGTTTCGTGCTGGAGCAAGTATCCGATGTCCTCTACCGCTGCCTCGAAAATTCCCGTCACCGTGCTCACCGGCTATCTCGGCGCCGGCAAGACGACGCTGCTGAACCGCATTCTGTCGGAGAACCACGGCAAGAAATACGCGGTGATCGTCAACGAATTCGGCGAGATCGGCATCGACAATGACCTGATCATCGGTGCGGACGAAGAAGTGTTCGAGATGAACAACGGCTGCGTCTGCTGCACGGTGCGCGGCGACCTGGTGCGGATTCTCGCCGGGCTGATGAAGCGCAAGGGCAAGTTCGACGCGATCATCGTCGAGACCACTGGGCTCGCCGATCCGGCGCCGGTGGCGCAGACTTTCTTCGTCGACGAAGACGTGCAGAACGCCGCGCGGCTCGATGCGGTGGTGACCGTCGCCGACGCCAAATGGCTGAGCGAGCGGCTGAAGGACGCGCCGGAAGCCAAGAACCAGATCGCCTTCGCCGACGTCATCGTGCTGAACAAGACCGATCTCGTCTCTCCGGCCGAACTGGCCGAAGTCGAAGCCCGGATCCGCGCGATCAACCCTTACGCCAAGCTGCATCGAACCGAGCGCTGCCAGGTTGCGCTCGCCGACGTGCTGGAGCGCGGCGCGTTCGATCTCGACCGGATTCTGGAGATCGAGCCGGCCTTCCTCGAAGCTGACGAACATGATCACCATCACGATCACGACCATCACCACGGTCACGATCATCATCATGGTCACGGGCTGAAGCACTATCACGACGAGGACATGCAATCGCTGTCGCTGAAGAGCGACAAGCCGCTCGATCCGGCCAAGTTCATGCCCTGGCTGCAGCAATTGGTGCAGACCGAAGGCGGTAAGATCCTGCGTTCCAAGGGCATTCTCGCCTTCAGAGGCGACGATGATCGTTATGTGTTCCAGGGCGTTCACATGATGCTGGAAGGTGATCACCAGCGGCCCTGGAAGGACGATGAGCCGCGCGAAAGCCGCGTCGTGTTCATCGGCCGCGATCTGCCCGAACAGGCGATCCGCGACGGCTTCGCCAAGTGCATCGCGTCATGAGCGGCTTCGAGGCGCCCGGCGAGGCCGGGTCGATCGCGTCGGTCACCGATCGGGTCAAGCCGGTCGCGATCGAAGGCGGTGCCAGTGCGGTTCACTTCCTCGGCGATACCGCGGTGTTCATCGGCACCGAGGAGAACGCGACGCTGGTCGCCGCCGACGGCACGACTTCGACTGTCCCGCTGCAAGGCGGCGGCATTCTCAGTGCGGCGTGCGACGGCAAGCGCATCGTCACCGGCGGTGACGACGGCAAGGTGATGCTGCTGGACGCGTCGGGCAAGGCCGAGACCGTCACCACCGATGCCAAGCGGCGCTGGATCGACAACGTCGCGCTGCATCCGGACGGCGCGGTGGCGTGGTCGGCCGGCAAGATCGCCTACGTTCGCGCGCCCAAGGGCGAAGACAAGTTCTTCGAGGTACCCTCGACCGTCGGCGGCCTCGCGTTCGCGCCGAAGGGGCTGCGGCTGGCGATTGCGCATTACAACGGCGTGACGCTGTGGTTTCCGAACATGGCCGGCAATGCCGAATTCCTCGAATGGGCCGGCTCGCATCTCGGCGTGATGTTCAGCCCGGACAACCGCTTCCTGGTCACCGCCATGCACGAGCCGGCGCTGCATGGTTGGCGCCTGGCGGATTCCAAGCACATGCGGATGACCGGCTATCCCGGCCGGGTGCGGTCGATGGCCTGGACGGTCGGCGGCAAGGGCCTCGCCACCTCCGGGGCCGATACCGTGATCATCTGGCCGTTCGCCAGCAAGGATGGGCCGATGGGCAAGCAGCCGGCGATGCTGGCGCCGCTCGGGGCGCGCGTCAGCGCGGTCGCCTGCCATCCCAAGAACGACATCCTCGCAGCCGGCTACAGCGACGGCACCGTGTTGCTGGTGCGGATGAACGACGGCGCCGAAATCCTCGCCCGTCGCAACGGCACGCCGCCGATTGCGGCACTCGGCTGGAATCCCGGCGGCACGCTGTTGGCGTTCGCCGACGAGGATGGTGCGGGCGGCATCCTTCCGCTGTAAGAGGGAGCCGTCTCCGAAAGCAGGCGGCTTCCGATGCGCTTCCTCACCACCTTCCAGACCGCGGACTTCTTCGACACGCTGGTCAGCCTCACCGTCGCGTTCGTGCTCGGGATGCTGATCGGTGCGGAGCGGCAATATCGGACCCGCGCGGCGGGACTGCGCACCAACGTGCTGGTGGCGGTCGGCGCTGCCGCCTTCGTCGATCTGGCGATGCATCTGGCCGGTGCCGACGGCGCCGTTCGGGTGATCGCCTATGTGGTCTCCGGCATCGGTTTTCTCGGTGCCGGCGTGATCATGAAAGAGGGCATGAACGTCCGCGGCCTGAACACCGCCGCGACGCTGTGGAGCTCGGCCGCGGTCGGCTGCTGCGCCGGCGGCGACATGGCGGCGCAGGCGGCGGCGCTGACGGTGTTCGTGATCGCCGGCAATACGCTGCTTCGGCCGCTGGTGAACGCCATCGACCGTATCCCGTTCGACGAACGCACCTCGGAGGCCACCTATGCGGTCCGCCTGACGGCCGGCAGCGCTGCTGCAGGCCGGCTGCGCGAGCACCTCGAAGAACGGCTGGAACAGGCCGATTATCCGGTTGCGGAGGTCGAGGTGGAAGCGGCCGAACGTGCCGACGACAAGGTCGAGATCGTCGCCACCCTGGTGTCGACTGCGGTCGAGCCGAGCGAACTGGACGCGGTGGTCGCAGAACTCGGCAAGGAACCGGGTGTGGATTACGCCTCGTGGGAAACCAGCACTAAAGATTGATTCACCTTGTAGGCAATTGCGACCGTTCGGGAACCCAGTGCGACACTGGAACCCGGAACGATGGCTGCGCGCGCCCGTTGGTTCTGCGAGCAAGGGATGAGAAACATGACGGCGAACGACAACGACAAGGAGCGCGGCCTGAAGCGGGATCTGCTGCTGGCCGGTGTGCTGATCGCGGCTGGCGTGGCGCTTTCCGGCCTGTCGCTCACTCAGCTTGATACCAGCACTGGGCGGCTGCAATTCGCCCAGGCGACGCCGCAGCCGCCAACCTCGACTCCGGGCGCGGAAACCAAGTCGCCGGCCCCGGAAGATCCGAAGCCGACCGGCGCCCGCCCGCACGATATTCCGCCGCAACCGGCGCGGCCTGACCAGGACGCGATCCAGTCCGGCGCCAAGCCGGCGCTACCGCCCGCTCCGCCGGAGAAAATCGGCGACCCGATCAAGCCAAAGGGCGGCTGAATCACGACAGCTAGAAACGGACGATCGATACTTGCCGGGCCGCATTGCGGGCTCGGCCTTTTTCTTGTGCTGAGAGTGGAGCTTGCATCGTGGCGGGAGATTCCGGGTTCGCGCTACGCGCGCCCCGGAATGACTCGTGGAGGCGACTCACCGCACAACGTCATTCCGGGGCGCGAGCGCAGCTCGCGAACCCGGAATCTCGCCGTGTTCTGGCGGGAAGCGGACAGCGCGAACGCTGTCTGTTCAAAGGCCGCTCGGCCTCAGCGCACCAGGACGTTCTTGAACTGCCACGGATCGGAGGTGTCGATGTCCTCCGGGAACAGGCCGGGGCGGTCGGCGAGCGGGGTCCAGTCGGTGTAGTAGCCCTTCACCGGGCCGAGATACGGCTTCTGCACTTCGAGGCAGCGGCGGAAGTCCATCTCGTCGGCTTCGACGATGCCGGCTTCCGGGTTCTCCAGCGCCCACACCATGCCGGCGAGCACGGCCGACGACACCTGCATGCCGGTGGCGTTCTGATAGGGGCAGACTTCGCGGGTTTCTTCGATCGAGAGCTGCGAGCCGTACCAATAGGCGTTCTTGGCGTGGCCGTAGACCAGCACGCCGAGCTCGTCGATGCCGTCGACGATCTCGTTTTCATCCAGGATGTGCCACTTCGGCTGCATCTTGCCCTCGGCGCCGAACATCTCGTGCAGCGACAGCACCGCGTCGTTGGCCGGGTGATACGCATAGTGGCAGGTCGGCCGGTACACCACGTTTTGGCCGTCCCGCACCGTGAAGTAGTCGGCGATCGAGATCGACTCGTTGTGAGTGACGAGGAAGCCGTACTGCGCGCCCGGCGTCGGGCACCAGGTGCGGACGCGGGTGTTGGCGCCCGGCTGCAGCAGATAGATCGCGGCCTGACAGCCTTCGGTGTGCTTGCGGCCGTTGTCCGGGATCCAGGTCTCGTGCGTACCCCAGCCGAGTTCGGCCGGCTGCAGTCCTTCGGACACGAAGCCTTCCACCGACCAGGTGTTGACGAACACGTTCATCGGCTTCGGCGTTTTGGCGCGCTGGGTATCACGCTCGGCGATGTGGATGCCCTTGACGCCGAGCTTCTGCGCGAGCTGGCCCCAGCCTTCGCGGCTCTTCGGCTCGTTGAATTCGAGGCCGGTATCGCGGGCGATGTCGAGCAGTGCCTGCTTGACGAACCACGACACCATGCCGGGGTTGGCGCCGCAGGTCGACACCGCAGTGGTGCCGCCCGGGTTCTTGGCCTTGGCGGCCAGCAGCGTCTCGCGCAGCGCGTAGTTGGAGCGCTTCTCCGGGCCGGCATTCTTGTCGAAGTAGAACCCGAGCCACGGCTCGACCACGGTGTCGATGTACAGAGAGCCGATCTCGCGGCACATCGTCATGAGGTCGACCGAGCCGGTATCGACCGACAGGTTGACGCAGAAGCCCTGGCCGCCGCCTTCGGTCAGCAGCGGGACCAGCAGTTCGCGGTAATTGTCCTTGGTGACCGCCTGCTTGATGAAGCGGACGCCATGCTTCTCGGCGAGCTCGCTGTCGGCGTGCGGGTCGATGATCACGAACCGCTTCTTGTCGTACTCGAAGTGCCGCTCAATCAGGGGCAGCGTGCCCTTGCCGATCGAGCCGAAGCCGATCATCACGATGGGGCCGGTGATCTTGGCGTGGATCTTCGAGGTAGACGACATCAGGTTTGCACTCCGGACAGGGGGATAGGGATCACGCCGCTATGTGCGGACAGGACGGTTCGGGAATATGACGGCGAGGTGAATTTCGGATGTCACCCGCGACCGGCAGTCAGTTCGGTTCGGACACGCTGAGCAACGTCAGGGAGCGCTGCTCGCCCGACGGGGTCTCGAAGCTGATCGACTGTCCGACGGAAAGGCCGATAAGCGCGGCACCGATCGGGGTCAATACCGAAATACGGCCCGATTCGACGTCGGCTTCGGTCGGATACACCAGCGTCACCTGCTTTTCCTTGCCGGTGGTATCGTCGCGGAAGGTGAGGGCGGACTCCATGCAGACGATCCCCGGCAAGGGATCATTGTCGGGCGCCACATTGGCGCGGGCGACCTCGCCGGCGAGGAATTCGGCGGTGGCCGGGTATCGCTGTGCGGCGGCTTCGGCGAGCTGGCCGAGCCGCTCGGCGTCGCAGTTCCGGATGGTAATCGGTGGGCGCTGTGTCCGAATGGATTGCATCATGTCTTTCACGGGTCCTTGTCACGCCGCACGCGTCATGCGCATCGGCATTCATGGGATAAGTAGCAGTCTGAAAAAGGGGAAAAGTCGTCGACGAGATCGTTAAGCCCGGACGGCGCACGCGCGCGCCCGGGTCACCTTCCTGCGTGAAGGCGACCGGCGCGCAGCGTCAAACGGTTGCGGGGCAAGATCGTCATGATCGTCGGAACCTAGGGCTCCCCGCCCGAAAGTCAACGGGGAGCCGATTATTGTATGATTAGATAGGCTTAGCTGCGGCGCTTGGCGGTGACTTCGATTTCGATCTTCATTTCCGGCTTGTACAGGCCGGCAACCGCGACGATCGTGGCCGCCGGGCGGATCTCCGACAGGTTCTCGCCGCACACCGCGAACACCGCGTCCGCATCCTTCGGATCGGTGATGTAGTAGGTCGCGCGCACGATATCCTCCATCGCGAAGCCCGCTTCCTTCAGCGCCGCGCCGATGGTCTTGAAGCAGTTGCGGGTCTGCGAGGTGACGTCCTCGGGCAACGTCATGGTGGTGTAGTCGTAGCCGGTGGTGCCGGAGACGAAGACGAAATCGCCGTCGACCACGGCGCGGCTGTAGCCGGCGGTCTTCTCGAACGGCGATCCGGTGGAAATCAGGCGACGCGACATCGAAACAATCCTGGAACTGAGGGAAGATCGGCAGCCAATGCCGTGTCTGACTTTGCAAATCAAGGCCGAGACTGTCTCAGCCCTGACACACGATCGGGTTACGCTACGGTTGTCTCGGCGCTGCGGTCCCGCCGCCTGCGCCAGGCATCGACGGCGATCTTGAGGGCGAACACGGCGAGCACCAGCACCGTGACGCGCGGGCGCTTGGCCGGGTCGCGGGGCGCGAACGCGCGATGAGTCGGGCGCGGGAAACTCAGAATACGCATCGGACTATCCTTACGCTTACGCGGCGCGACGAAGACGCACCCGCTCGGCGCGCGCCGGCTTGGCGGCGGCGCCGGTGGCGACGATGAGGCCGGCGGCGCCATCGAGCGCGCCTTCGCGCAGTTCGAGGCCGAGCAGGCGGTCGCGTTCGAACGGGCCGGGCAGCGCCAGCTCAGTCATCTTCTCGGCCGAGAAGCCGAACCGCGCGTAGTACGGCGCATCGCCGAGCAGGATCACGGCGCCGTGGCCGCGTGCGGCGGCTTCGGCCAGCGCCACGCGCATCAGCGCACCGCCGACGCCGAACTCGCGGCACGACGAATCGACGGCGAGGGGGCCGAGCACGAGTGCGGCCCGGCCCCCTGCGTCGACATGCCAGAGCCGCACCGTGCCCACCAGCCGGCCTTGACGGACCGCGGAGAAGGCGAGGCCTTCCGCGGGCGCGCGTCCATCACGCAAACGCTGGCAGGTGCGCGCATGCCGGCCTTCGCCGAAGCACGCATCCAGCAGGCGCTCACGCGCGGCAATGTCGGAGCTCTTTTCCGCACGGATCGCGAACGGAACGGCTGCGACGTTCAAGGCGGTCAGGGTGGCGAGGGTGTTCGTCATGGCACGTCGATCCCCACGCTCTCCGGCGAACCGCGCCGGCAGCATGTTGTCAGCAAAAAAAACGCATGTGACGGGAGAGGCCGGCGAGCCGGCCTCGACTTTTTTGGCTTCCTCTCCCGCGCACGGGAGAGGCCCGGGGTGAGGGCGACACCAGTCGCTGCTTCACCCTGCTATCCGATCACCTCGCAAGCGAGGAAGGGAAGGCTCAGATGTGGTAGGTCGCCAGCGGCGGGAAGCCGTTGAACGCCACCGCCGAGTAGGTCGACGTATAGGCGCCGGTGCCTTCGATCAGCAGCTTGTCGCCGATCTCGAGCGTCACCGGCAGCGGATACGGCAGCTTCTCGTACAGCACGTCGGCGGAGTCGCAGGTCGGACCGGCGAGCACGCAAGGCGTCATCTCGGCGCCGTCGTGGCGCGACTTGATCGCGTAGCGGATCGACTCGTCCATCGTCTCGGCGAGACCGCCGAACTTGCCGATGTCGAGATACACCCAGCGCAACTCGTCCTCGTCGCTCTTCTTCGAGATCAGCACGACTTCGGTCTCGATCACGCCGGCATTGCCGACCATGCCGCGGCCCGGCTCGATAATGGTCTCCGGGATCTGGTTGCCGAAGTGCTTGCGCAGCGCCCGGAAGATCGAGCGGCCGTACTGCACCACGGCCGGCACTTCCTTCAGGTACTTGGTCGGAAAGCCGCCGCCCATGTTGACCATCGACAGGTTGATGCCGCGCTCGGCGCAGTCGCGGAACACCTGCGCGGCCATCGCCAGCGCGCGGTCCCACGCCTTCACCTTGCGCTGCTGGGAGCCGACATGGAACGAGATGCCGTAGGCTTCCAGGCCGAGACGCTTGGCGACGTCGAGCACGTCCACCGCCATCTCCGGATCGCAGCCGAACTTGCGCGACAGCGGCCACTCGGCGCCGGCGCAATCGTAAAGGATACGGCAGAACACCTTCGAGCCGGGCGCAACGCGCGCGATCTTCTCCACCTCGGCGGTGCAGTCGACCGAGAACAGGCGGATGCCGAGCTCGTAGGCGCGCGCGATGTCGCGCTCCTTCTTGATGGTGTTACCAAACGAGATGCGGTCCGGGGTCGCTCCCGCGGCCAGCGCCATCTGGATCTCCTGCACCGAGGCGCAGTCGAAGCACGAGCCAAGCGAGGCCAGCAGCGACAGCACTTCCGGCGCCGGGTTGGCCTTGATCGCATAGAACACGCGGCTGTCCGGCAGCGCCTTGGCGAAATGCGTGAAGTTGTCGCGGACCACTTCGAGGTCGACGACCAGGCACGGCTCGACGTCCAGACCCTTGGCGCGGCGGTCGCGCAGGAATTCGCGGATACGTTCGGTCATGGCACTCTCCCACGCGCCCAGCGACGGGCGCGAACCAAAACGATGGCGCTGGTCCGACGGCTTCAGCGCCGTCGCGCGATGGAGGCGCGGCGAGCGATCAGCTCGGACAAGCAGTGCTGCCTTGGATTGGTTGGGAAGGATCCCGCCCGCTCACTGGCAATGAAGGACAAGCCTCTTCGGTATTCGCGCCGGCTGATGGAAAGCCGGCAGAGACCAAAAAAGCCCGCTCCGTCGTTGCTTTAAGTCGCGTCCCCCGTTGAGAACGAGGTGCGCCGGTTCGCCTCCGGCTGTCAGTCACGGTTGCAAGAGAGGAAGCCACCTTCAACGGCATCTCTTGAGAGAGATGCTGGCCTCTGCGCGTCGCCGCTTCGAGACCCTCGGCTCTTCATCCCTTGGCGGCTGTCCGGCCTCTTGTCCGGATACCTACCGACTGACACACGACCACGGGCACGTGCGAAATTGGGCAAGGGTCAAATAGGTGTTTCGATGCCGGGCTGCAAGATTTTTTTTGTCTTAACCGGCGAATTACTCCGCCCCCGTCGCGAAGCGTTGCCGATCCATCACACAGTCGCGGACGAAGCTGAACATCTGTTCAAGTTCGTCAATAACCACGGGGGTAAATGTGACGGCGGCGTGGCGGCGCGTTGGCGTGCAGTACCGGGAAATCAGGCGCGCTTGAAGAACGGCTCGATGCGCTGCGCGTTGCGAATGAAGCCGATCATGATCACGACGCCGATCACGAACAGCACCGCCTGCAGGATGTGAGCGGCGACCTCGCCTAGCCCGAACAGGATCGCCAACGCCCACCCGCCTGCGAATGCGGCTCCGAACACCTCGGCGCCGATCAGGATGGCGGCGCTGATGACGGTGATGACGCTCGGCCAAGCGATCTGGCGCGATCCGGCGGCGGTGACAGGCTTGCTCATGGTTCGAAAGGTCCTTCTGGCGGGCGCAATCTAGCGAAATCGCCCGCGGCGGCAAGCGGTACGCGATGGTCTGTTAAAGTGTCAGCAGTGGGGCGCCCGGTTCAACCTGCGTAATTTACCGGCATTGGCGAGGTGTTCCGGGCGCAAAAAAGCCTTACCCAATGGTATATGTCGGAACCCGAAACGCTCCGCACGCAGGATGGATTGATGTCAGAGAGCTCCGCGCCGATTGCCGCACCCCTCATGTCCGGCAATCCGCTGCTTGCCGCCTGGACCACCCCATTTCAGACCCCGCCGTTCGACGAGATTGCGCCCGAGCACTTCATGCCCGCGTTCGAGCGGGCGTTCGCCGATCACGCGGGCGAGATTGCGGCGATCGTCAACGACCCCGCCGAGCCGGATTTCGATAACACCGTCACGGCGCTGGAGCGCTCCGGCAAGCTGCTGAACCGGGTCGCTGCGGTGTTCTACGATCTGGTGTCGGCGCATTCGAGCCCGGAGCTCTTGAAGATCGACGAAGAGGTGTCGCTGCGGATGGCGCGGCACTGGAATCCGATCATGATGAACGCGGTGCTGTTCGGCCGGATCGCGGCGCTGCGCGACAAGCGCGACAGCCTCGATCTGACGCCCGAGCAGAGCCGGCTGCTCGACCGCACGTACACCCGCTTCCATCGCTCCGGTGCCGGCCTCGACGAGGCGGCCAAGGCGCGGATGGCCGAAATCAACGAGCGGCTGGCGCAGCTCGGCACCGGCTTCAGCCATCATCTGCTCGGCGACGAACAGGACTGGTTCATGGAGCTCGCCGAAGGCGACACCGACGGCCTGCCGGCCAGCTTCGTCGCAGCCGCCCGTGCTGCGGCCGAAGAGCGCGGGATGCCCGGCAAGGCGGTCGTGACGCTGTCGCGCTCGTCGGTCGAGCCGTTCCTGAAGATGTCGAGCCGGCGCGATCTGCGCGAGAAGGCGTATCGGGCCTTCATCGCCCGCGGCGACAATGGCAACGATAACGACAACAACACGATCATCGGCGAGATCCTGCGCCTGCGCGAGGAGAGCGCCAAGCTGCTCGGCTACCCGACCTTCGCGGCCTACCGGCTGGAAGATTCGATGGCCAAGACGCCGGAGGCGGTGCGCGGCCTGCTGGAGCGGGTGTGGAAACCGGCGCGCGCCCGCGCGCTCGCCGACCGCGACGCGCTGCAGGAGCTGGTGACGGAGGAGGGCGGCAACTTCAAGCTGGCGCCGTGGGACTGGCGCTATTACGCCGAGAAGCTGCGGCAGCGCCGCGCCAATTTCGACGACGCCGCGATCAAACCGTATCTGACGCTCGACAACATGATCGCCGCGGCGTTCGACACCGCCACGCGGCTGTTCGGCATTACCTTCGCCGAGCGGAAGGACGTCCCGGTGTGGCACCCGGACGTTCGGGTCTGGGAGGTGAAGGACGCCGATGGCGGCCATCGCGGACTGTTTTATGGCGATTACTATGCCCGGCCTTCGAAGCGCTCCGGCGCCTGGATGACCTCGCTGCGCGATCAGCAGAAGCTCGACGGCGATGTGGCGCCGCTGATCATCAACGTCTGCAACTTCGCCAAGGGCGCGGGCGGCGAACCGTCGCTGCTGTCGCCGGACGATGCCCGCACGCTGTTCCACGAGTTCGGCCACGGCCTGCACGGCATGCTGTCGGATGTGACCTATCCGTCGCTGTCCGGCACCAGCGTGTTCACCGACTTCGTCGAGCTGCCGTCGCAGCTCTACGAGCACTGGCAGGAGCAGCCTCAGGTGCTGCGGCAATTCGCCCGCCACTATCAGACCGGCGAGCCGCTGCCGGACGAGTTGCTGCAACGCTTCCTGAAGGCGCGCAAATTCGGCCAGGGCTTCGCCACCGTCGAGTTCGTCTCCTCGGCGCTGCTCGATCTCGAATTCCACACCCAGCCGGCCGCCAGCATCGGCGAGATCCGCGCTTTCGAGCGCAAGGAACTCGCCAAGATCGGCATGCCGGATGAAATCGCAATGCGGCACCGGCCGACCCAGTTCGGCCACATCTTCTCCGGCGATCATTATGCCTCTGGCTACTACAGCTACATGTGGAGCGAGGTGATGGATGCCGACGCGTTCGGCGCGTTCGAAGAGGCCGGCGACATCTTTGCGCCCGAGGTGGCCAAGCGGCTGCGCGACGACATCTATTCGTCCGGCGGTTCGCGCGACCCGGAGGAAGCCTATGTGGCGTTCCGCGGTCGCAAGCCGGAGCCCGACGCGCTGCTCCGCCGCCGCGGCCTGCTCGATACGCCGGAGGCTGCGTAGCCGCATGATCGGCCTGTTGCGCCGCGCCGCCATCCGCTCCGCGCTGATCGCGGCCGTGCTAGCTCTAGTGGGCATCGGCGCCGCCGAGGCGCACCCGCACGTCTGGGTGACTTCGACCAGCGAGCTGGTCTATGCGCCGGACGGTTCGCTCACCGGCGTGCGGCATTCTTGGGCGTTCGACGACATGTTCTCGACCTACGCTCTGCAGGGCATCGAGACCAAGCAAAAGGGCGTCTACACCCGTGAGGATCTGGCGCCGCTGGCGCAGACCAACGTCGATTCGCTGAAAGAATTCGCCTATTTCACCTTCGCCAAGGTCGGCGGCAAGAAGCAGAAGTTTGGAGATCCGGTCGATTACTATCTGTCCTACAAGGACAGCGTGTTGACACTGCACTTCTTCCTGCCGCTGAAGACCCCGGTGAAGAGCAGCCAGCTGGCGGTCGAGGTGTTCGATCCGAGCTACTTCATCGACTTCTCGTTCGCCGAGAAAAATCCGGTCAGTCTGGTCGGCGCGCCGGCCGGCTGCAAATTCGACTTCCAGCGCCCCAACGACGGCACCGCGACGGCTCAACGGATGAGCGAGGACAACTTCCTCAACGGCGACAATTCCAACTACGGCGCGATGTTCGCCAACAAGATCACGGTGACCTGCCCATGACGTCTCATCGCCGGTTTGCGGTTGCCGCCTTGTTCGTCTGCATCGCCGCGCTCGTGCTCGGCGACGCCACGCTGCACGCGGCGTTCGCCCACAATCCCTTCGGCGCGCCGAAGGGGACGCCGGAGCCGCAGGCCGGCGGCATCGTCGGCTGGCTGCTGGCGCAGCAATCGGCGTTCTACAAGCAGATGTCGGCGACGATCCGCGCCGCCAAGGCCGACGGCAGCGCGGTGTGGACGCTGCTCGGCATCTCGTTCGCTTACGGCGTGTTCCACGCCGCCGGGCCCGGGCACGGCAAGGCGGTGATCTCGTCCTATCTGGTCGCCAACGAAGAGACCGCCCGGCGCGGTATCGCGCTGTCGTTCATTTCGGCGCTGCTGCAGGCGCTCGTCGCGGTATCGATCGTCGGCGTTTGCGCGTGGCTGCTCAACGCCACCGCCAGCACGATGTGCAGCGCCGAGCGGGCGATCGAGATCGGCAGCTACGCTCTGATCGCGCTGTTCGGTGCGCGGCTGGTCTGGGTCAAGGGCGGCGGCTTCCTGCGTGCCCTGCAGGCCTCGATGCGCAAGCCGCAATTGGCGATGGCGGGTGTGCCGGCGGCGCTGGTGGATCACGACCGTCACCACCACGATCATGATCACGACCATGGTGGGCACGGTCATGCCCACGCCCGTGCTGCGCATGGCGATCATCAGCATCACCATCATGACCATGGTCACGACCACGACCACGACCACGCCCATCACGATCACCACCATCATCACGGTCCCGGCGAAGCCTGCGACCATTGCGGCCATTCGCACGGGCCTGAACCCAGCGAACTCGCCGGTCCGGGCGGTTGGCGGCGCGGCCTCGGTGCGGTGCTGACGGTCGGCATCAGGCCGTGTTCCGGCGCGATTTTGCTGCTGGTGTTCGCGCTGGCCCAGGGATTGTTCTGGGCCGGCATCGTCGCCACCTTCGTCATGGGGCTCGGCACCGCGATCACGGTCGCGACCATCGCGGTGGCGGCGGTGTCTGCCAAGGGGCTGGCCCGCAAGCTGGCCGTGCAGCGTGACGGCGGCGGCATGCTGGTGATGCGGGGGCTCGAATTCGGCGCCGCCGGCCTCGTGCTGCTGCTCGGCTGCGGACTTCTCCTAGGCTATGTTGCGGCCGAGCGTGTGACGTGTCTTTAACCAGCAGGCCGCAGAGTTCTGTTTTTGAACCGTCACGGCAAAACTCGACGGAGTTTCGTGCGTAGATGGTGTAGTCGTCACGGAGCCGCTGCGGTGATTCCGCAGTGGCTGAACAGCAGCCCCGTCATCGCGTCGTCTTGACAACGATAGGCCAAAGCGCGAAGCCAAGCAGCAACATGAGCGTCATCATACCGATCCATGGACCTGCGATCGCCCCGGCGCCCGCGCCGGAGCGGGTCGGCGTGCTCCTGGTCAACCTCGGGACCCCCGACAGTTGCGACACCAAGGGCGTGCGGATCTATCTGCGCGAGTTCCTGTCGGATCCGCGCGTGATCGAGAACCAGGGGCTGTTCTGGAAACTCGCGCTCAACGGCATCATTCTGAACACCCGTCCGGCCCGCAAGGCCAAGGACTATCAGAAGATCTGGAACCACGAGGCGAACGAATCGCCGCTCAAGACCATCACCCGCGGGCAGGCCGAGAAGCTGGCGGCGTCGCTGGGGGATCGCGGTCATCTGATCGTCGATTGGGCGATGCGCTACGGCAATCCGTCGCTGCGCGACCGGATCGAGGCGCTGGTGGCCAAGGGGTGTTCCCGGCTGCTGGTGGTGCCGCTGTATCCGCAATATTCCGCCGCGACCTCCGCGACGGTGTGCGATCAGGCGTTTCGCGTGCTGCGTGAATTGCGCGCTCAGCCGACGCTGCGGGTGACGCCGCCGTATTATCGCGATCCGGCCTATATCGATGCGCTGGCGACCTCGATCAATTCGCATCTCGGGACGCTGTCGTTCGAGCCGGAATTGATCGTCGCTTCGTTCCACGGCATGCCGCAGGCCTATATCGACAAGGGCGATCCGTATCAGGCGCAATGCGTTGCCACCGTCGAGGCGCTGCGCGAGCGGATGGGGCTGGCCGACGACAAGCTGCTGCTGACCTTCCAGTCGCGGTTCGGCTTCGACCAGTGGCTGCAGCCCTACACCGACAAGACCATCGAGGCGCTGGCCCGCAAGGGCGTGCGCAAGATCGCGGTGGTGATGCCGGGCTTCTCCGCCGACTGTCTGGAGACGCTGGAAGAGATCGCGCAGGAAAACGCCGAGATCTTCATGGAGAACGGCGGACAGGAATTCACCGCGATTCCCTGCCTCAACGATTCCGAACCCGGCATCCAGGTGATCCGCCAGCTCGTGCTGCGCGAGCTTCAGGGCTGGCTTTAATCAGCTGCAGCCTTCCGCGACCGATCCTTCATCGTCGAACCTGAATTGCCGCGGCTGCGACCCACCAGGGTTGCGCCGAACCGGCGCACCCATCACCATGCCCCACGACAAGTAAAATCCGGCGAGGAGAGTTTGCATGTTCTATGATCTCAGCGGGTTCGATGTGGTCTCCATCGTTCTCGTCCTGCTGGTGATCCTGACGCTGTTCGCCGGCGTCAAGACGGTCCCGCAGGGCTACGACTGGACCATCGAACGGTTCGGTAAGTTCACCCGGACGCTGTCGCCGGGTCTCAATCTGATCATCCCGTATTTCGATCGTGTCGGCCGCAAGGTGAACATGATGGAGCAGGTGATCGAGATTCCCGAACAGGAAGTGATCACCAAGGACAACGCCACCGTCACGGTGGACGGCGTCGCGTTCTATCAGGTGTTCGACGCCGCCAAGGCGAGCTACGAGGTCTCCGACCTCAACCAGGCGATCGTGGTGCTGACCATGACCAACATCCGCTCGGTGATGGGCTCGATGGACCTCGATGCGGTGCTGTCGCATCGCGACGAAATCAACGAACGGCTGCTGCGCGTGGTCGATGCCGCGGTGTCGCCGTGGGGCCTGAAGGTCAATCGCATCGAGATCAAGGACATCGCGCCGCCGGCCGATCTGGTCGAGGCGATGGGACGGCAGATGAAGGCGGAGCGCGTCAAGCGCGCCGACATTCTCGCCGCCGAGGGCCAGCGCCAGTCCGAGATCCTGCGCGCCGAGGGTGCCAAGCAGGCGCAGATTCTGCAGGCCGAGGGCCGCCGCGAGGCTGCGTTCCGCGACGCCGAGGCGCGCGAGCGCTCCGCCGAAGCCGAAGCGCGAGCGACCCAGATGGTCTCGGAGGCGATCAGCCAGGGCGACGTCTCGGCGCTCAACTACTTCATCGCCGACAAATACATCAAGGCGTTCGGGCAGCTCGCCGATGCGCCGAACCAGAAGGTGATCATGCTGCCGGTCGAGGCGATGAGCATGCTCGGCTCGCTCGCCGGGATCGGCGAGATCGCCAAGGCGACCTTTGGTGAGAGCGCCGCCTCGGCGCAGGCCGCAGCCCGCCGTGGCTCGGTGCCGCCGGCCGGGCCGGCGACCCCACCGGTGCGCTGAGGCAGGGGCGCGACCATGGCTGGATTGTTCGCCGCACTCGGCGCCTGGAACTGGCTGATTTTCGGCCTGGTGCTGATGGCGCTGGAGCTGCTCGCGCCTGGCGTATTTCTGTTCTGGCTTGGGTTGGCGGCGCTCTTGGTCGGGCTGTTGGCGTTGGTGCTGGAGCCGGGATGGCAGGTCCAGATCCTGCTGTTCGCGCTGTTTGCCGCCGCCGCGGTGCCGCTGTGGCGGCGGATGGCGCGCGGCGCTGCGGTCGAGTCGCACACCACCAACCCGTTTCTCAATCGCCGCACCGACGCGTTGGTCGGCCGCGAATTCACCCTGGAGAAGCCGATCGAGGGCGGCGTCGGCACGGTACGGATCGACGACACCGTCTGGCGCGTGTTCGGCCCCGATACGCCGGCCGGCAACCGTGTGCGGATCGTCGCGGCGGACGGGGTGAAGCTGACGGTGGCGGCGGTGTAGCTGACGGGCCTGCCCGCGAACTCTCGCCGTCATGGCCGGGCTTGACCCTACGAGATTCACACATCTGGCCTTAGCTTCCAGCCTGCGAGCATGGCTCTGAGGGATTGGAGGCCGTGGAGGATCACGATGGGGCCTGGCTTGCCGTAGTAGCCGGTCCATCCGCCAAGGCGGG
>NZ_QUMK01000048.1 GCF_010907035.1 Rhodopseudomonas sp. BR0M22
CCGGGCGAGGGAGGGTTGGCCGAACTGCTGAACGAGCCGGATATCCCGCCTGACCGTTGGCAGCGTGAGGCCGAACAACTCGCCGCATTCGTGCGCGGACAATTGCCGCAGACCACGCTGATCGTCGGGCCGACCTATTGGCAACGCGCCGACTCGCTGCCGCAGTTCCGGCCGCTCGCCGACCGCAACGTGGTCTATGCGTTGCACTTCTACGATCCGATGGTGTTCACGCATCAAGGCCATTGGGATCCGGCCAATCCACTCAGTGGGATTCACGATCTTCCGTTCCCGATCGGGGCCGATGATCCGGCCGTGCGGCGGTTGCGCGCAGAGCTGACCGCGAATGGCGATGCCGAGGCGCTGCAGGAGCTCGACAGGGGGATCGGGCAAGCCGGATCGCCGAACTATGTGGCGCGTCAGCTTGTTCCGGCGGTGGCGTGGCAGGAGCGCTATGCGCGGCCGTTGATCATCAACGAGTTCGGCGTGTTCAAACAGTCGGCGCCGCGCGACAGCCGGCTGCGCTGGCTGGAATCGGTGGTCGATTCGGCCGAAGCCAGTTGTTGGGGGTGGACCTATTGGGAGCTCGACCAGGGCTTCGGTCTGACCGATTCACGTACCGGCCGTCTCGATGCCGGGGTGATCGATGCACTGATGCATCCGCGCTGATCGGAAAGGGAGGTCTCAGCGCGACCGTGTCAGCAGCAGATACATCGCGTAGGGATTGGTCTTCAGATAGCGCACGCCGAGCCGCCGCGGCTCCAGTGCCATCCGCCACAGCCATTCCATGCCGAGGTTCTGCATCCATTGCGGGGCGCGCGGCTTAGAGCCCGACAGGAAGTCGAAAAGCCCGCCGGAGGTCTTGATCACGCCCACCGTGGTCAGGCGGTGGCGGTTGCGGACGACGAACGCCTGTTCGCGCGGAACCCCCATCGACACCCACATGATGTCCGGCGCCAGAGCCGCGATCTCGCCGCATACCGCGATTTCCTCGGCCTCATCGGCAAAATAGCCGTGCCGACGTCCGACCAGGCGCAGCCCGGGATAGCGGCGCTGCATGCGCTCGACCGCGAGGCGGTTGGAATCTTCGCTGGCGCCCAGCATGTACATGGTGGCGCCGCGCTTGCTGGCTTCGCGTGCGACATCATGGAACAGATCCGTGGTGGCCACGCGTTCGGGCAGCGACTGTCCGCAGCGGAAACGCGACACGAACACCAGCGGCATGCCATCGGCGTGAATCGCGTCAGCCTGCATCACCAACTCGCGCTCGGCTGGATCGACCGCGCAGCGATACGTCACTTCGCCGTTCGCGGAGGTCATATAGGCCGGGTAACGCCACAATCCGCGCCGCTGCAGCGCTTCGTCGACCATCACTCGCGCGGTCTCGGTCTGGTCGGCGACGACGATCGGCAGGCCACCGAGCAACACCCGAGGCCATTGAGCGAACCGTTTGCGCCGACGGTCGCCGGAGACCCGGCGTTCGCCATGCGGCAGGTTCTGGTCGAACGGAACCGAGAACGCAGCCTTCCTGCGATCCGACTTGCGCCGATCGGCGCCGGTCGCCGTCGCAGCCGGCTTGTCGCTGCCATCTTGCGCGCTCGACATCAGAGTTCCTCGCGACCCCCATGGGTCGATCGACTTTGCGGCAGAACAATCGATTATTCGATCGGTCGAAGCAACCTTCCGCGAACCGTCTCCGCGCAACAAGGTAAAGTGGTTAAAGTGGCATCACTGCGGGCGCAGAAAGACCGCGGCTTGTGTCCTGGAAATGTCCTGCAACTCGACATGTGTACTGCAAAACCACACCGTTGTGCCGATTTGGTGCGGTGTGCGGGGCCGGGACTGTGCCGCGGAAGGTGCTCAGTCAGCCCAGCCGGCGCTCCCATGCCAGCGCGTCGCGAACGATAGTTTCGAGATTGTCGTAGCGTGGCGTCCAATTCAACTGGTTGCGGGCCCGCTGATTGGCAGCGATCAGCGCCGCAGGATCGCCGGCGCGGCGATCTCGCGTCCGGGTTTCGAAGTCGACACCTGATACCCGCTTCACCACCTCGATCACGTCGAGCACCGAGTAACCGTTCTCGTAGCCGATGTTGCAGGTGATGCTCGGCTGCCCGGCGCGCAGATACTGAAGCGCGTCGAGATGCGCCTGCGCCAGGTCGGACACATGGACGTAGTCGCGGATGCAGGAGCCGTCGGGAGTCGGATAGTCGGTGCCGTAAACGTCGAGCCCCGGTCGTTTGCCGAGTGCCGCTTGTACCGCCACCTTAATCAGATGGGTCGCGTTCGGCGTCGATTGTCCGGTGCGGCCATGCGGATCGGCACCGGCGACATTGAAGTAGCGCAGCGCCGCGTAGCTGAACGGATGGGCCTGGGCGATGTCGGCCAACATCCATTCGACCATCAGTTTCGAGCGGCCGTAAGGGTTGATCGGCCTGGTCGGGTCGTCCTCGTCGGCCGGGGTGCGTTCGGCCTCTCCATACACCGCCGCGGTCGACGAGAACACCAGATGCGGCACGCCGCGTTGGATGGCGCATTCGAGCAGCGTGCGCGTATTGGCAGTATTGTTGCCGTAATAGGCGAGCGGCTTGGCGATCGATTCCGGCACCACGACGCTGGCCGCGAAGTGGATGATCGCCTCGATCGGATGCGCGTCCATGATCCGGCCGACGAACTCGGCGTCGCCGACATTGCCCTCGAACAGCGGCACGCCGGCAGGCACCACGGCGCGCGAGCCGGTGGAGAGGTTGTCGATCACCAGCGGGCGTTCGCCGGCTTCGAGCAGCGCCAAGGTCATGTGGCTGCCGATATAGCCGGCGCCGCCGGTGACGAGGATATGGCGTTTGTCCATGCGGCGTCCATTCGATCTTGCCGGGCGGTCCGGCGGTCAGCTCGGGGTTGGGGCGTCCGGCCCGCGATTACGCAGCCGTGTGCTGGCGATCGCCAGGCTCCAGGTCAGGCCGAGCAGCATGAAATAGTGCCGCCAGTGGTCGGTGTCGATGATGAAGCTCTCCAGCAGCGTCACCACCATGGCGGTGACCACCACGATCGTGATCCGCTGCCATGGCGTGCGCAAGAATACGTTACGCAGTCCGTAAGCTGCGGTGACGAACACCAGGGCCGGATACAGCGTGCCGCTGATCCATCCGCCGGACATGAAGGCGTTGAGAAACGAATTGTGGGTGTCTTCCGGGAAGAACCGGCGGAATTGCAGCGGTCCGATCCCGGTCGGATAATCCAGCGCCATCGCGGCGCCGAGCAGGTGCCGGCCGAACCGTCCAAACCGGCCACTGTCGTAGGGCTGTGACAGGCTGGCGCGCTGCTTGAACAGCGCGTCGATCTGGTCGAACGACAACAGCACAGCGATCGTCGCCCCGAGCACACCGAGCGCGAGGGCGGCGAGAAGGACGATCCGCAGCCGGCGATGCTGGGTCGGTGCGGTGATGAACATCAACGCCACGGTGAGCAGCGAGGCGCCCGCCAGCATGCCCCAGGCGGCGCGCGAAAAGGCCAGAAAGATCGCCAGCGAGATGATGCCGAACGCGACGCCGTTGCGCATCATCGTCCAGAACGAGCCTTCGATCGCCCGCTGTAGGCTGTAGATCGCCGGAAAGATCAGGAACGCGCCGAGCACGTTCGGATCCTTGAAGGTGCCGCGGGCACGGCCGGCGAAGGTCAGCAGATCCTGGCCGCCCGGCAGCAGATTGAAGTAACCGGCGATGCCGGCGAGCGATGCGATGATTCCGCCCACCAGGTAGCCATGGGCGATTGCCTCGGCGCGTTCCCGCGTGTCTTCCAGGCACACCATGGCAAAGAACACGGCGGTCACCGCCATGTACCAGGATGTCAGGATCCAGTTCAGGACGATCGGATCGCTCATCAGTTCGACCGCACCGATGCTGTAGCCGAGCTCGATTCCGAGCAGCAGGCCGATCGGCACGATCAGCGCCGGAGCCATCCGCAATCCGCCGGTAACGGCGAACACCGTCAGCGCCAGCACGATGGCGATTTCATAGGGGCTCGGCTCGATGAAGACGATCGCGCCGCTGGCGCCGACCAGCCACAAAAGGCCGAGCTGCAGCGCCTTCAGGCGCGGGGCATTGGCGGATCGGGAGGCGACGCGCGGCGCAAAGGCGAAATCGGTCATCAGGTTCAGCCTTGGGTCGCGCTCGGCCCGGCAAGGTTTCGTTAACCTTTGCAGGCGGCGCGGCCCGCGGTGCCGGCGGCACGCATCGGGCGCGGTCGGTGCTCGACCGCGAGTATGAAGCGTCGCAATTAACGACAACTTATCGGACATCGCGACGTGATGTGATCGCCGTTCGCGGGCCTTTACCACGATCGCGTGTCACGCATGCGCGAACATGCCGCTGTGCGCTATCGAAGATCGCAACAGCACGGGCGATGGAGTTTGCGATGACGATCAGCAGAAGGGCGTTGTTTGGTTCGGCCGCCGGGGCGGTGATCTGCACAGCCGGCGCGCGGTTCGTGACGCCGGCCGTTGCGGAAGCGGCGGCGTATCCGGCGCGTCCGGTCAAATGGATCGTGCCCTACGCGGCCGGCGGTGCGACTGACGTGCTGTCGCGGCTGATCTGTCAGTATCTGTCGGAAAAGCTCGGCCAGAGCTTCGTCGTCGAGAACAAGCCCGGCGCCGGCAGCACCATCGGCACCCAGGCCGTGATCAACTCGCCGCCCGATGGTTACACGCTGCTGCTCACCAGCACGGCGAATGCGATCAACGCTTCGTTCGATCGCACGCTGCCGTTCGATTTCGCCAAGAGCATCACGCCGGTCGCGGGCGTCGCCCGGATCCCGCTGGTGCTGGTGATCAACAACGACATTCCGGCGACCAACGTCGCCGAGTTCATCGCCTATGCCAAGGCACATCCGGGCAAGATCAGCGTCGGCTCGTCCGGCGTCGGCACTTCGCTGCATCTGTCGGGAGAGCTGTTCAAGTCGATGGCCGGAATCGAGATGGTGCATGTGCCGTATCGCGGCTCCGCCCCGGGGCTGACCGATCTGATGAGCGGTCAGATCCAGGCGATGTTCGACAACGTCACCTCGTCGTTCGCGCTGGCGCAGGCCGGCAAGATCCGCGCCCTCGGCGTCACCAGCCGCGAGCGCTCGGCTGTGCTGCCGCAGGTCCCGCCGATTGCCGATACGCTTCCCGGCTACGAGACCAGTTCGTTCTATGGTGTCGGCGCGCCGCACGGTACGCCGCAGCCGGTCGTGGATCTGCTCAATCGCGAGATCAACGCCGCGCTGGACGAGCCGACGATCAAGCAGCGGATCGCCGATCTCGGCGCCATCCCGCTGCACGGCGACGCCAAGCAATTCGGCGCAATGTTGGCGGCGGAGACCGAAAGCTGGCGCAGGATCGTCGAAGGGGCGGGCGTCCACAAGGAGGGATGAGCCCTACCGGTCGGCGTTCTCCACCGCGCAGCCTGCGGCGAGGTGCCGCCGGCTTGCAAATCGTGCCTGAGGCCCCGATATTTCCGGTTGCACGCGGTGTTGCGCAACAGGAGACGCCGGATGCCTTCGCTCCCCGAATGGAATGTCCCGGCCGCAATCCGGCCGCGTTCGGCCGACTTCGGCTTTGATCTCGATCGCGCGCTGTCCGCTGTGGTCGGGCTGCATGCCATCATTCCGGCCGATGCTTACACGGCCGGCACGCTCGGCACCGAGCGCGCCGGCAACGGCGTGCTGATCGACGATGGCCTGGTGCTGACGATCGGCTATCTGATCACCGAAGCCGAAACGGTGTGGCTGCATCTCGGCGATGGCCGCGTCGTCGAAGGCCATGCACTCGGCTTCGATCAGGAGAGCGGTTTCGGTCTGGTGCAGGCACTCGGTCCGATCGACCTGCCGCCGCTCACGCTCGGCCGCTCTGCCTTCGCTAAAGCGGGCGAGCGCGTGATTATCGGCGGCGTCGGCGGTCGCACCCGCTCGGTCGCCGGCCGCATCGCGACGCGGCAGGAATTCGCCGGCTATTGGGAATACCTGCTCGACGATGCGATTTTCACGGAGCCGTCGCATCCGAATTGGGGCGGCACCGCGCTGTTGTCGGCGACCGGCGAACTGATCGGCGTCGGCTCGCTGCAGATCGAGCGCAGCGGCTCGAACGATCATTACAATATGAGTGTGCCGATCGATCTGCTGCCGCCGGTGCTCGACGATCTCCGCAAGTTCGGTCGGCCCAACAGGCCGGCGCGGCCGTGGCTCGGGCTGTATTCGACCGAGATCGAGGACAAGGTCGTGGTCGTCGGAATTGCCCCGAAAGGTCCGGCGGCGCGCGCCGAACTGAAGACCGGCGATGTCGTTCTTGCGGTCGCTGGCGATAAGGTGAGGAACGAAGCCGAATTTTATCGCAAGGTCTGGTCGCTCGGCGATGCCGGGGTCGAGGTGCCGCTGACGTTGTTCAGCGGCGGCGCCACCTTCGACGTTGTGCTGCATTCCTCCGACCGCGCCAAATTTCTCAAGGCGCCGCGGCTGCATTGAGTAAGCCGACCGACTCGATAGGGGGCGTGTCGACCCTCCTGCGCCGTCATTGCCGGGCTTGACCCGGCAGCCCATCGTGTTGAAGCGAGTCAGGCGCTTTCGCGCGGGATGGATACGCGGGGGGCAAGCCCGCGTATGCCGTCAGTATCGGGGAGAGGCGCCGCTCTCCTCGCCGGCGTTGAGTATCTGACTCACTTCCCCGGGATCTTGTCGTCGATGCCTTTGACGTAGAAGTTCATGCCGCGGATCTGGCCGTCGTCGAGGTGATCGCCGCCTTTGCATTCGACCTCTTTACCCTCCTGATCGAGGATCGGGCAGGCGAACGGCTTGATGGTGCCGGCGCTGATGCCGGCTTCGGTATCGGCGGCGAGCTGCTTCACGTCGTCCGGCATGTTGGTGTAGGGCGCCATCTCGATCATCTTGTCCTTCAGGCCTTCCCAGACATCCTGCGACGCCCAATTGCCGTCCATCACTGCCTTGACGCGTGAGACGTAGTACGGCGTCCAATTGTTGACGATGGCGGTGAGCTGCGCCTTCGGGCCGAACTTGATCATGTCGGAATCCTGGCCGAAGGCGTGGATGCCGCGCTCGTTGGCGATCTGCATCGCCGCGGCGCTGTCGGTGTGCTGCATGATCACATCGGCGCCCTGGTCGATCAGCGCCTTTGCGGCGTCGGCTTCCTTGCCGGGATTGAACCAGGAGTTCACCCAGACGATCTTGATCTTGATGTTCGGGTTGATCTTCTGCGCCGCCAGCATGGTGGCGTTGATGCCGGAGATCACTTCGGGCACGGGGAACGAGCCGATATAGCCGATCACGCCCTTCTTGGAGATCTTCGCCGCGATGGTGCCCTCGATGGTGCGGCCTTCGTAGAACCGGCCCGCATAGGTCGAGACGTTGGGTTCGCGCTTGTAGCCGGTGGCGTGTTCGAACTTCACGGTCGGATACTTCTTGGCGACCTTGATCACCGAATCCATGTAGCCGAACGAGGTGGCGAAGATCAGCTTGTTGCCGGCGCGGGCGAGCTGTTCGATCGAGCGCTCGGCGTCCGGTCCTTCGCTGACCTTCTCGAGGAAGGTCGTCTCGACCTTGTCGCCGAATTCCTTGACGATCGCCTGGCGCGCTTGATCGTGCTGATACGACCAGCCGAAGTCGCCGACCGGTCCGACATAGACGAAGCCGATCTTCAGCTTGTCCGGCTTGGTCTCCGGCTTGTCCTGGGCGTTGGCCGCCGACAGTGCCGCGCAGCTCGCCGTCAGTATCAGCGCCGCCGCCATGATCGCCTTGTTCATCCGATTCTCCGCTTCGTCGTTCAGGGATCGTCCTGGTCGCGGGGCCCGCGCCCCCCGCCGCGCGACTCCCGACTTGGATCTGGTTCAGCGCTCCGGCACGAAGGTGGTTCCGAGCGCCGCCGGCGCCACCGACCCACCGCGGCGGATGCGCGAGATCAGCACCAACACCACCACCGTGGCAAGATAGGGCAAAGCCGACATCAATTGCGACGGCACGCCAAGGCCGAACGCCTGGGCGTGCAATTGCAGGATCGAGACTGCGCCGAACAGTGCCGCGCCGGCGACCAGTCGGCCCGGCCGCCACGAGGCGAACACCACCAGCGCCAGCGCGATCCAGCCGCGGCCTGCGGTCATCCCCGGCGCGTAGAACGGCGTGTAGGCCAGCGTCAGATAGGCGCCGGCGAGGCCGGCACAGCCGCCGCCAAACAGCACCGCCAGCGTCCGGACCGCTGCCACGTTGTAACCGAGCGCATGCGCCGAGGCCGGATCGTCACCGACCGCGCGCAGGATCAGACCGGTTCGGGTGCGGGCGAGCACGTAGGCGATTCCGACCATCAGTCCGATCGCCAGGTAGACGAACGCATCCTGCCCGAACAGCAGCTTGCCGATCAGCGGCAGGTCGGTGAGCCCTGGCAGCCACAGATGCGGCGCGGCGGCGATGTTCTCGCCGACCAGCGGCGCCCCGATCAGGCCGGCCAGACCGGTGCCGAGGATCGTCAGCGCAAGGCCGGCCGCGACCTGATTGATGGCGAGTCCGATCGCGGCGAGCGCGAACAGCGCCGCCAGCGCGACGCCGGCCACGATCCCGCACAGTGCGCCGATCGCGGTCGAGCCGGTCGCCCAGGCGCCGGCGAAGCCGCAAACCGCGCCGATCAGCATCATGCCTTCGACACCCAGATTGAGCACCCCGGCGCGCTCGGCGATCAGCTCGCCGCTCGCCGCCAGCAGCAGCGGCGTCGAGGCGGTGATGATCGACAGCAGGATGGCTTCAAAGAGGCCCATGCAAGGCCTTTCGTTGCAGACTGCGCCAGCGGATCCGGTACAGAATCAGCGAGTCGCAGGCGAGCACGTAGAACAGCAGGATGCCCTGGATCACACCGGTCATGTCCTGCGGCAGTTTCAGCGCAATCTGCGCCTGCTCGCCGCCGATGAAAGTCATCGCCACGAACAGCCCGCTGGCAAGGATGCCGAGCGGATTGAGCCGGCCGAGGAACGCCACGATGATCGCGGTGAAGCCGTAGCCCGGCGAGATGTCCGGCTGCAGGTGTCCGATCGGTCCGGCGACCTCGATGAGGCCGGCGAGGCCGGCCAGCGCGCCGGAGATTGCGAAGGTCGTCAACACCAGACGATCGGCATTGAAGCCGGCGAACCGTGCTGCGCGGGGGGCGGTACCGACCACCCGGATCTCGAAACCCTTCAGCGTCCGCCCGAGCAGGATCGCCGCTGCGGCGACCGCAACCAGAGTCAGGATCAGGCCGGCATGGACGCGGCTGCCGGCGATCAGCAGCGGCAGTGTCGCGGCGGAATCGAATTCGGCTGTGGTCGGAAAGTTGAAGCCGGCCGGATCGCGCCAGGGCCCGCGCACCAGATAGTCGAGCAGCAGGCCTGCGACGTAGACCAGCATCAGGCTGACCAGGATTTCGGAGGCGCCGAACTTCACTTTGCACAGCGCCGGAATCAGCGCGTAGGCGGCGCCGGCCAGCGCACCCGCCAGCAGCATGGCCGGCAGCAGCCATGGTCCGGGATCGGCGCCATGCGTCATCACCGCGAGGCCGCTGCCGGCGATCGCGCCGATCAGCAACTGGCCCTCGGCGCCGATGTTCCAGGCGTTGGCTCGGTAGCACAGCGCCAGCCCCACCGCGATCATCACCAGCGGCGAAGCCTTCACGGCAATTTCCTGTAGCGAATAACCGTCGGTCAATGGCGTAATGAAATACACCGCCAGTGCGGTCGCCGGATTCTGGCCGAGCGCTGCGAACACCACTGTCATCGTCACCAGCGTCAGCGCGATCGCCAACAGCGGCGAGGCCAGCGCGATCGCTACCGATCGCTCGCTGCGCCTCTCAAGCACCAGCGCCATCGCGCGCCTCCGTGGTCTGCCAGCCGCTGCCGCCCATCAGTAGCCCGAGCTGATCGCGGCCGATCTCGCTGACGGGACGCGGCGGCGACAGCCGGCCGTGAAACATCACGGCGATCCGGTCTGCGATCTCGATCAGTTCGTCGAGATCCTGACTGATCACCAGCACCGCCGCGCCCGTCGCTGAAAGGTCGAGCAGGGCCTGGCGGATCGCGCCGGCGGCGCCGGCATCGAGTCCCCAGCTCGGCTGGTCGACGATCAGCAGCCCGGGCTCCCGCAGGATTTCGCGGCCGACGATGAATTTCTGCAGATTGCCGCCGGACAAACGCGCCGCCTCCGGGTCACGCTTGGCTTTGCGAACGTCGAAGGTTTCGGTCACCCGATCGACCAACGCCAGCGTGGCGCCGCGGTCGACCAGGCCGAAGCGCACCAGACTGCCGGTGCCGTGGCCGGTGAGCAGTGCGTTGTCCGACAGGCTCATCGTCGGCACCGTGGCGTGGCCGAGGCGCTGCTCCGGCACGAACGCGGCGCCGAGCTCCCGCCGCTGATTGATCGTCAGCCCGCCAGCAGCCGTTCCGCCGATGGCGATTGCCTCCTCGCGGTCGATCACTGTCTCGCCGGACAGCGCCGCGAACAGCTCGTCCTGCCCGTTGCCGGCAACGCCGGCGATGCCGACGATTTCGCCGCTCCGCACCTGGAGTGTGATGTCGCGCAGCGTCACGCCGTGCGGATCGTCCGGCGGTAGCGTCAGTGCTGTGACGCTGAGTCTCGGCTCCCCGATCGTGTGAATCGATTGCTTTGGTGCGATCACGTCGCTGCCGACCATCATGCGCGCCAACGTGGCGGTGCTTTCCAGGCGCGGATCGCAGCGTCCGACAACGCGGCCTCCGCGCAGGATGGTGGCGGTGCCGGCGAGGCGCCTCACCTCCTCCAGCTTGTGCGAGATGTAGAGCAGCGCCCTTCCATCGGCCCGGAGCTGCTCCAGCACCTCGAACAGCCGGTCGGCTTCGGCCGGCGTCAGCACCGCGGTCGGCTCGTCGAGGATCAGAAGCTGCGGATCCTGCAGCAGCGCGCGGACGATCTCGATCCGTTGCCGCTCGCCGACCGACAGCCGCCACACCTCGCGCTTGGGATCGAGCGGCAGGCCGTAGCGCTGTGCGACTCGCTCGAGCTCATCGGAGAGCTTGCGAACCGATGCGCGGGCATCGAGTCCGAGAGCGACGTTCTCCGCGACCGTGAGATTGTCGAACAGGGCGAAGTGCTGCGACACCGCGGCGATGCCGCGCATCCGGGCTTCGGCGGGGCCCGCGAATGCGACGGGTGCGCCCCGCCACATCATCTGCCCGTCGTCGGGTTGCAACAGCCCGGTGATCAGCTTCACCAGCGTCGATTTGCCGGCGCCGTTCTCGCCGAGCAGCGCGTGGATCTCGCCGCCGGCGAGGTCGAGATCGATCGCGTCGTTGGCGGTGAAGCTGCCGAATCGTTTGGTCAGCCCGCGGCCCAGGAACAGCGGGGGTGACGGCTCAGTCTGGCCGGGGTCAGAAGGGGGAGCCATTCACCATCACATCGGCAGCGGGTAATTTCGTAAAGGTATCTGGCCGGGCGAGGACACCCAGGCACCAATGTTGTAGTGGAAATTTGCTGCGACGGCGATCCGTCATCCGTTCGTCGACTGCACCTCTTAGGTCGTATTCTCTACCTTGGAAGACAATGATGGCCGTTCGTTTGATCCTTGCATGGGTGCTGCTCGTTGCCGTTACCGGGTGGGGAGCCTGGTTCGTCGCGCGCGCATCGCGGCGGGCGCTGTGTCTCAGGGTTGCGATCGCCGCGCTTGCTCTGATCGGATTCGCCGCCTCGTTCTGGATGTACGGCGATCATCTCGACAAGACGCTCGGCGCGGTGATCGGCTATTTTCTGTTGTGGGGTTCGGTGTTCGTGCTGTCCGGCGTGTGTGCCGGCGTGGTGGTCGGCACGTTGATTGCGCTGCTGGTGGGGTAGAGCGGCATCCCGCAGGCTGATGAAACCGATTGCCGCGGTGATCGTTATGCCAGACCCGAGCGGCAGGGCTTTGCGCCGCGTGCTGTCGTTCGCCCTTTTCGGAGACCCGTCATGATCGCTCGCCTTGCTGCTCCCATCTTCGCTGCCGGCTTTGCCGGTGCTCTGTTGATCGCTCCCACCCCGAGTTTCGCCGCGGGGGCGTTCGAGGGGCTGGCCGGCTACTGGGCTGGGTCTGGGCAGGTGCAAATGTCCGATGGTTCTGCCGAGCGGATTCGGTGTCAGGCATCCTATGCGGTCGGCGGCGGCGGACGGCTGATGCAGCAGAAGCTGACCTGCGCCAGCGACAGCCACAAGTTCGACATCTCGAGCAACGTCGAAGAATCCGGTGGTCGCCTGTCTGGCACCTGGAGCGAATCCACACGCAACGTGACCGGAAACGTCTCTGGCACGGTGCGGGGCGGCGGCATTTCGGCCCAAGTGGCGGGGCCGGGATTCAATGCGTCGTTGTCGGTCTCGACCCGCGGCGCGTCGCAATCGGTGACGATCGTGCCGCAAGGCAGCGACGTCCGGCAGATTTCGGTGTCGATGAAGCGGCGCTGATACACGCAAGACGGCGCGTACCAATGCATGCGCCGTCTGTTCCCTCCTGCCCCCATTCCAATTTACTGCAGCGAGCGGATCTGCCGCTCGCGGTCGCGTGATAGCATCTTGCCGAACATTAATATCCGGCACAGCTCCCCGTAAGGTCGCCTTCCTATACTTGGTCTCATCGTTTGACGCTCACGACAGAGCAAATGGAGACCATGTCATGGAAGGCGATCACACCGACCACGTATCTGTTCAAGACCAAGCTCGTATCCGGAAAGTGTTGAGGCCACGGCGGCTTTCGCTGATGGCCTCCGCTGCGGGATTGAGCATGGTGGTTGCACTCGGCGGTGCCGGATTTCTCAGCCGCGAGATGCCGTCTCTGACCTCTCCGGCCTATGCGGCCGAGAGCGGCAACCCGGCGCCGGCCGGCTTCGGTGATCTGGTCGCCAAGGTGAAACCGGCGGTGATTTCGGTGCGGGTCAAGATCGACGAGGATCGACAGGTGACGCCGCTGGTGCGCGACGACGGCGAGCAGATGCAGATGCCGCCTGGCTTCCAGCAGTTCGAGCGTCAGTTCGGCTTCCGCGGCCCTGAAGGCATGCAGAAGCGGCATCAGACGATCACCGGCGAGGGCTCTGGCTTCTTCATCACCGCCGACGGCTACGCGGTCACCAACAATCACGTTGTCGATCATGCCAAATCGGTGCAGGTCACCACCGATGACGGCACCATCTACACCGCCAAGGTCGTCGGGACCGACCCCAAGACCGATCTGGCGTTGATCAAGGTTGATGGCAAGACCGATTTCCCGCACGTCAACTTCGCCGATGCGCCGGCGCGGGTCGGCGATTGGGTGGTGGCGGTCGGCAACCCGTTCGGTCTCGGCGGTACGGTGACGGCCGGCATCGTCTCGGCGCGTGGCCGTGATATCGGCTCCGGCCCTTACGACGACTACGTCCAGATCGACGCGCCGATCAATAAGGGCAATTCCGGTGGCCCCGCGTTCGACACCAATGGCAACGTGATCGGTGTCAACACCGCGATCTACTCGCCATCGGGCGGCTCAGTCGGCATCGGCTTCGACATTCCGGCCGCCACGGCGAAACTCGTGGTGTCTCAGCTCAAGGACAAGGGCTACGTCACCCGCGGCTGGCTCGGCGTCCAGGTGCAGCCGGTCACTGCTGAAATCGCCGACAGCCTCGGCATGAAGCAGGCGCGCGGTGCGCTGGTCGACACTCCGCAGGAAGGCAGCCCCGCCGCAAAGGCCGGGATCAAAGCCGGAGATGTGATCGCGGCCGTCAATGGTCAGGAGGTCAAGGATTCCCGTGCGCTGGCGCGGACCATCAGCACGATGGCGCCGGGCTCCTCGGTCAAGCTCGACGTACTGCACAATGGTGAGTCCAAGACGATCGATCTGACGCTCGCCGAAATGCCGGGCGATCATCAGAAGGTCGCCGACAACAGCGGCGATCACGATGCCGGCCGCCCCTATCTCGGCTTGCGCGTCGCTCCTGCGAGCGAAGTCGACGGTGCCGGTCAGAAAGGTGTCGTCGTCACCGGCGTTGATCCCGACGGTCCGGCCGCCGACAAGGGTGTCAGCACCGGCGACGTGATCCTCGCGGTCGGAGGCAAGTCGGTGTCGAACACCGGCGATGTCCGCAGTGCGCTGCTCGCGGCCAGCAAGGACGGCAAGAAGACCGTGCTGATGCGGGTGAAGACCGCGGACTCGGCGGCACGTTTCGTCGCGGTGCCGATCGCCAAGAGCTGAACCGATCAGCTCATCACTTTCTGTCTGCAGCGAGGGACGGCTCTGCGCCGTCCCTCGTTTTGTGCATGGAGCCGTGTGACCGAGAATTCATCTTCTGTCCGGCAACTCGACCCCTCGTCGCTGCGTTGACGATCCGAACGTCTCAATCCGTTCAGCAAAGGGATCATCATGACCAATCGCGACCTCATTGAAACCGTCGTGGTGACCGGCGCCAGCGCCGGGGTCGGCCGTGCCATCGCGGTGGAGTTCGGCAGCCGGGGCTGTCGGGTCGGGCTGATCGCGCGCGGGCGCGAGGGACTGGAAAGTACCTGCCGCGAGATCATGCGCCGCGGCGGAGAGGCGTTGGTGATCGAGGCCGACGTTGCCGATGCGGAGGCGATGATGACGGCAGCGGCGCGGGTCGAAGCCGAGCTCGGACCGATCGATCTGTGGGTCAACAACGCGATGGTCACGGTCTACGGCGCGAGTGTCGACGTGTCGCCGGAGGAATTCCTCCAGGTCACGCGTGTGAGTTATCTCGGCCAGGTCCACGGTACGCTGGCTGCGCTGCGCCACATGCGGCCGCGCAATCGCGGCGCCGTCATCTCGATCGGATCTGCGCTGGCTTATCGTTCGATCCCGTATCAGGCTCCGTACTGCGCCGCCAAGGCGGCGACGCGCGGTTTCATTGATTCGCTGCGAAGCGAGCTGGAAGCCGAAAGCAGCGAGATCACCCTCACAATGGTGCATCTGCCGGCGGTCAACACGCCGCAATTCGATTGGGCTCGCAACAAGTTCAACCGCAGGCCGGCACCGGTGGCGCCGATCTACCAACCCGAAGCCATCGCCGCAGCGGTCGTTCGCGCTGCCGAGCGCGCGCCGCGAGAATATTGGGTTGGCGCCTCGGCGGTCAAAGCGATCATTGGTCAGATCGTGATGCCTTCAGTGGTTGACCGGATGCTCGCCAAGGCGGGAATTGCCAACGAGACCAGCAACCAGCCGGACGATCCCAACCGGGCCGACAATCTGTTTGTCGCCGGTCGCGGCGATCCGGGCGCGCACGGCCGGTTCGACCGACAGTCTTTGTCGGCCGCGTTCCCGTTCAACCCAACCCTGCTACGCGCCGGAGTGGCCGTGGGGGCGGCTGCGGCCGGGCTTGCATTATTGGCCGCCGTCGCTCGGACCGAGCGGCGAGGTGGTCACCATCCGCGGGCACCTCGGCTGCTCTCGGCCAACGCACGCTGACGTACCGTTCCAAAACAGGAACTTTTATACTCGGCTCGGCTTTTGCTCCCGAGCCGGTCGCTTTCGGCCGGCTTCGATCTGAGGGGCCGGAGTGACAGCACGTCTGCGCAAATTGATCGATGATATTGCCGGCTCGTTCTGGGTCGTACCGGCACTGTTGGTGATTGCAGGCGTGGTCGGGGCTTGGGGATTGGTGGTCATCGACAGCAAGGGGCTGGTTCCCGAGTGGTCGAACGGCTGGCTCTACAATGGTGGTGCGACCGGTGCCCGCACGCTGCTCGGGGCGGTCGCGTCCTCGACCATCGGAGTGGCCGGCACGGTGTTCTCGATCACCATCGCGGCGTTGTCGCTCGCCGCTGGGCAGATGGGACCACGGCTGCTGCGCAACTTCACCCGTGACCGCGGGAATCAAATTACCCTCGGCATTTTCCTCGGCACGTTCTGCTACGTTCTGGTGGTGCTGCGCAGCGTTCGCGTGCCGGACGAGGGCGCCTTTATTCCGCATCTGGCGGTCAGCGTCGGCATCGCGCTCGCCTTCGTCTGCGTCGCCACGCTGGTGTATTTCGTCGGCCATGTGTCGGGGCGGATCAACGTCGACACGGTGATCGGTCTCGTCAGTGAGGACGTCCGCGACGTGATGCGCACGCTTGCGACCGACGACACCCAGCCCTCGGCGCCTGCGCCGGCGTTCTGGAACGGAGCAGTGCCGATCCCGGACGATCGTCGCGGCTATTTGCATCAGCTCGACGAGGAGGGACTGGCGAATTGGGCCAGTGAGAACGATACGGCCATCAGGATGCTGGTGCGACCGGGCGATTATGTGTTTCCAGGCGCGCCGATTGCGATGATCAAGCCGCCGCGCGAGGGCGCTGCCGAGGCGATCCGCAACGCCACTGCGCTGAGCCCGCAGCGAAACAGTTCGACCGATCTGTTGTTCGCCGTGCGCCAGCTCGTCGAGGTCAGCGTGCGTGCGCTCTCGCCCGGTATCAATGATCCGCATACCGCGATCAGTGTGCTCGACCGGCTCGGCTCGGCACTGTGCGAGATGGAGCCGCTTCGGCTGCAGACCGGTGTGTGGGTCAAGGACGACCGCATCGTTTTAGTCGTGCCGCATGTCCGATACGACGAACTGGTCGGCGCGATGTTTCACATGATCCGCCAGAACGCTGCGGGCAAACCGTCCGTTCTGATCCGGATGATCGAAGTCATGACCTGGGTGGTGAGCTGCGAGCGCGATCCGGCGCGGATGGAAGCGGTGCGCAAGCACGCCGACCTGGTGATGCGCGACGCCGAGCGGGACGTCGGTTCGCCGAGCGACCTCAACGACATTCGCGTTCGGCATGCCGCCTTCGTCGACACGATCGCCGAAGGGGCGGCGGGTCTTTCGAAGGCTTAGCGCGCTCCTCCTGCGAGATCCAGGATACGCTGGCGACGTCGGGAAGCCGCGGCATCGATCAGCATCCGCGCCGCCCAGCGATACACGTTCCATTCCCGGATCTGCTGGCGCATCGCCCGCATCCGCTCCTGCTGCTCGCGGTCGGGCATCCGCAGCGCGGTGTCGAGCGCGGTGGCCATCTCGTGCAGATGATACGGGTTGACGATCAGCGCCGCGGCAAGCTCGCGCGAGGCGCCGGTGAAACTCGACAGCACCAGCACGCCGCGCTCGTCGTCGCGTGCGGCGGCGAATTCCTTGGCCACCAGATTCATGCCGTCGTGCAGGCTGGAGACGACGCAGCAATCAGCAGCCCGGAACAGCTTGAACACTTCGGCCGCTCCGTGATGCCGGATCAGCAGCCGGATCGGCGTGTAGTCGGCCGAGCCGTGGCGGGTGTTGATCTCGTCGGCGAGCGCGACAGCGTCGTCCTGCAGCGACGAATAGCTCGACAGCTTGCTGCGGGTCGGCGCCGCGACCTGGACGAAAACCAGCTTGTCTTTCCAATACGGCTCGCGGGTGAGCAGATCGTCGACCGCGCGCATCCGATCCAGGATGCCCTTGGTGTAGTCGAACCGTTCGATGCCGACTGCGATCCGGGTTTCGGGCGCAAGGCCGAGCGCTTCGCGGACTTCGGTGCGGCAAGTCTCGACCGGCGGCTGGCCTTCGAGCGCAGCCGGCGGCCATTCGATTGAAATCGGATAGGCGCGCACCATGGTCTCGTGGCCGCCGAGCGTGACGGTGGCGTGCTCGCGATCGATCCGGCTCTCGATGAAACGGTCGACCGTCTCGAAGAAATTGTTGCAGTGGAATTGGGTGTGGAAGCCCAGAATGGTCGAGCCGAGCATGCCGTCGATGATCTGCTCCTTCCACGGACAGATGCTGAAGGTCTCGGCGTTCGGCCACGGAATGTGCCAGAACGTGATGATCGTCGCTTTCGGCAGCTTGTTGCGGATCATCCGCGGCGCCAGGGCGAAATGATAGTCCTGCACCAGCACGATCGGATCGTCGGTCTTGGCCTCCTGCACCACGGCATTGGCGAACCGCTCGTTGATCGCCTGATACAAGCGCCAGTCGTTCTCCCGGAAGGTGGGACGCACGAAGGCGATATGGCACAGCGGCCAGAGCCCCTCATTGGCGAAGCCGTAATAGAAACCTTCCTGCTCCTCGTCGGTGATCCAGATTCGGCGCAGGCTGTAAGCGGGGCGATCCGGCGGAACCTCGATCCGGTCGTGGCGGTCGACCGTCTGCCGATCGGCACTGCCGCTGCCGTGCGCGATCCAGGTGCCGCCGCAGGCGCGTATCACCGGCTCCAGCGCCGACACCAGACCGCTCGCCGGCACCTGCACCGATACGGTTTCGCCGTCGCGGTTGTGGATGTAGGGCTCGCGGTTGGAGACAATCAGCACTTCCGCTTCGGGCAGCGAGTCGCGCAGTAACTGCTGCAGCGTCGTCGGTGACCATTCGATCTGCGTCGCATTGATCGCGCTGCGGCCGACCTCGACCTCGCTGAGCAGCTTCTTGATCTGCAGATCGATCGCGCTCTGGTCGCGAGCCGCAGCGAGCGAGCCGGTGCCGGTGCGGACATCTTCGACGGCGCGGCGCAGCGATTCCATCCAGCCGCGCAGCGTCACGAGCACAAAGATGATCGCCCCGCCCGCCATGGCGACGGCGACGCCGAGCAGCGCCGCGATGATGAAGGCGCGCGCCTCGCCGGAGCGTTTGTCGATGAAGCTCAGATCGTGGAGAATGACCAGATAGGACTTCTCGTTGCCATGCGAGATCGGAAATGCGCCGACCATGATGCGATGGCCGTCGATCGCGATCGTCGAGAAGCTTTCGGCGTCCGAGCGTGCGACCTTCTCACAGGAGAACGTCGAGGGCATCATTTTGGTCGGTGCAATCAGCCGCCCTTGCGGCGCGCACAGGCCGACCGCCAGAATACGCTGATCGAGTGCGATGGCGCTGAACAATAGGGAGAGCTGCACGTCATCGTGCTCGGCCATCGCGGTGACGATCTGGGACTGCACCGCGTTGTAGACCAGCCGCGAGCGCGCCTCGACGTCGTTGCGTGACCATTGTTCGATCAGCCGCTTCGAGAACGGCGCGATCGCCAGCCCGAACATCACGGTCACGGCGATTCCGAGGCCGAGATATTTCAGGGCCGCTTTGGTGCGCTGCATCGGTGGCCGATCTCCCCTCGCGGTCCGCAGGCTGTTTACACCACTGGATTCGATGCGTCAGGCCGTTTCTGCACGGCGTGGGAAGCGCTCATTCGCGCCGTGGTCGACGAGAATCCTGGCTCGGACTGTTTGCGGGCGTCACGGTTCTACGTAAGCACGAGGGCCGAAGGCTGCGGGATTTCTTCAGGATCAGCAACGATGCGAGCCCGAAGTCAGATCAGAGGTCACGGGTTGGAACAATGGAGCTTCAAAACGGTGACGACATCACGCTCGTTACGCACGGGGTGCCGATGCACGTCGGTTCGGTTCGTTCGCCGTCATGACCGTGATGACCACGATGTTGTCTGTGCAGCGACTGTGTGCGGCACCCATGAGCAACCGGCGTTTGTACGACAGTTGACGGAATATTGGTCGCACCCTGTTTTGCGGAACGCTCGATGGTATTTCCCGTTGTCGCAGCAGATCGTCCAGCGGCGCCTGTGTGTCGCGGTCGGCATTGATCGAAACAACAAGGAGACTATCGATGATGATTTCGCGTGCGCTACCCGCCGCTGCGTTGCTGGTGGGCTCGCTGGCGCTGGCGTCGACCCCGTCTGCGGCCGCGCCGATGATGGCCGGTGCGGCGCCTCAACAGGCGCCGTCGGCCGTTCAGCAGGTGCAATGGCGCCATCACGGTTATCACGGGCACCACGGCTGGCACGGTCACCGTGGCTGGGGGCACCGCGGCTACTATCGCCACGGCGGTGGCTATGGCTGGGGGCCGGCGATCGGCGGCCTCGCGGCCGGCGCGATCATCGGTGGCGCAATCGCAAACAGTCAGGCACAGGCTCGTGCGGCTGATGCCGACGCCTACTGCGCGCAGCGTTTCAAGTCCTATGACCCGTCTTCGGGCACCTACCTCGGCTACGATGGCCGGCGGCATGCTTGCCCGTAACGGCAAGCTCCCATCTGACAGAACGGGCCACGAGCCGCGCGACGATGTCGCGCGGCTCACTTTTGTCCGCTGCCAAGACGTGAGACGTGGCTGGCAAAGCTCGCAGGACGGTGCGATCGTGCTCGGGATTTGGATCGGATCGTAGCGAAAAACCGCATGTCGCACGCGTCGTCGAAGAAAGTGATCTATGCGGCGCTCGTCGGCAACCTCGCGATCGCCGTTACCAAGATGGCCGCGGCGGTCTGGACCGGCAGTTCGGCGATGCTCAGCGAGGGCGTGCACTCGCTGGTCGATACAGGCAACGAACTATTGCTGTTGTACGGATTGCATCGTGCCGCCAAGCCGGCCGATGCCGCCCATCCGCTCGGTTACGGCCGCGAGCTTTATTTCTGGAGCTTCATCGTGGCTCTGCTGATCTTCTCGATCGGCGCCGGCGTCTCGTTCTACGAGGGCGTGGTGCATGTGCTCGATCCGAAGCCGATCAGCGACGTGCGGGTCAGCTATATCGTGCTCGGGCTCGCTTTCGTGTTCGAGCTGGGCTCCTGGTACGTCGCCTGGAAGGGATTTCGTGAGGTCGCCCCGGCGCTGGGATACGTGCCCGACGCTGAATATGTCGAGGCGGCGATCCGCAGCAAGGACCCGACGTCGTTCATGGTGCTGTTCGAGGACACCGCGGCGCTGCTCGGCATCCTGATCGCATTGGCCGGCACCGCCGCCGCGGACTGGCTTCAGATGCCGGTGCTCGACGGCGTCGCCTCGATCGCGATCGGACTATTGCTCGGGCTGACCGGCGCATTCCTGGCGCGCGAGAGCAAGGGGCTCCTGATGGGTGAGCCAGCCGATCCCGCACTTCGGGACCGGATCTTGCAGATTGCGCGCAGCCATGGGCGCATCGTCAGCGTCGAGCCGGTGTTCACGGTGCACCTCGCGCCCTGGCAGATCGTGGTGGCGCTGACATTGGATTTTCCGGACGACAGCCGCGCGGTCGACGTCGAGCGCAGCTTCGCCTCGCTGGAAGCCGAGATCAAACGCCGTTGCCCGCAAGTGGTCGGCGTATTCATCCGCCCACAGTTGCAGCGATAGAGCGTATTCGAGCGAAGTGGAAAACCGGTTCGCGTGAAGAAGACGCTTCAAGACCGAATGCAGGACCTCCGATCTGATTCAATCAGAACGGAGCGGTCGTGCTGGAGGATCTCAGTTCGCAGTATCGTCGTCGGTTCCGCGGCGGCCGTTCCTGAGATACGCGACCGCGGCGATCATTGCCGTGAAGGTCGCGATCCATACGATCCGCGATCCATAGCGATCGTGCGGACCGGAGATGATGCCGCAGACCATGGCGTTGCCGAGCAGCGCCAGCGTCACAGTGCCGGCCAGCAGGGTGACGTCGTCGAGCCGGCGCCGCCATGCCGCCGAGCCGAGGATCGCCAGCATCAGCACCATCGACCCCAGCGCGACCGGGACGTGGACCACATTCACCGCGTCGAAATTGATGTCCCAATGCTGCTGCTTGGCCGCCCGCATCGCCTTGCTCTGCTCGGGCAGATAGCGCTCGATGATGCCGTAGGTGTGCGGCAGCCAGCCGTTGGTGCCTTCGCCGGTGGCGACGTGGACGAGCTGGTCCCAGGTCGCCTTGGCGGCGGCCTTGGCCTGCAGCCACGGATAAGTGATCAAGGCCTGCTTCGAGATGAACTCCATCTCGTCGCTCATGCCGTCGAAGCGGCCGAGCTTGTCGAACATGTTGTTGCCGCCCCACAGGAAGTCGTCGCCGGTCGGCGGCAGCTCGTCCTTGTAGGGGCACAGCTTGAGCTGTTGCTGCGGGCAATGGTCGTCGAGATAGCGCTTGACGATGCCGTCCTGCAGCATTCGGCCGAATGCGACGCCGGAGCCGCCCGGCGTCCAGGTCAGCTTGCCGGACAGCGCATAGTTGCAGCCGAGCACCAGCAGCGCCCCGAGCACCAGCGCCGAGCTGGCCTGGGTCAGGCCGGAGGCGGTGATCCGGCCGCGCAGCCAGGGCAGCAGCACCCAGCCGGCGGCGCAGACGCCGGAGAGCACGATCATGGTGGCGCTGTGGGTCGAGGCTGCGAAGGCGGTGAAGGCGAACAGCAGGATCTTTTCCAGCGTCGTGGTCTGGTTGCGATAGGCGATCAGCAGGAACAGCGTCAGCACCGACAGACCGGCGAAGATGTCGGTCAGCAGCATGCTGGTGATCCAGGGCAGCGCCGTGGTGGCGATCAGGCCGACGCCGATCGCGGCGAGCCGGAACGGGCCGGTGATACCGAACACCCGCAAGGTCAGTTGGATGATCCACAGCGAGACGATCGCCTGGAACGCGAGGTTGAGCCAGAACTGAGTCTGCTCGCCGAGATGCAGGTAGATGCCGTAGGAGGTCGACCGGTTGATGACCAGATAGCCCTCGTACCAGCGGGCGAGGTAACCGCCAGTGTCGTACTGCAGCAGCGGGTAGCCGTTCCAGATCGCCGGCGCCAGCATCAGCAGTGGCAGAACGAACAGCGCGATCCGCGCCGCATTGCTTCGGCGCGCCTGCGCGACGAGAACCTTACCGGGAATAGAAGTTTCCATCTCGACCGCTCTTACCCGCGCTGGGACCGTCGGAGCCGACGGGGCCTCTCGAAAAGGCCACCGAGGCCGTCCGAGGCGGCCCGCACCATAGTGATTTCCGTTGACTACACAAGCGCTTCGCGCCGCCAGGGTAGCCCGGCGGCCGGGCGCAGATGAAGTACAAATGAGGTTGCTTTATGTCGGTTGTGCACCTTGCGGCGCCCATGCCCGACCGGCTGCAACTTTAGGGCGCCGATGATGAACGAAGCCTGACTGAGTTAAGGGTTCGGGAGGGGCGGTGGTGGCGCCGCCCCGGAGGTGGTTATAATTCCCCTGAGCGGGAGACGGCCGGGCGGCGGCCGGCCGGTCCTGCGGTTACGACCCCGAAAGGACGGATATGAAGATCAAGACCAAGCAGTTTCGGGTCGAGGAGGGCGAAAAAGTCGACCTCGGCAAACGGCCCACCGAAGTCGATCCGTTCTACGAATCCAAGGAACACTATCACGAGCTGCTCCGCAGCCAGGTCGAGCGGCTCAGCGATCTGCAGCAGCTGCTCTACGCCAGTAACCGCCACGCCGTGCTGCTGATCTTCCAGGCAATGGACGCTGCCGGCAAGGACGGGGTGATCCGGCATGTGATGTCCGGGGTCAATCCGCAGGGCTGCCAGGTGTTCAGCTTCAAGCACCCCAGTGCCACCGAGCTGCAGCACGATTTCCTATGGCGGACCACCCGGGACCTACCGGAGCGCGGCCGGATCGGGATCTTCAACCGCTCCTACTACGAAGAGGTGCTGATCGTCCGGGTTCACCCGGACATCCTGCAGAGCGAGGCGGTGCCGAACGGCGAAAATTTCGGCAAATCGTTCTGGCATAAACGCTACCGCTCGATCCGCGATCTGGAGCAGCATCTGCACGCCAACGGTACTCGGATCGTCAAATTCTTCCTGCATCTGTCGAAGGACGAGCAGCGTAAGCGGTTCCTGGCACGGATCGACGAGCCGGAGAAAAACTGGAAGTTCAGCCCGGCCGACCTCGAAGAGCGTCAGTACTGGGACGACTATATGGATGCATATGAGAAATGTCTCAGCGAGACATCCAGCGAAGACTCGCCGTGGTACGCCGTTCCGGCCGACGACAAGGAGAATGCGCGGCTGATCGTCTCGCAGGTGATCGTCGAGACCATGGAATCGCTCAAAATGAGCTATCCGGAAACCACGCCCGCGCGGCGCAAAGAACTGCTGCGGATGCGTGACCAACTGGTGAAGTGAACCGACGACGTCCGGCATCGCCCGGAGGTTGGTTGCAGGCGCCTGTCATGGTGATGACACGGTGCTGAGGTTACGGAGACCACATGACACTGCAAGGTAAGAAGGGCTTGGTCGTCGGCATCGCCAACGACCAGAGCATCGCATTCGGTTGCGCGCGCGCGTTTCGCGAAGCCGGAGCCGAACTCGCCGTCACCTATCTCAACGACAAGGCTGCGCCGCACGTCGTACCGCTCGCCGAGCAGCTCGGTTGTCCGATCGTGGTGCCATGCGACGTGCGCGAGCCCGGCCAGCTCGAAGCGGTATTCGAGCGGATCACCCAGCAATGGGGAAGGCTCGACTTCCTGCTGCATTCGATCGCGTTCGCGCCGAAGGAAGATCTGCACGGCCGCGTGGTCGACTGCTCCCAGGCCGGCTTTGCGATGGCGATGGACGTGTCGTGCCATTCCTTCATCCGCATGGCGAGGCTCGCCGAGCCGCTGATGCCGGATGGCGGCTGTCTGCTCACCGTGTCGTTCTACGGCTCGGAGAAGGTGGTCGAAGACTACAATCTGATGGGGCCGGTGAAGGCGGCGCTGGAAAGCTCGGTGCGCTACATGGCGGCCGAACTGGCGCCGAAGCAGATCCGCGTCCACGCGCTGTCACCGGGGCCGCTGATGACCCGTGCGGCTTCAGGCATCGCGCGGTTCGACGAACTGCTGGAGCGCACCCGCGCCCGGCTGCCGGCGCATCAGCTCGTCAGCATCGAGGACGTCGGCGCCGTTGCCGCATTCCTGGTCGGTGACGGCGCAAGATCGCTGACCGGCAACATCGAATACATCGACGCCGGCTATCATGTGATCGGCTGACGTCGTTCCTCCTGGAGTAAGAGATGGAACAGATTCAGAACCGCACCTTCGACGAGATCGAGGTCGGTGACAGCGCCAGCTTGGCGCGCACGCTGACCTATCGCGACATCGAGGTGTTCGCGGTGATGTCGGGCGACGTCAATCCGATGCACGTCGATGCCGCCTTCGCCAAGAGCGACATGTTCCATCAGGTGGTGGCGCACGGGATGTGGGGCGGGGCCCTGATCTCGACCCTGCTGGGCACGCAACTGCCGGGCCCGGGCACGATCTATCTCGATCAGTCGCTGCGCTTCACCAGGCCGGTTCTGCTGGGTGACACCGTCACCGTCACCGTCACCGTCAAGGAAAAGAACGCTGCCAAGAAGCGGCTGCTGCTGGATTGCCGTGCCACCAATCAGCGCGGCGAAGACGTCATCACCGGCCTCGCCGAAGTGATCGCGCCGGTCGAGAAGATCTCGCGGCCGCGGGTCCTGCTGCCGGAGATCGATCTGCATCCCACCGCGCGCCGCTACGAGCGGATGATCGAGATGACGCGCGGGCTGGAGCCGATCCGCACCGCCGTGGTGCATCCGGTCGACTCCGCCTCGCTGCTCGGTGCCGTCGAGGCGGCGCGCGAGCGGCTGATCGTGCCGGTCCTGGTCGGGCCGGAAGCGAAGATCCGCGCCGCCGCCGCCCAGGCCGCGCTCGACCTGACGGGCTACGAGATCGTCGCCGTCGAGCACAGCGCCGCTGCCGCCGAAGCTGCGGTGGCGATGGCACGGTCCGGTGAGGTGGAGGCGCTGATGAAGGGCGCGCTGCACACCGACGAGCTGATGCACGCGGTGGTCGACGGTGCCCATGGCTTGCGCACCGCGCGGCGGATCAGTCACGTCTATGCGATCGACGCGCCGAACTATCCGCGCGCGCTGCTGGTCACCGACGCGGCGATCAACATCTATCCGTCGCTCGCCGACAAGCGCGACATCATCCAGAACGCGATCGATCTGGCGCATGCGCTCGGCATCGGTGAGCCGCGGGTGGCGATCCTGTCGGCGGTCGAGACCGTCACCGAGAACATCCGCTCCACGCTCGACGCTGCGGCGCTGTGCAAGATGGCCGAACGCGGCCAGATCACCGGCGGCATCCTCGACGGGCCGCTGGCGTTCGACAACGCGGTGTCGGCGGAGGCCGCCAAGACCAAGGGCATCGTCTCCCCTGTCGCCGGCCGCGCCGACATCTTCGTGGTGCCGGATCTCGAAGCCGGCAACATGCTGGCCAAGCAGCTCGAATATCTCGCCCACGCCCACGTCGCCGGGATCGTGCTCGGGGCGCGGGTGCCGATCATCCTCACCAGCCGTGCCGACAAGACGCTGGCGCGGCTCGGCTCCTGCGCGATCGCGCTGCTGCTCGCCCGGCACAAGGCCGCGGCCCTGTCGAATTTTTCCGGAGGTGCTGCGTGAGCGATGTGCTGCTGGTCCTCAATGCCGGTTCCTCGAGCATCAAATTCGCCCTTTACGAAGCCCACACTGAACCGACCGCCGAACATCTGATTTGCGAAGGCGGCATCGGCAGTCTTGGTCATCGCCCGCATTTCAAGGTCGTGAATCCCGACGGCGCGACGCGGCATGACGACTATCTGCCCGAGGGCGCCAGCCACGACGATGCGATGGCGGTGCTGATCGGCTGGATCGAAAGCTCGTTCCCGGACCAGCGGCTGAGCGCGGTCGGCCATCGGGTCGTCCATGGCGGCGCATTGTTCGACGGCCCGGTGCATGTCACGTCGGACGTGATCGCCCAGCTCCGCTCCTTCGACAGGCTGGCGCCGCTGCATCAGCCGCACAATGTTGCGGCGATCGAGGCGCTGGCGAAGTTACACCCGAAGCTGCCGCAGATCGCCTGTTTCGACACCGCGTTTCATCATCGCCTGCCCGAGGTCGCGACCGCCTTCGCGTTGCCGCGCAAGCTGACCGAACAGGGCGTTCGCCGTTACGGCTTTCACGGCCTGTCCTACGAATACATCGCAGGCCGCCTGCCGGACGTCGCCGGACAGGCGGTCGCCGATGGCCGTGTGGTGGTGGCGCATCTCGGCGCCGGTGCCAGCATGTGCGCGATGCTGAGGTGCCGCAGCATCGCCACCACGATGGGCTTCACCGCGCTCGACGGTCTGATGATGGGCAGCCGCTGCGGCGAGCTCGACCCCGGCGTGGTGCTGTATCTGCTCGAAGAGAAAGGCATGGCTCCGCGCGAGATCGAAGATCTACTGTATCGCGAGTCCGGCCTGCTCGGCGTCTCCGGCATCAGCGACGATATGCGCACGTTGCTGGCGAGCGACGATCCGCGTGCCTGCGAAGCGATCGAGCTATTTGTATATCGGATCTCCCGCGAACTCGGTTCGCTCGCCGCCGCGCTCGGCGGGCTCGATGCACTGGTGTTCACCGGCGGCATCGGCGAACACGCCGCCGAAATCCGGCGACGGGTTTGTGCGCAGGCGACCTGGCTCGGTGTCGTGCTCGATCCCGACGCCAATGCGAATCTATCCGGGGCGGGGCGGATCAGCGCGCCGGACAGCAGAGTTTCGGTCTGGGCGATCCCCACTGACGAAGATCTGATGATCGCGCGTCATGTGTGGCGACTCGCGGACGGCGGGCGCTGATCAGCAGGCGTCGACGTTGGTTGGCCGCGTCGCCGGAGCAGCCTGGTCGTGCTCCAGCAGGGGAGCAATTTCTGTGACCAGCGGCGCATGATCGGCCAAGAAAGCGACCTCGCGTACCCGGCCGGGCCGGTTGCGTTTCACCGCATACAGCGCCTCATCGGCCTTGTGCAGCAATTCGTCGAGCGTGACTCCATCGCTTGGCGCCAGCGCGCGGCCGAAGCTGGCGCCCAGCAGCACCGCTTCGCCGGCGACCGCATAGGGCTCCGACAGCGCCGCGACGATGCGGCGACCAAGGTCGTCGGCTGCTGCCGTATCCGTTACGTTGGCCTGCACCACGACGAATTCGTCGCCGCCGATCCGGGCCGCGAGATCCTCGTCGTCGAGGAGCTCGGTCATGCGTCCGGCAACGATCCGCAAGATCTCGTCGCCTGCGGCATGGCCGAACCGGTCGTTGGCCTCCTTGAAGAAATCGAGATCGAGGCTGATGACAGCGAAGCCTTCGCCGTGGCGGGTCAGCCGCTTGGCGAGTTCGTTGAAATGTTCGACCAGATGCCGACGGTTCGGCAGATTGGTCAGCGCGTCGGCTCGCGCAAGCCGCGTCGCTTCGGCGCGCAGCGTCAACTGCTCGGCGGTGGTAGCGTGGATGTAGTCGATCAGTTCGAGGCCGCCCAACGCGAAGATCACGAATAGCAGCGCCTGAGCGGTGTGCAGCAGATCAAGATTCCACAGCGCAGCCGCGACCGCCGGTGTCACCGAGACCACCAGCGAAGTCTGTACGATCCACGGCCGTATCGAGAACCGCGTGGTGGTGCCGGCGCAATAGCCGAACACGAGTCCGCCCGCGATCATATGCGCGGCGAGGTCGGGCAACAGGAAGCAGCGGACCGCGAAGGCACCGACGCAAACGCCGGTCGAGATCACGCCGACGGCGAGTCGGCGCTCCCACAGTTTCGCCATCCCGACATCGAGCGGGCGCTTTGCAACGGCATGGTCGAACGCGAAGCACAGAACAAGCCGTCCAAGCGTCACCGCCATGCCGGCGAGGCCGATGACCGCCATCATCAGATCGTGCGTCTGCCAAGCGACCGCGAGGCCGGTGGTCAGCATCGCACAGCCCACCACCACGATGGGCCAACGCGCGGTGTACAGCAATCGAACGAATTCGATGTAGACGGCGTTCGCGATCTTGCTGTTCGCTGTCATCAGAGGTGTCGATCTCGCAGCAGTGTGCCGCGTCAGGTGACCAGCGCCTATTGCGACAGCGAGATACCTATTCCCTCAATGTTGAATGCAGCGTGAAACCGGTTCCGCCGGCCGGATTGTGGTGAATCGCCGCTTAATCGCCAAACGACAGCTGCGAATTCGACCAGCAATGACGGCGGCTTACTCTGCCGTGCCGGAGCGCAGCTTGAAATGACCGTAGCACGACGCGATCGGCTCGGCCGGATCACGCTGATAGGCCTGTGCTTCGAACGCCACCAAGCGGCGGCCCTGCTTGACGATCGAGACCTTGGCGAAGGTGTCGAGCGGTCGGCCCGAGCGCAGATAGTTCACGGTCAGCCCGATCGGCTTCGGTGCGGCGCTGAGGCCGATCTCACGGCGCACGCTGACGATCGCGGCGGTCTCCAGGAATGCTCCGATCACGCCGCCGTGCAGCGCCGGCAGGATCGGATTGCCGACCAGCTTCGGATCATACGGCATCATCGCCTGCGCCTCGCCATCGACGCGGATGCCGAGGAAGCGCGGATAGGGGCTGATCGCCAGCGGGCCGTCGGGGCCGTCCGGCGCCACCAGCTCGGGCGGCGAGTCCATCGTCACTTTGGGCTTCTGCCGCAGCATGTCGCTCCGGTTGGCGCCGAGCATGAACATCGCGGTGGCGGAGGCGATCGGAACGTCTTCGGCATCCTGATAGGCGGTGGCGCGGACGAATGCGATCGAGCGGGTGAGATGATAGCAATGCGCGTGCGCCCGCATCACCTGTCCGGGCGTCGCCGGCCGCAAATAGTCGATCCGCAGGTCCAGCGTGGCGATCGCGGTGGTGCCGGGCAGCGCCAGCTGCACCGCCATGCCGCAGCTCTCGTCGAGCATCGCGGTGACGACGCCGCCATGGATCACGCCGGTCGAAACGTCGCCGACGAACACCGGATGATAGGGCAGGCTGCTCCACGCTTCGGCAGGGGCGTAGCGGTCGAGTTGCAAACCGATGATGGCACCGTGGATCGAGCGGCGGTTCTTGATCATCCGCGCCTTGTCGTCGAACGACAGCGCCGGATCGGGGATCGATTGGTCGGACATGAGAACGGCTTTTAGCAAGCAAGAGTGGGCCGTCAAAGCGTTCCGGCGATGTGCGACTATCATTTCGGCGCACGGCTGGTATGACTGTCTTCAGCCGGAGTGGGCGAGGTGATGAGAGGGCCGAGAATGTGTCGACTGATCGTGATGGTCTTGGGTCTGATGCTGACGACCTCCGCCTTGGCTGCAGAGGCGGTGGTGAAGGACGGCGACACACTGCAGCTCGGCGACAAGACCTTTCGGCTGGAGGGCGTCGATGCGCCTGAGCTGGATCAGCGCTGCGTGAGCGAGTTTGCGGATCCGTCAGCCTGCGGCCTCGAAGCCCGCGATGCGCTGATCAAGCTGATCGGCGGCCGCAGCGTCGCCTGCCGCGATCTCGGTCCTGATCCGGTGTTCAAGGGACGCCGGCTCGGCACCTGCACGGTCGCCGGCGAGGCCGAGAGCCTCAGCCGTCGCCTCGTGCAGGACGGCTTCGCGCTCAATGCCGCCGCCGGCGGCAAGGATCGTTTCGCCGGCGATGAGACCAGGGCCAAGGACGAACGCAAAGGACTGTGGCGCGGCTGCTTCGTCGCGCCGAACGATTTCCGGCGCTGGAACAAGGACGCTCCGCTGCGCGGCGCCGCCTGCCGCGACGACAAGCACGCCGAACTGGTCGAGGTGATGTTCCCGGACACACCGGCGATGCTGCCGGGGTGCAGCATCAAGGGCAAGCTGGCGCGCCGCGCCCGCCTCACCGGCAATGTCGGGGTATATCAGCTCCGCGGTTGCCCGAGCTATGCCAGCCTGACCAAGCCGAACCGCTGGTTCTGCTCGGAAGACGACGCTCGCGCCGCCGGCTTCCGCAAGGCCTACAACTGCCGGATCAAGCTGACGCCATAACGCCCGATCCGCCGACGCCGCGGCGGCTCTCGATCAGCTTGACCATCACGGTCAGCGCCAGATTGGTCGGGGTCGGCACACCATGCGCGGCGCCGAGCCGCGCGACCGTGCCGTTGAGAAAGTCGATTTCGCTCGGCTTGCCGCGCGCCAGATCCTGTGCGGTCGACGACTTCTGGCTCGGCATCGCCCCGGGTAGCGCCAGCGTCTTGGCCATCGCGTCGTCCGGAATGCCGACGCCGCAGGCGCGCGCCACCGCGATGCATTCGTCGATCACGTTGCGGACGACCTGCTCGGTGCCGCCAACCGCCAGCAGGGCGCCGTAAGGCAGGTCGGCGACGGCCGACAGCGCGTTATAGGCGCAGTTCAGCATCAGCTTCGACCACAGCGCCTGATCGATGTCGGCCGCGACCGTGGTCGGGATCTTCGCGGCGACCAGTGCCGACGCGATCGCGTCGCTCTGCGCCGAGGCGCCGATCAGCAGTTCGCCGCGGCCGTGATGGCGGACATGGCCCGGCCCCGCCATCTCGGTGCCGACATACACCACCGACGCGATTACCGGATGGTCGATTGCGGCCTGCAGCCGAGAGGCATTGTCGACGCCGTTCTGCAGGCTGAGGATCACGCTGTCCGGCTTCAGCCGAGGCTGCAGCGCGCGGCCCGCGCTCTCAGTATCGGCCGATTTGACGCAGAACAGCACCAGATCGGGCGGGGCGATCGTGCTGGGTTCGGTGACGGCACGCACCGGGACGGGCTGGATGCCGTCCTTGGTGTCGAGCAGCAGGCCGTTCGCCTCGATCGCATCGACGTGGGTCTGTCGCCCGATCAGCGTCACGTCGTGGCCGGCCAGCGACAGCAATCCGCCGAAATAGCATCCGACCGCGCCGGCCCCCATCACTGCCACTTGCATTCCGCTCTCCCTTCCCGTGCGCGAACCAATGCGCAATGTTTCCTTTTTAAGGTCGGCGTTCGGCCGATGAAACCGGGAGAGGCGTGCGTGCACATCGATTTGAATCCGAAACTCGACTTTCGCGACGTGCTGATCCGGCCCAAGCGCTCGGTGCTGTCGTCGCGGTTCGAGGCCAACATCAAGCGCAGCTTCCGCTTCCGCCATTCCAGCCGCGCCTGGACAGGATTTCCGCTGATCGCGTCCAACATGGACACCATCGGTACGCTGGAGATGGCGAAGGCGTTCAGACCGTTCGGTGCGCTGGTCGCCCTGCACAAGTTTCACCAGCCTGATCGACTGGCGGAGTACCTCGCCGGCGACGAGGACCCCAACGTGTTCGTCACCGTCGGCACCGGCTCGGCCGATTGGGACCGGCTCGCCGCGGTGAAGGCCAAGGTCAAGGTGCCGATGCTGAACATCGACGTTGCCAACGGCTATACCGAAGCCTTCGTGCGGGCGGTGGCCAAGCTGCGCGACGAGAACACGGACGCGATCATCATGGCCGGCACGGTGGTGACCGCCGAGATGACCGAAGCGCTGGTGATTGCCGGCGCCGACATCGTCCGCGTCGGGATCGGCTCCGGCTCGGTGTGTACGACGCGCGATCTCACCGGCGTCGGCTATCCGCAGCTCTCGGCCGTGATCGAATGCGCCGATGCGGCGCACGGACTGAAGGGGCACGTCTGCTCGGATGGCGGCTGCGTCGTGCCGGGCGATCTCGCCAAGGCCTATGGCGGCGGTGCCGATTTCGTCATGCTCGGCGGCATGTTGGCCGGTCACGACGAATGCGGCGGCGAATTGAAGTACGCCGAGCCGGACGGGAAGACCCCGACCAGCATGGTGTTCTACGGCATGTCGTCGGAGACCGCGATGAACAAGTACCACGGCGGCGTCGCCGACTATCGCGCGGCCGAGGGCAAGACCGTCGAGGTGCCGTATCGCGGCGACGTGCGCGCCACGGTGGAGAAGATCGCCGGCGGTCTGCGCTCGGCGATGACCTATATCGGCGCCGAGAATCTGAAGGAAATTCCGAAGCGAACCACCTTCATCCTGGTCAATGCTCAGCGCAACACGGTGTTCGACCGCTGAGCGCCGTGGTCATCGGCGCGGCGACAGGCCGAGGAGTTTCTCGGCCGCGCGCAGATGCGGACGATCGATCATGCGGCCGTCGAGGCGCAGCGTACCGGCATCCGGATTGGCCGCAAATGCCGCGACCACTTGCTGCGCCCAAGCCCGCTCTTCTGCGGTCGGCGCGAATGCGGCGTTGACGATGTCGACCTGCTTGGGATGGATCAGCGCCTTGGCGCCGAAACCGTCGCGCCGCGCCGCACGAGCTTCGTCCTCCAACCCGGCGAGATTGTCGATGTCGGTGTAGACGGCGTCGATCGCGGTGACACCCGCCGCGGCGGCGCCCATCAGGCACAGATCGCGCGCCAGCCGGTAGGGGCTGTGCAGCGAGCCGCCGTTGCGGTTTTCGGTCGCGCCGAGCGAGGCGGCGAGATCCTCCGCGCCCCACATCAACCCGCTGAGCCGCGGCGAGCAATCCTGATAGCTGCCGAGGCCGAACATCGAGCCTGCGGTCTCGGTCGCCACCACGACGATCCGGGTCGTGCCCACCAGCGCGGCCGCTGCCTCGAATGCGTCGAGCCACAGCGCCAAGGTGCGGACATCGTCGCCGCCGCGTGACTTCGGCAACACGATGCCGTCCGGCGCCGCCGGCATGACGGCGGCGAGGTCACCGAGCGTGCGGCCGGTGTCGAGTGCGTTGACGCGGACGTAGCGCTGCTGCGCCGTGCGCGGCGCCTGCAGCATCGCGGATGTCAGCGCGCGGGCTTCGTCTTTCCTCTCCGGTACGACGGAATCTTCGAGGTCGAGGATCAGGGTGTCGGCTGCGCCCTGCGCCGCCTTCTCGAATTTGCGCGGGCTGTCGCCCGGAACGAACAACATCGAACGCATCGGCCGTGCTCCGCTATTCCGGCGCATCGCATTGCGGATGCGATTGTTGACAGTGGATTCGACCTATAGGAACGTTTTGTCGCACAAACAATAACGATGGCGCTCTTCCGGGAGGCGCGCCGCTCCAGGCCGGAGCTTTTCCATGCGACGGAAACTTCGCGTCGCTCCGCCGACGGCTCGGCCGGCACCCAAGGACATCAGCCCACCATGGACTTCGCACTCACCGATCAGCAGGAAGCCATTCGCGATGCGATCGCCAAGATCTGCAGCGGTTTCGACGACGCCTATTGGCTGAAGAAGGACCGCGAGGGCGGCTTCCCCCACGACTTCCACAAGGCGCTGGCCGATGCCGGCTGGCTCGGCATCTGCGTGCCGGAAGCCTATGGCGGCTCCGGCCTCGGTATCACCGAGGCCGCGATCATGATGCGCACGATCTCGGAGTCCGGTGGCGGCATGTCGGGTGCCTCGGCGGTGCACATCAACGTGTTCGGACTCAATCCCGTCGTTGTCTTCGGCACCGACGAGCAGCGCCGGCGCATGCTGCCGCCGATGGTCGCGGGCCGCGACAAAGCCTGCTTCGCAGTGACCGAGCCCAATACCGGCCTCAACACCACGCAGCTCAAGACCCGCGCGGTGCGCAAGGGCGACCGCTACGTCGTCAACGGTCAGAAGGTGTGGATCTCGACCGCGCAGGTCGCCAACAAGATTCTGCTGCTGGCGCGCACCACGCCGCTCGAAGAGGTGAAGTCACCGACCCACGGCCTCAGCCTGTTTTATGCGGATCTCGATCGCACCAAAATCAAGGTGCACGAGATCGAGAAGATGGGCCGCAAGATCGTCGACTCCAACGAATTGTTCTTCGAGGATTTCGAGATCCCGGTCGAGGACCGGATCGGCGAGGAAGGCAAGGGCTTCCACTACATCCTCGAAGGCATGAACCCGGAGCGCATCCTGATCGCCGCCGAAGCGGTCGGGCTCGGCAAGCTGGCGCTGTCGCGCGCGGCCGACTACGCCAAGACCCGGATCGTGTTCAACCGCCCGATCGGGCAGAACCAGGGGATTCAGCATCCGCTCGCCAAGAACTGGGTCGAACTGGAAGCGGCGTGGCTGATGGTGATGTCGGCGGCCTGGCAATACGACCAGGGCATGGCCTGCGGCGCCGCCGCCAATGCGGCGAAGTATCTGGCCGGCGAAGCGGGCTTCTCGGCCTGCGAGCAGGCGGTGATGACCCATGGCGGCTTCGGCTATGCCAAGGAGTATCACGTCGAGCGCTACTTGCGCGAGGTGATGATCCCGAGGATCGCGCCGGTCAGCCCGCAGCTTGCGCTCAGTTTCATCGCCGAAAAGGTGCTCGGATTGGCGAAATCGTACTGACCGGGACGTCCGAAAGGAACGCTGCCGGCAAGTCGGCTGGAACTCGTGGGTTGCTCATCGGCCGCTTCGGGCAGCCTGTTGGATGCCCGACCTGGTTGCAAGGCGCGATCCTGTGGTTGTTACCAGTTCGACCATCCATCGGGTGCTCAGGGCTCGCCCGCTGACGCGGCGGCCTGTTCGCGGCGCTCCGATGTCCGCTGCGCTGCACATTTCGTCGTCAACTGCCCAACAAGTTTGCCCGCACGGTGCCCCCGAGGGGCTTTGCCGGATTCCGAGGTGCCGGCTCAACTAATTGCAGAAGCTGACAGATAACGCCTGGCGAGCGGTTGGCACGATTCTCGCTACACATATTGGCGAAGGACGCCGATGCGGCGCCCGGATATCCATCGAACTCCGACAGCAAAGCCGCTGTCCTGGATCGCGCAAGCGAACTCCAGGCAGCGGCTTTTTCGCGTTGGCGGTCGGCGATGGCGATCGTGCTCACGAACCAGGGTCTTACGACCCCAGCATGGATGCTTGCAGCGATGACGATCATGAACGGCCGCTTCGGACGCAAAATCAGCCGCCGACAGATGTTGAAAGTTGGCGCCGGTGCGGCAGCGCTGGTCGCCGCCGCCAAGTTGAATTTCCCGGGCGGAGCCTTCGCTGACGAGGCCGGTCCCGAAGTCAAGGGAGCGCGACTCGGCTTCATCGCGTTGACGGATGCGGCGCCGCTGTTCGTCGCCAAAGAGAAGGGCTTCTTCGCCAAATACGGCATGCCCGACGTCACCGTCGAGAAGCAGACGTCGTGGGGAACGACGCGCGACAACCTCGTTCTCGGCTCCGAAGGCAACGGCATCGACGGCGCGCATATTCTCACGCCGATGCCCTATCTGATGACGGCGGGGCTGGTCACTCAGAACAACGTTCCGACCCCGATGCACATTCTGGCGCGGCTCGACCTCAACTGTCAGGGGATCTCGGTCGGTAACGAATATGCCGACCTCAAGGTCGGTCTCGACGCCGCGCCGCTCAAGGCCGCGCTCGACAAGAAGAAGGCGAGCGGCAAGTCGGTGAAGGCGGCGATGACCTTTCCCGGCGGCACCCATGATCTGTGGATCCGCTACTGGATGGCGGCCGGCGGCATCGATCCGGACCGCGACATCGAGACCATCGTGGTGCCGCCGCCGCAGATGGTGGCCAATATGAAGGTCCACACCATGGACGTGCTGTGCGTCGGCGAGCCGTGGAACGAACAGCTGATCCACCAGAAGGCGGGCTATTCGGCGCTGACCACAGGCGAGATCTGGAAGGATCATCCGGAGAAAGCGCTCGGGATGCGCGCCGCCTGGGTCGAGAAGCATCCCCGTGCCGCCAAGGCGTTGCTGATGGCGGTGATGGAAGCGCTGCAGTGGTGTGACAAGGAGGAGAACAAGGACGAACTCGCCGCGATCAGTGCCAAGCGGCAATGGATGAACGTGCCGGTTGCCGACATTATCGAGCGGATCAAGGGCAACTTCGATTACGGCGACGGCCGGGTCGTCAAGAACAGCCCGCTCCTGATGAAGTTCTGGCGCGATCACGCGTCCTATCCGTTCCAGAGCCACGATCTGTGGTTCATCACCGAGAACATGCGCTGGGGCCAATTCCCGCGCTCGACCGACGCCAAGGCGCTGATCGCCAAAGTCAACCGCGAAGATCTCTGGAAGGACGCCGCCAAGACGCTCGGCGTCGCTGCTGCCGACATTCCGACCTCGACGTCGCGCGGCAAGGAGACGCTGTTCGACGGCAAGGTGTTCGATCCGGAAAACCCGGACGCTTACCTGAAATCGCTGACCATCAAGCGCATCGAAGTCTGAAGACGCGCACGGCTCCGCTGTCTTCGAAGATCATGGAGAGCAATGCAATGACCCTGCAAGCGATCAAGACCGAGCCGGCGATGGCGCTGCCTGCGCCGTCAGCGGCCGTTGTGGCGTTGCCGCCGACGCCAAAGCGGAGGTCGGCTTCCCGCTGGCTCGGAATGCTGAGGCATGCGGCGGTACGTGTCGTGCCGCCGCTGATCGTCGTGGTTCTTCTGCTGGTGATCTGGGAATTGACTTGCCGTGGTGCGGGCTCGACGCTGCCGCCGCCGTCGCGTGTGTTGTCCGACACCCGGGATCTGATCGTCGATCCGTTCTACGACCACGGCGGCATCGACAAGGGGCTGTTCTGGCACATCTATGCCAGCCTGAAGCGGGTCGCGCTCGGCTACTCGCTGGCTGCGGTCGCCGGCATCGCGCTCGGCACGCTGGTCGGACAATCGATCTGGGCGATGCGCGGGCTCGATCCGATCTTCCAGGTGCTGCGCACGATCCCGCCGCTGGCGTGGCTGCCGCTGTCGCTGGCGGCATTTCGCGACGGCGAGCCGTCGGCCATCTTCGTGATCTTCATCACCTCGATCTGGCCGATCATCATCAACACCGCGGTCGGTATCCGCAACATTCCGCAGGACTATCGCAACGTCGCCGCGGTGGTGCAGCTCAATCCGCTGGAATTCTTCTGGAAGGTGATGCTGCCGTCGGCCGCGCCCTACATCTTCACCGGCCTGCGCATCGGCATCGGCCTGTCGTGGCTCGCCATCATCGCGGCCGAGATGCTGATCGGCGGCGTCGGCATCGGCTTCTTCATATGGGACGCATGGAATTCGTCGCATATCAGCGAAATCATCCTGGCCCTCGTCTATGTCGGCATCGTCGGATTCGTCCTCGACCGGCTGATCGCAGGCCTCGGCAAACTCGTCACCCACGGCGTCTCGGCCTCCTGAGGAGCGCATCATGCAGCCCTATCTGAAGCTGGATTACATCGGCAAGACGTTCACCCGCGGCGCCGTCACCACCGAAGTGCTGAAGGACGTCTGTCTCGATATCGCCCGCGGGGACTACGTCTCGATCATCGGCCATTCCGGTTGCGGCAAGTCGACGCTGCTCAACATCGTCGCCGGGCTGACCCGCGCGACGGTCGGCGGAGTGTTGCTGGAAAACCGCGAGGTGAATTCGCCGGGGCCGGACCGCGCCGTGGTGTTTCAGAACCACAGCCTGCTGCCGTGGCTGACCGTCTATCAAAACGTGCAGCTCGGCGTCGACAAGGTGTTCGCCAAGACCAAGTCGCGCGCCGAGCGCCACGACTGGACCATGCACAATCTCAATCTGGTGCAGATGGCGCACGCCAAGGACAAGCGGCCCTCGGAAATTTCCGGCGGCATGAAGCAGCGCGTCGGCATTGCTCGGGCGCTGGCGATGGAGCCGAAGGTGCTGTTGCTCGATGAACCATTCGGTGCGCTCGACGCGCTGACCCGGGCTCACTTGCAGGACTCGGTGATGGCGCTGCACCAGAAGCTGAACAACACTATCCTGATGATCACCCACGACGTCGACGAGGCCGTGCTGCTGTCGGATCGCATCGTGATGATGACCAACGGACCGTCGGCCCGGATCGGGGAAGTGCTCGAGGTGCCGTTGCCGCACCCCCGCAATCGGCTCGAGCTGGCGAGCAATCCGACCTACCTGAAATGCCGCCAGCGCGTGCTGGAGTTCCTGTACGAGCGCCACCGCTTCGTCGAAGCGGCGTGACCGGCATGAACGCCCGCCGGATCGCGGGCAGGGAGGTCGAGGAGGCACGATGAGCGAGCCATTGGTAATCGTCGGTAACGGCATGGCGGCGGCGCGGCTGGTCGAGGAGCTGGCCGGGCGTGCGCTCGGCCGCTACGCCATCGCGGTGATCGGCGACGAGCCGCGGCTCGCGTACAACCGCGTCCTGCTGTCGTCGGTGCTGGCGCGCGAGGTCTCGCCCGCCGAGATCGAACTCCGGCCGGCGCAATGGTGGCGCGATCGTGGAGTGACGCTGCTCTACGGTCGCAGCGCCGTGGCTATCGATCCCGAGATCCGGCGCGTGCGCCTCGCCGGCGGTGCGACGCTGCCTTACTCGAAACTGGTGCTGACCACCGGCTCGAAGCCGATCCGGCTGAACGTGCCCGGCATGGAGCTGCCGGGGGTCATGACGTTTCGCGATCTGTCCGATATCACCGCGATCGAGCAGGCGGCTTCGTCGGGGCGCCGGGCCGTGGTGATCGGTGGCGGCCTGCTCGGCCTCGAAGCGGCCTATGGCCTCGCCAGATCCGGCGCGGACGTCACCGTGGTGCATCTGATGGACCGGCTGATGGAGCGGCAGCTCGATCCGCGCGCGTCCGCGATGCTGAAGCAGGCGGTCGAGCACAAGGGCATTGCGGTGCGGCTCGAGGCCGACACCGCGGCGATCGAAGGCGGCGATCGCGTCGGAGCGGTTCAGTTCGCCGACGGCACGCGCGTCGCCGCCGATCTGGTGGTGGTGGCCGCAGGGATCCGTCCCAATGTCGATCTGGCGTACAGCGCCGGCGTTGCGGTCGGGCGCGGCATTCTGGTGGACGATCGTCTGCAGACCAGCGATCCGGACATCTATGCGATCGGCGAGTGCGCCGAGCATCGCGGCGCCTGTTACGGGCTGGTGGAGCCGGCTTACGAGCAGGCGCGGGCGCTGGCATCGCATCTCGGCGGCGGCAGCGAAGCGTATCGCGGCAGCGTACTGGCGACCAATCTGAAGGTCGGCGGCATCGCGCTGTTCTCGGCCGGCGAATTTCTCGGCGGCGCCGGCACCGAAGCGATCGTTCTGACCGATCCCGGTATCGGCGCCTACAAGAAGCTGGTGATCAAGGACGGCTGTCTGGTCGGCTGCGTGCTGTTCGGCGATGCCGCCGACGGCCTCTGGTATCTCGAGCTGATCCGCTCGAAGCAGTCGATCGAACCGTTTCGCGGTGAGCTGATGTTCGGCCGGGCGTTCGCCGAGCGCGGCAGCGCCGCGCTGGCCGCTTGAGGCGGCCGATGCGCAGCATTTCGCCGGCGCTTACCCGCTATCCCCAGGGGCTTCCGCGATGAACGCATTGACGCAGCATCCTCCCGCGGTGCGGACTACTTGTGCGTATTGCGGCGTCGGCTGCGGCGTACTCGCGAGCCCGGACGGGCTCGGCGGCGCGACGATCGGCGGCGATCCGGACCATCCGGCGAATTTCGGCCGGCTGTGCTCGAAGGGGGCGGCGCTCGGCGAGACGCTGTCTTTGGACGGACGCCTGCTCTACCCGATGCTGCGTCAATCGGACGGCACCATGGTGCGGGCGTCGTGGGACGAGGCGCTGGACCGGGTCGCGGACGGCTTCGCCGCGATCGTCGAGCGGCACGGACCGGACGCCGTGGCGTTCTATTTGTCCGGTCAGCTTCTCACCGAAGACTACTACGTCGCCAACAAGCTGATGAAGGGATTCATCGGCTCGGCCAATGTCGACACCAATTCGCGGCTGTGCATGTCGTCTTCGGTCGCGGGCCATCGGCGTGCCTTCGGCGCCGACACGGTGCCGGGCGGCTACGCCGATCTCGATGAGGCGGATCTGGTCGTGCTCACCGGCTCCAATGCCGCGTGGTGTCATCCGGTGCTGTATCAGCGTATCCTTGCCAACAAGCGCGAACGCGGCGCCAGGATCGTGGTGATCGATCCCCGCCGCACCGCTACCGTCGACGACGGCGATCTGCATCTTGCGGTCGCGCCGGGAATGGACACGGTGTTGTTCAGCGGTCTGCTGGTGCATCTCGCCGACACGCTCGCCTTCGATTACGGCTATCTCGACGCGCATACCGCCGGCCTGACCGAAGCGCTGGTGCGGGCGCGCGAGATCGCTCCGACGGTGTCGGCGACGGCGGCCGGCAGCGGCGTCGCCGAAGACGATGTGGTCCGATTCTTCGAACTGTTCCGAAGCACCGAGAAGACCGTGACCTGCTACTCGCAGGGGGTCAACCAGTCGGCGCAGGGGACCGACAAGGTCAACGCGATCCTCAACTGCCACCTTGCCACCGGACGGATCGGGCGTCCCGGCATGGGGCCGTTCTCGCTCACGGGGCAACCCAATGCGATGGGTGGCCGCGAAGTCGGCGGCCTCGCCAATCAGCTCGCCGCGCATATGGGCTTCGAGCCGGAAGCGATCGATCGGGTCGGGCGGTTTTGGCGCGCTGGCGCGCCGGCGCGGCGCGAAGGCCTCAAGGCGGTGCAGATGTTCGAGGCGATCGGCCGTGGCGAGATCAAGGCGCTGTGGGTGATGGCCACCAATCCGGCCGTCTCGTTGCCGCGCGCCGGCTTGATCCAGGACGCGCTGGGCAAGCTCGATCTGCTAGTTATCTCCGACAACGTCGCACGTACCGACACCATCGCGGCCGGCGCCGACGTGTTACTGCCGGCGGCGGCCTGGGGCGAAAAGGACGGCACCGTCACCAATTCGGAGCGGCGGATCTCGCGGCAGCGCGCCTTCCTGCCGCTGCCCGGCGAAGCAAGGCCGGATTGGTGGATCGTGACGGAGGTAGCGCGGCGAATGGGCTTCGCGGATGCCTTCGCCTATCGCTCGGCAGCGGACGTGTTTCGCGAGCATGCCGCGCTGTCGGCATTCGAAAACGATGGAACGCGCGATTTCGATATCGGTGCGCTGGCCGGGCTGAGCGACGATGCCTATCGGGCGCTCGATCCGGTACAATGGCCGGTGCGCGCCGGTGAACCGACCGGCGATCGGCGTTTCTTCGCTGACGGCCGGTTCTTCACTCCGGATCGTCGCGCAAGGTTGATCGCACCGGAGCCGCCGCAGCCGCACGCTGCGCCGTCGTCGCAGTTTCCGCTGGTGCTGAACACCGGGCGGATCCGCGACCAATGGCACACGATGACGCGCTCGGGTCGCAGTCCGCGGCTCGGCGCGCATCTGCCGCAGCCCTTCGTCGAAGTGCATCCGGTCGACGCGGCGGCGGCCGGACTCAGCGACGGCGGCTTCGCGCGGGTCAGCTCCGTCCACGGAGTTTGCATCCTCAAGGTGATGGTCAGCGACGGCCAACGGCCGGGGTCGCTGTTCGCGCCGATTCATTGGAGTAACAGCACAGCTGCGATGGCGAGGGTCGGTGAATTAGTGGCGTCGGTCACCGATCCGTTCTCCGGCCAGCCCGAAGCCAAGGCGACCCCGGCGGCGATCGCGCCGGTCGGCTTTGCGTTGGAAGGTTTCGTTTTGACCCGCAGTAGATGCGATCTACCCGCCGGCACCTGGTGGTCGGAGGTGACGATCGGTGGCGGACTCGAGGTGACGGTCGCGAGCGACGCTCCGTTGGCGCAGTGGCAGTCGCATGCGCAGTCGTTGTTCGGCCCCGGCGTCGAACTCGCCGAATACCTCGACACGCCGCGGCAGAGCTATCGCGTGGCGGCGTTCCTGGACGGACGGCTGATCGCCTGCCTGTTCCTCGGCCCGTCCAACGATCCGCCGCCATCGGATGCGGTGAAGGCGCTGTTCGAGATGGAAACGCTCGGCGATGCGCCTCGCCGGACGCTGTTGTCCGGGCGGTCAGTCAGCGGTCTCACCGATCACGGCGCGATCGTCTGCGCATGCTTCGGCGTCGGCCGCAACACGCTGCAGACCGCTATTCGGGATGGCGCGACCAGCGTTGACGCAATCGGCACACGGTTGCGCGCCGGCACCAATTGCGGCTCCTGTCTGCCCGAGTTGCGCAAGCTGCTACGACACAGCGTCAGCGATCCCGCCGGTGACGCGCATGCCGGCTCGTGACGGGAGTTGGCCGTCCCGGCGAAAGCCGAGCGTTCTGTCTGATGCGGACCGGTCGAGCCGGACACGATGATCCGCGCGACGATCATGTGCGCCAGCGATCAGCTTGTCGCGTCAGCGCCGACCGCCGCTCAAGCCGCAAGTCTCGCCTTGTCGGACTTGGCACGCACTTCGCTTTCAAGCGTCGAATGTCGTCAGTATTGCATCTTGTAAAGGGATTGCGCATTGCTGGCCTGATTGCCACACGAAAAAGGCTGCTAATCAATATGGCACTAGGCGACGAAAAATTAGGCAGTTGGCGTGTCGGAGTTCTATTTTCGGAGACTGGAGTAACATCGGCTGTCGAGCGTTCACAACTCAATGCGACCTTGCTTGCGATCGAGGAGATCAATGCAGCGGGTGGGGTGCTCGACCGGCCGGTCGAACCGATCGTTTACGATCCGGCATCCAATCCAAAGCAAATTCGCAATCTGGCCGAGCGACTGCTTCAGGTCGACGGGGTGCGCCTGATCTTCGGCTGCTACATGACGAGCACCAGAAAGGCGATCCTGCCGGTCGTGGAAGCCTATCGTGGCCTTCTGTTCTATCCGACGTTGTACGAGGGGTTCGAGTACTCGCGCCACTGCATTTACACCGGCGCGGCGCCGAACCAGAATTCGATTCAGCTCGCGAAATATCTCCTGTCGGTCTACGGCAACCGCTTCGTCTTCGTCGGCTCGAATTACATCTACCCCTACGAGTCGAATCGGCTGATGGCGGATTTCGTGTCCCAGGATCGCGGCAAGGTGCTGGACGAACTCTACGTTCCGCTCGAGGTGCAGCCCAAAGACTTCGACCGCGTCATCGCCAAGATCAAGAAAGCCTCTCCCGACGTGATCTTCTCGACGGTCGTCGGCAGCGGAACGGCGATGTTCTATCA
>NZ_QUMK01000049.1 GCF_010907035.1 Rhodopseudomonas sp. BR0M22
CGTACTCAGCGATCAGAAAACGCCACTTCTGGATGTAGTTTCTTTCAATCGTCCGATCGAAGCTGTTGTCGCGCATCGAAGCCTCCCTGATGGGTGGATTCGATCACCGAATTGTTGAACATGCACAGCAATGACGCGAGAGATTCGCTGCTACGCAGCCCCCGGTAGCTGATCCGGCCGGTACAAGGTGTCGATAGTCACTGTGCCGCGGGCGCGGGAGACGCAGGCGCACATTTTGCCGCTGTCGTGCTTCTGATGCTCGCTGAAGAACACGTCGCGGTGGTCGATCTCGCCATCGACCGCAGTGACGTCGACCGCGCAGACGCCGCATTCGCCGCGTTCGCAATCGGAAATCACGTCGAAACCGGCAGCGTTCAGAGCATCCAGCATCGAGCGATCGCGCGGCACCACGATCTCGCTGCCGGTGGCGGCGATGCGGACGCGGAATTCGCTGGTCGGCAGCCGGCCGCTGGAGCCGAAGGTTTCGAAACGCAGATCGCTCGCCGGGCGTCCGGCCTGATGCCAAGCGTGCCGCGCCGCCTCCAGCATCCGCAGCGGGCCACACAGCACCGCCACCGCGCCTTCGGGAAGCGCGCGGAAGGTGGTGTCGAGGTCGAGCCGGGCGCCTTCGTCGCTGGCATGGAGCCGCAGCCGGTCGCCAAGCAGGCTGCTCAGTTCGTCGTGGAGCGCGGCATCGCTGCGGGATTTCACCGCGTAGTGCATCGTCAGCTCAGCGCCGCGGCGGGCGAGCGCAGCGGCGATCCCCAGCATCGGTGTCACGCCGATGCCGCCGGCGATCAGCGCGTAGTGCTGACGGCTCCAATCGATCTCGAACAGCGAGGTCGGATGGGTGATGTCGATCCGCTGCCCTGGCTTCAGCGCCCACATCGCTTGCGATCCGCCGCGGCTGTCAGCGGCGAGCCGCACCGCGATCCGCAGCCGTCCTTGTTCCGGCGCACCGACCAGCGAGTAGCTGCGCTTGTCGGGCTTGCCATCGATCAGCACCGCGACGTTGATATGGCTACCGGGTGCGCAGGTCGTGACCGCCGTATCCGGCTCGAGCACGATCTCACGGATCGACGGCGTCAGGTCGCGGGTCGAAACGACGGTGCTGCTGGTCCACTGTTCGGCGAAGCGCATCGCGGCCTCCTGTCGGTGGGTGGTAGAGCGATTACTTGTCGGCGGCCTGCGTCACCAGCGTCAGCGCCGGCAACAGGTCGAGATGGGTGCGGCTTCGCAGCGCTAAGCGCAGGTTACGCACCGCAAGCCGGGCGTGTTCGCGCATCACCGCTTCGGCGCGCGCGCCTTCGCGGTTCTCGATTGCGTCGATCACGGCGCGGTGGTGATCCTGTGCGATCAGCAGGATTTGGTGTGCCTCCGGCAGTCCCGATTGCGCCATCACGAAAGCGCTCGGCGAGGCGAAGGGGAGGGCCGCGACACGGTCGATCTGGCGCATCACCGGCGCCGAGCCGCACAGCTCGTTGAGCAGCGCGTGAAACCGCGCGTTCAGCGCCACATAGGCCGAGAACGCGTCGACCGAGATCGGATCCTGCCGCACCAGGTCGTCGATATCGCCGAGGCATTGCTTCAGCGGTTCGAGCTGCCGGACGCTGGCGCCGCGCTCGGCGGCGAGCCGGGCGGCGAGGCCCTCCATGGTGCCGCGCAGTTCGATCGAGTCCAGGATGTCGCGTTCGGAAAACGCTTTCACCATGAAGCCGCCGGACGGGATCGCCTGCAGCAGGCCCTCGTCCTCCAGCCGCACCAGCGCCATCCGCACCGGCGTGCGCGACACCCCGGTGATATCGACCGCCTGCAGTTCGGAGATCCGTTCGCCGGCGCGGAGCTGCCCGGACAGCACCATGTCGCGCAGCGCAAGCTGCGCGCGCACGGTCTGCGACATCGAACGGTCGGCGGCCTTGTCGTTCATCGCTTACTCCGCCGCCTGCAGTTTCGGCGCGTTCTCCTGTGCCACCATGCGGTCGATCAGCTTGCGCGACCACATCGCGCCGGCGTCGATGTTCAGGTTGTAAAACACCCGATCGGGGTTCTCGAGCATCGCGCGCTGCTGCGCTTCGAGGATGATCTCGTCCTCGCGGAAGATGCCGGAGACGCCCTCGCGGATCTCGGTGGTGAGCCGCTGGTCGCTGAGCCGATAGTTACGCACGAACGCCCAGAAGTAGTGGCAGGTGGTGTCGGTCTCCGGCGTCATGGTGTTGAGCACGAAGCCGTTGACGCCCTGCGAGCGATCACCGTGCGGCGCGCCGCTGCCGGCCGGGGCCACGCCGACGTCGATCGTCACCGTGCCCGGCGCTTCGAACCGGATGATCTGCCAGCGATCCACCAGGCCCGGCTTGCCGAGCTGCGCGGCCCAGAACGGCGGCGGTTCGATGCCGTGCATCCAGCGCGTCACGGTCACCGTGCGGTCGCCATGGGTGACATCGAACGGTGCCTCGGCCACTGCCTCGTTGCCGATCGAGGAGCCGTGCACATAGGTCTCGTGAGTGAGGTCCATCAGATTGTCGACGACGAGGCGCCAGTCGCATTTGGCGTGGATGGTCTTGCCATCGCCGGCCCAGGCCGGATCGTCGTTCCAGTGCATGTCGGGAACGAGCGAAGGATCGGCCAGCACCGGATCGCCCATCCACAGCCAGACGAAGCGATGCCGCTCGACCACCGGATAGGACCGCACGCAGGCCGACGGATTGATCGTCTCCTGCGACGGCATGTAGGTGCAGCGGCCCTGCGGATTGAACTTCAGCCCGTGATAGCCGCAGACCACGGTGTCGCCCTCGAGCCGCCCTTTGGACAGCGGCACCAGACGATGCCAGCAGGCGTCCTCCAGCGCGGCGACGCTGCCGTCCGCCTTTCGATACATCACGACATGCTTGCCGCAGATCGTGCGGGGAAACAGCGCGTGCTTGATGTCGGCGTCCCACGCCGCCGCATACCAGGCGTTGAGCGGAAAGGCGGGCATCGTGGCCTCCCTGAGCATTATTGATTGAGTTCATACTGTATACAGGAAAGGTAGGATGACAAGGATGGACTGCAAAATATTCCTCGTATTGGCGATTGATGTATACATAAAACCGGTCGAGGAGCGCTGCTCGGCTGCGCTGGCGAGGCGGTAAAGGACTGAGCCAAAACGAAAATGGCCGGGACAAGCCCGGCCATGACGCAAATTCTGATGGGTCGATCGTGAAGCTGCCTGCGGGGAAGCAATGCAGCGGGCAGAACGTCTCGGGATTCCGGGCTCGCGCTACGCGCGCCCCGGAATGACGTAACGAGTAGTACGCTAACTTTTGTCATTCCGGGATGCGCCGCGCAGCGGCGCAGGCCCGGAATCCATACTCCTTCGACTCTCGATAGCCGGGGCGTCGCGACCTCGTGCCCAACGGCCGGGGCGGTGGTTATGGATTCCGGGGTCGCGCTATGCGTGCCCCGGAATGACGAACGAGATAGGCTTTACACTTCCCGCCGGCTCAAAAACGCCAGCCGTTCGAACAGGTGGACGTCCTGCTCGTTCTTCAGCAGCGCGCCGTGCAGCGGCGGGATCAGCTTGCGCGGGTCGCGTTCCTTGAGCTGCTCCGGCGTCATTTCCTCGTTGAGCAGAAGCTTCAGCCAGTCGAGCAGTTCGGAGGTCGACGGCTTCTTCTTCAGGCCGGGCACGTCGCGCACTTCGAAGAAGATCTTCAGCGCTTCTTCGACCAGGCGCTGCTTGATGCCTGGGAAGTGGACGTCGACGATCGCCTGCATGGTGTCGGCGTCCGGGAACTTGATGTAGTGGAAGAAGCAGCGGCGCAGGAACGCGTCCGGCAGTTCCTTTTCGTTGTTCGAGGTGATCACCACGATCGGGCGCTTGGCGGCCTTGATGGTTTCGCCGGTCTCGTAGACGTGGAATTCCATCCGGTCGAGTTCGAGCAACAGATCGTTCGGGAATTCGATGTCGGCCTTGTCGATCTCGTCGATCAGCAGCACCGGGCGCTGCTCGGCGGTGAACGCTTCCCACAGCTTGCCGCGCTTGATGTAGTTCTTGATGTCCGACACGCGCGGATCGCCGAGTTGGCTGTCGCGCAGGCGGCTGACCGCGTCGTATTCGTACAAGCCCTGCTGCGCCTTGGTGGTCGACTTGATGTGCCAGGTCAGCAGCGGCGCGTTCAGCGCCCGGGACACTTCCTCCGCCAGCACGGTCTTGCCGGTGCCGGGCTCGCCCTTCACCAGGAGCGGCCGTTCGAGCACGATCGCCGCATTGACGGCGATCTTGAGGTCGTCGGTCGCTACATAATCCTTGGTGCCGGTGAACTTCATGCGTTTCAGCCTCGTCTGATCCGGCGCGCGCGCCGTTGTTGTTGTTTGTTGATTGGTGGTGGCTAGAGAACAGGGAGCGGCCGCAGGCGGCGACCGCTGTCAGGCGATGTCGGTATCAGGCTCTGCGGATCATCGCCAGCAGCACCAGCACGATCACGGCGCCGATCGCGGAATTGATGATCGCGCGGAAAATTCCGACGCCGAGATTGACGCCGAGGAACGGCAGCAGCCAGCCCGCGACCACGGCGCCGACGATGCCGATCACCACGTTGCCGATCAGTCCGAATCCGCCGCCGCGAACGATCAGCCCCGCGAGCCAGCCGGCGATCGCGCCGACCAGAAGCCAGACCAGAATGGAATCGATTCCCATTGCGCTCCTCGTCCTTGTTCGTCTCGTCGCCGGGTTTATGCCCCGACAACAGGCGCGACTTTAGCGCGCATCGCGCGGGACAGGCTATCGTTTTCGCAGGATGCGGCAAGCCGAGGTTTCGTGCGCAAATTGTAGCTTGCGATCGGCCGGCGCGAGGGGGCGATGTCAGGACGCCGATGCGGTCGATGCCGGCTCCTGCCCCGGCTGCAGCGGGCCGGCATCGGCGACGAAAGCGGCCGGCGCGGCGCCGATGCAGCGGTCGCGGCCGCGCCGCTTGGCTTCGTACAACGCGATGTCGGCGTCGCGCAGCAGCAACGCAGAATCGAATGGCGCAGTGCCACAGGCGAAGCCGATGCTGACGGTGAGGCAACCCTGCGCCGAGGCGGGGTTGCGGACCGCGAGTGCACGCACCGCGCCGCGCAGGCTCTCGGCGAAGTTCTTCGCCGCATCGGCGTCCGCGTCGGGCAGCACGATGGTGAACTCCTCGCCGCCGTAACGCGCGGCAAAGCCGTGCATGCCAGTCACCAGATTACTGAACAGATTGCCGAGCTGGCGCAGCGCATCGTCGCCGCCCTGATGGCCGAAATGATCGTTGAAGCCCTTGAAGTCGTCGACGTCGATCATCAGCACCGCCAAGCTGGCGGCGGAGCCGATCGCACGGCCGATGAAGCCGTCGAGCGACCGGCGGTTGGGCAGGCCGGTGAGGCCGTCGGTCCGTGCTAATTCCGCCAAGCGGGCATTGAGCGCCTTGACCTCCTGCTCCATCAGCTTGCGCTGCGTGACGTCGCGCAGCGTGCCGACGACGCAATTGCCCGGGCCGTCGTCGGAACGGGTGTAGGCGAAGTTCGCTTCGAGCCAGACAAGATCGCCTTCGGCGCGTCGCATCCGAAACTCGGCGCACAATCCGGTCTGCGATTTCCGCAGTCGCTCGGCGACCGCCTGAAGGGCCGGCACGTCATCGACATGCACCATCTCGGTCCAAGAGCGGCCGATCAGTTGCTCCGGTTTCAGGCCGAGCACGGCCTCGACCGACATCGACACGAACCGCATGATCCCGCGCATATCGGTCAGCACGATCACGTCGCCCATATTGGCGTCGATCAGCCGGTAGTGCGCGTCGCGTTCGCGCAGCAGGTTTTGCACCTCCTGACGGCGGCGAAGCTGCGCCGCAAGCCCTGCCGCCAACAGCACGACGCAAGCCAGCATCGCCGTCGCCACCGTGGTGTCGGATCGCACCGCCTCACGCCAGCCGGCCAGCACGGAGTCCTTCGTCCGTGCCACCGTCACCACCAACGGATAGCGGCTGGACTCTCGATACGCGAGGTATTTGGCCAGACCATCGAACGGCGAAACGGTGAGGTAGAAGCCGTCGGAACTCTGGCGCAGCGCAGTCCGGAACAGAGCCGAGTCCGACATGTCGCGGCCGCTCTGCAGCGACGGCCATTGAATCAGCAGTCGGCCGTCGTTGTGCAACAGCGCGATGCTGCCGCCGGGGCCGAGATCGATCGTCTTGTAGAAGTCGCCGAAGTAATTGCTGGCGATAGTCGCCACCACGACGCCGGCAAAACGGCCGTCCTTGGTATCGAGCCGGCGGCTGACGGCGAACACGGACACCCCTGAGGTGCGAGACTGGAGCGGGCCGGTAATCAGCAGCTTCTGGTCGGGGTGATCGCGATGATAGCCGAAATAGCTGCGGTCCGCGTTGTTGAGCTGTGGCACCGGCATGACTGAGGCGTGGGTCACGTCGCCTGCGGCATCGACGATCGCCACGTCGGAAAGTTGCGGCAGATTGTCGACCAGCGCACGCAATCGCCGATTGAAGGATTCGCCCGGGTCCGGTCGCCACTTCAGGGACGAGACGATGCCCTCGAGCGCAACGTCTGCCCCCTGGAAGGTATGGGTCGCGTGCTCGGCAAGCGACTGCGCCAAGTTCCGCGTCTCGGTTTCATTTTGCGCCAGTGCGATCCGACGGGAATCGTACCCCTTCCACACCATCAGCCCGAGCACACATGCGCCCAGCGCCGTCACGAACAACGTGACGACCAGCGTCGCGGTGGAAACGCGGCCGATCCAGCTTCTGAGCAGGGCAAGGCGAGGGAACATCGACACGGCCATTCTTCGGGCGCCTGTGATTGCACCCCGGATACTTTACCGACTGATAATTCCGCCACTCGGATTTGACCGTATCGAGGCCTCAGAAGCGAGTTTTCAACAGACACCGCAGAGGTATTCCGTCTTGACGGGGCCGCAGGGTCGGGCAATCTGTCCGTTATGTTCCTTCAATTCTTCACGTCGCTGCGCGATGCGCAGGTTCCGGTCACGCTTCGCGAATATCTGACGCTGATGGAGGCGCTCGACGCCGACCTCGCCGATCAGAGCGTGGAGAATTTTTACTACCTGTCGCGCGCCGCGCTGGTGAAAGACGAGCGCAATCTCGACAAGTTCGACCGGGTGTTCGGGTCCACCTTCAAGGGCCTGGAAAACCTGCTCGATGCGATGGAGAAGGCCGAGATCCCGGCCGAATGGCTGAAGAAACTCGCCGAGAAATATCTCACCGAGGAAGAGAAGAAGCAGATCGAGGCGATGGGCTGGGACAAGCTCATGGAAACGCTGAAGAAGCGCCTCGAGGAGCAGAAGAAGCGCCACCAGGGCGGCAACAAATGGATCGGCACCGCCGGAACCTCGCCGTTCGGCGCCGAGGGCTACAATCCGGAAGGCGTGCGGATCGGTCAGGAGAAGAGCCGGCACCAGCGCGCCGTGAAGGTTTGGGACAAGCGCGAATTCAAGGATCTCGACGGCAATGTCGAACTCGGCATCCGCAACATCAAGGTCGCGCTGCGGCGTTTGCGCAAATTCGCCCGCACCGGCGCGCCCGACGAACTCGATCTCGACACCACGATCCGCGAGACCGCCAATCACGGCTATCTCGACGTGCACATGCGGCCCGAGCGCCGCAACGCCGTGAAGGTGCTGGTGTTCTTCGATATCGGCGGCTCGATGGACAGCCACATCGCTCAAGTCGAGGAATTGTTCTCGGCGGCCAAGAGCGAATTCAAGCACATGGAATATTTTTACTTCCACAATTGCCTGTACGAAGGCGTGTGGAAGCAGAACAAGCGCCGCTTCACCGATCGTACTCCGACCTGGGACGTGCTGCACAAGTTCCCGCACGATTACAAAGTCGTGTTCGTCGGTGATGCGTCGATGAGCCCTTACGAGATCATGGTGCCGGGCGGCTCGGTCGAGCACGTCAACGAAGAGGCCGGCCACGTCTGGCTGGAGCGGGTGCTGCAGACCTATCCGCACACGGTGTGGCTGAACCCGGTGGCGCAGCGGCATTGGGACTACTCGGAGAGCACCACCATCATCCGCCGGCTGTTCTCGCAGCGGATGTATCCGATCACGATCGAAGGGCTCGAAGGCGCGATGCGCGAGCTGGTGCGGTAGGACGAGATTGCGCCGTCATTCCGGGGCGCGAGCGCCAGCTCGCGAAGCCGGAGTTTCGCGGTGCTCTGAACTTCGAGATTCCGGGTTCGCGCTGCGTGCGGCCCGGAATGACGGACTAATTCAATCGATAAGAAACGAAAACAAGGAACGACCATGTCCCAGACCATCACCCGCGGCATCAAGACGATGCTCGACGAGGCCAATGCGTCGATCGAGACGCTGACCACGGCGGACGCGATCGCGTTGCACAAGTCCGGCGCCAGCGACGTGGTGATCGTCGACATCCGCGATCCGCGCGAGATCGAGCGCGACGGCAAGATCCCGGGCTCGTTCTCCTGCACCCGCGGCATGCTGGAATTCTGGATCGATCCGCAGAGCCCTTACGCCAAGCCGATCTTTCAGGAAGACAAGAAGTTCGTCTTCTATTGCGCCGGCGGTCTGCGCTCGGCGCTCGCCGCCAAGACCGCGCAGGACATGGGCCTGAAGCCGGTCGCGCATATCGAAGGCGGTTTCGGCGCCTGGCGCGATGCCGGCGGCCCGATCGAAGCCTGGGTGCCGAAGAAGAAGTGAGCGCGGCGCATTGGGCGTCGATCTCCGCTGTCGGATCGTCACACGCGGGCTTGACCCGCGTGTCCATCTCCTTCGTAAGATGATGGATCGCCGGGTCGAGCCCGGCGGTGACACTCAGACCAAAGGCGACGGCATCCCATGACAGCTCACACTGATCCCCTGGTCTCCACCGAATGGCTCGCCGCGCGGCTCGGCGATCCGAAGGTGAAGATCATCGACGCGAGCTTCAAGATGCCGGGCGTGCTGCCGCTGCCGGCCGAGGATTATCTCGCCGCGCACATTCCCGGCGCGGTGTTCTTCGACGTCGAGGCGGTGTCGGATCACACCAGCCCGCTACCGCACATGTATCCGACTGCGGAGCAGTTCGCGCGCGACGTCGAGGCGCTCGGCATCTCGTCGGGCGACACCGTCGTTGCCTATGATGCCGGCGGCTGGGCTGCGGCGCCGCGGGCATGGTGGATGTTCCTGTCGTTCGGCCATGCCGACATCCGCATTCTCGACGGCGGATTGAAGAAGTGGATGGCCGAGGGGCGGCCGACGGAGGCCGGCAAGCCGACGATCGTGCCGGGCCGCTTCAGCGCCGAGCTCGACCCGTCGTTCATCCGCAGCCGCGATCAGCTCGTTGCCAACCTCGACAGTTCCGCCGAGCAGGTGATCGATGCCCGCGGTGCGCCGCGGTTCGACGGCAGCGTTGCCGAGCCGCGGCCCGGCCTGCGCGCCGGCCACATCCCAGGCAGCCGCAATCTGCCCTACAACGAGCTGATCGATCCCGCGACCGGTACGATGAAGCCGCTCGACGAGATGCGGCACGCGTTCGAAAAGGCTGGGCTCGACCTTGGCCGGCCTGTGGTTACGACCTGCGGCTCGGGCGTGTCGGCCGCGGTGCTCACGCTGGCCCTCTATCGGCTGGGCGTGCGCGGTTCGGCGCTGTACGACGGCTCGTGGTCGGAATGGGGGCTGCAGGACGGCCCGCCGATCGCCACCGGCGCGGCGTAACCTCGAACAACTTCGCTTACAGACCGAAGCCGGGCTGTTGCTGCTGCGGCTGTTCGGTCCGCGGCACGCGGCGACGCGCTTCCTGGCGACGCTTCTTCAGCGGGCGCCGCGCGGTCGGCTTCGGCCGCGCTACCGGCAGCGGTGTCGCATCGAGCGGCGGCAGCGGCTGCTCGCCGAGCGATCCGGTCAGATCCGCACCCGCGTCGTCCGGTGCCACGGCGGTGGGGGAGGTCGGTGCCGCCGGTTGTTCGGCGGCGGCGGTCTTGGGCCGTTCGCGCGGGTCGCGGCGCGGCGTCGGGATCGGCCCGGTCAGTGGCGCGACCTCTGGCAGCAATTCGGCTGTGGAATCGGGAACGGGAGCCGCCGCCGGCGGTGTGGCGGGGGCAGCGGCGGTGGCCGTCGGGTCGATCGCGGCGGCCTGCAGCGGCGCCGGCGCGACCGGCTTGTCATTCGCTTCCGCCTTTTGGTTGTCGTCCTGCTTCGGCACGTCGGGAGCGATCGGCGTCGTCACGGTCTGCGCGGCTGAAGCCGGCGCCGCAGCCGTCGCGGCAGCGCCGGGCACCGTGGTCGGCTGTTGCGGCGGCAGCGAAGTTGACTGCGGTGCAGGCTCTGACGTGGACGACGGCTGTTCGGTCTGTGTCTGCGGAGCCGGTGCGGGCGCCGGTGTATCCGCGGCCGGCGGCTGCAGGGCTGCGGTGTGGGCTGGATCGATCAGGGTGGGGGCTGGCTTCTGAGTTCCGTCGTCCTCATGCGCAGCCGGACGATCGGCGACAGCAGGAGCGCTCGGTTGGTGGTCCGCGCTCGCGGGGGCGGGCGACGCCGGTGGATCGACCCGAAGCATGCTCAGACTCGGCGTCGGGCCCTCGGGCGCTCGTGCCAGCAAGGTGATCGACGGTGGCCGGACCGTGTGCACGTTGACGAACTGCTCGTGCGCCGCGCGGAGCAAGGCGGCGGCGCCAAGGCCGAACACCAGCAACGAAACCGCAAGCGTAATCGCCGCGAACAGGAACCGGAAACCGGGAAGCATCTCGGATTCATTCCGTCATCACGCTCGAACGCGACGACACTTTTCGACCAACACCAACGCGGCGACCACTGCGACATCCGATTCGCGACCAGCACAAAACGAGCAGCGAATCAGAGCCAACTCAGAATAGCGCAAAACGAGTCGCATCACGCCACGTTGAAGCCGCCGATTCATTCGCGGGCCAAGTCGAGGCCGACCGCCGTGGCCAGCGTGGTACATTTGTCGCAGTCGGCCGATTTCCGGCATCGCTGGGCCGGTGAAGTGCCGAGAATGTCGATTTTCGCCTGATTTTGCCGGCACTGTCTTGAATGCGCCGTGATCCTCCGGCATCCCGGCGCCGTTAACGGTCCGGTTGCCGTTCCGATTTACAAACGGGTTATGATGAACAAGCGCTTACTGACGTTGCTGGCGTCCGCTGCCGTGGTCGCCGCGGGAACCTCCGCTGCGCTCGCGCAGAGCTATCCCTCGACTCCCGGCGCCTATGTCGGGCAGGCCGGCGAGGACCGTCCCGGGCTGCCGAATTTCGACAGCATCGACGACGAGGAAGCACCGGTCGCCCGCAATTCCGGCACGCTGCCGCCACCCGGCCCGGTGACGTCGCCGGATGACCCGCGCTACGGCCGTCCGATGGGGGCGCCGACCTATTCCAACGCTGCGCCGCAGGGGCCGGTGATGTCGCCGGACGACCCTCGCTACGGCCGCCCGATGGGCGCTCCGGCGTATTCGAACGCGGCTCCGGCCGCCGCATCGCAAGGCCCGGTGATGTCGCCGGACGATCCGCGCTACGGCCAGCCGATGGGCCAGCCTTCGGTGATCTATTCTGACCGTGGTGACGGCATGCGTCCGCCCGCGGGTGTCGGCGGAGCCCAGGCCGGTGCCGGCGGGCCGCAGCTCGGCGCCGACGGCAGGCCGCTGCAGGTCTCCGCGCTGCCGCCGGAAGACCAGCCGGAAGCCGATCAGAGCGTGCAACTGCCGCCGAACCTGCGTCGGCAGGAGGTTGATTTCAAAACCAAGGAGCCGCCGGGCACCATCGTGGTCGATACTGCGAACACGCATCTGTACTACGTGCTCGGAAACGGCCGTGCGATGCGTTACGGCGTCCGCGTCGGCCGCGACGGGTTCACTTGGAACGGCGTGCAGAAGATCACCCGCAAGGCGGAGTGGCCGGATTGGCATCCGCCGACCGAGATGATCGAGCGTCAGCCTTACCTGCCGCGCTTCATGGCCGGCGGTCCGGGCAATCCGCTCGGCGCCCGCGCGATGTATCTGGGTTCTACCGTGTATCGCATCCACGGCACCAATCAGCCGTCGACGATCGGCAAATTCGTGTCGTCGGGCTGCATCGGCATGCTGAACGAGGACGTCGAGGATCTGTTCGATCGCGTCAAGGTCGGTACCCGTGTCGTGGTGCTGCCGGGCTCGCCGGCCAGGCCGACCGCGACCGCTCAGGCGCAATCCGCCACGAACGGACAGGCAATGCCTCAGCAACTTGCTCCGTTGCCGGGCGCACAACCGACCTCGGTGCAACCGTTGCCGGCTCCGGTCACCATCCGCTGACCTGATCGGTCGCTGATACAAAGATCTGGAACGAATACGACGCCCGCCGATGCCAGCCATCGGCGGGCGTTTTGTTGGCCGGTCGAAGGGTCGTCGGCGCGACGCGATCAGCCGCGTGGCGGCGGCATGTGACCGTGCTTGGCGCGCCAAGCGGGGCCGGGGCCGCGCATGTAGTGCAGTTCGGGGCGATATGGCGAGAACGCCTGGACGAAGAACTGGCGCCAGAACAGCCGGATTTCAGCCAGCAGGCTGTCGTCGCGCGCGCCTTGCGGCTGGTGTGCTGCTTCGCTGGTGGTGGTGAGGCTCGCCATCGTTCTGCCCCGCGATCCGCGCGCTCCGGCGCAACGGCTCGTCTTCGCTGCCGTCGATGACGAGTGTTGGTCGAGGTCGTTAAAATTGTCTTCGAATCGTTCGCGCCTCGTAAACGCACGAGAACAGGCTTAATTGCCACTTAACGCCGCGGTGCCTCGGGTTGCCCTTTGCGGGCCGCGCCGTTACATCAGCGACAACCGATTTTCCCCGCACGCACCGCGTTCAAGGACCACGATGGCTCGCCAGTTCGTCTATTTCATGCAGGGTCTGACCAAGGCCTATCCGACCCGCAAGGTGCTGGATAACGTTCATCTGTCGTTCTACCCGGACGCCAAGATCGGCGTGCTCGGCGTCAACGGCGCCGGTAAATCGACCCTGCTGAAGATCATGGCGGGGATCGACAAGGAATATACCGGCGAGGCCTGGGTCGCCGAGGGCGCCCGCGTCGGCTACCTCGAACAGGAGCCGCAGCTCGATCCGGCGCTGAACGTGCGCGAGAACGTCATGCTCGGCGTCGCCAAGCAGAAGGCGATCCTCGATCGCTACAACGAGCTGGCGATGAACTACTCCGAAGAGACCGCCGACGAGATGACGGCGCTGCAGGACCAGATCGAGTCCGCAGGGCTGTGGGATCTCGACAGCAAGGTCGATCAGGCGATGGACGCGCTGCGCTGTCCGCCGGACGACGCCGACGTCACCAAGCTGTCGGGCGGCGAGCGCCGCCGCGTCGCGCTGTGCCGCCTCTTGCTAGACCAGCCCGACCTGCTGCTGCTGGACGAACCGACCAACCACCTCGACGCCGAGTCGGTGTCGTGGCTGGAAAGCCACCTGCGCAACTATCCCGGCGCGATCCTGATCGTCACCCACGATCGCTACTTCCTCGACAACGTCACGAGCTGGATTCTCGAGCTCGACCGCGGCCGCGGCATTCCCTACGAGGGCAACTACTCGTCCTGGCTGGTGCAGAAGCAGAAGCGGCTGCTGCAGGAAGGCCGCGAGGATGCGGCCCATCAGAAGACGCTCGAGCGCGAGCAGGAGTGGATCGCCTCGTCGCCCAAGGCCCGGCAGGCCAAATCCAAGGCGCGCTATCAGCGCTACGAGGAACTGCTCGCCAAGGCGAGCGAGAAGCAGACCCAGACCGCGCAGATCATCATCCCGGTGGCCGAGCGGCTCGGCAACAATGTCGTCGACTTCGACGGCCTGACCAAGGGCTTCGGCGACAAGCTGCTGATCGACAATCTGACCTTCAAGCTGCCGCCGGGCGGCATCGTCGGCGTGATCGGCCCGAACGGCGCCGGCAAGACCACGCTGTTCCGGATGATCACCGGGCAGGAGAAGCCGGACCAAGGCACCATCACGGTCGGCGAGACCGTGCATCTCGGCTATGTCGACCAGTCGCGCGACAGCCTCGATGCCAAGAAGACGGTGTGGGAGGAGATTTCCGGCGGCAACGAGCTGATCCTGCTCGGCAAGAAGGAAGTCAACTCGCGCGGCTACTGCTCGGCGTTCAACTTCAAGGGCGGCGATCAGCAGAAGAAGGTCGGCTCGCTGTCGGGCGGTGAGCGCAACCGCGTCCACCTCGCTAAGATGCTGAAGTCCGGCGCCAACGTACTGCTGCTCGACGAACCGACCAACGACCTCGACGTCGATACGCTGCGCGCGCTCGAAGAGGCGCTGGAGGATTTCGCCGGCTGCGCCGTGATCATCAGCCACGACCGCTGGTTCCTCGACCGTATCGCCACCCACATCCTGGCGTTCGAAGACGACAGCCACGTCGAGTGGTTCGAAGGCAACTTCCAGGACTACGAGAAGGACAAGATGCGCCGTCTCGGCCAGGACGCCATCATCCCGCACCGGGCCAAGTACAAGAAGCTGACGCGCTGAGGCGCGTCAGCTCAGATTGATTACAAACCCCTCGATTTTGGCTGCGGCCGTAATCGAGGGGTTTTGATTCCGGTAGGCTCTACGTTTGAATCTGAGACGTTTCTTTCGGCCTCAGAGGTTTGTCAGCAGTCTGAGGACGTTCGCGCTGTTCGTTGACCGATCGCGTTAAGCCTGTCGTGGAAGGTGACGAGCGTTGCTCCGAAGTGGCTCGCTGTCGGCAGATGGACCGCATCGGGAGCACGGGCGAGCATCCGCTCAGTCTGGCCGCCTTGGGTCTTGGTATTTTCCGCCGAAAGCTACAGCTAATCTTCAAGCGAATACTTGGCTATCCCACCTTCTCACTCAGCCACATCTTGATCAACGACTGATACGGCACGTCGCGCTTGTTGGCGGCGACTTTGATCTGCTCCAGGAGCTCCGTCGGCAGTCTGATCGAGATGGATGTCGTTGACGGTTTCAAGTTTGGGAAAGTGACGCGCTCGGCTTTGCTCCAGTCGAGATAGTCGCTCGAATCGTGGGTCTCCCAGAATAGCCGTTCCTCAGCTTCCGATTTGAAGGAGGGGATGGGCTTAAGCTTTTTCATAACTGCTCCTGTCCCTTCGGCTCATGTCGCGCGCGGAGATGATACGTATCAAGGTCTCGTCGGCTCGCAGCGTAAAGGTGACGTGCAGCAGGCGTCCTGCCGTGGTGTGACCCAGAGCATGGAGCCGGCGTTCCGAGCCGCTGTGTTTGGTGTCTTCTTGCAGCAGAAGCGGTCGATGCATGAACACGCTTTCGGCTTCCAATTGGCCGACGTCGTGTTTTTCCGCGCTCTTGCGGAGATTGCCGTCGTCCCAATCAAAGCCGACGACGCGGCTCAGGTCGATCATCTGTATATGTCACAAATATACGATCGCTGGAGGATATTGCAAAATCCTTCCCGATCAATAGCTTTCCCCTCGCAGACTCGGGGGCGCAAGGGACGCTGAATGGCCGACTGGAATGCCGAGCAATACCTGAAATTCGAAGACGAGCGGACCCGGCCGGCGCGGGATTTGCTGGCGCAGGTGCCGATAACGGCGCCGCGCAAGGTCGCCGATATCGGCTGCGGGCCGGGCAATTCGACTGCGCTCCTCGTCGAGCGCTGGCCGGAGGCCGCGGTGATCGGCGTCGACACCTCCGCCGACATGCTGCGTCAGGCGAGGGAACGCTTACCGCAGCACAAGTTCATCGAGGCCAATGTGGCGCATTGGGCGCCTCCGGCCGGTACTGACGTGCTGTTCGCCAATGCGGTGTTTCAGTGGGTGCCCGATCACCTCAAGCACCTCAAGCGGCTGGTTGCCGGACTCGAATCCGGTGGCGTGCTCGCCGTGCAGATGCCCGACAATCTCGACGAGCCGTCGCATATCCTGATGCGCGAGGTCGCGCTGCAGGAGACCTGGCGCCATCAATTGTCGAAAGCCGCCGAGCTGCGCGACACGCTGCCGAAGCCGGGTGTGTATTACGACGCGTTGCGGCCGTTGTGCAGCCGGTTGGAGATCTGGCACACCGTCTACAACCATGTCCTCGACGGCCCTGAAGCGATCGTCGAATGGGTCAAGGGCACCGGGCTGCGGCCGTTCATCGACCCGCTGGAACTGCCGGAGCGCAAGAGCTATCTGGCGGCATATACCGCGCGGATCGCTGCGGCCTATCCGGCCCAGGCCGACGGCAAGGTCCTGCTCCGGTTCCCGCGGATCTTCCTCGTCGCCGTCAAATAGCCGGCTTGGCCGCAGATCCCGTGCGGCGGTTCGGCGGCATCTGCGTCGGCCGGCTTCGTGGTTTCGGCCGCCAACTGCGGTTAAACGCCGCTCCCCGGAGTCTCGACAGAATCGAAGGAAGTTCCCAAGTGACTGTTCGCCCTTTCACGCTGTTCGGAGCTTTCCTACATGTCGATGACACCCGAGACGCCGCTTCCGCCGAAAGGACTGGGGCTGCGGCCGATCCCCATGCTGATCTTCGGTTCGCGCTGGCTGCAATTGCCGCTGTATGTCGGCCTGATCGTCGCGCAGGGCATCTACGTCGTGCTGTTCCTGAAGGAGCTGTGGCATCTGTTCCAGCATTCCTTCGACTTCAGCGAGCAGCAGATCATGCTGGCGGTGCTGGGCCTGATCGATGTGGTGATGATCTCCAACCTTCTGGTGATGGTGATCGTCGGCGGCTACGAGACCTTCGTGTCGCGGCTCAACCTGCGCGGGCACCCCGACGAGCCGGAGTGGCTCAGCCACGTCAATGCCAGCGTGCTGAAGATCAAGCTGGCGATGGCGATCATCGGCATCTCCTCGATCCATCTGCTGCGCACTTTCATCGAAGCCGGCAACCTCGGCGCGGCCGGCAAGGTGGGCGGCTACACCGAGACCGGGGTGATGTGGCAGACCATTATCCACACCGTGTTCATTCTGTCGGCGATCGGTATCGCCTACGTCGACCGGATCTCCAATCTGGCGATCGAGGAAGCGAAAGCCCACGCGGAGCATTGATCCGGCGGGCACTCGCGGCGGTCCTGCTGGGCGCGACGGTGGCGGCCGCCGTGCTGTCCGGCGCGACCGCTGCGCGCGCCGCGGACGCCGGATTCACACGCTTCATTGCGTCGCTGTGGCCGGAGGCGCAACAGGCCGGCGTCTCGCGCGCGACGTTCGACGCGGTCACCGCCGGCCTCGAACCGGACTACAAGCTGCCCGACCTGATCCTGCCCGGCCGGCCGAAGACCGGCGCGCCGCGGCAGGCCGAGTTCGTCCAGGTGCCGGCCGATTACGTCAAGGAATCGCGAATCGAAGGCCTTGCCGCGCACGGCCGCAAGCTGCTCGACAAGTATCGGTCGACCCTGAACGGAATCGAACGACGGTTCGGCGTGCCGGGGCCGGTGGTACTGGCGATCTGGGGACGCGAAACCGATTACGGCCGCTACCGGCTGCCCTACGATGCGGTGCGGGTGCTGGCGACTCAGGCCTATGTCGGGCGCCGCAAGGAGCAGTACCGCGTCGAATTGATCGAGGCGATGAAGATCATCAGCGACGGCGTGGTGACGCGGCAGGGCATGCGCTCGTCCTGGGCTGGCGCCACCGGTCTGACCCAGTTCCTGCCGTCCGAATACTACAAGCACGGTGTCGATTTCGACGGCGACGGCAAGGTCGACATCTGGCATTCGGTGCCGGATGCGCTGGCCTCCGCGGCGCAGCAGCTCGTCAACAAGGGCTGGCAGGGCGGCGTGCGCTGGGCCTACGAGGTCAAGGCGCCGGAGCGTGCCGATTGCACCCAAGGTGTGCCGGAGGTGACCAAGCCGATCGGCCAGTGGCTGCGCGAGGGGTTTACGTTGGCGCGGCCGGCCAAGCTGAGCGCCGAGGAGCTGCGACAGCCCGCTTCGCTGTTGCAGCCGGAGGGAAGCTACGGTCCGGCGTTCCTGACCACGAAGAATTACTTCGTGATCAAGGAATACAATTTCTCCGATCTGTATGTGCTGTTCGTCGGCCATCTCGCCGACCGGATGACCGATCCGCGTCCGTTCGCGACGCCATGGTCGGCCTCGACGCAGCTTCGCACCAAGGACGTCGAAGCGATGCAGCGCGGGCTGGCGCGGCTCGGCTTGTATCAGGACAAGGTCGATGGCAAGGCGGGGATGCTGACCCGCGCCGCACTCGGCGCTTATCAGAAGCGCGCCGGTCTGAGGGTCGACTGCTGGCCGAGCGAAGTCGTGTTGCGATCGATCGAAGCGGCGCGCTGAGGGGCGAACAAAAATCAGGCGCAAACAAAAACCCGGCCGATCGCTCGGCCGGGTTTGGCATTCTGGTCGGCGCACGCCGTGCGCCGCGGCCGGATCAATCGCACACGCGAACGCGGCGCGAACGCCACACGCCGGCGTAGTCGTCCCAGAATCGCTCGCGTGCCCAGTGGCACGGCGGCTCTTCGACATAGACCGGGGCGGGCTCGGCGTAGGCGGGGCGGCTGTTGGCGAGCGCGCCACCGAGCAGCGCGCCGCCGATCAGGCCACCCGCGATGCCGGCGGCAATCCGACCGCCATCGGCCTTGGCAGGCGGGGCGATGCTGACCAGCGAACCGGCAACGGTCGCGGCCGCAAGCAGGACGGTAACAGTCTTCTTCATCTGAGAGGCTCTCCTGAGATCGCGCCGCGCCTGGCGCATTATGAACGAACCGGTACTCCCCGACCGCACAGCACCAAAAAAGCACAATGCCGTCAATTGTCGCAAATCGGCTGGCGGATCAGTGGCTCCGAAAAACGGTGTTTTTCGGGCCATTACCGCCGGCTCGCGACGTCAAGCGGGCCTTTAGGCTGCCGACTTTGTCGGAATCGGACAGCGAAAGGTTCAAGCTCAGTCGCAGACACGGATTCGACGGAGTCGCCAGCCGTAGCCGTCCCAGAATCGCTGACGCTGCCAGTAGCAACCGCCGTAATATCCAGGCGACACCACATAGGCCGGGGCAGGGCGGTAGCCGTAGACGTAGCGCGGGCCGTAACCATAGCCGTATCCGCCGCCATAGTAATAGCCGGGGCTGCCGTAATAGGGCGATGCAAGCGCACCGCCGATGAGCGCGCCGCCGATCAGACCGGCCGCGATTCCCGCGCCGAAACCGTCATGCGCCTGTGCCGGCGCGGTTGATCCAACCGCCGCAACCGCCAGTGTTGCGGCTGTAGCCAACGCCATCATCGACTTTCTCATGGCATCACCTTTCGATCGATCGCCGGACCAGATGGGGCGCGGGCGCGCCCCTGCCATGGTCCATACCGCATGGTTTCATCAATCGATTGAACGAACCATGAATACCGTCGCCGCAGTGCTGCCATCGTCCGGCCGGCCGTCGGTCATGGGTCACGGCGCTGGACCCTTGGCTTCAGCGAAAGCGTTGCCGGAGAGGGCGATGCACGCGGCGAAATTCGTGCGGATCGCAGCCGGAGAGGGCCGCGCTTGACGAACATCAAGCCGCCTCTTGCAGATTGGAATAGGTTGAAGTTGCACGTTTTCCTTTTGCTTCGGCGATTGCAACTCACTATTCGAAAGCTGCGACCTGCTGGATTGAGACCGATGATTGTTTGTTCTTGCAACGTCCTCAGCGACCACGATGTCCGTGCCACCATGCACACCGAAGGCGGCCCCGCGCGCAACCCGGGCGAGGTGCATCGCTGCCTCGGCTGCAGCCGCAAGTGCGGGCGCTGCATGCACACCATCAAGAACATCATGAACGAGGCGCTGTGCGGCGCTGATCATCGGCACACCAACGCCTGATCGTTCGGTCTTTGATCATTCGATTCCTTCGCCGTGGATCGAGACGTCACCGGGATTGCATTTCACCCGCAGTGTGATCTAGAATTATTCTAATTCTAAAGCGGCCGCGCCGGCGGTTCGCCGATTGCAGGAGTGACGGAACCACCATGAAGGGCGACGCCAAGGTCATCGAATATCTCAACCGCGGTCTTCGCAGCGAGCTGACCGCAATCAACCAGTATTGGCTGCACTATCGGCTGCTCGACAATTGGGGCTTGAAGGACCTCGCCAAGATCTGGCGCAAGGAGTCCATCGAGGAGATGGTCCACGCCGACAAGTTCACCGATCGGATCCTGTTCCTGGACGGCTTCCCGAACATGCAGGTGCTCGATCCGCTGCGGATCGGCCAGAACATGAAGGAAGTTCTCGAGTCCGATCTGCAGGCCGAGCTCGACGCTCGCGCGCTGTATCAGGAAGCGGCAACCTACTGCCACAGCGTCAAGGACTACGTGTCGCGCGACCTGTTCGAAGAGCTGATGAAGGACGAGGAAGGTCACATCGACTTCCTCGAGACCCAGCTCGATCTGGTCGGCCGCATCGGCATTGAGCTGTATCAGCAGCATCACATCGGCGAGGTCGATCACTGATCGCTCGCCCGGTCGTATTTTGACCGGCAGGGCCGCCCGCGGGCGGCCCTTTCGTTACGTCGTGCGGCGCGGCTCTTGCGCCGGCGACAGCGGGCAGTCGCGATAGGCTTCTTCGATTGCCTGGTCCGAACCGTCGACCCTAAAGACGGACGTACTGGTTCCCGCATTCAGCGACCTGATCCGCACCACGAGCTGGTTCGCACCTCGCAGATCGGTGACGAACTGCTGGAGTGCCGCTGGATCTTCGATCACGATCACCCGGTAACCCAGCAACACTCGCGACTCGACCGCGTCGCGACCGGGCTTGTCGTTGACGCGATAGCCCAAACTGGTGTTGCGGTCGCTGCCGATCCGGAAGTTGAAATTGATCTTGGCGATCGGCCGGTTCTCGAAGCAGGTGAGCTGCAGGCTCGCCACCGAGAAGCGCAGCGGATCGGTACTGTTCGACGCCTGAGCCGCGATCGTCACCGCGCCCGCCACCGGCTGTCCGGTGATCAGATCGGGACGCTGATCGATCAGCCAACTGCCGGACCGCACCGTGCCGTTGCTGACGCATCCGGCTAACGCCACGGCAATCACACCCAACGCTACACGCACCACAACCTCCCCCGGCCGCAGGATTAATCTGCAACCTATGCGTGCTGAGTGCAAGATTTCGTTCGGCGTGTAGAAAGCAACGGCCCGGCTTCGGGGGAAGCCGGGCCGTTGCGCGTCTTGATCGACAGGTGAGGCAGATTACGCCGCACGCACCGAGCTGAGGAACCGGGCCACCTCGGTCTTGAGCTGCGCGCTGTCGGTGGAGAGCGACTGCGCGGCTGCCAGCACCTGAGACGACGACATCCCGGTCTCCGCCGCGCCACGCTCGACGTCGGCGATGTTGGCGCTGACCTGCATGGTGCCCTGCGCTGCCTGCTGGACGTTACGCGAGATCTCCTGAGTGGCCGAGCCCTGCTGCTCGACCGCCGAGGCGATGGCCGACGAGATCTCCGACATCTGGCCGATGGTGGTGCCGATCTCCTTGATGGCCGAAACCGATTCCTCGGTCGCCGCCTGCATGCCGGAAATCTGCTGGCTGATTTCGTCGGTGGCCTTGGCGGTCTGCTCGGCGAGCGCCTTCACCTCGGCCGCGACCACGGCGAAGCCACGGCCGGCCTCGCCGGCGCGCGCCGCCTCGATCGTGGCGTTGAGCGCCAGAAGGTTGGTCTGGCCGGCGATGGTGTTGATCAGGTCGACGACGTCGCCGATCCGCTGCGCCGCGGTGGCGAGTTGATTGATGCGGTCGTTGGTCTTGTTGGCCTGCTGCACCGCAGAACTTGCGATCCGCGACGAGTCCTGTACCTGGCGGCTGATCTCGTGGATCGAGGACGCCATCTCTTCGGTGGCCGACGCCACCGACTGGACGTTGCTGGTGGCGACTTCGGACGCTCCGGCGACTGCCGCAGTGAGCTTCTCGGCATCCTCGGCGGTGTGCGCCAGCTTGCTGGCGGAGGCTTCGAGTTCGCTGGAGGCGCTCGACACCGCTTCGACGATGCGGCCGACCGCGCCCTCGAAGGCGTCGGCGAGCTTCTGCATCTCCTGCTTGCGCTGCCGTGCCGCGACTTCGTCCTGATGCGCCTTCTGCTCGGCCTCTTCGCGGGCGCGATGATCGGCGTTCTCGCGGATCACCACCACGGTCTTGGCGATGTCGCCGATCTCGTCGCCGCGGGCCGCGCCGGGGATTTCGACGTCGAGCTGGCCGCCCGCCATCTTACCGAGGGCACCGTTCAGCCGCATCAGCGGCCGGGAGATACCGAAGAAGGTGAATACCATCGAGATCACCAGCGAGATCATCACCACCATCCCGAGGGCGAAGTTGATCCGGTTGGCGCTGAACAACTCGTCGGCGGCCTGCTTCTTGGTGATCTTCGCCGCCTGCTCGGCGCGGTCGACCGCCTCGCGCATCAGGCCGAGCGCCTGCGTCGCCGTCGCTTGCGCCTGGACGATCAGTTGATCGCGCTTGGCCTTCTCGGTCTCGCCGGCGGCTCCGCTCTGCATCGCTCTGATCGCCTCGCCGGCCTGGACCATTGCGCCGTCGTACTGCGAAGCCAGCGTTCCGATCGATCGCAGCCGTTCCTTGTCCGCACCGTCGGAGATCTGGGCCACCGCGATTCCGATTTGGCGATCGACAGTCTCACGAGCGTTGCGCAGCGCGGCGATCGCGCCGTCGAGCTGTGCCGGCGTGGAGGCGAGTCGAAGCTCGGCCGCGGCGAGCTGCATCTGGCGAAGCGAGACGTTGGCTTCGAGGCCGTGATCGGCGACCATCTGCTGGGCATCGGCGCGCGCATTGACCGCGTTGATCGATCGTTCTGTCGTCAACTGATTGGCCGCCATCCCCAGCGACAGGGCGATACTGGTCAAGCTCGCGAGTCCGAGCTTCATTCCAATACTATTGAATCTCATGTCGAGAACCTTCGCGTTGATGCGGTCGGCCGAAGCACCGGAGAGACCGCGGCGAAATCGTGAATTGCGCGTCCGCGCATCGCGGCAGGACTACGCCGACCTCGTGAAACCACGGTTAACAGTCCACGTGCGAAAAGCTCTTGTGTGGCAAATAGTTACCTGCAATCAGCGAGATACGTCAGGTAGCCCGCCCTGAAGTGCCTTACGTAGTATTCCGGATGACGCCGAATTTGTATCCGGTTGCCTGCAATGCTCGCTGTTATCGCGCCACGCTCTCGCCATCGTGCATTCAGTGTTGGTTCAGCCACCGAGGCTGCATGATACCGCTCGACCTGGGTAACTAGGCAGTGGGACGACGCGGATGACCACCATCAAGCTGGGGAACGGGGTTGGGCTGGCCGCCGTGGCGATTGCAGCCGCCGCGGTGTTCGGCGGAGGCTCGGCGCAGGCCGCGGAGATTTCGCCGCAGGATCTGGCACTGATCGATCGGCTGACCTGGGGCGTCAACGGCTCCACCGTCGTGCAATTCCAGAAACTCGGCGCCGCGCGTTGGATCGATCAGCAACTTCATCCGAGGACTGACGGTGCGCTGCCGCAGCCGGCCGCCGTACAGATCGAGGCGATGTCCGACGCGAGCGGACTGACGCCGGCGGCGATCACAGCGTTTCAGGAGCAGGCCAAGGAGGCTAACCAGCTCACCGATCCGGAGGCGCGCAAGACCGCGAAACAGGCCTATCAGCAAGCGTTGAACGACCGAGCCAAGCAGGCCGCGAGCCGATCGATCCTGCGCGCGCTGTATGCGCCCGATCAGCTCCGCGAACGGATGACCTGGTTCTGGCTGAACCATTTCAACGTCCACCAGAGCAAGGCCGAGCTTCGCCTGCTGGTCGGCGATTATGAAGATCGCGCGATCCGCGCGCACGCTCTCGGCAAGTTCGGCGATCTTCTGCGCGCGACGCTGCGGCACCCGGCGATGCTGCGCTATCTCGACAATGCCGGCAACGCCAACGGCCATCTCAACGAGAACTACGCCCGCGAGATCATGGAGCTGCACACCATGGGTGTCGGCAGCGGCTATACCCAGGCCGACGTCGAGGCGCTGGCGAAAATCCTCACGGGCGTCGGCATCGACTATCGGCCTGAAGACCCCAAGCTGAAACCGGCGCTCGCCGGGCAGCTCGTGCGCGACGGCGCGTTCGAGTTCAATCCGGCGCGCCACGATTATTCCGACAAGGTCTTTCTCGGCCAGACTATTCGCGGCAGCGGCCTTGCCGAGGTCGATCAGGCGCTCGACCTGATCGCGCACAATCCGGCGACCGCCCAGCATGTTTCGCGCAAGATCGCCACTTACTTCGTGTCGGACGAGCCACCGCAGTCTCTGATCGACCGGATGGCGAAGGCGTTCATCGCGTCCGACGGCGACATCGCGCAGGTGCTCGCCGCGATGATCGGGGCGCCGGAGTTCTCCGCCTCGCTGAAAACCGCGGCGCGTTTCAAGGATCCGGTCGGCTACGTCTATTCGGCGGTGCGGCTCGCTTACGACGACAAGGTCGTGCTCAACACCTTGCCGATCCAGCGATGGCTCGGCCGGCTCGGTGAGGGGCTGTATGAGCGCCAGACGCCGGACGGCTACCCGCTGGTCGCGAGCGCCTGGAACGGCCCGGGCCAGATGATGCTGCGGTTCGAGATCGCGCGGCAGATCGGATCCGGCTCGGCCGGGCTGTTCAAGCCGGATCAGCCGGACGCCAAGGATCGGCCGGCGTTCCCGCTGCTGCAGAACGCGCTGTATTTCGAGGGACTGCGGCAGACGCTGAGCTCCACCACGCGCGGCGTGCTCGACCAGGCGATCTCGCCGCAGGATTGGAACACGCTGTATCTGTCCTCGCCCGAATTCATGGTTCGTCAACGCGCGGAGGCACCGCATGAACCGTCGTGATCTGCTGAAGGCCGTCGCCGCATTCGCACCCGCTGCGCTGACCACCACGATCGCCGGCCGGGTGTGGGCCGCGCCCGCGACCGACGCCAAGCTGCTCGTCGTATTTCTGCGCGGCGCTTACGACGCCGCCAACGTGGTGGTGCCGGTGTCGAGCAGCTTCTACTACGAGTCCCGGCCGAACCTGGCGATCGCGCGGCCCGATGCCGGCAACCCCAACGCTGCGGTGGCGCTCGATGCCGATTGGGGGCTGCATCCGTCGCTGCGCGACACCATCGCGCCGCTCTGGACGAAGCGGGAGATCGCGTTCGTTCCGTTCGCCGGCACCAGCGACGACACCACCCGTAGTCACTTCGAAACCCAGGACACGATCGAGCTCGGGCAGTCGACCGCCGGCCGGCGTGATTATCGCTCCGGCTTCATGAGCCGGCTCGCCGCCGAACTCACGCGGGTGAAGCCGATTGCCTTTACCGAACAGTTGCCGCTGATCTTTCGCGGACAAGCCGAGATTCCGAACATCGCGCTCGGCAATGTCGGCAAGCCCGGCGTCGACGACCGCCAGGCCGAACTGATCAAGCAGATGTACGCCAAGACCAAGCTGGCCTCGGCAGTGACCGAAGGCTTTCGCGTGCGCGACGAAGTGGTGAAGTCGATCGCCGACGAGATGACCGCTGCCAATCGCGGTGCGGTGTCGCCGCGCGGCTTCGAGTTGTCGGCGCGCCGGATCGGCCGGCTGATGCGCGAACAGTTCAACCTCGGTTTCGTCGATGTCGGCGGTTGGGACACCCACGTCAATCAGGGCGCGGCGACCGGCTATCTCGCCGACCGGCTCGGCGAGCTGGGCCGGGCGCTGGCCGGCTTCCGCGAGGAGATCGGGCCGACCGCCTGGCGCGACAGCGTGGTGGTGGTGATCTCCGAGTTCGGCCGGACGTTTCGCGAGAACGGCGATCACGGCACCGATCACGGTCATGGCAGCGTGTATTGGGTGCTCGGCGGCGGGCTCAATGGCGGCCGCATCGCCGGCGAACAGATCAAGGTCGCGCAGCCGGCGCTGTTTCAGAACCGCGACTATCCGGTGCTGACCGATTATCGCGCGCTGTTCGCCGGCCTGGTGCAGCGGATGTACGGGCTCGATGCGGCGGCGCTGCAGCGGATCTTCGCCGGGGTGCATCCAGCCGATCTCGGCCTCGTCTGATCAACGGTCTTGTGTGATCAGCGCTTGGCGACTTCCACCGCCGCTTCGTTGCGGCGCACGAAGGGCAGGGTGAACGGCGCATCGTAGAACAGACCGTAGGGCGCGCCGACCGGCTGCCATGCGGTGTTCGCGAGCGCGGCGATCAGTTGCTGTTCGCGCTCGCGCAAGTCGCGCCCGGTGCCGGAGAAGCGCAGCGTCGCGATCGTCTGTTCCGGCACGGTGACGATCTGCACCCGCGAATCGTCGGGCTTCGGCGCCGTGTCGGTGGTGTACGTCGCGGGCAGGAAGAACCGCATTCGCGTCATTCGTCCCTCTGTCGCGGTTTCGACCGGCGCGGTCATCGCGATCTTCGCTGGCCGCGCGACATCGACCGGAACGGTCATGGCGACCCGCTCGGACGCGTCCGAAGCGCCACGATTAGCACCGGCGATGTAGTTGAACAGCAAGGTGAACGCTTGGCTGTCCGCATGGCCGTTGCGTTCGAGATCGACTTCGGCGGCGACACGTGGCGCGTAGCGGCGGATTTCGATCGCTTCGGCCGGCCGGTCGAGCACCTTATAGGCGGGCTCTTCGTACAGCCGCAGGCCGACGATCCCCAGAACGGATTCGACGGCCAGAACCATGTAGTACCAGATCGCCGAGGCCATGCGGCTGTCTCCGCCGTGCGATGCGCTGTTCGGCGTCAGCTAATCATTGCACGGCGATCGGCAAGGGCGGGTCGGCAAGGGCAGATCGGCTTCGTATCATGACGCGGCAGGTGGCATTGAGACACCGGCCGCGCCGCGCGATCAGTCCTTGTGCTTGCGCTTCTTCTTTTTCTTGCCGCCGTCGCTGTTGGCGTCGTCGTCAGCGACCTCGGCCTCGATCTCTGCACTAGCGGCCTCGATCGCGGCAGCGACTTCGCGTTCGGCGGCTTCGCGGGCCGCCTGTTCCAGCGCTTCGGCAGCGATCCGCTCTTCAAGCTCGCGCGCCTCGCGGGCTCGCTGCGCCTTGTAGTCTTCGTAGGCGTCGAAGATCAGATGCAGCCAGGGCATCACCTGCTCGATCGAGGGCAGCGCACCGGGCGGGCCGGGCTCGCCCCGCGGACCCTGTTCGCCGCGCGGCCCTTGCTCACCCCGAAGACCTTGTTCGCCGCGAGCGCCTTGCTCGCCGCGCGGTCCTTGCGGGCCGATCGGACCAGGCTTGCCGTCGGGGCCGGGTTTGCCATCCGGTCCGGGTTTGCCGGCCGGTCCAGCCTTGCCGGCCGGTCCAGCCTTGCCGGGAACGCCGGGCTTGCCTTGCGGACCCGCCTTGCCTTGCGGACCGGCCTTGCCGACCGGACCAGGCTTGCCGCGCGGGCCTTCGGGGCCTGGGCGTCCCGGATGTCCCTGCGGTCCCGGTCGGCCCGGTTCGCCGGGACGTCCACGCGGACCTTGCGGTCCCGGAAGTCCGCGACGGGTGGTTTCAGCTTCAGCCACGCAACGCCCCCAAACGATTCCTGATGGCGTGACTTTACCAGAGCTTGCGTGACGGCTTCAATTCCGCGCGCTGCGCGGGTTGCAGGCAGCCACTGCGGCTCTATTCGGCGGCGTCGCTGCGCGCCACCTGCTCGCTCTGCGCCGGCTTGGTGGTTTGCGGCGGTGCAGGTTGTGGCGACGAGGTCGCCGGCGCGGCGGCAGGGCGCGTGGGCTGCTGCGGCGGCGTGCCGGCGGCGGCGGAGAACACCAGACCGTCGTCCTTGCGGCAGATGCCGTAGGTGCCGGCGCTGTTCGACGTCAGCGTGATCACCGGGTCGTTGCACTTGTCGCAGACCAGCGTGCCGGCGCCGTTGAGATGGCCGGGCAGGCGGTCCTGCTTGCTGAGCAGCGTGCATTGCTGGCCGAGCGGATCGATCGACACCTTGGCGCCGCAGGAGAAGCAGTAGCGCGTCTCCGAATGCTGCTTGCCCTGATCGATATTCGCCGGGATCTTGCTGGCGCAGACCGGGCAGTTGACCGCCACCGCGCGGGTGAATTGCGAGGCGCCCGGCATCCGCAGGAAGATGTTGCCGCTGGTCGAGCGGTGGGCGTGAAAGCGCTGGCCGCAATGCGGGCAGGTCGGCTTGGCGCTGTCGCCGGGCAGGCTGCCGACCTGGAATTCGACCTGCTTCTTGCAGGCCGGACAGTTCTCGGTCTCGGTCACCAGCTTGCGCTCGGGCGTGCGGCCGTCGGTGATCCGCGCTTCGATCTGCAAGGTGTCGCGCGCGGTCAGCATCTCGATCACGTCGAACGGCAGTTGCCGGCCGGTGATCTCGCCGATCTCGTGGGTGACGCCGATCAGATTGTCGATGCACTGCTCGATCTGCGCCAAGTACACGGCGGCGGGGATCGACTCGTCGCGGCCGCCCTTCACCGATTTGTGGATCTGGCTGATCGAGGTCTCGAGCTGGCGCGCCAGCACGTTGAGGTTGGCGGCCATGCGGGCTTCGGCGGCGCGCTGGCGCAGCGTCCACACCACCGCGAGCGTGGCGAGGCTGGCGCCGCAGATCGCCGATACCTGACCCCAGAACCAGATCCAGCCCGACTGCGTGCCGAGCGCAAAACCGAGCACGATCATGAACAGACCAGTGCAGGCGGCGATGGTCTCGACCGGATGGGCCGAAAACACTCTCATAAAGGCTTTGCGCAGCACCGCTGAATCCTCGGAAATAATCCTGGTCAACCTACCGCCAATTGCGCCGCGCTGAAAGCGGGGGCCCCTAAAATGACAGGGTTTTACCCACCGAACCGGCCTCGACGATGGTCGGTATCAGGCGGACGTCGCTGCATCTGAGTTGCATAAGTCTTGTCCCCGAACTGCGGATCTCTCCCCACGCGTCGGCTCTGCTGTCAGACGTATCGGCGGCGATGCTCATCGCGAAAGGCTGCAGATGCCGGCGTTGAACGGCTTACCGGTATTCCCTCATGGGTTGTGTCGACAAGAATCTCAACTATGATCCGGCGCGTGCATCTCCAACCGCACATGGAGAACAACCATGCGTAAAGCTCTGGTGTTCGGTGTGTTCGGCCTTGTCGCCGGTCTGCTTGGGGCGGCTTCGCCCGCCCGGGCGCAAGCGGACATTTCTCTGCCTTATCCGGCTCTCACGATCTTTTTCAGAACTGCCAATCTTGAGCCGCTGTCTCAAAGCCAATTCGTGCTGAACCTTGCGGCGCAAAGTTCAGCCAAGCAGCCGCAGGCCAACGTCAACCTGTTCGACGATTTCTATCTGATCAACGGCCAGTGGAGCGGTTCGCCCAATAACCTGATCGTCCACTTCAACGGCAATCTGCAGAACCTCGGACAGCGCGTGATCCCGACATGGGTCGGCGTCGCCCAATTTTCCAACCATGCTATCACCTACGACCTGCAGGCCGGCTTCCAGCAGGTCAAAGCGAAGTACGGCATTCCGAACGCCCAAGCGGCCAGCGTCGTGGTGTATCGCACGCTGAACACCGGATTGCTGGTCTACGATTATCGGATTCCGATCGCAGGCGGGCGTTGCCAGGAATATCTGTTCACGCCGGAAAACGGCGGGTTCCAACTCGGGATGCAGGGCGGCTGCTACATGTCGCTCGCCGGTGTTGGCCGAAGCCGCGCCGGACATCGCTGAGTTGGCCGACGACGGATGCGGCAGGGTCGCATCCGTCGCACCAATGCGGATCGCTTGCGGCGCGGGGCTTCACCGATCGTGTTCGAACCGCGCCGTATCGTTGTGAAGACGTGATCGGCTGACCGAGCTCAGGTCGGCCTCTCAGAAGCTTGCCCCGCGATTGTAGGCATCGACCAGCTGATTGTAGTCGCGCAGCAGGCGCGGCGGCGAGCCTTCCACCATCCATCCCGAGCCGGCGTTGCTAAGCATCATCTTCTCGCCGCTCGAATACGGCGTCTTGTCGCGCTGGCGGCGCATCAGTTGCTTGGCGGTGACGAGAAACGACTTGGCGTTCGACATGAACATCGAGCCGATCTTGGCGTTTCGCTCGCCCTCGGTGAAAGCCTCGTTCGCCGCGACGGTCTTGCCATAAGTGTCGATGGCTGCTGTCAGCGCCGCCAGATCTGGCTTGTCGGCCTCGGCCGCGCGGATCACACGCTTGGCGTCGATCATGGTGGCTTCGATCTGGTAGCGCGCCTTGCGGCCTTCGCTGCGTTCGATCGCCGCCAGTTTTTCGGCGGACTGACGGTCCTTGATGACCTCGACGCCGCCGCGCAACTTGCGGTCGGCATCCGCGAACGCATCCCAGGCGGCGACCAGACGGGGATGCAGGGCTTTGCCCTTCGCCATCTTGTCGTCCTTGTAGTTCTCCTGCGTGTAATAGTCGTCGGTTTCCTTCAGTAGCGGCTCGAGCTTGCCGACCGCGTCCGCATAGGCCGAAGCGGCGGCTTCGAGCTCGGGTTCGTGCGGCTCGATCGCGTTGGCCTTCTCGACGGCGGCACGGCAGTTCTTGGTGTCGTAGATCGTGTAGGTGCCGTAGACGATCCGTTCCTTGCCGGTCGGGCCTGTCTTGGCGGCCCAGGAGAAGTAGCGCGAGCGGGAATCGAACGCGCGCGCCGACAGCCGATTGAGGCAGCCGATATAGGCATTGAGCTTTTCGGTGAGCGCGTCTGACGCGTTCGGGGTTTCGGCGGCGAGCGCGGGTGCCACGACGACAAGACTCATCAGACTGCCGACGAGCAGTCGGACAGCGGATCGGCGGGTGGCATCCATTCGATTCTCCTTTTTATTGTATCGGTGCAGCGTCGCGGTTCGTTGTCGCCGCGAGCGATGCGCCGGTTCAGCACGAGCTGCAGTTCCGGTGTCGCCGTTGGCGGTTTCACCGTCGTGGCGCCGAATCGCGATAGCAGTGCTAGACCGGAATGACAAAGCCCGTAAGGGGCGAGCGACAAAGGAGAGCGGGATGCGTGGATTGCTGGGGACCGTGGTTGCCGTGCTGATCGGCGTCTTTGCACTGGGCGCGTCGGCCCAGGCGGACGAGGGACGGATCACGCTGACGATCTACAAAGGCGGCTGGGTGATCGGCGGTTCCGGCGGCTCGGGCACGTTGAACTTCCACGGCCGGCGCTATCCGCTGTCGATCGGCGGCTTGTCCTATGGTCTGGTGTTCGGCGGCTCGAAGGCGCAGCTGGCCGGCCGGGTCAGCAACATCCGCTCGCCGCGCGATGTCGCCGGCGTCTACGGCGCGGTCGGCGCGGGGGCTGCGATCGGCGTCGGCGCACGCGCCATCGTGCTGCGCAACGAGAAGGGCGCGGTGCTCGAACTGAGCGGCTCGCAGGTCGGCCTGATCGCCGACCTCGATCTGTCGGGCCTGGCGATCGGGTTCAAATAGTCCGGCCACGGCGCGCGCCCGAACGACTGCGCCGCGACGGAAGCTTGCGGCGCCCGGCGCGCGGGCCGCAAGGAACCGGCGCGCCGAACAGCTCGGCGAGCCGCGTATCCTGCAGCGCGATCGCGTCATAAAACGCGAACACCTCCGCGGCGCGCGGTGTGCCGATGATCTCATCGCGCCGCAATGCGCGCGCCGCCAGCCGGTCGAGACCGTCCGCGAGGCGGGCATCCTGCACCATCACGGCCGGGCCGGTCGCGGCGATGAAGTGATGCAGGCGCACGACGAAGCGGTCGGACGCGCTGGTGCCGTCGCCCCAGCGCCCGCAGATCAGGTCGATCTCCGCGCCGTGTTCGGCAATGTGGCCGACCGTCCACCACACCTGATAGGCCACGACGGCATCGGCCGTTTCGATCGTGCCCGAGACACGGCGGCTGATCTGGCCGCAGCAATCGCAGTGGCCGCTGACCTGATCGCCGTCCGGCGTCACCTGCAGCGTGGCCGGGACGGTGGCCGCGTCGAGCTCCGGACTACTCACGGCAATCGAGCCTGTCCTGAGCGAACGGCGCGGCGATCTGCTGCGCCGAAGCTACGCTGAACGACCGAGAACGACACCGCATCGACGCCTCTCGCTGCAACCGGGAGAACCGTTCCGCAATTTCTGATTGCAGAATGTTCCTGATATGTTCGTTTCCGTCAAGCGCCATCATCGGAACGAAAACTGAATACCGGCGGCGCCACGCCTGTCGGCCGCCCTTGCTTGCCTCTCCGGCTGTAGCTGGTTACAGCAAGCCCCAATCACGAGCAGGGCAGGACGCGTTCATGAGCAACAGGGTGATCATCGCCGGCGGCGGCATTGGCGGGCTTGCGGCGGCGTTGACGCTGCATCAGATCGGCGTGCCCTGCGTGGTCTATGAGGCGGCGCGCGAGATGCGCCCGCTCGGCGTCGGCATCAATCTGCAGCCGAACGCGGTGCGCGAACTGCTCGACCTCGGCATCACCGAAGCCGACCTCGATCGCGTCGGCCTGCCGGCGAAGGAATGGGCGCTGGTCGGCCTCAACGGCAACGACATCTATGCCGAGCCGCGCGGCAAGGCTGCCGGCTATCGCTGGCCGCAATATGCGGTGCATCGCGGCCGTTTCCACATGCTGCTGAACGACAAGGTGATCGAACGGCTCGGCGCCGATGCGGTGCAGCTCGGCCGCCGCGTGACTTCCTATCGCAAGACCGCGGACGGCGTCACCGCGACGTTGGAGCACGCCGATGGCGGCAGCTCGGAGGTGAGCGGCGCGCTGCTGATCGGCGCCGACGGCATTCACTCCGCGGTGCGGGCGCAGATGCATCCGAACCAGCCGCCGATCCATTGGGGCGGCGCGGTGATGTGGCGCGGCACGACATGGGGCAAGCCGACCCGCAGCGGCGCCTCATTCATAGGGCTCGGGACTCATCGCCACCGCGTGGTGATCTATCCGATCTCGCATCCGGATCCCGCGACCGGGCTGTCGATGCTGAACTGGATCGCCGAGGTCACGCTCGACAATGCCGACGGCTGGAAGCAGCAGGGCTGGTTCCGGCAGGTGCCGACCTCGGAGTTCGCGCATCATTTCGACGGCTGGGTGTGGGACTGGCTCGACGTGCCGGCGATGATCCGCGAGGCCGACTCCGCTTACGAGAATCCGATGATCGACCGCGATCCGGTGAGTACCTGGCGCGACGGCCCGGTGCTGCTGATCGGCGATGCGGCGCATGCGATGTATCCGACCGGCTCCAACGGCGGCACCCAGGCGATCGTCGACGCGCGCGAGCTCGGCGCCGCGATGGTGGCGCACGGTGCGACCGAAGCGGCGCTGGCGGCGTTCGACGCCAAGCTGTGCGGCCCGATCTCGCAGCTGATCCTGCGCAATCGCGGCGCCGGCCCGTTCGGCCTGCTCAACCTGGTCGACGAGCGCTGCGGCGGCACCTTCGACAATATCGACGACGTGATACCGCCGGCCGAGCGCGCCGCCTTCATGGCCGGCTACAAGGCCGCCGCCGGCTTCGCCATCGATCACCTCAACGCCGCGCCGCCGACGATTGCGCCCGGCGCGCGGGTGAAGGTGCCGGCGGCGGCGTGAGCTGCCGCGCGAACGGACTCAGCCTTCGCGCGCGTGATCGTCCGACGCGTGATCATCATTCGCCGCTGCTGGTGATGAGGTCATTGCGGCCGGCTGCGCCATCTTGCGCCGGACGCGGCTATTGATCCGAAACAGCGTGTGCACTTTGCCATCGGCGGTGGCGCAGCCGCCGCGCATGTTCGGAAGTATCAGGGTCGCTTCGCTCATCGCATCTCTCCATTCGCTGTGATGCGATACTAATCGCGACGACAATTGTCTGGTTCGCGTCAGCGTTTTGGTATGGTTAACCGATCGTTAACGCCCGCCGTCCCGAACCGCAGCGGCGCGCATCGCCGCGGCGACGTCCGGTGCGAGGACGTGCCGTGCCGACGCAGGACGAGTTGTCTCGGTTCTAGCTGCCCCAATTGATGATGCAGCCGTGGGTGTCCGGCGAACAGCGGCTGATCGAGTCGACGTGGAAGTACTCCGGCCCCTGCGTGCCGGTCACCGTCACCTTGGTGGCGAGATAGGGCCGCAGCTTCGGCTCGTCGTTGAACGGGCGGGCATCGATCGCGATGCGCTGCTCGCTGTCGTCGAACTGTTGCAGATAGTAGATCGGGGTTTCGCTCTTCGAGCCGATTGCGGCGAGCTTGGCGAACAGAAAACCATGCAAGGTTTGTACGTCGGATGCGGACATGACCAACGTTCCTCCAGGTTGTTAGTTCGCTGCCGAGCTTAGGCGTCCGCTCGCGCGCAGCATTGATCGGGCGCAATCTGAAGCTGAGTGCGCGCCGACATCGCGCCTGCGGTGGGTGTCGGGCGTAATCAGTTGTGCACTGTTTGATGCACATGCTGGTAAGATGGCGCGATCTTCACGATCGCGCGGCGCCGCAGCTTCCGAGCTATGCGCCCGTTGTCGTCACGACGAGGGGCGGGGGCGCGCCGCTTGGCGCAAAGTTGGTGGTTGGTCGCGATGGCTTGCGATCCATCGCGCATCGCCTGACGGCGCCGACCAGCGGCGATCTTTTGGCATCGGGACCCTTTTGCGAACCGAGTTTCAGTCTCGACACCGTCGATCCCTATGACGGGCTCGCCGGAACGATCAGAACCGATGCAACGCTACGTAATGTGCAAGGGGATATTATCGCGATCTATGATGTCAAAACCGGTGCCCAGACGATATCGCGGGCCCGAGCGGACGAACTTTGGGCAAAGACACGTGCTGCGCCGGATACGCCCGTCTTCGAACTGAATGTCGTCCGAGGAATTTCGCGAAAGCAGATTGTTCTGAGCATTTTCAGGTCGCGTTCCCGGGCGCGCCCGATGACCCGAGGGATCTGACATGTCGATCGAGATTTATGTGCTGTCGGACCAGAAGCTGAATTCGATGGCGGAATGGCAGAGCGCCATCGACGCAAAGGGGTTCCCGCTACGGCTGTCGACCGCGACCCCGTTTGCAAGCAGCCACGGCGCGTTGCCCGTCGTGCTTCGCGATCGGCCGTCGGCATTCGAGTGCGATCATTGGGACGCGAAGGTCCTGATGTCCGAGACGCCGAAGGTGACGTTCGAGCGGTCATGGCGATACGCGCTCGCGTTTCGCTGGGGCGGCGACATCGACGCCGGAGTGTCCGCCTATCTGGCCGCAGCCGCCTACGCCGAGGCGACGGTCGGCCTCGTGCTCGATTGCGCGGAGGGCAAGCTGATCTCGCCGGCCCGCGCCGCCGAGGTTGCCGCTGAGCTGGATAGGAGCCGGGCGTTGATCGAGGAGGCGGTTCGGCGGGCGCTTGAAGGCTTTCGAAAGCCGTGACAGGCGAGGGCGAGGATCTCGCGAGCGGCGTTGGCGAGGGGCGCGCAGCTCGCAGACGCGGCTCTGCCGATCCGGTCCACTCAGGCAAACCGGTATCAGCGCGGAGCGGATAGCTCGTCGGACGGCTTGAGCGGAGCGGACGTCGTGGTCCGGGGATGGCGTCGTGTCGATGCGGCCTGCGCCCGATCCGGCGCGCTGGGGTGATCCATGCGAGGCCCTGCGACCTTCGGCGATCGTGCGCTCAGATCAATGCTGCGGCCTGCGGCCTTGCTAGGCTGCCGCCGCTGTCTTGAACTGGAGGTTGTCATGATCGCGCGTCGTCGTCTCGCTGGTTTGGCTGTCGCGTTGCCCGCGCTCGCCGTAGCGGCGCTGGCGCCGCCGTCGTCCGCGCGCGCCGGGGACGGGCTCGAGCCGTATGCCCCGCTGCTGGTCGAGCTGCCGGGCTGGAAAGCCGGCAAGCTCGGCGGCCTGACGATGCAGGACGGCGGCAGCCGCATCGTGGTGGCGCAGCGCGGCTACGAGCGCGGCGAGATCCATGTCAGCGTCCAGCTGCTCGCCGGCGCGCCGGCCCAGAGCCGGCTGGCGGCCGGCGGCACCGGGATGAAGACCGAGGCCAGCCACGGCCCGGCCAACACCACCACGATCGACGGCTTCAAGGTGACGCGGACGTTCCAGGCCAGCGACAAGTCCGGCACGATCCTGATCGCGCTCGGCCCCGCCGCCGCGCTATCGCTGTCATTCAAGGGCCTCGGCGAGGACGAAGCCCTGGCGACGGCGAAAGGCTTCGACTGGACCGCGATGCGGGCGGCGGTGAAGTAGCGCGAGCGTAAGGCGGGTTAGCCGAAGGCGTAACCTGCCGGCGGTGCCTGAGATCGTATTGACACTGTGGATACAGAGCGCGATATTCTGCCCATGGCAAAGACGCGTGTCGCATCCGCAAAATCCGCTCGTCGTTCCGCTGCGGCCGCAGCGGGCGGCGCGACGTCCGACGCCAAGGGCAGCATCAATCTGCGGATCGAGACCGGCACTCGCCAGCTGATCGACGATGCGGCGGCGGTGCTGGGGAAGACGCGCACGGAGTTCATGGTGGAGAGCGCCCGTCGGCAGGCGGTCGATGTGTTGCTCGATCAGCGCTTATTCACGCTCGATCCCCAACGCTATGACGCCTTCATGCAGGCGCTCGACAATCCGCCCGCGCCGGGGCCGAAGCTCAAGGCGTTGCTGCGTCGGGTCCCGGCATGGCGGACATAGACGACGCGCCAGACCAGCCACGCTCCCGTCTGTCGGCTCCTGTTCCCCTGACGATTGCACATGATCTGTCCGCGTTCGATTGCGGCGAACCGGTGTTGAACGACTGGTTGCGCCAGCGGGCACTCAAGAACGAAAGCCGCTTCTCGCGCACCTACGTGGCGTGCGAAGGCAACAAGGTCGTCGGCTATTTCTGCGTTTCAGCGGGCGCGGTCGAGCGTGCGGCAGCGCCGGGCAAGGTCCGCCGCAACGCGCCCGACACGATCCCGGTGTCGGTGATCGGGCGACTGGCCGTCAGCCACTCCCATGCCGGAAGGGGGCTCGGCGCCGACCTGCTTTCGGACGCGCTGCGCCGGATCGCACTGGCATCGCAGAGCATCGGCATCGGCGCGGTTCTGGTTCACGCCAAGGACGATGCGGCCAAACGCTTCTATCTGCGCTGCGCCGAATTCATCGAGTATCCCGAAGACAGCCGGACGCTGTTCCTGCCGATCGAAACGGTAGTCGCAGCTTTGGGTGAGTAGCCCGCGTGAGCGCAGCGATACGCGGGGGTGAACGAACCTGAGAGTCCCGGGTATCGCTTCGCCCACCCAGGCTACGTTTGCTGCTGCGCCGTGATGCAGCCCGTGAGCCGGCCGAGACTGATCCCGCCGCGACACGATACGTCACGCGCATGCGATGCTCGCCCTGCGCGCTCTGGTACAGATGGTGAGCTGCAAGGAAAATAGTTGGCGAGGCGGAACTGCTTGACCCTTGCGGGATCATCATACGGATGGCGTCGCGCGACTGAGCGAAGCGTCATCGGCCATGTTCAAATAGGATGATCCGATGACTCCCGCCGAACTCTCCGAGATCTACTGCGGCTACATCGCCTGCCTGAACCGGCAGGATTGGCCGAAGCTGGACCAGTTCGTCGGCGAGGATGTGTCCTACAACGGCGAGCGGGTCGGGCTGACAGGCTATCGCGATATGCTGCAGCGGGATTTTCGCGTGATCCCTGACCTACACTTTGACATCCAGTGGCTGGTGTCCGAACCGCCGCGGGTTGCGAGCCGGCTGTGGTTCGACTGCACCCCATCGGGCGAGCTGTTCGGCCTTGCCGTCAATGGCAGACGAGTCCGCTTCGCCGAAAACGTGTTCTACGCGTTTTCCGACCGCCGCATCGTGGAAGTCTGGTCGATCATCGACAAAGCCGCCGTCGCAGCGCAGCTCTCGTGAGCCGATCGCGGCTGTAGGGCGGGCTAACCGAAGGCGTAACCCGCCGGGCGGCGGGCGGGCTTGTCGCGGTGAAGGGGCGGATTACGCTACGCCAATCCGCCCTACGGGCTGAGGTCGGCTGGGGTGTCAGGCGATGTGGATTCATCGTGCAGTGTTGGTAGCGTAATTCCAAACGAAGGATTGTATTTCTTAGCTTGTTCAAACGTGACAATTGGAATCCAGTATGATTTCTCATGATTTTTTCCGAAGGTATCGAAGATCGCGATTCTGATTTTTGCTTTTCCATTTCGGGGTGACGGAAAGCAGCCTCCCCAGCTTTCGGGTTGCTCAAAATAGATGACGCCGCTAATCGATTGGCCGACTCGAAGGTAAGTGTTGTTCGATTTTCCAGAAATTGAACTTCGTTGAAGGAGGAATGGGTAAAATTTGATGTTGTCTCCAATTTTTACTTGGAAATCCTCAATCGCCATAGCGGGTTGATGGAGCCAAAACCAAAACAGTCGATATCGAAACCAAATCCAGGTGAGCGGGCGTGCGTGCCAATGATATCCAAGTTTAATGTTGTCGATGCTGGTTGCCGCGGAGCCAATGTTCGAAATTCTTAGATATAGTGAAATTCCGGTTCGATGTGCGTCGAATCCGTTGTGTTTCTTGCCGGTGGGATATGTTGAACATAGCGTTGGCCCCTCCAGTAGGTCGATCCTGAGTCTTGGTCGTCGTCTCAACGCGGAAAAGAGTCCGGATGCCCAAGCGGCGAATAGAGTGCAAAGAAAGGTCATAACGCTGACAACGCCTTGGTTGTCGTTGAGCCATTTGACGAAATCGTTGGACATCTCGTTTCCCATCAGATCACTCGGTGTTTCGCTTGCTCAGAGCCTTACCCCTAAGAGCCGTATGGCGGGTTAGCCGAAGGCGCAACCCGCCGCGCGGCGGCTGGGCTTACGTCCGTGTGGTGGCGGGTTACGCTTCGCTAATCCGCCCTGCGGGTTGTCCAGCCCGCACGCGCCCTATTCGGTCCTACGTGCGAGCTTCTTCACCCTGACCGCGAATTCTCGGCCAAAGATGACGGCGCGAATAAGCCACTTGGGCATGCCGATGTGGGCCAGTGCTTCGACGCCGCCCGACTCGTACTGCGCCTCGAGTCGGTAATCGCTGAACTCATCGGAGTTCGCGTACCAACTGAGGGTCTTCTCGATTTCTTCGCGCAGTTTGTCTTGATCAGGCAGCCGCGCAATGAATGCTAGCTCTCGTCTGAAGCAGATGGCTTCAATTCGTGCGCGTTGATCTTCCTCATATGCTATTCCGTAGCGCTCGATCCGTGCATGAGTTGCTTCATGCACGATAGTCGATGCGATTTGCTCGGTCGTCGTGACAGGGTCAGCCAAGAAGCGTTCATCGAGCACGCACGCTTTGAGCGAGTGCACGTATTCGGCGAGGCCATGGAATGACAGGTTAACCCAGATGCGGTCGAGTTCTCTGACGACCCGAGCATGATCCAGCGGACTATGCTGCTTGATCAGATTCAGCGCTCGCTCGGCTTCATCGAATAGCTCGGAGTTTCGAATCCAGCCTCCGATCAAAACGCCATCAACTTGCCGCCATACCGATAGCGCAATTCCAAGTCTGTCGACAATGCGAGGTCGGAGGCGTTCGGGTCGTGCGTGTCGCATCGGCTTTCACAGCAATCGCTTCCGCTAAGCTCGATCGAACCTCCATCGTTGGCAAGTAAAAGCGGCCGGGCTTTCGCCCGGCCGCTTCGCTTCCGATGGATGCCCGGGTCGAGCCCGGGCATGACGTTTGTAGCTCGGTGAGCGCGCGCCGCCTTTACGACAGCGCCTTGTTGCTCTCTTTCACCTTGTCGGCGTCGAGATACACGCTGCTTCCCATCTCTTTGAACTTGGCGCTCATCTGGGCCATGCCGTCTTCGATGGTGCCGGAGATGGTCATGCCGGCGTGGCCGACCGGGTAGATGGCGGCTTTCTCGTTATCGCCAAGCCCCGCCGCGTAGTCGCGCACATCCTGGGTGATCTTCATCGAGCAGAATTTCGGGCCGCACATCGAGCAGAAATGCGCGACCTTGTGGGCGTCCTTCGGCAGGGTCTCGTCGTGGAAGGCTTGCGCCGTATCCGGGTCGAGGCCGAGGTTGAACTGGTCCTGCCAGCGGAATTCGAACCTCGCACGGGACAGCGCGTCGTCGCGCAGTTGCGCGGCGGGGTGGCCCTTGGCGAGGTCGGCGGCATGGGCGGCGATCTTGTAGGTGATCACGCCGGTCTTGACGTCGTTGCGGTCGGGCAGGCCGAGATGCTCCTTCGGCGTGACGTAGCACAGCATCGCGCAGCCGAACCAGCCGATCATCGCGGCGCCGATGCCGCTGGTGATGTGATCATAGCCCGGTGCGATGTCGGTGGTCAGCGGCCCGAGGGTGTAGAACGGCGCCTCGCCGCACTCCTTGAGCTGCTTGTCCATGTTGATCTTGATCTTGTGCATCGGCACGTGGCCGGGGCCTTCGATCATCACCTGGCAGCCCTTGTCCCACGCGATCTTGGTGAGCTCGCCGAGCGTCTCCAGTTCGGCGAACTGGGCGCGGTCGTTGGCGTCAGCGATCGAGCCCGGCCGCAGGCCGTCGCCGAGCGAAAACGACACGTCGTATTTGCGCATCAGGTCGCAGATCTCGTCGAAATGCGTGTAGAGGAAGCTCTCCTTGTGATGCGCCAGGCACCACTTCGCCATGATCGAGCCGCCGCGCGACACGATGCCGGTGACGCGGCTGGCGGTGAGGTGGATGTATTGCAGCCGCACGCCGGCGTGGATGGTGAAGTAGTCGACGCCCTGTTCGGCCTGCTCGATCAGCGTGTCCTTGTACAGCTCCCAGGTCAGCTTGGTCGGATCGCCTTCGCACTTCTCCAGCGCCTGGTAGATCGGCACGGTGCCGATCGGGACCGGCGAGTTGCGCAAAATCCATTCCCGGGTGGTGTGGATGTTGCGTCCCGTGGAGAGGTCCATCACGGTGTCGGCGCCCCAGCGGATCGCCCACACCATCTTGTCGACTTCCTCCTCGACCGACGATGTCACCGCCGAGTTGCCGATATTGGCGTTGATCTTGGTGAGGAAGTTGCGGCCGATGATCATCGGCTCGAGTTCGCCGTGATTGATATTGGCCGGGATGATCGCGCGGCCGCGCGCGATCTCGTCGCGGACGAATTCGGGCGTGATGAACGCCGGCACCGCGGCGCCGAACGATTCACCGTCCGCCAGCGTCGCTTCGGCACGTTCGAGCTGCTGCTTGCGGCCCAAATTCTCGCGCTCGGCGACGTAGATCATCTCCTTGGTGATGATGCCGCGGCGGGCGAATTCGTATTGCGTGATCGGCGCATCGCCAACGCCGCGCAGCGGCTGGTGATGCGCGGTGAAGGCTTTCGCGGCATGCGCGGCGCCGACATTGCCGTTGTCTTCCGGCTTGATTTCGCGGCCTTCATATTGCTCGACGCCGCCGCGCTCCATCACCCACTGCGTGCGCGGGCGCGGCAGGCCCTTGTTGACGTCGATGACCACGCTCGGATCGGTGTAGGGGCCACTCGTGTCGTACACCGGCAGGTTCGGCTCGCCTGCGCCTTCGCTCAGGATGATCTCGCGCAGCGGCACGCGCAGATCGGGCGCGCTGGCGGGCGTCGCGTAGATCTTCTTGGAGGAGGGCAGGGCGCCGGTGGTGACGGCAGCGCGGGTGGTCTCGGGATTGGAGCGGATATTCATGCCATCCTCCTTGTTATCGGTTGTTATTCGGGCCGCTTGGTTCGGTCGTGTTGTCGGTCGGAGTGGCGAGGGCACGGTGCGTGTCGCCCTCACCCCGACCCTCTCCCGCAAGCGGGAGAGGGAGGAGTCACCGGTCGGGTCGCGGCTGTGCCTCACGCACGGCCTGCTCCCTCTCCCGCGTGCGGGAGAGGGCTGGGGTGAGGGCGCCGCGCGTCGCAGCGGTCGCGTTCGTCGTCACGCCTTCTCGGCGACGAAATCGAGCCAGGCGCGGACGCGGGCGTCTGGATCGGGGTTTTGCGTCACATCGCTGACCACCGCGATCGAGTCGGCGCCGGCGGCAAAAATCTCTTCGGCCTGCTCCAGCTTGATGCCGCCGATCGCGACCAGCGGGATGTTGCCGACGCGCTTCTTCCATTCGGTGATCTTCGGAATGCCCTGCGGGGCAAACCGCATCGATTTCAGCGTGGTCGGGAAGATCGGGCCGAGCGCGATGTAGTCCGGCTCGGCGGCGAGCGCGGTTTCGAGTTCGGCGTCGTCGTGGGTGGAGAGGCCGAGGGTCAGCCCGGCGCTGCGGATCTCGGAGAGGTCCGCCTCGGCGAGGTCTTCCTGGCCGAGATGCAGATGCTGGGCGCCGGCGACGATCGCGGCGCGCCAGTAGTCGTTGATGATCAGCTTGACGCTGGTGTCCTTCACCGCCGCGAGCGCGTCGGTGACGAGCTGCAGCGCGGCGCCGTCGTCGAGGTCCTTGGCGCGAAGCTGCACGGTGCCGACGCCGAGCGCGGCGAGGCGTTTGACCCACGCGATGCTGTCGACGACGGGATAGAAACGGTCAGGATACGGCATGCCAGAACGGGGTCCCGATCACAGGGGTGGAGGGCGAAGCGAAATCGCGGGCGCCCATCAGCCCCGCTTCGTAACCAGTGCGGCCGGCTTCGACCGCGAGCTTGAAGCCGCGCGCCATCGCCACCGGGTCTTCAGCCTTGGCGATCGCGGTATTGAGCAGCACGGCGTCGTAGCCGAGCTCCATCGCTTCGGCGGCGTGGCTCGGCGCGCCGAGGCCGGCGTCGACCACCAGCGTGATATCCGGCAGCCGGTCGCGCAGCAGCTTCAGCGCGTCGCGACTGACGATGCCGCGCGCGCTGCCGATCGGCGCGGCCCACGGCATGATCACCCGGCAGCCGGCATCGACCAGCCGGAGCGCGACCGACAGATCCTCGGTGCAATAGGGAAACACCTCGAAGCCGTCCTTGATCAGGATTTGCGCGGCTTCGACCAGGCCGACCACGTCCGGCTGCAGCGTGTCGTTGTCGGCGATGACTTCGAGCTTGATCCAGTTCGTCCCGAACAATTCGCGCGCCAGCTTGGCGGTGGTGACCGCATCGCGCACGCCGCGGCAGCCGGCGGTGTTCGGTAGCACGGTGACGCCGAGTTCGCGGATCAGCGACCAGAACTGATCGCCGGCCTTGCCGCCCGCCGTCTCGCGCCGCAGCGACACCGTGACGATCTCGGCGCCCGACTCGCGGATCGAGTCCTGCATGATCGCCGGCGACGGATACAGCGCGCTGCCGATCAAGAGCCGGGAGCCGAATTCGCGGTCGTAGAATTTTACCATGTTGCCAGC
>NZ_QUMK01000004.1 GCF_010907035.1 Rhodopseudomonas sp. BR0M22
GGCAGCGGCAGATGGTTATAAGGGACGGGGGGGGGGCCGGCTGCAATTGCGGCCGCATTGATCGTGAACGACGAACCTACTCATCCAGCACCCAGGTGTCCTTGGTGCCGCCGCCCTGGCTGGAATTCACCACCAGCGAGCCTTCCTGCAGGGCGACGCGGGTGAGACCGCCGGGGACGACGGTGATGCGGTCGCTGCCGGTCAGGACGAACGGGCGCAAGTCGACGTGGCGCGGGGCAAGGCCGGCCTCGGTGCAGGTCGGGCAGGTGGAGAGCGCCAGCGTCGGCTGAGCGATGAAGCCCTCCGGCTCGCGCTTCAGCTTCTCGCGGAACGCCTCGATGGTCGCCTTGGTGGCGGTGGGACCGATCAGCATGCCGTAGCCGCCGGAGCCGTGGACTTCCTTGACCACCAGCTCGGACAAATGGTCGAGCACATAGGCTAGGTCGCTCGGTTCGCGGCAGCGCCAGGTCGGGACGTTCTTCAGGATCGGCTCTTCGTCGAGATAGAACTTCACGATGTCCGGCATGTAGCTGTACACCGCCTTGTCGTCGGCGATGCCGGTGCCGACCGCGTTGGCCAGCGTGACGTTGCCGGCCCGATAGGCCGACATCAGTCCCGGCACGCCGAGTACCGAATCCGGGCGGAAGGTCAGAGGATCGATGAAGTCGTCGTCGACCCGGCGATAGATCACGTCGACCCGCTTCAGCCCTTCGGTGGTGCGCATGAACACTTCCTCGTTCTTGACGACGAGGTCGCGGCCTTCGACCAGTTCGATGCCGAGCTTGTCGGCGAGGAACGAGTGTTCGTAATAGGCGGAGTTGAACACGCCCGGCGTCATCAGTGCGACGGTCGGCTCCGACGATGAATGCGACGGGGCGACCGAGCGCAGCGCGGTGAGCAGTTCGTCCGGATAGCGCTCGACCGGCGCGATGCGGTGCCGCGCGAACAGATCCGGAAACAGCCGCATCATGATCTCGCGGTTTTCCAGCATGTAGGAGACGCCCGACGGCGTCCGTGCGTTGTCCTCCAGCACGTAGAAATGTTCGTCGTCGACTCGAACGATGTCGATACCGGCGATGTGGACGTAGACGTCGTGCGGTACCGCCTGACCGTTCATCTCCGGACGGAACACCGGGTTCTGAAAGATCAGATCGTCGGGAATGATGCCGGCGCGCAGAATGTCGCGGCCGTGATAGATGTCGCGCAGGAACATATTGAGCGCGCGCACCCGCTGCTTCAGCCCGAGTTCCATCCGCGCCCATTCCCGCGCCGATAGAATTCGGGGGATGACGTCGAATGGGATCAGCCGCTCCTGCGCCTCGGCATCGCCATACACCGCGAAGGTGATGCCGATCCTGCGGAACAACAGCTCCGCTTCCTGGCGTCGATTGGTGAGGGCTTCGGGCGGCGTTTCGCCGAGCCAGCGGGACAATTCCTGATAGGCCGCGCGTACATCGCCGCCGGGGCCCTTCATTTCATCGAACGCAACTGCCATGAAACCAGTCTGATTCCCATCGGTGCTGCGTGAGAGTGCAGCATTGAACACAGCAGTAGCAAGGGGCGGGCCAGCACGATATGGAAGGAGTGGACGGTTTTTGACCGCGGGCTCACGATGTTGCCTGCAATTCGGGCGGCGCACTGCCCAAATGAGTGGCAGGCGTCTATGGAGACGGCAACAGCGGTGGTTGTCCGGTAATGCGCAGCGGGGAAACGGAAGCATTCATGAGCGAGATCGTTACGGCGGGTATTCTGGTGATCGGCGACGAAATCCTGTCGGGCCGGACCAAGGACAAGAACATCGGTTTCATCGCCGAGTACCTGACCAACATTGCGATCGATTTGCGCGAAGTCCGCGTGGTTGCCGACGACGAGGCGGCGATCGTCGAGGCGCTGGATGCGCTGCGCAATCGCTACACCTACGTCTTCACCACCGGTGGGATCGGGCCGACCCATGACGACATTACCGCCGACTGTGTCGCCAAGGCGTTCGGTGTCGGGATTGATTATCACCCCGAGGTGGTGGCGCGGTTCCGCGAGCGCTTCTCCGAAGCCGGGCTGAACGAAGCGCGGTTACGCATGACGCGGATTCCGGATGGCGCCGAGCTGATCCAGAGCGCGACCATCATCGCGCCCGGCTTCAAGATCGGCAACGTCATCGTGATGGCCGGCGTGCCGTCGATCATGCAGGCGATGATGGACATCGTCGCGCCGACCCTGAAGTCCGGCGTCAAGATGCTGTCGGAGACGGTGAAGGCGAACGCGCGCGAGGGCGACATCGGCGGGCCGTTGCGCGAGATCGCCGCCGCGCATCCAGACGCGATGATCGGCAGCTATCCGTTCCTCGACGAAGAGCGCAAGCCGAACACCAACCTGGTGGTTCGCTCACGCGACCCGGAAAAGCTGCAGCAGGCGATGGCGGCGGTGAAGCAGATGCTGGCGGATCTGCAGGCGGCGAAATAGAGCAAGACAAGTAGGTAGCGGTCGTTGCGAGGGGCGCCGCGACGAAGCGATCCAGCAACGCCCGCGCGGTCGCTCGGTTTGCTTCGCGGAGCGTGTGTCCGGACGGTGCAAAGCATCCGATCCGGGTGCCCGCAATGAGCGTATAGTCGGAGTGAGTGGATGACGCAGAGTGAACCGACCGAGCAGAAGCGGGCGGGCCGACCGTTCCCGGTGTCGTGGGACCAGTTTCACCGCGACTGCCGGGCGTTGAGCTGGCGGCTGAACGAGCTCGGACCGTTTCACGCGGTGATCGCGATCACACGTGGCGGCTTGGTCCCTGCGGCGATCGTCGCGCGTGAGCTTGGCATGCGAGTGATCGATACGGTTTGCATCGCCAGCTACGAGCACGACAAGCAGGGCGAACTGCAAGTGCTGAAGGGCGTGTCCGATCAGACCGCCGCGCTCGGCGGCGGCACCGGCAAGGGCCTGTTGATCATCGACGATCTGGTCGACACCGGCAAAACCGGCCGAATGGTGCGGTCGATGCTGCCGGACGCACATTTCGCTGCGGTCTATGCCAAGCCGAAGGGGCGGCCATTGGTCGATACCTTCATCACCGAAGTGTCGCAGGACACCTGGATCTTCTTCCCCTGGGACACCGGGCTCAGCTTCCAACCGCCGCTGAAGGACGGGGCGGCGTAGAACGCGTGCTGGACGGCAGCCAATTTGTCGTCCCCGGCCTGACCAAGCGCCGCAGCCTAACCTCTCCCCGCGCGCGGGGAGAGGTCGGATTGCGTAGCAATCCGGGTGAGGGGGCGTCTCCACGAGTCCGAGCTTTCGGATGGCTCGCTGCGGTCGCCCGTGATCTGATTGTTGACAGCTGAGGGGCGCTCGGCTGCGCGGCGCCGCCCCCTCATCCCACCCTTCTCCCCGCGCGCGGGGAGAAGGAGCAGGCAGCGCGCGCTGAGCACCCTTTGCCTTGCAGGAGACAGTTGATGCCGCTGCAGAACCGCGTCACCCCGTTCGGCGAGATTGTCGCGGTGGCGGCGCGCGGGATGTTCACGGGCAATCGCGGCATCCTTCACGATCCGGCGACCAAGACGCTGCTTGCGCGGCGCTGGTCGAGCCGGGCTTGGATCACATGCACCTGCGAGTTCCGCGGTCGCCGCCGCGACGTGATGGCGACGCGGAGCTGGACCGAGCTGTTCTTCCTGGATGAGGCCACCGCGCTCGCTGCCGGACACCGGCCTTGTTACTATTGCCGCCGCGAGGATGCGCAGCGCTTCGCGGATGCCTTTGCCCGTGGCAATGGCTTGTCGTGCGTGAGCGCCAGGGAAATCGACGCCACCTTGCATCGCGAACGGCTCGATGGCCGCGCCAAGCGACTGCAACCGCTGCCGTGTGCGGTGAGTGAGTTGCCGGAGGGAGCGATGGTGGCGGACGTAAAGCCCGACGATGCCGGCGTCCGCGATCTTGCCTTGGCGGGCACTGCTTATCTTTCTACACAGGGCGCGCTTCTGCGGTGGTCGTTTGAGGGTTATCAGCCGGCCGAAGTGGTGGTGATCGACGGCTTGCAGGGTCGTCTCGTCCTCCTCACGCCACCATCGACGCTAAGGGCTCTCGACGCCGGGTACCAACCCGCACTGCATCCAACTTCACGCACAAACTAACCACGTCATTCCGGGGCGCTCGCGCAGCGAGCGAGCCCGGAATCCATACCCCCCGTGCATGTGATTGAGCACTGCGGCGCGGGCTTCGAGCTACATTTTCACTGGGGGTATGGATTCCGGGTTCGCGCTACGCGCGCCCCGGAATGACGAAAGAGCGGGCAATAATGCCTTGCGATCGGCGAGTTATGCTCACTACGCAAACCGCTGCCGTGCCAGTTCCGCCCCCGCGCCGAGCGCAAATAGCTTCGCCTCGGCGATCTCCCGCCGCATCGGGGCCATGCCGCAGTTGGTGGTGGCGATGATGTTGCTCTTGGGCACATGCTTCACCACCGCTTCGATCGTGGCGCAGACGTCGTCGGCTGTCTCGACCTCGTCGCTGGCGACATCGATAACGCCGGCCTGCACGATCTTGCCCTTCAGCAGCGACAGCAGCTCCAGCGGCACTTTCGAATTGCGGCACTCGACCGCGACCTGCTGGATTGCGCTCTTGTCGATCGCCGGGAAGATGTCCTCATATTGCCGCCACTCGGCGCCGAGCGTCTCTTTCCAGTCGGTGTTGGCCTTGATGCCGTAGCCGTAGCAGATGTGCACGGCGGTGGCGCAGCTAAGCCCCTGCGCGGCGCGCTCCAGCGCCTTGACGCCCCAGTCGGCAGCCTCGCTCATGTAGACATTGAACGCCGGCTCGTCGAACTGGATCATGTCGATGCCGTCCGCCTGCAGCGCCTTGGCTTCCTCGTTGAGCAGTTCGGCGAAGGCGAATGCCATCTTGACGCGGTCGCCGTAGTAGCGATCGGCGATGGTGTCGATGATCGTCATCGGGCCGGGCAGGGTGAACTTGATCTTGCGGGTTGTATGCGCTCGTGCGACCCGAGCTTCGAGACCGTGGACGCGCTCCCTCAGTCGCAGCGGCGCGACGACCTGCGGCACCATCGCTTTGTAGCGATCGTTGCGGATGCCCATCTCGACCTTGTGGGCGAAGTCGATGCCTTCGACGGCTTCGAGGAAGCCGTGGACGAAATGCTGCCGCGCCTGCTCGCCCTCGGTGACGATGTCGATGCCGGAATCCTCCTGCAGCTTCAGCGCCAGGATGGTGGCGTCGCGCTTGGCGCGGATCAGCTCGTCGCCGCTCGACTTCCACGGCGCCCACAACTTGTTCGGCTCGGCGAGCCATTCGGGCTTCGGCAGCGAGCCGGCGATCGTGGTCGGAAACAGCATGGTTCGCTCCCTCTGGGGCCTGATTGACGCCCTCTGTGCCACGTCCGCGGCGGGGCGTACAGAAGCGCGAGACCGAGGTGACAAGGCGGCCGAAGCCGGGCTAGGATCGGCTCAAACCCGTCAAGAGGACCCAGCGGCCATGATCGATCTGTATTACGCGCCGACGCCGAACGGCTGGAAGATCTCGATCATGCTGGAAGAGTGCGGCCTGCCGTACAAAGTGGTGCCGATGCAACTCGGCCGCGGCGACCAGCACAAGCCCGAATTTCTCGCGCTCAGCCCCAATGGACGGATGCCGGCGATCGTGGATCACGCGCCGCCGGGCGGCGGCGGGCCGCTTTCGGTGTTCGAGAGCGGGGCGATCCTGATCTATCTGGCGGAAAAATCCGGGCAGCTGATGCCGACGGAGACGCGGGCCCGGTTCGAGGTAATGCAGTGGCTGATGTGGCAGATGGCCGGGCTCGGGCCGATGCTCGGGCAGAACGGCCACTTCCTGCTGTATGCGCCGGAGAAGATCCCTTACGCGATCGACCGCTACGCCCGCGAAGCGAAGCGGCTGTACGGCGTGCTCGATCAGCGGCTGGCCGATCGCGACTATATCGCCGGCGACTACTCGATCGCCGACATCGCCTGTTTCCCCTGGATCATGACCCACAAGGCGCAGGGCCTGACGCTCGACGACCATCCCAACATCAAGCGCTGGTACGCGACGTTGCGCGCCCGGCCCAAGCTGCAGGCCGGTCTCGCCCTCGGCAAGGAGGACAAGAAGCCGATGGACGAACAGGCGCGCAAGCTCTTGTTTGGCGTCGATAAGCCGGCGCACGCCGACGCGCAGGCGCAGAGCGCGCAGCAGCAGTGAGGGCCGCTTATACAGTATCCGCGTTTGTCATTCCGGGTTCGCGCTGAGCGCGCCCCGGAATGACAAGATGAGAGACAATCAATAACAACAACGGAGGAAATCCCGATGCTCGAATTCTTCTTCGACTGCTCCAGCCCCTGGACGTATCTCGCCTTTCACAACATTCAGCCGCTGGCAAAAGAGATGGGCGAGGAGATCACCTGGCGGCCGATCCTGGTCGGCGGCATCTTCAACTCCGTCAATCCGAGCGTGTACGAGTCCCGCAAGACGCCGGTGCCGCTGAAGGCGCGTTACATGAAGAAGGATTTGGCGGACTGGGCGCGATCGTCCAATCTGGCGATCAAGATGCCGCCCAGCGTGTTTCCGGTGAACAGCGTCAAGGCGATGCGCGGCTGTCTCTGGTTGCTGCGCGACAAGCCCGACGCGATGGTGCCGTTTGCGACCGCGGTGTTCGAAGCGTACTGGGGCGACGATCAGGACATCTCCAAGGACGACGTGCTGACCGCCATCTGTGCTCGGTGCGGCCTCGACCCGCAGGCATTCTTCTCCGCGATCGCGGAGCAGAGCATCAAGGACCAGCTTAAGGACAACACCGACGAGGTGATGGCACGCGGCGGCTTCGGCTCGCCGACCATCTTTGTGGACAAGACCGACATGTATTTTGGTAACGACCGGCTGCCGTTGGTGCGCGAGGCGCTGGCGCGTCGCAAGGCGGGTGCAGCCTGATGCCGAAGGCTGTGGTGTGCCGCGAACTCGGACCTCCCGAGTCGCTGCGGTTTGAAGAGATCGAACGCAAGGCGTTGAAGTCTGGTGAGGTGCGCGTTGCGATCCGCGCCGCCGGCATCAACTTCCCCGACATCCTGATGTGCGCCGGCGAGTATCAGCTCAAGCCGGAGCTGCCGTTCATTCCAGGAATGGAAGCGGCCGGTGAGATCATCGAGCTCGGCGCAGATGTGACCAGCGTCAAGCTCGGCGATCGGGTGATCGTCAAGCTGCGGTTCGGTGCCTATGCCGAAGAGGTGGTGGCTGCGGCCTCGCAGCTCACGCCGGCACCGGCGAACTTCGATTTCGCCGAAGCTGCGACTTATCTGGCCGGCCATGGCACCGCCTGGCACGGCCTGGTCGAGCGTGGCCAGTTGCAGCCCGGCGAAGTTCTGCTGGTGCATGGCGCCGGCGGCGGCGTCGGGCTCGCGGCGGTCGAGGTCGGCAAGTATCTCGGCGCCACCGTGATCGCGGCGGCGTCGAGCGAAGAGAAGCTCGCGGTGGCACGGCAGCGCGGCGCCGACCATGGCATTCTCTACGGTGCCGAGCCTTTCAAGGATGCGGTGAAGCGCATCACCGAGGGCCGCGGCGCCGACGTGGTGTTCGATCCGGTCGGCGGGCAGATCTTCGAAGACAGCGTGCGCTGTATCAATTGGGGCGCGCGGTTGCTGGTGGTCGGCTTCACCGGCGGCATCGGGCTCGCGCGCACCAACCTGATCCTGATGAAGGGCGCAAGCGTGATCGGCGTCCGCGCCGGCGAGGCGGTGCGGCGTGATCCGGCGCGCGGCGAGCAGCGCACCGCCAAGCTGCTCGAGCTGGCCGCCAACGGCGTGCTTCGCCCCAACGTGTCGCATCGCTTGCCGCTCTCCGAGTGGGCACCGGCGATGCGTTTGCTGATCGACCGCAAGGCGATCGGCAGGGTGGCTTTGCTCCCGTAACACGGAATGTTCTGCACCCGCGCCGCGCGAAGATTTCGCTTGGCGCGGGTTTCGCGATGTGGAAAGTGCAGCGCGGAACAACGAGGTTGGAATGAGCACTGAACTGGAACTCGACGCCTATATGAAGCTGGTCGGCACCGAGATCGGCGTGTCGGAATGGCATGTGCTCGATCAGAAGCGGATCGATCAGTTCGCCGATTGCACCGAGGATTGGCAGTATATTCACGTCGATCCGGAGCGCGCCGCGCGCGAGACGCCGTTCGGCACCACGATCGCTCACGGCTTTCTGACGCTGTCGATGCTGAGCGTATTTTCCTACGAGGCGATGCCGAGGATCAAGGGCGTCACCATGGGTGTCAATTACGGCTTCGACCGTCTGCGCTTCATCTCGCCCGTAAAGGCGGGGTCGCGTGTGCGTGGCCGTTTCATGCTGGCTGAAGCCACTATGCGCAAGCCGGGCGAATTGTTGTCGCGTACCAGCGTCAACGTCGAAATCGAGGGCGAGAAACGCTCCGCGCTCGTGGCCGATTGGCTCGGCCTGATCTACTTCGAACAATAATCCGGGGAAGCAACACACATGGCTATCAGGTTCGACGGACGCGTCGCCATCGTCACCGGCGCGGGCAACGGTCTCGGCCGCGCGCATGCGCTGGGTCTCGCGGCGCGAGGCGCCAAGGTGGTGGTGAACGATTTCGGCGGTGCGCGTGACGGCACCGGCGGTTCGATGACCGCGGCCGAGACGGTGGTCGAAGAGATCAAGAAGGCTGGCGGCACCGCGATGGCCGACGGCGCCGACGTGTCGAACTACGAGCAGGTCCAGGCGATGGTCGCGAAGGCGACCAAGGAGTGGGGCAGCGTTGACCTGCTCGTCGCCAACGCCGGCATCCTGCGCGACAAGTCGTTCGGCAAGATGGAGCTGAGCGACTTCCAGAAGGTGATCGACGTGCATCTGGCCGGCACGTTCTACTGCTGCAAGGCGGTGTGGGACGGCATGAAGGAGCGCAACTACGGCCGCATCGTGCTGACCACCTCGTCGTCGGGCATGTTCGGCAATTTCGGCCAGGCCAACTACGGCGCGGCGAAGGCCGGCATCGTCGGGCTGATGAATGTGCTGGCGCAGGAAGGCCGCAAGACCGACATCCGCGTCAACACCGTCTCGCCGACCGCCGCGACCCGCATGACCGAAGAGCTGCTGCCGCCGCAGGCGCTGCAACTGATGAAGCCGGAGGCGATCACGCCCGCGGTGCTGTTCCTGCTCAGCGAGAACGCGCCGACCCGCACCACGCTCGGCGCCGGCGCCGGCTCGTTCGCGCAGATCAAGATCATCGAGACCGAAGGCATCAACCTGCCGGAATCCGAATGGACCCCCGACGCGATCGCGGCGCATTTCGCCGAGATCAGCGACGACTCCAAGGCCCAGGCGCTCGAAGGCGCGTTCCAGCAGACGCAGAAGTACGTGGCCCAGGCCGCCGCGCGCCTCGGCATCAAGATGTAATGCGGTCGTCATTCCGGGGCGCGCCGAAGGCGCGAACTCGGAATCTTAGCGTAGCAGAACAGCTCGGGATTCCGGGTTCGCTCGCTGGCGCGAGCGCCCCGGAATGACGGGGAAGGTGCTCTCCACGAGTCATTCCGGGGCACGCCGAAGGCGTGAACCCGGAATCTCTACGCCGATCCCGGTTGGTGTATAAGCGCCGGATGATTTTCTCCGGATACAGCCGTCGTGGCTGACATTCTCGACATCGACGCTGCCGTGATCGGCGCCGGCCCGGCCGGGCTGATGGCGGCCGAGCAGCTCGCACGCGGCGGGATGCGCGTCACCGTGTTCGACGGGATGGGTGCGCCGGCGCGGAAGTTTCTGCTGGCCGGCCGCGGCGGCCTCAACCTCACGCACAGCGAAGCACTGCCGGACTTCCTGGCGCGCTACGGCGCCGCGCAGGCTCACCTGACCCCGGCGATCGAGGTGTTCGGGCCGCAGCAGCTGCGTGCCTGGGCCGACGAGCTCGGACAGCCCACCTTCGTCGGCACGAGCGGGCGGGTGTTTCCGGTGGCGATGAAGGCGTCGCCGCTGCTGCGCGCCTGGCTGCGCCGGCTGGATGCGCAGGGCGTGCAGCTCCGCCTGAAGCATCGCTGGACCGGATGGGACGGCGAGGGGCGTCTGTCGTTCGACACGCCGGAAGGCCCGCGAAGCTTTGCGGCGGGGGCAACGGTGCTGGCACTCGGCGGCGCGAGCTGGCCGCGGCTCGGTTCGGATGGAAGCTGGAGCGATATGCTCGCCCGCAAAGGCGTTACGGTTGCGCCACTGAAGCCGGCGAATTGCGGTTTTGTGGCCGCATGGTCCGCGCTGTTCGCTGACAAGTATCAGGGCGCGCCGCTGAAGAATGTTGCGTTGTCGTTCGGCGGACGCACCGTGCGCGGCGAGGCGGTGATCACCCGCGACGGATTGGAAGGCGGCGCGATCTACGCGCTGTCGGCGCTGCTGCGCGATGCGATCCTGGCCGAGGGCGAAGCGAAGCTGTCGATCGCGCTGCGGCCCGATCTCACTACAGCCGATCTCGCCGCGCGATTAGCGAAGCCGAAGGGCAAGCAGTCGCTGTCGACGTATTTGCGCAAGACCGCCGGGCTGTCGCCGGCCGGCATCGGCCTGCTGCAGGAGGCCGCCCATGGATCGGGCGTCGCCCTGGCGACGTTGCCGGCTGATCAGCTCGCCGCGCTGATCAACGCTGTGCCGGTGCGTCTGGTTAGCACCACGCCGATCGAGAAGGCGATCTCGACCGCGGGCGGCATCGCGCTCGACGAGATCGACGCGAACTACATGCTGCATAAGCTACCCGGCGTCTTCGCCGCCGGCGAGATGCTCGACTGGGAAGCGCCGACCGGCGGCTATCTGCTCACGGCCTGCTTTGCGACGGGCCTCGCAGCGGGCCGTGGGGCGGCGAACTATCTGGGGCGATAACGCGAACGGCGGCGCGGTCGTTCGCGGGCGAACAGGTCGTCTCGTCATTGCGAGCGAAGCGAACCAATCCAACTCAGTGCTCGGGTTGGATGCTTCGTCGCTTCACTCCTCGCGATGACGGGAGTTGTCGTCATTCCGGGGCGCCGGGCAGCGGCGAACCCGGAATCTCTCTTGGTGCCAACTTCGGGGTTCCGGGTTCGCGCTTCGCGCGCCCCGGAACGACGCGGTGATCCTACGCGCTTTCGATCTCTTCGCGCAGCATCTCCAGCTCGAGCCAGCGCTGCTCGGCGGCGTGCAGCTCGTCGTGCGCCTTGGCCATCGCGGCCGAGACCTTGTCGAACTTGGCGCGGTCCTTGGCATAGAGCTGCGGATCGTCGAGCTGCTTCTGCAAGTTCGCGATCTCGGCTTCCAGCTTGGCGATGGTCTTCGGCAGCGTTTCCAGCGCGTGCTTCTCGTTGAAGCTCAGCTTGCGCTTCGGCGCGGGCGCGGCGGCGGGCGAGGGCGCCGCCTTCGCGGCCGTCGGCTCGGTCGCGGCGGCCTTGGCCGGCTGCCGGGTCAGGTCGGCACCGCGCTGCCCCAGCATGTCGGAATAGCCGCCGGCATATTCGATCCATTTGCCGCCACCGTCCGGCGCGATCACCGAGGTGACGACGCGGTCGAGGAAGTCGCGGTCGTGGCTGATCAGGATCACGGTGCCGTCGTAGTCGCCGAGCATCTCCTCGAGCACGTCGAGGGTTTCGAGGTCGAGGTCGTTGGTCGGCTCGTCGAGCACCAAGAGGTTGGACGGTTTCGCCAGCGAGCGCGCCAGCATCAGCCGGCCGCGTTCGCCGCCGGACAGCGCCTCCAGCGGCGTGCGCGCCTGCTCCTGGGTGAACAGGAAGTCCTTCATGTAGCCGATGACGTGGCGCGGCTTGCCGCCGACCATCACCTGGTCGCCGCGGCCGCCGGTCAGCGCGTCGGAGAGCGTCGATTTCGGATCCAGGCTGTCGCGGCTCTGGTCGAGCGTGGCGATCTCCAGATTGGTGCCGAGCCGCACCGTGCCGCTGTCGGGAGCAAGCGCGCCGGTCAGCAGGCTGATCAGCGTGGTCTTGCCGGCGCCGTTCGGGCCGACGATGCCGACGCGGTCGCCGCGATTGATCCGGATCGAGAACGCATCGACGATCGGCCGGTCGCCCCAGGCCTTGTTGATCGACTTGGCTTCGATCACCAGCTTGCCGGACTTGTCGGCTTCCGCAGCGGCGAGCGAGGCGGCGCCAGTCGGGCCGCGATAGTCGCGGCGCTGCGCGCGGAGCTCGTGCAGCCCGGCGAGCCGCTTGACGTTGCGCTTGCGGCGGCCGGAGACGCCGTAGCGCAGCCAGTGCTCTTCCATCACGATCTTGCGGTCGAGCTTGTGCTGATCGCGCTCCTCTTCGGCCAGCACGTCGTCGCGCCAGCTTTCGAACTGCGAGAAGCCGCGGTCGATCTGGCGGATCACGCCGCGGTCGAGCCAGGCGGTGGCGCGCGACAAATTGGTGAGGAAGCGGCGGTCGTGGCTGATCATCACGATCGCGCATCTGCGCTGGGCAAGATCGTTTTCCAGCCATTCGATCGTGGTCAAGTCGAGATGGTTGGTCGGCTCGTCGAGCAGCAGGATGTCGGGATCGGGCGCGAGAATCCGCGCCAGCGCCGCGCGCCGGGCTTCGCCGCCGGAGAGATTGGCCGGGTTCTCGTCGCCATGCAGGCCGAGCTGTTCGAGCAGATAGGCGGCCTGATAGTGATCGTCGCCCGGCGCGAGCCCGGCCTCGACGTAAGCCAGCGTGGTGGCGAAGCCGTCGAAATCCGGCTCCTGCGGCAGATAGCGCACCGTGGCACCGGGCTGCACGAAACGGCTGCCGCGATCGGGCTCGATCAGGCCGGCGACGATCTTCAAAAGCGTCGATTTGCCGGAGCCGTTGCGGCCGATAAGGCACAGCCGGTCGCCGGCGGAGACGGCGAGTTCGACGCCGTCGAACAGCGCCGATCCGCCGAAGGTCAGCGCGATGTCTTTCAATTGAATCAGCGGCGGCGCCATGGTTTGTCTCAGCTCTGGTCGGTGCGGCGGCGCGCGATCCGGCGGATCGCGCTGTCGAGCGCCGAAAGAAAGGTGGAGCGGTCGCGCGGCGAAAACGCGCGCGGGCCGCCGGTGATCTCGCCGGTCGAGCGCAGATCGGTCATCAGATTGCGCACCGCCAGCGTCATGCCGATCGACTCCTCGGTGAACGGCTTGCCGTTCGGAGCGATCGCGGTGGCGCCCGCTTTGACGCAGCGGCTCGCCAGCGGAATGTCCGCGGTGATGACGATATCGCCCGGTTTGATCCGCTCCGCAATCCAGTCGTCGGCCGCATCCATGCCGGAACCGGCAGCGACGCGCTCGATTCTCGGATGCTGCGGCACCCGGATGAAGCCGCCGGCCACCACCGTCACCGGAAGATGGTGACGCTCGGCCACCTTGTACACCTCGTCCTTCACCGGACAGGCGTCGGCGTCGACATAGATGCGGGTGAGGGCGTCGGTCATCGGGCGGTGTGCGGTTCTCTGGGCGGCCTTGCGTTGCCGGCGCAGTGGCGTAGCATCGCCGGCAACGATCGCCAACAAGATCGGGCAAACCGGGAGACACCATGGCCGCATCGCTTGCGCTCTGGCGCGTCAGCGCCTTCAACACCGCCAAACAATCCGAAAACAAGATGCACGACGACACCGTGGCCCGCCGCTTCGGCTTCACCGGCGGCCTGGTGCCCGGGGTCGAGGTGATGGCCTACATGATGCATCTGCCGGTCGCCCGCTGGGGGCGGGACTTCCTGGAGCGCGGGCTGATCGAGGCGCGGTTCGTGAGGCCGGTGTACGACGGCGAGACCGCGACGGTGACAGGCGAGGAGCAGGGCGAGGCCATCACGCTCGCGGTCGAGAGCCGCGGCGAGCTTTGTGCCACCGGCAGCGCATCACTGCCGGCACGGGCGCCGGCTGTCGATCTGGCCGCCTATCCGGAGACAGCCGCGGCGGCGAACCGGCCGCCGGTGGATGCGTCGTCGTTTCCCGAAGGGCACTGGTTCGGCACCGCACCGGTGAGCTGGGGCGGGGCGAAGCTGCGCGCGTATCTCGACGAGATCCGCGAGACCGATCCGATCTACCAAAGCGATGACCTGATCCATCCCGGGACGCTGCAGCGGATCATGAACCGCGTGCTGGTCGACAATGTCGTGCTCGGGCCGTGGATCCATGTCGGATCGAAGATGCAGCTGCTCGCCGCCGCACGCGGCGACGACGTGCTCACCGCGCGGGCCAGGGTGGTCGCCAACTACGACAAGAAGGGCCACCGCTTCGCCGAGTTCGACGCGCTGATCGTGGCGAATGGCGACCGGCCGGTGGCGCATTGTCACCACGTCGCGATCTTCGCCCCGCGACAGCAGGCGGCCGCGTAGCAGACGTTTATTCCGTCAGGCGGATAGCGGGCGACGTCATGCGACGTTCTGCCCCTCTCGCCTTGCGGGCGGGCGCAGCCAGAATGCTTGCCGACAATCACAGCAACCAGGAGGGCGGGGGCACATCCATTCATGCGCGGGAGCCGGCGATACGGCCGAACTGATAACAAATCAAAAAATCATCCGGAGGAAACATGACACTCGTTCAACGGGCGGCGGCGATGATGCTGGCTGCGCCGCTGCTGCTGGGCGCACCCGCCTTCGCGCAGCAACAGGCTCCGCTCAAGATCGGTCTGCTCGGCGACTTCCAGTCGGTGTATTCCGACATTGGCGGCCAGGGCAACGTCGAAGCCGCCAAAATGGCGATCGAGGAGATGGGCGGCACGATGTTCGGTCAGCCGATCGAGTTCATCTCGGCGGACGTGCAGAACAAGCCCGACATCGCCGCGTCGCTGGCGCGCAAATGGTACGAGAACGAAAACGTCGACATGATCGTCGATCTGCCGACCTCGGCCACCGCGCTTGCCGCGATGGAGATGAGCAAGAAGTTCGAGAAGATCATGATCGTCACCGACGCGGCGTCGTCGGACATCACCGGCAAATCGTGCTCGCCCTACACCGCGCACTGGACCTACGACACCTATTCTAACGCCCACACCGTCGGCTCGGCGATCGTCAAGAACGGCGGCGACACCTGGTTCTTCATCACCGCGGACTATCTGTTCGGCCATTCGATCGAACGCGACACCGGCGAGGTGGTGAAGGCGGCGGGCGGCAAGGTGCTCGGCAGCGCACGGCATCCCCTGAACAACGCCGACTTCTCCTCGTTCCTGCTGCAGGCGCAGTCGTCGAAGGCCAAGATCATCGGCATGGCCAATGGCGGTGGCGACACTATCAACACCATCAAACAGGCGGCCGAATTCGGCATCGTCACCGGCGGCCAGAAGCTCGCCGGCATCGTGATGTTCATCTCCGACATCCACAGCTTAGGGTTGAAGATGGCCAACGGCCTGATCATCACCGAGGCGTACTACTGGGACCTCAACGACCGCACCCGCGAGTTCGGCAAGAAGTACTTCGAACGCATGAAGCGGATGCCGACGATGAACCAGGCCGCGACCTACAGCGCGACACTGCACTATTTGAAGGCGGTGAAGGCGGCGAACAGCAAGGACACCAAGACGGTGCTGGCGAAGATGCGCGAACTGCCGGTGCGCGACGCCTTCACCGACAACGGCTTTCTGCGCGAGGACGGCCGAATGGTGCACTCGATGTTCCTGTTCGAAGTCAAGAAGCCGGAAGAGTCGAAAGCGCCGTGGGACTACTACAAAGTCCTCGCCGAAGTTCCCGGCGACCAAGCGTTCCGTCCCCTGAAAGACGGCGGCTGCCCGCTGGTGAAGGCGGAGTAGAGAGCAGGCTTCTGACGACTAGGTAACATCCTTGCCGCACAACAGACGTCGTCGCCGGGCTCGACCCGGCGACCCACCTTCTTGGATAGGACGTTGTCGTTTGCGCGCTCCTCGCGCGATGGATGCGCGGGTCAAGCCCGCGCATGACGATCTGGTTTGAGGAGGCGCAGTGCCACAAGCACAGCGTCATTCCCCGCATGCGCGGGCGATGACGGGGTGGACTACGCCGCCGTCTTTGCCTTGGCGTCGTGGATCGCCCGCCACACCTTCTCCGGCGTCAGCGGCATGTCGAGCGTCGTCACGCCGTAATCCTTCAGCGCATCGAGCGCGGCGTTGACGATGGTCGCAAGCGAGCCGGCGCAGCCGGCTTCGCCGCAGCCTTTGGTGCCGAGCGGATTGGTCTTGGCCGGCACCGGGTGATCACCGACCGCCATCAGCGGGACATCGTCGGCGCGCGGCAGTGCGTAGTCCTGCAGCGAGCCGGTGATCGGCTGGCCGTCGGCGTCATACGAAATCTTCTCCATCAGCGCCTGGCCGATGCCTTGCGCGACGCCGCCATGGAGCTGACCGGCGACGATCATCGGATTGACGACGGTGCCGAAATCGTTGACCGCGGTGTAGCGCACCACGCGGGTGACGCCGGTGTCCGGATCGATCTCGACCTCGGCGACATGGCAGCCGTTGGGGAAGGCGGAGGGGGCTCCTTCGGTGGTGTGGTCGACGTCGAGCGATGCCGGCACGCCGTCGGGCAGCTCAGTGCCGCGCAGCCGCTGCGCCAGCTCCATGATGCCGATGCTGCGGTCGGTGCCGGCGACGGTGAAGCGGCCAGCCTCGAATTCGATATCGGCTTCGGCAGTCTCCAGCAGATGCGCGGCGGCGCTCTTGCCCTTGGCGATCACCTTTTGCGACGCCTCGACGATCGCCATGCCGCTGGCGGTGATCGAACGCGAGCCGCCGGTGCCGTTGCCGCTGTGGACGATGTCGCTGTCGCCCTGTTCGAGCCGGATGCGATCGAACGGCACGCCGAGGAACGCGCTCAGCACCTGGGCGAACGGCGTGGCGTGGCCCTGGCCGTAGTCGAGCGTGCCGGTGATCAGCCGCACCGTGCCGTCGTCTTCGAACACGATCTTGCCGAGTTCGACGCTCGGCGGCGCGGTGACTTCCAGATACGAGCCGACCGCGATGCCGCGCAGCTTGCCGGCCTTGCGCGCGTCCTTCTTGCGTTTGGCGAAGCCTTGATAGTCGGACAGTTCCAGCGCCTGTCCGAACACGCCGGCGAAATCGCCGCTGTCGTAGGTGACACCGGAGCAGGCGGTGAACGGCATCTGCGCCGGCTTGATGAAGTTGCGCTTGCGCAGGGTGAGGCGGTCGATCCCCATCTCGTCGGCGGCGCGATCGATCAGCCGTTCCAGGAAGTAGTTGGCTTCAGGACGTCCGGCGCCGCGATAGGCACCCATCAGCGTGACATTGGTGACGACGCATTTGATGTCGACGCTGAGCAGCGGCGTGCGGTACACGCTGCCGATGTTCTTGCCGGTGTTGAGCGACAGCGGCAGCGGCGCGACGCCGGTGATTTGGGCGCCGAGATTGCCGGTGCCGGAGAGGCGGATCGCGAGAAAACGCCCGCCGGCGTCCAGCGCCAGCTCGGCGCGGATCTGCTGGCCGCGGCCCTGACTGTCGGACAGGAAGCTGGTCGAGCGCTCGTCGGTCCATTTCACCGGACGTCCGAGCGCTTTGGCGGCGTGCAGGATGCAGATGTACTCCGGATAGGAGATGTTCTTCATCCCGAACGAGCCGCCGACCTGGCCGGTCAGCACCCGCACCTTGTCGGTCGGCACGCCGAGCAGTTTGGCGAGCGTGTTCCGGTTGCCGGAGACACCCTGGGTCGGCAGTTGGATGGTGTAGCGGCCGTTCTGCTGATCGTAGGAAGCGAGCCCGACCCGCGGCTCCATCGGCACCGCGGCGACGCGGGTGTTCTCGATGTCCAGCGTAGTGACATGCGCGGCCGCGGTGAACGCCGCGTTCACCGCGGCGGTGTCGCCGAAGTGATAGTCGAGCGCGACGTTGTTCTCGATGTGATCGTAGAGCTGCGGCGCGCCGGGCTGCATCGCGGCTTCTGCATCGGTGACGGCCGGCAGCGGTTCGATGTCGAGTTCGACCGCTTCGGCGGCATCGCGGGCCTGCGCCAGCGTCTTGGCGACCACGCAGGCCACGGGTTCGCCGACGTAGCGCACCTTGTCGGTGGCCAGCGCGCCGTGATGGGTCTGTTTCAGCGGGGTGCCGTCTCGGCTCTTCAGCGGCAGGCCCGAGCTGAACGGTGCGTAACCTGCGGCGGCGAGGTCGGTGCCGGTGTAGATCGCGCAGACACCCGGCATTGCCTTGGCGGCCTCGGTGCCGATGCCGCGGATGATGCCGTGCGGATGGGGGCTGCGCACCATCACGGCATAGAGTTGCCCGGGCAGGTTGCAATCGTCGGTGTAGCGGCCCTTGCCGCGCAACAGTGTCTCGTCCTCCTTGCGCCGGACCGGCTGGCCCACGCCGAATTTGTGCAGCGCGAGGGACGTGTCGAGCGACGCGTTGGCGGGGCGGTCCTGCATGAGGCTGATTTCCGGCGTAAGAGACGTGCGTGACGGGAAAAAGCCGCGTGTGGCGGCTCTTCTGCGCGGGCAATGTCAGTGCTGATAGTGTTTAGGGATAACGCAGCCGACCGCACGCGACAACGCATGAAACCGCATGCTTCGCCCGCAGGTGGGTTGCGCCCGGACGGTGCGCTGCTAAACTTTCCGTGAATGATGATTTCGACGTCGGTCGCGCGCGGCCGCGGAAAGACGAATTAGATGGACGACGAAACGCGGCTTCGCCCGGGCTCGCTGCCGGGCGAGGATCCGCACGCGATCGTTGCGATCGCTGAGGAGGAGCGCGCGCCACACGGCGACGGCGTCTACGCCGCGCTCGACCTCGGCACCAACAACTGCCGGTTGCTGATCGCGCGACCGGCAGGCGATGGCTTTCGCGTCATCGACTCGTTTTCGAGGATCATTCGGCTCGGGGAGGGCGTCGCCACCACCGGCCGGATCAGCGACGCGGCGATCGCGCGTGCGATTTCGGCGCTGGCGGTGTGCCGCGACAAGATCGACGCCCGCCACGCCAAGCGGCAGCGGTTGATCGCGACCGAAGCCTGCCGCGCCGCCAGCAATGCCGACGAGTTTTGTGACAAGGTCGCGCAGGCCACCGGCATCCGGCTGGAGATCATCGACCGCGAGACCGAAGCGCGGCTCGCCGCCACCGGCTGTTCGCCGCTGCTCGATCCGAATGGCCGCGGCGCGATCCTGTTCGACATCGGCGGCGGCTCCAGCGAACTGGTGCGGATCGCCCGCGATCCGGAGCGGCCCGAGCTGGCGCCACGGATCGACGCCTGGATGTCGGTGCCGCTCGGCGTGGTGACGCTGGCGGAAGCGTTCGGCGGCAGGGTGGTGACGCAGGAGACCTATGAGGCGATGGTCGCCGAAGTCGCCAAGCACGTCGCGCCGTTCGCCGCGAAGCATGGCGGCGATCTCGGCCGGATGCATCTGCTCGGCACGTCGGGCACCGTGACCACGCTGGCGGGGCTGTATCTCGATCTGATCCGCTACGACCGTCGCCGGGTCGACGGCATCTGGATGAACGACGACGAACTCAGCGCCACCGTCGAGAGACTGCGCAGCATGAGTTATCACGACCGCGCCCACAACCATTGCATCGGCAACGAGCGCGCCGATCTGGTGCTGGCCGGCTGTGCCATCCTGGACGCGGTGCGCGCCGCCTTTCCGCTGCCAAGGCTGCGGGTCGCCGATCGCGGGCTGCGCGAGGGGATGCTGGTCGAAATGATGCGTGAAGACGGTGTGCTGGGGGCCGTGTAGGCCGCTTCCGCACTGGTTTTTCCGGGCCCGTCTGCTAAGCAGCGGCCTTATCCCTCGATCGTAAGCAAAGCCATGGCCAAAGACACAACCGGACGAATGCGCGTCACCGTCAAGAGCGGCGGGCGGATGAAGCTGTCGTCGAAGCTGTGGCTGGAGCGCCAGCTCAACGATCCCTATGTGGCGCAGGCCAAGCGCGACGGCTATCGCTCGCGCGCCGCCTACAAGCTGACCGAGATCGACGACAAGTTTCGTCTGCTGAAGTCAGGCATGGCGGTGGTCGATCTCGGCGCTGCGCCAGGAGGCTGGAGTCAGGTCGCCGCCAAGAAGGTCGGCGCCGCCGAAGGCCGCGGCAAGGTGGTGGCGATCGATCTTCTGGAGATGGGCGAGGTGCCCGGCGTCATCTTCGCGCAGCTTGATTTCCTCGACCCGTCGGCGCCGGACCGGCTCCGCGAGATGCTGGGTGGCGGCGCCGACCTGGTGATGAGCGACATGGCCGCCAACACCACCGGCCATCGCAAGACCGACCAGCTCCGCATCGTCGGCCTGGTCGAGACCGCGGCGATGTTCGCGGCCGAAGTGTTGAAGCCGGGCGGGGCGTTTCTCGCCAAGGTGTTTCAGAGCGGCGCCGATGCGGCGCTGATGGCCGAGCTGAAGCGCGACTATGCCAGCGTGAAACACGTCAAGCCGGCGGCGAGCCGTAAGGACTCGTCCGAGCGCTACCTGCTGGCGACCGGATTTCGCGGTGGTGCCGCCAGCGCCCCGGCGGCGGACGGCGAGATGGCGTGAGTGCGTTCGGTTCTTAGGTTGATTAGCTAAAGTGCGAATTAGTTGCGCATCAAATCGGGAATTCATCTGGTTAATTGTTGGTAGAGGTAGCTTTCTACAGAGAACTTCTCCGTAGTTCTCATAGGCTGATCGGTATCCATCGGGCGAATCGGGAGGGACCAATGGAGATTCCTACGCCGATGTGCAGAACCTGCGGGGTCGATCGCGAGCTGATCGAGATCGAGCACGCCAATGCGTCGTTCGACGTGCCGCATTATCGCTGCCCGATCTGCAACGACGTGCTGCGCCTGGCTGTCCGTCATGCCGACCTCACACCGAATCGCGGCGACAATCGTCATTAGCACGACCACCGAGACGGGGGTGGAGTTCGGTCCGCCGCCGGCTCAGCCAGTCCGATAACGATCAACCAGCATCGCATAATCGAACAACGCGCGGCCGGCGCAGGACGCGGGTGAGCGTAGCCATCGGCCGACAGGTCAGAAGGTGATGGTAATGTTCATTGAATGATCGCTCCAAAGAATGTAGGGGGTGCACGGCATTCGTCAGGGAGATCGCCATGTCCATCACCCTCAAGCAGATCGAGGCGCTTCACTGGGTGGTCCAATTGGGCACGTTCGACCGCGCAGCGAACCGGCTCCACACCAGCCAATCGGCTGTATCGAAGCGGATCATGGAGCTCGAAGCGACGGTCGGCGTTCCGATCTTCGATCGGAGCCAGCGGGGCGCCCGGCTGACGGAGCAGGGTGAGCACTTGCTTGCCCTCAGTCAGGACATGCTGGACATTCAGGATCGCATGATGGCGCTCAAGGACGCGGGCACCATGCCGGCGCGACGCCTGCGGCTCGGAATTACCGAACTGTCCGCGCTCACTTGGCTTCCACGGCTGATTTCCGTGCTACGCGAGACGTTTCCCACTCTGGAGATCGAGCCGGACGTTGACACGAGCCGCGATCTTTACGCGCGATTGCAGGAAGACGAGCTCGATCTGATCGTCATTCCGGAATGCTTCGTCGATCCGGAGATTGTGTCCGATCGGTTGGCGGAGGTCGGCAACGTTTGGTTTGCCCGGCCGGGTCTCGTGAAATCGCGGCGGGCGCTGACGCTGGAGGAGCTTGCGGCCTATCCGGTGCTGATCCAGGGGCGCCGGTCGGGGTCGGGCCTGTTCGTCAATAAATGGCTGAAATCCCAAGGTGTGGCGTTTCCGCGGGTGTTGTCCAGCGACAACCTGACGACCGTATTGGCTTTGGCGGTGGCTGGGCTTGGGATCGGATATCTGCCACGGCAGTGTTTTCGATCGATGGTGACCGAAGGCAAGCTGGTGACGGTGCCGACCAAGCCGTCGCTGCCGCTGGTTCCCTATTCGGCGATGTATCGGAACGATCGCCCGTCGATGTTCATCGCGAAGGTCGTGGAGATCGCCAAAGAGGTTTGCGATTTCTCGGTTCAATTCCAAGCGTAGAGTCCAGTCTGCCGATGAGCCGCGCGGCGTCGACGGCACCGCAGCAGCTCGCCCGTCACTCAGGGGAGCTGCTGTCTTTTTCGATATATGCGCGGAGAGAATGAATCGGGATGAATTAATATCGTTTTTCCGACGGCGCTGTGGACGCTAGTGCTGCGTCCACACAAGTGAAACTCGTGGGGAGAACTTATGATTGGTGATCGTCGTCATCCGAATGCAGCTCAGGCCGACGCCGGCTTGATCGAAGCGTTCAAAACCGCGGCAACCGCGATCATCAGCGACAATCTCGGCCGTTTGCCGGGAGCCGTCGGGTTGCGGGCATTCCATCGTGCGGACCGGGTAATGGTCGGTACCGCGCTCACGGTGAGCACGCGCGCTGGGGACAATCTAGCGATCCACAAGGCGCTGGACATGGTTCGTCCTGGCGATGTGATCGTCGTCGACGGTGGCGGTGATACCAGCAGGGCGCTGGTCGGCGAAATCATGATGACCATCGCACAGGTTCGCGGCGCCGCTGGCTACGTGATCGACGGATCGATCCGGGATTGCGGCGCCTTTGCGCGCGCCGACTTCCCTTGTTTCGCAAAAACCGCCATTCACCGCGGCCCCTACAAGAACGGGCCAGGTGAGATCAATGTGCCCGTCACTGTCGGGGGAATGGTGGTCGAGCCCGGCGATATCGTCGTCGGCGATGAAGATGGTGTCGTTGCCTTCCCGCAATCTATCGCCACGGAGTTGCTGCAGGCTGTACGTGCTCAAGAGAGCAGGGAGGCGGAGATCCTGCAAAGCATCCGAGAGGGGCGGTACACCGGGGTCTACGGTAAGACCGCCGGATAGCCGAGGACGACCGATACGACGCGTCGGCGCTTGCGTTGAATCGAGCATGACGGCTCGGGATCGCTGCGTCGTAACGGCAGACCGATCTTTCAATTCGCTGTTCACGATGTGCGGAGCGGAGCCCCTTTGAGGGGGCCAGCTTCGAGCAGTCGAGCGCGTCGTTCGGCAGCGTCATGCAGTTCGAAGCGATTGCAGAACAATAGTCGTCTCCGACGACACAACAAAACGTGGGAAAGCGCCGATGGCCTCACAGTCTCAAGCAAGCCGATATCGTTGGATCGTGCTCCTGCTGATTTTTCTGTCCTACATGATCGCCGGTGCCGACAGGGCGAACATCGGTGTCGTTGTCCCGTTCATGAAGAAGGAATTCGAACTCAGCAACACTGATATCGGTGCGATGGCGAGCCTGTTCTACCTTGGCTATGCGTTCATCCAGGTCCCGGTCGGTCTGCTGTATGAGAAGTTCGGCGTGCGGCGCATCTTCACTTTCGCAATGGTGGCGACGTCGTTGTCGACGATGTTTCTCGGCTTCGCGCACAGTGCTTTGCAACTGAAGATCGGTCGCGTGCTGCTTGGCCTGGCGGAAGGGCCGATCAATGTCGGCATTCTCACCGTCATCAATCGCTGGTTTCCGCCCCACGAGAAGGCGACCGCGGTCGGGGTGTTCATGTCGTCGATTAAATTCGCGCCAGCGGTCGTGCCGCCGCTTTGCGCGTTCATCATCTACACTTTCGGGTGGCGCGAGGTCTTCTACATCTTCGCGCTGCCGGGACTGTTCATTGCCGCCATCTGGTTCTTCTGCGTGAGTGACGATCCGCGGCGCAGCCGCTTCGCGAATGCGCAGGAGGTCGCATACATCGAGTCGACCGCGGTGACCGATGGCAGTGCGCCGACCGACGGCGTGAAGACCCGCGCAGGCTGGCCGATCCTGGATCGACTGATCATGGCGCGCGAGATCCAGCCCCTTGCTGACAATGTCGCCATTCTGCGGTCGTGGAACGTCTGGGGATGCGCGCTCGGATACGGCTTCATCGTTGGCGTCGCCTATGCCATCATGACCTGGGTGCCGACCTATCTGATTAACGTAAAGCACTATCCCCTTTTTCAGATGGGGTTTGTTGCCGCGACGCCGTGGGTTGGAGCAATTATCGGCAATCTGATAGGCGGCGTGTTGTCCGATCGGTTGTTCGACAAGCGTCGCAAGCCGGTGATGATCCTGACGGCGGCGTCGACGGTGCTGATGATGTACGCGCTGATCTATTCACCGGGCGATCCGTTCCTGCTCGCGGGGTTGTTCATCGCCACCGGCATTCTTCTCAACCTCGGCTATTCCACGTTCTTGGTTTATCCGATGGGGCTGGTCGCCAAGGACAAGGTGCCGCTGGCATCCGCCATTGTGAATACCGTGGGGTCGCTCGGTGGTGCGTTTGCGCCGTTCGTCGTGGGCATGATTCTCGATCGCTACAGCTGGGACATGGTGTTCCTGTTCCTTGCCGCATCTTCGCTCGCCACTCTGGCGCTCGTCCTCACGATCATCGAGCCGATCGCGCTGTTTCGCCAGGCGCCTTCGGCTCCGGTGACGGAAGTCCCCCGCACCGAGCCGATCGCATAGCTGGGAAGGGCATTGCCAATGACGACCAAGCATAAAGTGCTGGTGACTACGCGCTTCTTCGATGACGCGGCAGAGGCGTATCTGCGGCAACACGGGTGCTCGATCGTCACCGCCGGCCTGCCGCATGGCCAGACCGATGTCGAATTGTCTGCCGCTCGCTTGCACGAGTTGCTCGCGGGTGTCAGCGGTTGGGTCGTGGGAGTGGCTCCGGTGACGCGGGAGGTCCTGGCGGCTTCCCCTGAGCTTCGGGTCATCGCTCGCCGCGGCGTCGGCTACGACAATGTCGACGTGGCGGCGGCTAAGGAGTTTGGCAAAGTCGTGACGATCGCGGCCGGAGGTAACGAGGCTTCGGTCGCCGACCATGCGATTGCGATGATGCTCGCACTCGCCAAACGGCTGCGCGAGACGCACGAGCGCATGACGGCGGGCCACTGGATTCCGCTGAGTGGCTCGGAACTGTACCGCAAGACCGTGGGACTCGTGGGCCTGGGACGGATCGCCCGCGGCGTCGCGCAGCGGTTACGCGGGTTCGAGGCCAAGATCCTGACTTACGATGTCGCGCCGGATCTGGCCTATGCCGAAAGCCACGACATTTCGGTGGTGGATCTGCCGACACTGTTGTCACAGAGCGATTATGTGAGCCTCCACCTTCCGTTGCTGCCGCAGACGGCGCATTTGATCGACGCGGCGGCTCTGGCGCTGATGAAACCCTCGGCGATTCTCATCAATACGGCGCGCGGCGGATTGATCGACGAGGCGGCGCTGCTGGCGGCGCTGCAGGACGGCCGGATCGCTGGTGCAGGTTTGGATGTTTTCGAGGCGGAAACTGACTCCAGCAAACGGCCCACGGCCGACGCACTGCTAGGGCTGCCCAATGTGATCGCATCGCCGCATGCTGGAGGGGCAAGTCGAGAGGCGCTGGCGCGCGCCAATCTGATTGCGGCGCAGACCGTCATCGATGTGCTCGACAATCGGACGCCTGCGGCCGAGCGTGTTGTCGTCGATGGGCGGTAGACCCGGCCGGGCGCGGCGCGTAATCCGCTCCCGCACTTCGCCCGGTTCGTCGTCAACCGAGCCGCTGATCGCGTGCGTCCTGGGTTTCTTCCGACGCTGCTTTGGTGGCCGCCGCCGCCACGCCCTTCTTGCTGGCGATCGCGATCGCCTTGCGGCCTGAGATTTCGTGGCCGGCGTCGTCCGGCATCTGCCAGAAGAAGTACGCCGACAGCGCTGCCAGGACCGCGACGACCACGAAGGCCGGACCGAAATCGCCGGCGCTGAGCTCGGTGACGTGGCGCAGCGCCATCGTGGTCTCCACCGAGAACGCGCCGATTGCCACGCCGGCGGAGATCGCGAGCTGCTGGCCGACACTGACCAGCGTGGTCGCCCGGCTCATCTGTGCCTGCTCGACTTCGGCATAGGCGACGGTGTTGATCGCGGTGAATTGCAGCGAGCGGAAGAAGCCCCCGACCACCAGGATGATCATGATCAGCAGCAGCGGGGTGCCGGGGGTGAACAGCGCGCAGGCGGCGAGAAACACCGAGCTGACCACGGCGTTCACCGTCATGATGTTGCGGAAGCCGAAGGTGCGGATGATCCGCGCCGCCAGCGTCTTCATCCCGATCGCGCCGACCGCGGAGGCGAAAGTGACCAGACCGGAGTGAAACGGCGACAGGCCGAAGCCGATCTGCATCAACAGCGGCAGCAGGAACGGCAGCGCGCCGATGCCGAGCCGGAACAGGAATCCGCCGACCAGGCTGGAGCGCAGCGTCGTCAGGCGCAGCAGCGAGAAGTCCAGCACCGGCGCGGGCACCCGGCGGGAATGGAACACGTACAGCGTCATTGCGATCGCGCCGACGCCGATCAGCGCGGTCACCACGGTCCATGGCAGCAGATTGAGGCCGGCGACCGACAGCCCGAAAGCGATACCGGCGACGCCGATCCCGGCCAGCACCAGCCCCCACAGGTCGAACTTTTCGAGGTGGTCGCTGCGGATCGGGTCGATATACCGCAGCGCCATCACGATCCCGATGAGCCCGATCGGAATGTTGATCAGGAAGATCCAGTGCCAGGAGAAGTACGTGGTGATGAAGCCGCCGAGCGGCGGCCCGATCACCGGGCCGATCAGTGCCGGTACGGTCACCCAGGCCATCGCCCCGACCAGCGCGCTCTTGTCGATCGAGCGCAGCAGCACCAACCGCCCGACAGGAGTCATCATCGCCCCTCCGATGCCCTGGACGATGCGGGCGATGACGAAATCGGTGATCGAGCTCGACAATGCGCAGCCGATCGAGCCGACCATGAACACCGCAATCGCGATCGAGAAAACCGTGCGTGCGCCGAACCGGTCGGCGGTCCAGCCCGACGCCGGAATGAAAACTGCCAGCGACAGCAGATAAGACGTGATCGCCAGTTTCAGCGTCAGCGGCGAGGTGCCGATGTCGGCGGCGATCGCCGGCAATGAGGTCGCGATCACGGTGGCGTCCATGTTCTCCATGAACAGCGCGGCAGCCACGATCAGCGGAATAACTCGATCTTTGTTCATCGGAGATTTCGACCAGAGGAGGGCGCTCGGGCTGTAGCACCGTGTCGCGGCCCCGGCTATTGCGGAGCTTGCGCGGTTACCTAAATCCTCCGTGACCGGGCCACATTCCTCATGGCGGAATCGCTTTGAGATGTGCAGCCGGTGATCACGATGAGCGGCGCCTCGATCGGTTCCGCGACGGAGATTGGCCGATGATCTACCTGCTCGCTGCCTTCCTGCCGCCGCTCGGCCTGTTGTTCAACGGCCAGCCACTGTCGGCGGTGTTCAACCTCGTGCTGCTGGTGGTGTGCATCGTCCTCGGACTGATCTTCCACCCGCTGCTGGTGATCCCCTCGCTACACGCGCTGATTGCCGTGCGGATGGAGCGCGAAAAGCGCATGCACCGCGAAGTCGTGGAGGCGATCCGCGAACACGGCCTTCCGCCGGGCTATCGGCGCTGAGCGCGCCGTCGGCAAAACGCCTCATGGACAATGGGAATCGTCGCAAAAGCAGCGGTTTCGTGCTAGTCTGCCACAATGACCGTCGCCCTTCGGATGCCTCCTGATTTTGCGGCCGAGCTGGAGCGGAAGTATTTCTGGTGGGAGGCTGTCGACGCCGCGCCGCGCACGGAGGCCCGCATCCTGGCACAGGCGATGAGCTTCGCCAATTTCGATGAGGTGCGGAGGCTGGAGACCGTGCTGGGTCCCGACGCGCTGGTCGAAGTGATGCTGGCGGCGCAGCCGGGTTGGATCGATCCGCGCTCCTGGGAGTTCTGGCGGGGTCGCCTGCAGCGGGCGACCGGCCGGTCGATCCCGGACATCCCGCCGCAGAGAAAGTTCGATGCCGGAGACGTTTGAGCCGTGCCTTGAGGTGCTGCCGGAAGCCCAGCGACAGATTTGGCCGCTGCTCGGATTCAGCTCCGGCCTGAACTTCGTGCTCTATGGCGGGACCGCGGTCGCGCTGCATCTCGGCCATCGCGTTTCGGTCGATTTCGACTTTTTCCGTTCCGAGCCTCTCGACAAGCATCAGGTGGGCGCCGCCCTCGATCGACTTCCCAATTCCGACATCGTCCAGGAAGCCAAGGATACGCTGGTGGTTCGGGTGGCGATGCCGGCCGGTGCGGTCAAGTTGTCATTCTTCGGCGGCCTCAACTTCGGCAGGCTCGCCCCGCCATTGCTGACCGCTGACCGTGTGATGCGGGTTGCGTCGCGCCAGGATTTGCTGGCAACCAAGCTGAAGGCGATCTTGGACCGGGCCGAAGCCAAGGATTATCGGGACATCGCGGCGTTACTGGCGTCGGGCGAATCGTTGCCCCGTTCGTTGGCAGGCTTTTCGAAGATGTTCGGCCGCGATCCCGCTCTGCCATTGCGGGCGATTGGATTCTTTGAGGACGGCGACCTCGCCGCGGTACCCGAAGCGGACCGCCGAGTGCTCCGCTCGGCCCGCGATGCCGTCAGCGAAATCCCTGAAATTGCGTTGATTTCCGGCTCGCCGGCGGGCCCTTGAGGAATGCTTGGGGAGCGGGGCGGGGCTGTCGTGCTTGCCTCTTTGATTCGTCATATCCCCATGCTATCGACCACCGCCAACCCTACCGACGGGCTCGATTCGACGGTGCCGCACCCAGCGGCGCCGAACGTGCCTCCCGTCCCCGCAAAATCGAGCGCGGCCTTCGGCGCCGCTGAACGGAGTTGGCCATGGCGTCAGTGAGCGCATCCCCGCAATTTGTCGAAGCTCTCACCTTCGACGACGTGCTGCTGAAGCCCGGCCTGTCGGACGTGCTGCCGTCCGAGGTCGACATCCGCTCGCGCATCACCCGCGCGATCCCGCTCAACATCCCGATCATCGCCTCGGCCATGGACACGGTCACCGAAGCCCGGATGGCCATCGCGATGGCGCAGGCCGGCGGCATCGGTGTGATCCATCGTAACTTCGATCCGGAAGGGCAGGCCGCGCAGGTCCGCCAGGTCAAGAAGTTCGAGTCCGGCATGGTGGTCAACCCGCTCACCATCAGCCCGGACGCCAAGCTGGCCGACGCGCTAGCGCTGATGAATCAGTACGGCTTCTCCGGCATTCCGGTGGTCACCGGCGCCCAGGGCCACGGCCCCGGCAAGCTGGTGGGCATCCTGACCAATCGCGACGTGCGCTTCGCCACCGATCCGTCCCAGAAGGTCTCGGAGCTGATGACGCACGAGAATCTCGTCACCGTGCGTGAGGGCGTCAGCCAGGGCGAGGCCAAGAAGCTGCTGCATCAGCACCGCATCGAGAAGCTGCTGGTGGTCGACGATCAGTATCGCTGCGTTGGCCTGATCACCGTCAAGGACATGGAGAAGGCGGTCGCGCATCCGCTGGCGTCGAAGGATGCGCAGGGCCGGCTCCGCGTCGCCGCCGCGACCACCGTGGGCGAGGGCGGTTATGAGCGTACCGAGCGGCTGATCGAAGCCGGCGTCGACGTCGTCGTGGTCGACACCGCGCACGGCCATTCGGCCCGTGTGCTCGACGCGGTCACCCGCATCAAGCGGATCTCCAATGAGGTTCAGGTGATCGCCGGCAACATCGCCACCCGCGACGGCGCTCAGGCGCTGATCGATTCCGGCGCCGACGCGGTCAAGGTCGGCATCGGTCCGGGTTCGATCTGCACGACGCGCATCGTCGCCGGCGTCGGCGTGCCGCAGCTCACCGCAATCATGGACGCGGTCGAGGCCTGCAAGAAGGCCGACGTGCCGGTGATCGCCGACGGCGGCATCAAGTACTCGGGCGACCTCGCCAAGGCGCTCGCTGCCGGCGCCGATATCGCCATGGTCGGCTCGCTGCTCGCCGGCACCGACGAGACTCCCGGCGAAGTGTTCCTGTGGCAGGGCCGCTCCTACAAGGCGTATCGCGGCATGGGCTCGGTCGGCGCGATGGCGCGCGGCTCGGCCGATCGTTACTTCCAGCAGGACATCAAGGACACGCTGAAGCTGGTGCCGGAAGGCATCGAGGGCCAAGTGCCGTACAAGGGCCCGGTCGGCAACGTCGTGCATCAGCTCGCCGGCGGCCTGCGCGCTGCAATGGGCTATGTCGGTGCTAAGGACCTCGGCGAATTCCACACCAAGGCGCAATTCGTCCGCATCACCGGCGCGGGACTGCGCGAAAGCCACGTCCACGACGTCACCATCACCCGCGAAAGCCCGAACTATCCGGGCGGGGTGTGAGGCGGCTGACTTAAGTAACGACCTCTTCTCAGTCATTCCGGGGCGCGCGTGAAACGCGCGAACCCGGAATCTGGAGATCGTCGCCGTCTCTGAGGTGCGCCGAACTGCGAGATTCCGGGTTCGCGCTTCGCGCGCCCCGGAATGACGATGAAGGCTGCCTGCACGGCTGCGCAGTTGGCGAATGCGGTGGTGTCGCTTACAGTCGCGGCCCTGACGACAACGAACATCAAAAAGGAAACGAAATGCCCAAGGGTCAGCGTATCGTGCTCGCGTCGCGTCCGGTCGGCGAGCCGACGCCGCAGAATTTCCGCCTCGAAGAGTTCGACGTTCCGGCGCCCGGCGAGGGGCAGGTACTGCTGCGGACGATCTGGCTGTCGCTCGATCCGTATATGCGCGGCCGCATGAGCGATGGTCCGTCCTACGCGCAGCCGGTGCCGGTTGGCGGCGTGATGGAAGGCGGCACCGTTTGTGAAGTGATCGATAGCAAGAGCCCGGCTTTTGCCAAGGGTGACATCGTGCTCGCGCATTCGGGCTGGGCGACGCATGCGGTCGCCGATGCCAAGCCGCTGCGCAAGATCGACCCGGCGCTGGGCCCGATCTCGACCGCGGTCGGCGTGCTCGGCATGCCGGGCATGACTGCCTATACCGGCCTTTTGGACATCGGGCAGCCGAAAGAAGGCGAGACTGTCGTTGTGGCTGCCGCGTCCGGCGCGGTCGGCTCCGCGGTGGGGCAGATCGCGAAAGTGAAGGGCGCGCGGGCGATCGGCATCGCTGGCGGCAGGGCCAAATGCGACTACGTCAAGCAGGAACTCGGCTTCGACGATTGCCTCGATCACCGCGACCCCGATCTCGCCGCAAAGCTGAAGGCGGCGTGTCCGAACGGCATCGACGTGTACTTCGAGAATGTCGGTGGCGAAGTGTTCGAGGCAGTGTTTCCGCTGTTCAACAACTTTGCCCGTATGCCGGTGTGCGGCCTGATCGCGCAGTACAACGCGTTCGAGACGCCGCCGACGCCGAAATGGGCGACCGCTTTGATGCGCCACGTGCTGACCAAGCGGCTCACCATCCGCGGCTTCATCGTCAGCGATTTCGCCGGCCGCCGTCAGGAATTCTTGCGCGAGATGTCGGAGTGGGTGCGCGACGGCAAGGTGAAGTACAAGGAGTTCGTCACCGAGGGCGTCGAGAGCGCGCCGGAGGCGTTCATCGGTCTGCTCAAGGGCGCGAATTTCGGCAAGCAGCTGGTCCGCGTCGGGCCGGACAAGGCGTAACCGGAAGCGCGGCGTGGCGGAGCCCCGGCATCGCCGGGACTCTGCGTTGCGGTGGCTCGATTGTCATCGGCGGGGGCGGCGGTTATAGCGGGGGCCGGAAAGCGTCGGACCGACAGTGCCCTTTGCGCAGGTCGCGTCCATGTTGTGACGCCGCTCGGCGCGTTGCGCGCCCTCGACCTGATTGAAAGCTCCGCATGACCCCCGCCGCACGGCTTTCCGCAGCCATCGATCTGATTTCGACCATCGACAGTCAGCGCATTCCCGCTGCCAAGGCCCTGAAAGAATGGGGGACCGCGCATCGCTACGCCGGGTCCGGGGATCGGGCGGCGATTGCCGGCCTGGTCTGGGACGTGCTGCGCCGGCGCGCGTCCAGCGCCTTCATCATGGATTCCGATACCGCCCGGGCGCGGGTGCTCGGCATGCTGAAGCTGGAGCGCGGGATGACGGCGGAGGCGATCGCGGCGCTGTGCGACGGTAGCCGGTTCGCGCCGGCGCCGCTGACCGACGCCGAACACGCCGCGCTGTCGGGGCGGACGCTGGACGGAGCGCCGCCGCATATCGCCGGCGACTATCCGGAATGGCTCGACGGCGCGCTCGCCGAGATGTTCGGCGAGGCCCGCGTCGCCGAGGCCGCAGCGATGGCCAGCCGGGCGCCGCTCGACCTGCGCGTCAACACGCTGAAAGCCGCGCGCGACAAGGTGCTGGCCTCGCTGGCGCATCTGCGCGCCAAGGCGTCGCCATGGTCGCCCTGGGGGCTGCGGATCGAACTGCCGGCCGACGCACGCAATCCCGGCGTCCAGGCAGAGCCGGATTTCATCAAGGGCGCGGTCGAGGTCCAGGACGAGGGCTCGCAGCTCGCGGCACTGTTTTCCGCCGCCAAGCCCGGCGAGCAGGTGATCGACCTCTGCGCCGGGGCCGGCGGCAAGACCCTGGCGCTGGCGGCGATGATGCAGGGCAAGGGCCGGCTGATCGCCACCGACGCCGACAAGCGCCAGCTCGCCCCGATCCACGAGCGGCTGTCGCGCGCCGGCGTCCACAACGCCGAGGTGAGGGCGCCGAAGGGCGAGGCCGATCCGCTGGCCGACATCAAGGGCAGCGCCGATCTGGTGCTTGTCGACGCGCCGTGCACCGGCACCGGCACCTGGCGTCGCAACCCGGACGCGAAATGGCGGATGCGCCCCGGCGCGCTGGACATCCGCCTCAAGGACCAGGCCGAGGTGCTCGGCCGTGCCGCGCGGCTGGTCAAGCCCGGTGGGCGGATCGCCTATGTCACCTGCTCGGTGCTGGCGCCCGAAAATACCGGCCAGATCCAGGCGTTTACCGCCGCCCATCCGGAGTTCGCCGTCGTCCCGCCGGCCGAGGTTGCGGCTGCGCTGTGGGACAAGACCGAGCTGTTCCTGGCCGCCGCCTGGACCTCGCCCGAAGGCCTGCTGATGACCCCGCGCCGCACCGGCACCGACGGGTTTTTCGTCAGCGTGCTGAAGCGCAGAGCCTGAACCGGGCGGGGCGCAGCGCTTCTTTTTTGAGTCCGCGTCCGCCCCAAGCACGGCGCGCTCCCTCTCCCGCGCACTGGAGAGGGCTGGGGTGAGGGCGCCCCAGGTACAGTGCGCTCCCTCGCCCCGCCCTTGCGGGGAGAGGGTTGGGTTGAGGGGCGCTGCGGGCACTGAGTCTCGGCCTTGCGGAGGCGCCCCTCACCCGACCCGCATGGGGAGAGGTCAGGGGACGCTGCCGCTCATCCTGTTTTCCCCGTTGCGAGCCGGGCTGCGGTCGCGTATCTGCTGCCCATGACAGCCCCCAGCACATCCTCCGCTTCGTCCGTCGTCCCCTCTGGCGCCGACACCTCGCCGCACGTCGCTGCGATCCACGAGAAGATCCTGATCGTCGACTTCGGCTCGCAGGTCACCCAGCTGATCGCCCGCCGCGTCCGCGAGGAGGGCGTGTATTCCGAGATCGTGCCGTTCCAGAAGGCGGAGGCCGCCTTCGCCGAGATGAAGCCGAAAGCCGTGATCCTGTCCGGCGGCCCGGCCTCGGTGCTGGACGACAACGCCCCCAGCGCACCGATGGCGATCCTGGAGGCCGGCGTGCCGGTGCTCGGCATCTGCTACGGCGAGCAGACCCTGGCCAAGCAGCTCGGCGGCACCGTCGAGGGCGGCCACCACCGCGAATTCGGCCGCGCCCAGATCGAGATCACCGACGACTGCGCGCTGTTCGACGGCGTCTGGCAGAAGGGCGGCAAATACGACGTCTGGATGAGCCATGGCGACCGCGTCACCAAGCTGCCTGACGGTTTCCGTGCAGTGGCGCAGGCGCCGGGTTCGCCGATCTCGGTGATCGCCGACGACACCCGCAAGTTCTACGCGATGCAGTTCCACCCCGAAGTGGTGCACACCCCGGACGGCGCCAAGCTGCTGCGCAACTTCGTCCGCAAGGTCGCAGGCCTGACCGGCGACTGGACGATGCGCGCCTTCCGCGAGGAAGCGATCGAGAAGATCCGCGCCCAGGTCGGCAGCGGCAAGGTGATCTGCGGCCTGTCCGGCGGCGTCGATAGCGCGGTGGCGGCGGTGCTGATCCATGAGGCGATCGGCGATCAGCTCACCTGCGTGTTCGTCGACCACGGCCTGCTCCGCAAGGACGAGGGCAAGACCGTCGTCGACCTGTTCCGCCACCACTACAACATCCCGCTGGTGCACGTGGATGCGTCGGAGACCTTCCTCGGCGCGCTGAAGGGCGTCACCGATCCGGAGCAGAAGCGCAAGACCATCGGCAAGCTGTTCATCGACGTGTTCGAGGCCGAAGCCAGACGCGTCGGCGGCGCCGACTTCTTGGCGCAGGGCACGCTGTACCCGGACGTGATCGAAAGCGTGTCGTTCACCGGCGGTCCGTCGGTGACGATCAAGTCGCATCACAACGTCGGCGGCTTGCCCGAACGCATGAACATGAAGCTGGTCGAACCCTTGCGCGAACTGTTCAAGGACGAAGTCCGCGCATTGGGGCGTGAGCTCGGGCTGCCCGACGTGTTCGTCGGCCGCCATCCGTTCCCGGGTCCCGGCCTCGCGATCCGCTGCCCCGGCGAGATCACCGAAGAGAAGCTCGAAATCCTGCGCAACGCGGACGCGGTGTATATCGACCAGATCCGCAAGGCCGGCCTCTACGACGACATCTGGCAGGCGTTCGCCGTGCTGCTCCCGGTCCGCACTGTCGGCGTGATGGGCGACGGCCGCACCTATGAGTACGTCGTCGGCCTGCGCGCCGTAACGTCCACCGACGGCATGACCGCCGACTTCTACCCGTTTGAAATGTCCTTCCTCGGCGCCACCGCGACGCGGATCATCAACGAAGTGAAGGGCGTCAATCGCGTGGTGTACGACGTCACGAGCAAGCCGCCGGGGACGATTGAGTGGGAATGATTTTGTCGACCCATAGGATGAGTATTCGGTGTTGATGGGGGGGGATCACCTCTAATTTCTCACGGTGCTGAGCACGATGGCGGCAACAAATCGTTATTGGGTTGCTGCTGCGTCGCGGTTAGCGAGTGTCGGCGGGGGAGGATTTTGTTTGCCTCCCTGGTCTGTCCAGCCGGGCGGCAGGCCGATGCCGTCTCCGAGCAGGCCGACGACGCCGGGCAACCTTCCGAAAGCTTCGCAGGCTGGATATTTGGGTGCAGCGCCGAGGGCAGCCATCAGCGCGTTGGCCGACGGAGCTGAAGGGAGGCCACCGAACGGCGTCTTCCCGATCACGAGCATCTTGCTGAAATCGTCACCGAACGATGCCGCGAGACCATAGGCGTCGCCTTCCTCGGCCACCCGACCCGGATCGAGCGCTGTGGCGCCGCGGCCCCAGACCATCGCAGCCTTTTGGTTGCCGCGGTCGTCGGTCGCTTCGGCCTCGAGCGACAGGCTGCCGAGGCCGATCGGGATGCGCGGAATGGGGAAGGGGACGCCGGGAAGAAGCACTGTTTTGGCCACGAACGCGCCTTTGGAGAGGCCGACTGCCACGGTGTTGGTTGGTGTGACGTGGGTGATGACGGCTCGCACGGTGAGATCGGCCGGCTCCGCTCCGCTCACGACCCGAAAACGCTCACTCAAACCATAACAGAGTGTCCTGTCGGCGGCATTCGTGACGAGTCTGCGCTGTGTCGCCGTGAGCGGTCCGCGACCGTCGGGGTCCGGAAACGCCGTCGGAACAATCCGCACCGTCTTTGCTGCAAGTACGTCTTCCCGGCTCACCTTCAGGAGTGAGCGGGTCACGAGCCCGTCCGACGGCTTGAGATCGGCATAGCCGTGGAGCGATCCGGCACGGTTCAGGGGGGCGGTGGCGCATCCCGACATCAATCCCGACAGAACCACCGCCGTGCAACAGGTGAAGTCGGCCGAACGGCGAAGGGACGGCGCGGGAGGGGGCATAAGGATGGTTTCCGAGATGCGTGAATAATTGCACTCGGGTGTAATTTAAAAGTGCGGCCGTTTTGTGAAAACATTGCACTCAGGTGTAATTTTACTTCGAGCGCAATTGATGGGAAAAGGCGCTCATGAAAGAGCTGCAGACAAAACAGGACGTTTCCGAGAAGCCGGAAGGCCTTCGCGAGCGAAAGCGGCGCGAGACCTTGCAGCGCATCTCCGACGCCGCGCTCGAGCTGTTTCTCAACAAGGGCTTTGATGCGACGACGCTGGATGAGATCGCCGAGGCCGCCGGCATCTCCCGCAGAACCTTCTTCTACTATTTCGCGAGCAAGGACGACATTCTCACCGCATATCTTGGCCGACGCACGGACGAACTGAGGGCGGCTGTGCTCCAGAGCTCATCGGCTGGCGAGCCCATCGATGTGGTTTGCAACGCGTTGCTCAAGCTCGCGTCCAAGTTTGGCGATCGCAAAACGATTGCGACCGCGGGGCTGGTGTCAGGCAGCGAGTTCTTGGGTACTCGCGCTCAGAGCCGGTATCAGACATTCGAGCAAGGTGTTGCCGACGCGCTGTTCGAGATCTGGCCAAAGAAGGATCGCCGCGACGGCTTGCGGTTGGTCGCCATGGTCTCGATCGGCGCCCTGCGGCTTGGCGTCGATCGATGGCTCGAACACGGTGGCAAGCGTCCGCTCGCCAAGTACATCGAGGACGCCTTCAGGAATTTGAAGGCAGAGATCTAAGCTCTGGTCGGGATACCCGGACCGGAGCAAGCAGTGCCGGCTATCTCCGCCCGCTCACCCCGTCCGCAGCATCGCCGCCGCGAAGTTCCGATACGTGTGCAGCGGCCTGCCCAGCAGCTTGGTGAGCCGCTAGACATCTCCGGTCTCCGGGATCGTGCCGTCGCTGACGTCGCGTTCGGCCATGAGGTGCATTTTGTAGGCAGTTCTTTCGGCCTGAAGCTCACCATGGTCTGCTCGAAGCCGCTCGGATCGTCGCCGGAAAAGATCCACGAAGGATACCCGAACCGTGATATCGCGCTCTCTCAACCGACAAAGACGGAAATGATCAGGGCGTTGACGATGTCGATGAAGAAGCCGCACACTAGGGGCACGACGATGAAGGCGCGGTGGGCGGCGCCGTATTGCTGGGTGACCGCTGTCATGTTGGCAATGGCCGTGGCTGTCGAGCCCAGCGCGATTCCGCCGAAGCCCGCCGAGATCACCACAGCCTCGTAGTCCTTCCCCATAAACCGGAACACGATCGATATGGCGAAGATGACCGCCAGGATGATCTGCACGACAAGGGCCGAGGCGACGAAGGTGAAGACGCCATTGAGCTGCCAGAGCTGAAGTCCCATGAGCGCCATGGTCAGGAACAGGCCGAGGGCGAGGTCGGAGACGAGCGCCAGCCCGTCGTCCACGCCGGGCCAAAGTTTCTGGACGCGCGAGCTGACGGCGATGGGCATGAGGTTGCGGATCAGGATTCCGGCCATCAGGCAGCTCACGAAGGCGGGCAGGTTCAGGCCTGTGCGTGTCAGCGCATCATGAATGCCGAGCCCGAGGATGATGGCGAGGTTCAAAGCCAGCACTGCCCAAAGGATGCAGAAGTAGTCGAGCTTGGGCTGACGGCCGTCATTGGAAACGCCGATGGAGAGTTCAGGGTCGTCGGTGGCGGCGACGCTGTGACGCTTCATCAGGAAGGCGGCCACGGGGCCGCCGATCATGCAGGCCGCGATCAGCCCGACTGTGTTGGCCGCAACCCCCAATTCCATGGCGTTCGGGATGCCCAGCTGCTCGGTGAATGTCGGGGCCCAGGCGAGCGTCGTGCCGATGCCACCGGTCAGCGAGATCGAGCCCACCATCAGTCCGGCCTTGGCTTCGAGTCCGAACAGCGAAGCCATGCCCATGCCGGCGAAGTTCTGGATCAGCATGAGGACGACAGCGAGCGACAGCAGGATGACCAGCGGTCGGCCGCCGGCCAGAAGCATCTTGACCTCGGCCTTCAGTCCGATGCCGGCAAAAAACAACAGCAGCAGAAAGTCGCGCATCGCGAGATCGAAGGTGACCGGCCGATCGAAAAGCGTGTAGCTGAGCGCAACCACCGCTGTGCACAGGAAGCCGCCGATGACCGGCTCGGGAATGGAGTATTTGCGCAGCAGCGGCGCGTTCAGTGTCGCGATCTTGCCGGTCAGAAGCAGGATGACGGCGATCGTGAACGTATAGAAGGCATCGATTTCCATAGGCTTTTCGGATTCCAATGGGGACCAGGCAGGGACAGCAGTTTTGTCATCACTGCGGACGGGGGGATCGGGCTGCTCGCTCAACGCGCGCGATTGGCAGTCACCGGGAGGGGCGGGCGTGGGACACCGCGATGCGCTTATGCCGGCGAAGGCGTGGTTTGGGCGGGTCTGAGCTCCGAAGAGAAACGCTTGTCTGCCGTTCCACGAGATAGCGGATCGGCGGCTTGCCGACCATCTTGCGAAACATCGTCACGAAACTGCTGGCGCTCTCGTAGCCAAGGTCGAGAGCGACGGTCTGGACCGTCTCGCCCGCGCTCAGCCGCCGCAGCGCGAGGATGACGTGGAGCTGGCGACGCCAGTGGCCGAAACTCATGCCGATCTCGTCCATCAATATGCGGCTGAGACTGCGCTCGCTGAGCGCGACCCGACCGGCCCATTCCGCAACGGTCGCATGGTCCGCCGGCGATGACACTAACAGCTCGGCGAGCTGTTTCAGTCGCTGATCGGAGGGGATCGGAAGGCAGAGCTGCTCGACCGGAGCTTTGGCGAGCTCATCGAGAATCACCGCAACGATGCGGCCGTCGGGGCCATCGACGTCGTAGCGCTCCGGCAACTCGCTCGCCCTGATCAGCAGATGCCTCAGCAGATCCGAAATCGCGATCGTGCAACATGTGACCGGCCGGCCCGCGGCCGCATCCGGCGCGACGAAAAGGCAGATGCATTCCACCTCGCCGGAGCCGAAGGCCGCATGCGGCAGACCGCCGGGAATCCAGATGGCGCATTGCGGCGGCACGATCCAGACGCCGTCTTCGACCTCGCAGTTGATGACGCCTCTGGCGCAATACAGCAGCTGCGCCTTGTCGTGACGATGCCGCTTGGATTGCTCGATGCTCTCGAGGCTGCCGACACCATTCGCTGCGACGAGGTCGCGCGGGACCTCATCGACATACGATGACCAATCTCCTCGGAGAGTCCGATCCACGGGGCTCGCTGCGACAACCATTTGGCCGGTTTAAAACATGCAATGTCGTGGTTGCGCAATGACGCCAATTGCGCGTCGCTCTATCGTCGAGGCTAGGCTCAGGTTGACGCGGCTCGCCGCCGCCGACCGATCGTAGATGGATGGACCTGGGATGGACGACAGCAGACAAATCCAGCTTCCGCTCGTTTGGCTGATCACGGCGGTCGGCGTGACGATCTACGGCATGATTCAGATTTTCACCTACCTGGCGCATGCCGGCGCGCAAGAGGCAACGCCGCCGCTGAACTTCACCGCCGCGCAAGTGTGGACGATCGCGGCCTTCTACGGTGCTTGGGTGATCCCGGCTCTGCTGGCGCTGATCGAGCGACGCGTGGCCCATTGGGCGTCACTGATCCTCGGCGGGATTCTCGTGGTGCTGACGACGCTCGCGGGCGTGTTCGACGGCATCCGCGACGGCGGCCATCTTGTTGTCTTGGTGCTGTTGGCCGTCACGCTTCCCGGCGCAGCCGCGACCGCGCTGTCGTGGCGGCGGCTTCGGGCCGCCTGATCAGTACGACAGACCGATAAGGAGCAAGCCATGCCGATGGACAACTCGAATTTCCCTTTCGTCTGGATGAGCTACACAGACGGCCCCGGTCACGATCATGACGAGGACTTCGCATCGTTTGAAGAGAATCTGAAGCGCGGCGAGCCGTTCGTGGTGCTGACCGATTCCGCCCCGAGCGAAGACCATGAGCATTCGCAGACGGAACGAAAGCGGACGTCGCTGTGGATGAAGAAGCACAAGGCCGAGCTGCGGAAGCTCGTGCTGGCCATGATCATCGTCGAGCCGAGCGCCGCCAAGCGCCTCGCGTTGAAGGCGTTCGGCATCACGTTCCAGAAGTTCTGGGGCTACCCGATGCTGCTCGCCTCGTCGCGCGACGAGGCGATGGCGATCGGTCGCAAACTGCTGTCGGATCGCGCCGGGCCGAACGCTGCCAGCACGAAATCGGCGCGGGCTGCGGTGGGGAGCTTGGGGAGCGGTACGACGTCGTAGCCCAGCGCCGGATAGGCTGCGGATAGGCGGTCGTATTCGGCAACGGCCTCGTCGAAACCGTGGCGGCGGCCGTCGTCGGCGACGTAGATCTCGGGCCAGGGCGGGGCCATGAACATGCGAGGGTGATAACGGTGCGCCGCGGCCAGCGGGCGCAGCACGTCGTCGCCGGTCAGGGCCTGCAGCGCCGCTGCCGCATCGATCAGGCCGCGGTCGAAGAAGGTCCAGCCGGTGTTCTTCGCCGCCGCCGCATGGTCGGCGATTGCCATCGCGATCGCGCGGCGCAGGAACGCGGCGAGATCGCACCACGGCAGCGCGCTGCCACCGACAGCCGTCTCCTCGGCGATGATGCGGCGGCCGGGCTCTTCGACCACGCGATGTCCTCTCGCCTTTAACTCGGCGAGCAGGCTGGATTTTCCGCCGCCGGAGCAGCCGGAGATCACCACAAGTCCACCGTTCAAACCTGACACTCCTGTGTTGCGGATTGACGCTGCGCGATTGAAGCGAAGTCTGCGGCGTGAGGAGCGCATCGAAGATCGCTGATCGGGTTGCTACGGCTCCCGAAGGGGGACGGCCCGGGCCCTCGACGTCGCGTGTTTGGGCCCGCTACGTCGTGTCCCGGGCCCGTTCAGCTTACCCCATCATCCCGATCGCCTTGCGATTTGCGATCTGGACGGGTGAAGCTGGAAGTGACGGGTCGAACTCACCCTTTGGTAGCAGCGGGGGTTGAGCCAAGAAGCGCGGCTGAGACCCTCGATGCGGTTGTGCCGAATGCACGAGGAAGGGATGGCAAAGATAGACCGTTCCTGCCTCGCCGGTGGCGAGCACCACATCGTAATTCTCGGTCGAAGCGAAGTTGTCGGCTGCGAGTTCACCGAGGGTGAGGCCTCGCTCGCCATGCGGCAACAACTGCCTGGCTATCGGCAGATGCGAGCCACAGCGGATGCGGGTCGGCGCATCATTCTCTCCGATGTCCGAGAAGAGGAACAGCATCAGCAGAGCACGTCCGCTGCTCTTGACGTTGGCGCGCCATTGCAGGAAGTCGGGATGATCGGTCCCGAAGCTGACGTCGATGTGCCATCCCGTGTCGCCGGGATCGATCGCAGAGGGGAAGCGGATGGGAAACGTCCCAAGCCCGTTTGGCCTCAGCCAGCGTCCAGCACCCACCAGAGCGTCATATGCGCGGTGCAGGATCGGCGTGTTCGCGGCCTCAACAAACGGGCCGCAAGTCATGAAGCCAAGACGAACGACCGGCTGTTTCCAAGTCTCCGGTGCATCTGGCGAAAGGCCCATGGCGTTCCACAGTTGATCCCGCCCCAGACGAGCGAGTTCGTTATCGAAAGCACCTGCGAGCTTGAGATATCCGTGGTCGATGAAGTGCTCGATCTGAGCGGGGCTTAGATCTGAATGATATGGGTCCGACATTCAATAAATCTCCGCACGACCTCCACTCGGGAACGGCCGTTGATGATCCAGACGGCATAGAAGTGCCGCGACGACGAACGCCGTCAGATCAGCGGAAAGTATGTGGATTTGAACATCATTGCCCCGATAATTTAGCGATACGTGGCCTCACAGGCAAGACACACGGGCAGACAGATCGATGCATGTCCGGGACCACAAAGCGCAGCGATCTGTACGTTTTTGTATTTGGTCGGCGTGATCGCGATTGTCGTATCGCCTGACCATCGTCGTGCGGCGGAGCGAGCGGCTCGCCCCGGCCGGAGATCGCCACGTCGCGATGATTCAAGCCCCACACTCTCTGTGCTGCGGTCGGAGCGGTCGCGACGGGCGTTTCGCGGTCCTCCGGTGCGGCAAAGATCGACCGGCACCCGGCAACAGTTTCCTGCATTCCGTGGAGCGCGATGCGCGCGTCATCGTCGGTTCGTTCAGAAACAACGAGAAATCATGCGGTTCCGGATGGCACGGCGGTTGCTTCGAGTCCGGCTGAGCGATTGGGTCGAAGAGTCCAGTCGAGCGATGGGATCGAAGGTGCGCCATGAGCATTTCCGGCATCGGGTCGTCTGCTGCGGCCCAGAGCATCACCCCGTGGAGCAGCAGCGCCAAGAGCGCGTCGGCTGCACCGGCATCTGCCGGCGGCGCGACGTCATCGGCATCGGGCAGCGGCGGTGTACAGAGGACCGACTTCACTCAGATGACCCGCAAGGATCTGTTCGACTGGATCAACAGCAAGATCGCCAGCGGCGAGATGAGTTTCGACGAGAGTTCGACCTTCGTCAGCATGACGGTGAGCTTTCGCGAAGACGGCACGTCCTCGGGGCTGGACGACACGCAGCAGGTCGATTTCATGCAGGCGCTGAGGGACGGCATGGCACGGGCGCAGAAGACCAACGATTCAGAGCTGTTCGACCGGCTGCAAGCCGCACTCCGCACCATGCAGCGCTATCAGGGCGAAGTCCGCGGCGTCGACATCACGGCGTGAGCGCTTTTGCGTATCGCGCAGCCATGGCACGCGCCATCTCTGCGATCGTGTCACGTAGATCGGTGGGATGCAGCACCTCGACCTCCGGACCGAGCCGGAGGAGTTCGGCTGCTGCGTGCCAGCAGGTTCTGCCAATCGGAATTCTTGCCGTGCGCCAGCCGTCGGCATCGGCGACATCGTCGAGCTGCGTCCGCGTTCTGACGTAAGGCTGGCTCAGCGCATTCAGCAGCTTAACGCCGATCGGCGACAGTCGGACGGTCGCCAGGTTGGGATGTAGTTCGGCCTCCATGCGTAGCGTCGCGCTCTGCCAGTAGGCGGCGAGATCGAAATCGGCCGGACGTTTGAAGCTGTCGTCGAGCGCCGTGCAGTCGAGCACGCGCGAGATCCGATAGGTCCGGACGCTGCGATCCACCTGTCCGGCGAGATACCAGCTACCGCCCTTCAACACCAGGCCGAGCGGGGCGACGCGGCGGCGCTTCTGCCCACGCCAGCTCTCGTAGCGGATGTCGATCAGCGTGCCGCGCAGCACAGCGCCGGCGACGGCGCGCAGATGCGCGGGTTCTTCGGACTCGCCGAACCAGCCCGGCGCATCGAGATGAAAGCGCTCCTGCATCCGCGCTGCGTCGTCGCGCAAATTCGCCGGCAGCGCAGCCATCAGCTTGTTCTGTCCGGCAATCATCGCCGCATCGAGCCCGAGCGCTGCGGCGGGGCCGGGCAGGCCGGCGAGGAACAGCGCTCCGGCTTCGCTCTGCGACAGCCCGTTCAGCCGCACGCGATAGCCGTCGAGCAGCCGATAGCCGCCGTCCGCTCCGCGGTCGGCATAGACCGGCACGCCCGACGCTGAGAGCGCGTCGATGTCGCGATAGATCGTCCGGACCGAGACTTCACAAGCCTCAGCCAGCTCCGGCGCGGTGGCGCGGCCCTTGGCCTGCAGGGTGGTGAGGATCGACAACATTCGGCTCGCTCGCATGAATCATTGAACCATACCTGACACAAGATGTCAGGTATGGGCTGCTACGACGGTCGCCTCGTAAGATGGCCGATGGAGACCGCCTTGACCGATCCGAACCGACTGACCCTGTTCTATTCGCCGCAAACCCGGGCAACCGGCGCGCGCGTGCTTCTGGAGGAATTGGGCGCGCCCTACGACCTCCATGTGCTCAACATGAAGGCCGGCGAGCAGCGCCAGCCGGCGTATCTCGCGGTCAATCCACTCGGCAAGGTGCCGGCGATCCGCTACAGCGACGCGCTGGTGACCGAGCAGGTCGCCATCACGATCTATCTCGCTGATCTGTTTCCGCAGGCGGGCCTCGCGCCGGCGCTGGATGATCCGCTGCGTGGTCCTTACTTGCGCTGGATCGCGTATTACGGCTCCTCCTTCGAACCGGCGGTCGTGGACAGGTTCATGCAACGCGAGCCAGCGCCCATTACGATGTCGCCCTATGCCGACTACGACACGATGCTCGGTGCCCTCGAAGCTCAACTCGCGCGCGGGCCGTATCTGCTCGGCGACCGCTTTACCGCCGCGGACGTGCTGTGGGGGATGGCGCTCGACTGGACGATGAATTTCGGCCTGGTGCCGAAGAACGACGTCTTCGTGCGCTACGCAGAGAGCATCACGGCGCGGCCCGCGTTTCAGCTTGTCAACGCGGCCGATGCCGAGATGGCGGCGCAGCATGCCGCCGCGACAGGTGCCTGAACCGGCATAATGGTTTAGAAACCGGCGACGGCGGACACCGCCGCGCGGATCAGTGCCTTCATCGCGCGTACCCCGACGCGCGATGATCCGCAATCCGCGTCAGGACCGGATGCTCTATCTAAATGTCCAGCTCGGCCCAGATCGCCGCGTGATCGGATGCCGCTTCGGCTTGTTTTGTGATCTCCGGATAGTGCGGGAACAGTTTTCCGTTCTTTCCGCCCCACACCCCCTTCCTGAAGATGCCACCGGCCGTCGCCTTGTCGAACAGCGCAGGCGACAGCAGGATGTAGTCGATCTTATTGGATGCCGTACCGTTCTTGTAGGTGCCCGGTCGGCCGTCATCGTCGAATCCCGGGATTTCGCTGATGTCCTTGAGGCCGGTCTGATGGAACAGCGGGCTGATTGGATCACTGTCGGGGGTGTCGTTGAAGTCGCCGATGATGGCGATATAGTCGTGCTGCTGCCGGATCTGCCGATAGATCGTCGCGACCCGTGACGCTTGGCGTTTGCGCTTCGCGTTCGAGCTGGCGAAGCTGCCGAATCCCTTGCTCTTGAAATGATTGATCAGCACGATCAGACGGTTGCCGTTGGCGGTAGATACTTCGTACTGCGCGCAGTCGCGGCTGAAGATCGTGCCGTCCTCGTCGGCGTCGTCGACATGACTGACGATCGAGAGAATATCGAACTTGTTGCGCGTCATCAGTCCGACGTCGATGCCGCGTTCGTCGTTGCCGTCGACGAGCATGATGTGATCGTAGGGTTTTCCGGCGACCGCGGGCAGGACATAGTTGGAAAAACGCACGAGCGCCGGCCGGCTTTCAGCCTCGACCACGCCGAGGACGTCGGCATCGATGTCGACGATGACCCGCGCGGTGTTCCGGGTCGCGCTCTCATTGACCTGCTCGACGACGAGATCGACCCAACCGATCCAGTCGCTCCGTCCGTCGGCGACAACGGTGATCTCGCCGCCGCTCCGCTTGACCAGATGGCCGCGGTTCTGGCGCAGAATAGCGAATTTGCTGTCGTCGGAGTTCTTCAGGCCGAGCTGGTCGAGCAGTTCGATGATCTTCGATTTGTCGGCGGTGGTATAACGTTGCTTGCCGAGGATGCGATTGATGTCGGCCTGAGCCTTCAGGATCTCACGCCCTTCCGCGAAGGTTTCGTTGTTGAGGGCGCGGGCCCGCAAAAACAGGTTCTCGACGTTGAACGAGGCGAGCTTCATCGCAATCACTCCGTTAAGAATTTGTCATGATACAAATGAATGGCAGTCGATCTGGAGAGTGACCGCAAAGCCCGATTCTGCCAACTCACATTCTGGCGGTCGACGGGGAAAGAGCCGCATGCGCCGTATCGCAAAATCCGACTTTCCGGTCTCTCGCGTGCGCCGCTATCTCGAGCCGGGGCCGATCGTGCTGGTGAGCTCGCATTGGCGCGGCGCGCACAACGTCATGACGCTCGGCTGGCACGTCGTGCTGGAATTTGCCCCCTCGCTGATCGGCCTGATGATCTCGAGCGGTAACCACTCGTTCGAGATGATCCGCGGCTCCGGCGAATGCGTTGTCAATCTGCCGACCACGGCGCTGACCGATATCGTCGTCGGCATCGGCAACACGTCGGGCGCCGAGATCGACAAGTTCGCCCATTTCGGACTGACGGCGGAGAAGGCGACGGCGGTTGCGGCGCCGCTGATCGCCGAATGCCACGCCGCGTTCGAATGCCGGCTGCACGACGATGCCATGGTCGACAAGTACAACTTCTTCATCTTCGAAGTCGTCAAAGCCCACGTCGCCGCCCGGCCGAAGCATCCGGAGACGCTGCATTACACCGGCGACGGCGTATTCATGGTCGCCGGCAAGACGATCAGCCGCAAATCGCTGTTCCGACCGGGGATGCTGTGAGTGCGGGCGGCGCCAATCAGGGCGCCGAAACGTTTGTGAGACCAACTGCCTTGGCGGCGCGGATTAAGCGTTGATCGAACGTGACGAAGCCATCGCAGGCCTCCGCGCAGCCGAGATGCAGGGCATCGGCGAAGTCCAGGCCGGCCTCGACGCGGTCGAGGGCGGCGGCGACCAGCGCTGGGTTCTCAAGCGTGACGCTGGGCAATCCGGCGAAGCTGCGGAGCGCGTGACATACCGCGGAACCATCGAACTCGTAGGCGCTGCGCAGCACCCATTCTGTCTCGAGCATCACCGTCGTGGCGACGAAGACGTCCTCGCCATCGATGGTGACGCGGGCTCGGGCGGATTGCATGGGATGATCACCGGTCAGATACCGGACGATCAGATTGGTATCAATCGCGCGCATGACGACGCCGTGCTTCCGCGGCTACCGCGGCGGCCATGTCGTCCAGCGATTTCGGTGGCCCGTCGAAGCGTAGCGAGGCGTAAACCTGATCCGGCCGGGTCGAAGCGAACAGCGGAGCAGGGCGCAGCAGCACGCCGTCAGGCGTCTCTTCGACGGTCAGTCGGGTGCCGGCCGGCCACTGCCGGCGCTGCCGGATCGCCTTGGGCAGGATGACCTGCCCCTTGGTCGAGACTGTCGTCGTTAGCTTGTCGGCCGGTGCTGCCATTGGTCGTGCCCTGTAAGACGAACGTAAGATAGGGCGGGCTTCGCCGGTCGACAAGCCAGAGCGATGCCGGAGGGTGGCTGTAGCCGCTCCCCAGGGGGCGGTAGTCACTCAACCCAGGTGATGCACCTGTTGCAAGCCATAGACCGGGGTGGGTAGGCCTTCCATCCGGGCTTTGAGCTGCAGCGCCAGGAACTGCGAGTAGTGGCGCGACTGGTGCAGATTGCCGCCGTGGAACCACAAGCCTTCCTGTTGGGTCGGCTTCCACATGTTGCGCTGCTCGCCTTCCCACGGGCCGGGGTCTTTGCGGGTGTTGGAGCCGAGGCCCCAGACTTTGCCGACCTTGTCGGCGACCTCTTTCGAGATCAGGTCCGCGGCCCAGCCGTTCATCGAGCCATAGCCGGTGGCGTAGACGACGAGATCGGCCGGCAGCTCGGTGCCGTCGCTGAGGATGACGGAATTTTCGGTCAGACGCTGAACGTCGACGCCGCTCTTCAGCTTGATCCGGCCGTCGGCGACCAGTTCGGAGGCGCCGACGTCGATGTAGTAGCCCGAGCCGCGGCGCAGATACTTCATGAACAGGCCGGAATCGTCGTCGCCGTAGTCGAGCATGAAGCCGGCCGCTTCCAGCCGCTTATAGAACTCGGCGTCGCGCTCCCGGATCGCGTTGTAAATCGGGATCTGGAATTCGTGCAGAATCTTGTAGGGCAGCGAGGCGAAGATCAGGTCGGCCTTGGCGGTGGTGATGCCGTTCTGCACCGCCTGCTCGGAGTAGAGACCCGCGAGCCCGAGCTCCATCAGCGAGTTCGACTTGACGATGTGGGTCGACGAGCGTTGCACCATGGTGACATCGGCGCCGGCTTCCCATAGCGCCGCGCAGATGTCGTGCGCCGAGTTGTTCGAGCCGATCACCACCGCCTTCTTGCCCTTCCACGCATCCGGCCCGGGATGCTGTGAGGAGTGGTGCTGATCGCCCTTGAACACGTCCATGCCCTCGAATTTCGGCATGTTCGGCTTGGCCGACATTCCGGTGGCGAGCACGAGCTGCTTCGGCTTCAGCGTGATCTCCTGGCCGTCGCGCTCGACCACCACGGTCCATTGCTTGGTGGCGTCATCGTAGGAGGCGCGCTTGCAGACGGTGGAGCCCCAGTAGTTCAGCTCCATCACCTTGGTGTACATCTCCAGCCAGTCGCCGATCTTGTCTTTCGGCGCAAACACCGGCCAGTTCGGCGGGAACGGCAGATAGGGCAGGTGGTCGTACCACACCGGGTCGTGCAGGCAGAGCGACTTGTAGCGCTTGCGCCAGCTGTCGCCTGGGCGCTCGTTCTTCTCGATGATGAGCGTCGGCACGCCGAGCTGGCGTAGCCGCGCGCCGAGCGCGATGCCGCCCTGGCCGCCGCCGATGATCACGCAGTAAGGCTGACGGGTGATGCCGAGTTCGGCGGCCTCGGCGTCGCGTTCTTCCTTCCAGGTCTTGCGGCTGGGATCAGCGCCGTGCCTGACGCCCATCGGGCGCTGAAAGCCTTGCGGCTCTTCGAAGCCTTTCAGTTCGGCCATGGTGGTGAGCAGCGTCCAGATCCGGCCGTCCTTGATGCGGAGATGGCCGACGCCGCGGGCGAGCGCGGTGTCGAACTGAATGAAGCACTCGACGATGCCGTCGGTCTCGGCGGCGTCCTCGCCGTCGGCGATCCGCCAATGCGACGGCTTGGTATCGGCGAGCCGTGCGGTCAGCATGTCGCGGACCTGGTCCTTACCTTCCATGGTCTTGATGTTCCAGGTGAAGGCGATCAGATCGCGCCAGTAGCAGTCGGTCTGAAACAGATCGACTGCGCAGTCGATGTCGCCGGCGCTCAGCGCGTCGTCGAGTTGTCCGAGGAGCGTGGTGACTTTGCCGTTCGGTGCGGTGTCGAGCATGCTGATCCTCCCATCGTGATTTGTTGCGGCGCGATAGGCGCTCTTGTTAGTTCGACGATCCTAACATCGGCCGCCCGGGAGGCGAGGGCGAAGCCGGTGCGGTCCAGCAATCGTGATCATGCGTTCGCAGGCGCATCATGGGCGCCGCAAACCGGATTGCACGAGAATCGGAAGAGGATCGGCGAGCGCGCTTGCGGGGCGGGGCGCTCAGCCCCAGCTCTGCAGCCGGCGAAGCTGCGGCGTTTTCTTGTGCTGATGGTCGGCCATCCGACCGAGCAACGTATCGAGTTCGGTGATCGCCTTGAACAGATACGGGCCCTTGTTCAGCATCACACACTCGGCGCGCGCTGCCATCGCGGCGTCGGTCATCTCGCCGCGCGACGGCGTGCCCTTCTTCACCAGATGTTCGAGCACCTGGGTGGCCCAGATCACCGGGACATGGGCGGCTTCACCGATCCACAGGATCTCTTCCTGCATCTCGGCGAGCCGGGCAAAGCCGATCTCGACCGCCAGATCGCCGCGCGCGATCATCACCGCGGTCGGCTGGCGGCCGGCGGCCTGGACCAGAATGTCCGGCAGGTGCGCGACCGCATCCGGCGTCTCGATCTTCAGCACCAGGGACAGCTTGTGCCAGTCGTCGGGCCGGCGTTCGGCGAGCGCATCCTGCAGCATCTTCACGTCGCCGACCGACTGCACGAACGAAAACTCGACGCCGTCGGCATGGGCGGCGACGAAGTCGAGGTCGGCGCGGTCCTTGGCGGTGAGCGCCGGGATGTCCAGCGGCGTATCCGGGAAGTTCAGGCCTTTCTCCGGCTTCAGCCGGAAGCCGGTGTCGGCGGTGGCGGTGACGCGGCCGACGAGACCCCAGGCGGTCTTGCGCTCGATCCGGACGCACAGCTTGCCGTCGTCGACGAACACCCGGGCGCCGACGGCGGCGCGGGTCAGCGGATCGGGCAGGGTGCATTCCACCGCGAAATGTTCGTCGTCGAGATCGATCCGCTCGAATTGGCCCTGCGCCACGATCGCCACCAGATCGCCGGTGACGATGCGGTCGCGGCCGTCGGGCGTGCGGGCTGCGCCGGTGCGGATCTTCGGGCCGGCAATATCCATCAGCACCTTCATCCGCCGCCCGGTGGCCTCCTCGGCGACATGGAGGTGATTGATCATCCGCTGCCAGGCGGCGGCATCGTCATGGGCGCAGTTGATCCGCACCGCTTCGACGCCGCGCTCGGCGAGCCGCAGCATGAAGGTCGGATCGTCGGCCGCTTCGCTCGGGCAGGTGACCAGCAGGGCGGAACGGCGGGCGCCGGACAGCGGCCCGAACAATTCGGCGCTGCGGCTGGCGAGATTATGCTCGCCGGCGAAGAACTGCTTCGACGACGGCCGCAGCATGTCCGGCTCGCCCGCCAGCGCCGCCAGGGTGGCGCGCACGGAGAGCAGCGTCGGCATCACCCGGCTTTCCAGCCGGCCGAGCGACGACAGACCTAGCGCCATCAAGGCATGCTGCAGCGGGCGCAGATCGTGGTGACGCAGCGCCAAATAATGAGCGAGGTTTGCCGCGCTGGGGCCGAAGCCGGGGCGATGGATCTGGTCCGCCCAACCATCGATCCGCGGCCTGCTGTCGGTTTCGATCTCCGAGATCAGCGTATCCAGCTTATGCTTGAGGCGAAGGATTTCTGTCGGCATCGCAGGCGGCTCACGGGTTTGGGCGGCGCGCACTGCCGCATTCCATCCGCTCTAGAAGTGCTGGATGAAGCCGATGTGACATCTGGTGCTGCGCAGTCTCAGACTTTCCTCTGAAGCGCTTGACGGGTGAGGGCGCCGCAGCCTGAATGCGACTCGTTTGCTTGACCTTTTGCGGAGCCTGCGCGTGCCCACCACTCTCTATGGCATCAAGAACTGCGACACGATGAAGAAGGCGCGGACCTGGCTGGATGGCCACGGCGTCAGCTACACGTTCCACGACTACAAGACCGCAGGCATCGATCGGGAGCATCTCGAGCGCTGGGCGAAGCAGGCCGGCTGGGAGACGCTGCTCAACCGCGCCGGCACCACCTTCCGCAAGCTCCCCGAGGCGGACAAAGAAGGGCTGACCGAAGCCAAGGCGATCGCGCTGATGCTGGCACAGCCGTCGATGATCAAACGCCCGGTGCTGGAGCACGGCCGCAAGCTGCTGGTCGGCTTCCGCCCGGAAGCTTATGCCGAAGTGTTCGACTGATATTGAAGACTGGCCGCCAATGCTGCCTGTCAGGAAGTTTCCCCAGCCCCGACCAGCTTGAAACGCTGCCCAGCTTTGCATCTTGCACAAGGCTTGCGAATAGCGGCATAGTCGGGGACAGAAAAACCGGGCCGCGGGCGCCGATCGAGGCGCTCCGAGCACCGGCTCACAAGAAGACATCGGCTGTGCGCGTCGGCACCGCGCGCGATCGATGGGGGGAATTTGCTTGGCCGATGACATCATCCTCGAAACCAACGGATTGACCAAAGAGTTCGCCGGTTTCTTTGCCGTGCGCGACGTTAATCTGCGGGTCCGCCGTGGTCACATTCACGCGCTGATCGGCCCTAACGGAGCCGGTAAGACTACGTGCTTCAATCTGCTCACCAAGTTTCTGCGGCCGTCCGCGGGGCAGATTATGTACAAGGGACGGGACATTACCGCGATGGCGCCGGCCGACGTGGCGCGCCTAGGGCTGGTGCGCTCGTTCCAGATCTCTGCGGTGTTCCCGCATCTGACTGCGCTGGAGAATGTTCGGGTCGCACTGCAGCGGCAGCACGGCTCGTCGTTCGATTTCTGGCGCTCCAAGAGCGTGCTTGACAAGTACAACCAGCGCGCGCGCGAGCTGCTCGACGACGTCGGCCTGAGCGAGTTTACCGATACCCCGGCGGGAGAGATGGCCTACGGCCGCAAGCGCGCGCTGGAGATCGCCACCACGCTGGCGCTTGATCCGGAAATGATGCTGCTCGACGAGCCGATGGCCGGCATGGGCCACGAGGACATCGACAAGATTGCGGCGCTGATCAAGCGGATCTCGGCGAAGTACACGATCTTGATGGTCGAGCACAATTTGAGCGTGGTCGCCAATCTGTCGGACGTGATCACCGTGTTGACCCGCGGCCAAGTGCTCGCAGAAGGGAATTACAACGACCTCACGCAGGATCCACGGGTCAAGGAAGCCTATCTCGGAGCGGGTCATGGTTGAGGCGACGACATTGCAACGGCCCGTATCGTCAGCCGCGGCTGCGGCACTGTTGAGCGTGCGTGACCTGCAGGCGTGGTACGGCGAGTCCCACATTCTGCACGGGATGAATTTCGAGGTTCGCGAAGGCGAGGTGGTGACGCTGCTCGGCCGCAACGGAGCTGGCAAGACCACCACGCTGAAGTCGGTGATGGGTATCGTCGCCAAGCGCAGCGGCAGCGTCATATTCGATGGGACCGACATCGGCCGCGCGACGTCGGACAAGATCGCCAAGCGCGGCATTGCGTTCTGTCCAGAGGAACGCGGCATCTTCGCCAGCCTCGACGTTCGGGAAAACCTGATGCTGCCGCCGCAGGTTCGCCCCGGCGGGCTGTCGCTCGAGCAGATCTTCGAGCTGTTCCCAAACCTGCGGGAGCGGCTGAAGAGCCAGGGCACCAAGCTCTCGGGCGGTGAACAGCAGATGCTGGCGATCGCCCGCATCCTGCGCACCGGCGCGCGGTTCCTGATGCTCGACGAGCCGACCGAAGGCCTCGCCCCGGTGATCATCCAGCAGATCGGCCACACCATCGCGCGGCTGAAGAAGCAGGGCTTCACCATCCTGCTGGTGGAGCAGAACTTCCGCTTCGCCGCGACGGTGGCCGACCGCTACTACGTGGTCGAGCACGGCAAGATCATCGACGGCTTCGCCAATTCCGAGCTCGAAGCCAACATGGACAAGCTACACACCTATCTCGGCGTCTGACGTTTCTTGGCGTCCGACGTTGGGAACGGTGACTTCCTCGAAAGACTGAGAGCAAGATGGATATCAATGTCCCCGCTCTGCTGGCGCAGCTTCTGGTCGGCCTGATCAACGGCTCATTCTACGCGCTGCTCAGCCTCGGCCTCGCCGTGATCTTCGGCATGCTCAACATCATCAACTTCGCGCACGGCGCGTTGTACATGATGGGCGCGTTCTGCGCGTATTTCCTGCTCAATCTGCTCGGCCTGAACTATTGGTGGGCGCTGATTCTGTCCCCGGTCATCGTCGGCGTGTTCGGGATGGTGATGGAACGCACGCTGCTGCAGTGGCTGTCGGGGCTCGACCATCTCTACGGCCTGCTGCTCACCTTCGGCGTGGCACTGATCATCCAGGGTGTGTTCCAGAACTATTTCGGATCGTCCGGCCTGCCTTATGCGATCCCCGAACAGCTCCGCGGCGCGATCAATCTCGGCTTCATGTATCTGCCGGTTTATCGTGGCTGGGTGGTGGTGTTCTCGCTGGTGGTCTGCCTGCTCACCTGGTTCCTGATCGAGCGCACCCGGCTCGGCGCCAATCTTCGCGCTGCCACCGAGAACCCGACCTTGGTGCGGGCGTTCGGCATCAACGTGCCGCGAATGATCACGCTGACCTACGGCCTCGGCGTTGGCCTCGCTGCGCTGGCCGGCGTCCTGTCGGCGCCGATCAACCAGGTGCGCCCGCTGATGGGCGCCGATCTGATCATCGTGGTGTTCGCGGTGGTGGTGATCGGCGGCATGGGCTCGATCATGGGTTCGATCATCACCGGATTCACCCTCGGCGTGATCGAGGGCTTGACCAAATATTTCTACCCCGAGGCCTCCAACACCGTGGTGTTCGTGCTGATGGTGCTGGTGCTGTTGGTGAAACCCTCGGGCCTGACCGGACGGGCAACCTGACATGACCACGATTACACAGAATTCCGTCCCGACCACGACCCGCCGCCCGGTACGCGACGAGATGATCGCTTTCGCGATCATGACCGTGCTGCTGTTGGTGGTCCCGTTCACCGGGGTCTACCCGTTCTTCGTGATGCAGGGGCTGTGCTTCGCGCTGCTCGCCTGCGCCTTCAACCTGCTGATCGGCTATGGCGGCCTGCTGTCGTTCGGCCACGCGATGTTTCTCGGCACCGCCGGCTATGTCAGCGGCCATGCGCTGAAAGTGTGGGGGCTGCCGCCCGAACTGGCGATCGTCGCCGGCACTGCCGCAGCGTTCGGGCTCTCGGTGATCACCGGTCTGATTGCGATCCGCCGCCAGGGCATCTATTTCGCGATGATCACGCTGGCGCTTTCGCAGCTTTTGTACTTCATCTATCTGCAAGCGCCGTTCACCCATGGCGAAGACGGCATCCAGGGCATTCCGCAGGGCAAGCTGTTCGGCTTCATCGATCTGTCCAACACCGACACGCTGTATTTCGTGGTGTTGGCCGGCTTCCTGATCGGCTTCCTGATCATCTACCGCGCCATCAACTCGCCGTTCGGCGAGGTGCTGAAGGCGATCCGTGAGAACGAGCCGCGCGCGGTGTCGCTCGGCTACAAGACCGATCAGTACAAGTTGTTGGCGTTCATCCTGTCGGGCACGCTGGCGGGCTTTGCCGGCGCGCTCAAGGTGTTCGTGGCGCAGAACGCATCGCTGACCGATGTGCACTGGACGATGTCGGGCGAGATCGTGCTGATGACCCTGGTCGGCGGCCTCGGCACCGTGTTCGGTCCGGTGGTCGGCGCCTTCGTGATCATCGCCATGCAGCAATATCTCGCCGGCTTCGGCCAGTGGGTCACGGTGATCCAGGGCGTGATCTTCGTCGCCTGCGTGCTGACCTTCCGCCGCGGCATCGTCGGCGAGATCGGACATCTGTTCAAACGGTCGCTGTAAAGCCGGCGAGGCGAGGGCTTCGGCTCGACGTGCGGGCCGCTGCGAGCTTCACTTCGCGTCCCCTGAAATTTGGTGCCTGTCCAAACGAAAAACCGCCGCGCGGCTGAGCCGGGCGGCGGTTTTCTGTTTTGGGTAGGCCTGTTCCGGTCGGCGCTATGCCTGCGGCGGCGTCTTGTTTCGCACCTTGTGCTCCAGCGGCAATTCGGCTTCGCCGTCGGCGTGGTGCTCCCGCCGTGGATGCGCCGCCTTCTTGCGGGGCCGCGACAGCTCGACGGCGTCGGTCATCAGCTTCTCGACGTCGGCGCTGAACTTCGGCAGCGGGCCGATCTCTTCGGGATGAGCGTCCCCTGCGGTTGCAGCTTCGTCCGACGCTGTCGTCTGCGGAGAAGGCGCTGGCTGCTCCGCCGGAACCGCGCGCGTGCGCGTCAGCACGTTCGGCAGCACATCCGGCTCCAGAGCCTCCGGCGGCGTGGACAGCGCTTCGGCGACTGTGAGGACCGGTTCCGGTTCCGGAGTGGAGGTTGCCGGGTCCGCTACAGCCGTGGCGGTGGGCTCGGTCGCGACAGCTTCTGAAACCACGGGCGAGATCATAGCCGGTTCGCTTGGTACCGGCGCGGCGGGGGAAGGCTCGACCGGGCGGATCGGTTCGACGCGCGTGGTGGTCTCGGCCTGCGCTGGTTCGCTGCGGATCGGTTCGGCGCGGGCGGCGGTGCCGGCATCGGCCAGCACTTGGCGGACCAGTTCCCGGGTGTTGAGGTCGTCGACCGGAATGCCGTCCGGCCAACGCAGGCTGCGTTCGGCGACGGGCTCCAGGGCAGCGTTCCGGGCCATCGCCCGGTCATCGACGGGGGCCCGAATCCGCGCAGCCAGTTCGACCGCGTAGGCCTCGCGCCGCGCCGAGCCGCGCCGCGGCATGATCAGGTTGCGAACGTCGAGGTCGCTGGTCTCGTACTCCGGTTCGCTGAAGTCGCGGCCGCCATAGTCGCGGACCGCATAGTCCCGTGCGACGAATTGCGGCTGGGCCCGCCGAGCGGTGGCGCGGCGCGGCCGCTCGTCGTAGCGATCGTAGTCGTGGCGACGGGCAAACTCCCGGCGTTCGAACTCGCGCGGATCGTAATCGTCATAGCCGCCGTCGCTGTCGCGACCGCCATGGCGCCGCCACTCGTAGGCGCGGCGATCGTCCCGGCGGCGCATCTCGTCGTAGTCGGCTTCGTTTTCATGCAGAGCATTCTCGAAGTCGCGGGCCGTCTCGACCGGGCGCGGCGGCGCGGCCGGCGGTTTGGCGGCGCGCACTGGCTCCGGAGCTGGGGCTTGTGGTTTCGGCGCCTGAGCCTGAGGCTGCGCGACGGTGACGGGATCGAGTGCCATCGCTGGCAGCGTGATGGCAGCCATCGCCGGGGCAGGGGCGGGCGCCTGCTTCTCGTCTTCGAGGTCCTCGTTGTTCTCGATCCGCTGCCGGGCGCGTTCGACCTGCGCCTGAATCTTGGCGGCGTAGACGCTGGGCGGCGAGAAGAAGATTTTCGCAACCACCGGCACGATTTCCAGGAAGATGATGAAGCACCGGGTCATCCACGAGAACAGCGTCATGGTCGCGCCGTCACGCGGGTCGTTCTTCAGTTCCTGATAGGCGGCGATGCGCGTGAGCGGATCGAATGTGTCTTTCTTTTCCTGGAAGTAGGAGTCCGACATCACCTTCTTGCGGAAGTCGGCGACGCTTGCGGTCTTGTCGACCTCGAATTGCTTCAGGTCGGCGCGCGCGGCGTCGATCCGCAGTTGCAGCGCATCGGCGCGGGCCTTGATCGCCGCGCGTTCCTGCTCCCGACCGGCGAGCGCGTCGGCGGTGATCTTGGCCTGCACCGCCCGCAGATCGTCGCGGCGGGCGTGCAATTGCGCGATCTCGGCCTCGCGCTCGACGCGCTGGGCCTGAAATGCCTGCCGCTGTTTCTTGGCGAATTCGTAGCGCGGACCGGCGCCCGGACGGCCGGAGTTGTTCGGCGCGGCCTTCAGTCCGAACTCCTCGGCGTTCATGTCGGCGGTGTAGCGCTGGATCGTTTTGTCGATCTCGGCGATGTCGGCGCGGATCCGGGCCTCGCGCTCGGTCACCGACCTGATCTGCTGCTCGATGTCCGAAGTGCGAGTCTGGGTGGTCGGTTCAGGCTTCGGCTGCTCGGTGAGGGCGGCGCGATGGAGCGCTTCGAGCTGCTCGATATCGGCCTGCCGGCGCCTAGCCTCTGCATTCAGACCGGCCTCGAAGGCGGCGATCTTGTCGTAGATCGGCTGATTGGCGGCGACCCGGTCGGCTTCGATCTTCTCGTTGATGGTCGAGGAGAAGATCGCCAGTTCCAGGAACATCGCGATCACCCAGGCCAGCCCGAACGACAGCATCAGACGGATGCCGACGCGGACGAAGCGCCACGCCGTCTGCCGGGCCTCGGCCCTCGATACGATCGGCGAGGTGTTCCACAGCGTGCCTTGATAGAACCAGTCCGATTGGCACAGCGCGCGGTCGAACATCAGCACCGTCAGCGCGATCACGGTGGACACCAAGAGCCGGGTCCAGATGTTGTCGATCATGTAGCCGGTGGCGTGAAACGACACGCCGAGCACCACGATGAAGGACAGGCAGAGCGAGGCGCCCAGATGCGTGGCCCATAATTTGTCCGACGCCGGACAGCTCTGCAGGGTCTTGCGATCGACGCCGGCGATGATGCCAAGGACGCGTTGAATCATGGCCGCCCAGTTCTGCGGTGACATGCGCCGCGGTTTGAAGTGACAAGTCGGCCGAGTCTAACAGAGCGTAAACAAATTCAATACGAGTTGCGCTTCGCGGGCCGATTCAACTGGTTCGGATTTTGTCTGAACAGTCGCTGCTAAGTGTTCGTGATCGATTGGAAACTTGCTGAGTTGGTGGAGCGGCGAGGGGGCTCGTCCCGTCCTCATTAATTTGTCGGCGAAGCTGCTTCGGTCATGCTCATCCCGTCCTCGATTACCACTCGGAATCGTGGGCGCGGCGTTCGATTTCACTTCAAACGCTTCAAGTGATTCGCGAGCGGGCCAGGGAGAAGACGACGGCAAGGCGGCTCTCCAAACCACGGCGTCGTCAATCCTGTGGACGGACCCGCTGGGCGATCGACGTGCTGCGGCTGGCTCAAGCCGGCTCCGACGAGCGCGGCGCGGAGCCGTCCCGCGCGATCCGGAATCCACGGTTGCCTGACCGCCTCCGAAGTGTTTTATGACGCCGGTGTGACGCGGCCGGTTGCCTCCGGTCTCGGACGGCCGACCTGCGAACCCGCGTCACGTCAACCGGATAGCTCCCGATGCTACGTTACTTTCGAGCCTTTCTGCCCAAGGAAGAGAGGTTCTTCGACCTGTTCGCCCAGCACACCCATACCGTCGTGCAAGGCGCCCAGGCGCTGCAGGACATGCTGCGCGGCGGCGACGAAACCCTGGTGCACTGCCAGCGCGTCAGCCATTTCGAATCCGAGGCGGACAACGTCACCCGCGAGGTGCTGACCGCGGTGCGCCGCACCTTCATCACCCCGTTCGACCGGGTCGACATCAAGAACCTGATCACCTCGATGGACGATGCCATCGACCAGATGCAGCAGACCGCCAAGGCGGTGATCCTGTTCGAGGTTCGGGAGTTCGAGCCGCCGATGCGTGAGATCGGGGCGCTGCTGGTCGAAAGCGCCAATCTGGTCGGGCGGGCCGTGCCGCTGATGCAGTCGATCGGGCCGAACCTGCAGATGCTGACGGCGATGACGGAGGAAATCACCAAGCTGGAAGGCCGGGTCGACGATCTGCACGACATCGGGCTGAAGGAACTGTTCCTCAAGCATCGTCACGCCAACACCATGGATTACATCGTCGGCGCCGAGATCTACGACCATCTCGAAAAGGTCGCCGACCGGTTCGACGACGTCGCCAACGAGATCAATTCCATCGTCATCGAGCAGGTCTAGGGCAGGGGCCGGCCGTGGACGCTTCGCTCGGGCTGCCCATCCTGGTCGGGTTGATCGCCGTCGCACTGCTGTTCGATTTTCTGAACGGCCTACACGACGCCGCCAATTCGATCGCCACCATCGTCTCGACCCGGGTGCTGCGGCCGCAATATGCGGTGCTGTGGGCGGCCTCGTTCAATTTCATCGCCTTCATGGTGTTCGGCCTGCATGTCGCCAACACCATCGGCACCGGCATCATCGAACCCGACGTGATCGACGCCGCCGTGATCTTCGCGGCGCTGACCGGCGCGATCGTCTGGAACCTGGTGACCTGGGGGCTCGGGATTCCGTCGAGCTCGTCGCACGCGCTGATCGGCGGCCTGCTTGGCGCCGGCCTTGCCAAGGCCGGGCTGTCGGCCGCGGTGTGGAGCGGCCTGACCAAGGCGCTGCTGGCGATCGTGCTGTCGCCGCTGGTCGGCTTCTTGCTGGCGCTGGTGCTGGTCGCGATCGTCTCGTGGGCGTCGGTGCGCTCGACGCCGTTTGCCGTCGACCGCGCTTTCCGCATCCTGCAGTTCGCCTCGGCGTCGCTGTATTCGCTCGGCCACGGCGGCAACGATGCCCAGAAGACCATGGGCATCATCGCTGTGCTGCTCTACTCGCAGGGCTATCTCGGCGGCGAGTTTTCGGTACCGTTCTGGGTGGTGCTGTCGTGCCAGGCGGCGATGGCGCTCGGCACCCTGATGGGCGGCTGGCGGATCGTCCGCACCATGGGTCTGCGCATCACCAAGCTGACGCCGATGCAGGGCTTCTGCGCCGAAACCGGCGGCGCCGCCACGCTGTTCATGGCGACCTTCCTCGGTGTGCCGGTGTCGACCACCCACACCATCACCGGCGCCATCGTCGGCGTCGGTGCGGCGCGGCGGATGTCGGCGGTGCGCTGGAACGTGGCGAGTTCGATCGTCTACGCCTGGGTGATCACGATCCCGGCCTCGGCGATCGTGGCCGCCCTGGCGTATTGGGGAACCAAGCTGCTGCCGACGTTCTGACGGGCCGGCCCGCTGTCAGCCCACCATTTTCAGCCCGACGATGCCGGCGACGATCAGGCCGATGCAGGCGAGGCGGCCGACCGTGGCCGGATCGCCGAACAGCGCGATGCCGAGCGCCGCGGTGCCGACTGCGCCGATGCCGCTCCACACCGCATAGGCGGTGCCGATCGGCAGCGTCTTCAGGGCGAGCCCGAGCAGCGCGACGCTGGCGACCATCGCCGACACGGTCAGGGCCGTCGGCACCAAGCGGGTGAAGCCTTCGGTGTATTTCAGGCCGAGCGCCCAGCCGATCTCCATCAGACCGGCGACGAACAGATAGAACCAAGCCATAGCGGCCTCCTTGCGCACGTCCGGGCAAATTTCATGAAGCCATCCAGCGGGATGGCGCGCCGGCGCGATGCGCGGTCTTGGCGGAGGCCGGGTCGTCCCGGCCGAAAAGGTGATTTTGAGGTCGTCCTCGATCCCCTATATGAGGGAGGCCGTTCCGCCGTGCAACTGCCGGCGCTGCGTCCCGCCGGAAGCCCTTGATCGCGCCGGCTTTCCCTGCCACAGGCTGATGAATGTCCGACACCGCTGTTCCGGCCGACGCGCCGTCCTCGACTCCGTTTTCGCTCGCCCATGAAGTGGCGCGACGGCGCACCTTTGCGATCATTTCGCATCCTGACGCCGGCAAGACCACGCTGACCGAAAAGCTGCTGCTGTTCGGCGGCGCCATCAATCTCGCCGGTCAGGTCAAGGCCAAGGGCGAGCGCCGCAACACCCGCTCGGACTGGATGAAGATCGAGCGCGACCGCGGAATTTCGGTGGTCACCTCGGTGATGACCTTCGAGTTCGACGGGCTGGTGTTCAACCTGCTCGACACCCCGGGCCACGAGGACTTCTCGGAAGACACCTACCGGACGCTGACCGCGGTCGATTCCGCCGTGATGGTGATCGATGCCGCCAAGGGCATCGAGGCGCGCACGCGGAAGCTGTTCGAGGTCTGCCGGCTGCGCGACATTCCGATCATCACCTTCATCAACAAGATGGACCGCGAGACCCGCGATATCTTCGATCTCTTGGACGAGATCGAGAAGACGCTGGCGCTCGACACCACGCCGATGACCTGGCCGGTCGGGCGCGGCCGCGACTTCCTCGGCACCTACGACGTGCTCGACGGCGGCGTGCGCCTGCTCGAAGGCGGCGGCGCCAAGACCGGCGCGGCCGAGCAGATCACCATCGAGGAACTCGGCAAGCGCCATCCCAATCTCGACGTCGCCGCGGTCAAGGAGGAGCTCGAGCTCGCCACCGAAGCCTGCAAGCCGTTCGATCTTGAGGCGTTTCGCGAAGGCCATCTGACGCCGGTGTATTTCGGCTCGGCGCTGCGCAATTTCGGCGTCGGCGATTTGCTGCAGGGCCTCGGCCGCTACGCGCCGCCGCCGCGCGCGCAGGAAAGCAGCGCCCGCAAGGTCGAAGCCGACGAGCCGAAGATGAGCGCCTTCGTGTTCAAGATCCAGGCCAACATGGATCCGAACCACCGCGACCGGATCGCCTTCGCGCGGCTGTGCTCCGGCAAGCTGACCCGCGGCATGAAAGCCAAGCTGGTGCGCACCGGCAAGGCGATGCCGCTGTCGAGTCCGCAGTTCTTCTTCGCCCAGGATCGCTCGGTGGCGGATGAAGCCTTCGCCGGCGACGTCGTCGGCATTCCCAACCACGGTAGCTTGCGGATCGGCGATACGCTGACCGAGGGTGAGGACGTCACCTTCGTCGGCGTGCCTTCCTTTGCGCCGGAAATCGTCCGCCGCGTCCGGCTGACCGATGCGATGAAGGCCAAGAAGCTGAAAGAGGCGCTGCAGCAGATGTCGGAAGAGGGCGTCGTGCAGGTGTTCCGCCCGCGCGACGGTGCTCCGGCGCTGGTCGGCGTCGTCGGCCCGCTGCAGCTCGACGTGCTGAAAGCCCGGCTCGCCGCTGAGTATCAGTTGCCGGTCGATTTCGAAGTCTCCGAATTCCAGCTCGCGCGCTGGATCTCCTCCGACGACCGCAAGAAGCTCGAGACTTTCATCGCCAATAACGGCTCGTCGATCGCCGACGACGTCGACGGCGATCCGGTGTACCTCGCCAAGAACGAATTCTATCTCGGCTACACCAAAGACCGCGCCGAGGGCATCGTGTTCTCGGAGATCAAGGACGTGAAGAAGGCGGGGTGAGGCGACGTACTACGCGCCATCACGATGCGTCATTGCCGGGCTTGCCCCGGCAATCCATCCTCTTCGCTTAGTCGCTGTCTTTGTCGCGCGCTAAGCGCGCGATGGATGCGCGGGTCAAGCCCGCGCATGACGACTTTCATATAATCAATCCTGTCAAACAGCCACACCTCCGCATCCTCGCGGCGCAATGCGCCCGAGCTTTGCCCGAAGAGCCGCCCCCAAGTGAGGGGCGGCGGCGCGCCGCAAGACGCGGCGTTGGTCGTGTCGCGATCCGGCCTTCGCCCGCGCGAGGGGCGAAGATCGCGAACCGCGCGTCGCCTTGCGGCGCGCCACCCCGGCGGTTTTTGGCTGAAGGACCGCTCTTCCGGGACCGAGCGAGCTTGCGGGCTTTCCCCGGCCTCTACTCGACCCGTCCAGCCTCTGAAGCGGCGGCCGCTCGTAGTAGCGGCGGACGGTGACCCTCAACCTCCCGGGCGCGTGCTTGCGAGGCACGTCACGCAGGACGCCGTATCCCGCTCCGCCTCGCAAGCGCCCTCGAGAAGCGCCCCTCGCGAACGAGACATATAGGAATATAATCCATGTCCGCGGGAGCGTCAATCCGGTCGTGCGGATCTGGCGGACCTTAGCGCGATCGAAGAAAACGGCGCGAGCGAGCTGCACGAACGGCACCTGCATCGGCGATTGGCGAAGCCGCGCAGCCGATCAGAGGCCGATACTAGCCGCGAAGCGCGACTTTCAGGTCCGGAGAATGTACTCAAGTCGATGTCAGGTAATGACCCGAAGCGGGCGCGGCACCATTTCGAATCGTGTCGGGTGCGCCACCAAATGGACAGCTCTCTCGGACTGACTTAACCAGGGCCTGCGACTAGCTCAGAACGGCGCTCTCACACGCCGCTGTACCCCCGGCAGAACAGGCATCTGCATATAAGATCCAAGCTGTCCTTGGTTCTTGCCTAGAGGGCCGGTATGATCGGTCAGCGGCTTTACCCGAAATTTGCCAAGGAGAGCGCGCCGTGTTGAGTGGCGAGACTCCTTTGATGGACCATTGTCCTGTTGAGAGCTGACTGAAAGAAATGCCAAGCGCTGACCAGGTAAAAGCACTTATTTCGTCCCTTACCGAAGGAGACGAAGGGCATTTCTTTGCCGTTGCTATGCAAATTGCCGCGCATGAGGCCCGGATGGGTCATGGCAAGCTCGCCGAAGAGATTCGCGGCCTGATCGACAAGGCAAAGTCACGGCCCCGCTTCCCCGCTAAAAATACTATCCCGTTGGCTCGGCCTCGGGGAGAAGCCTCTGAGCTGTTGAGCGTCTCCTATCCGAACGTTCGCCTTGCCGACATGGTGCTTGCTCCGGCCACAAAGAATAAGCTGGAAAGAGTGGTCCGCGAACAGCGCGCCATTCAGATGATTCGCGGTAAAGGTCTTGCGCCGCGACGCAAAATGCTTCTCTCGGGAAAGCCGGGCACCGGCAAAACACTCACGGCTTCCGCTCTGGCAGGCGAACTCGGCTTGCCATTATTCGTGGTCCGCCTGGACGGCCTCATTACGAAGTTTATGGGGGAGACAGCCGCGAAGTTGCGGGTTGTCTTCGAAACAGTCGCTCAAACACGCGGCGTATACCTCTTCGACGAATTTGATAGCATCGGACCTGCCCGCGACCTGAGCAACGACGTGGGGGAGATCCGCCGCGTGGTGAACAGCTTCCTGCAGATGGTCGAGCAGGATCAATCCGAGAGCCTCATCGTTGCGGCGACGAACCACGTCGGGATTTTGGATGAAGCCCTGTTTCGACGCTTCGATGACATTATCGAGTATGACCTCCCAGATTCTGCTCGTATTACCGAGACGCTCAAAGCAAGGCTCGCTGGGTTTCATACGACCAAAGACGGATGGCTGAAGCTCGCGAGAATTGCGCGTGGATTAAGTTTTGCTGATATTACCAAGGCATCCGAAGATGCCGTAAAAGAGGCCCTCATCAACGGCGATACGGCCGTAACGCAGGCTCTGGTTGCACAGGCACTTCAAGACCGAAAGACGTCAGTTACCAAAACAGTTAGTTCAAAGAAAAAACGTTAAATTCATAGCATTTTGAGGCGGCATGGCTCGGCACCCTCATCTGTTTGTCCAAGAAAATCCCGATCCTGTAAGGTTCACCAGCCCAAGCTCCGGTCGCCAAGATCCGTTCTCGCTGCCGCCGAGAAACCGCGCCGAGCATGCACGTGCTCTCGCCACAAAGCTTGAAGCGATCGAGGGCACCTTAAAAGAACGTACCGAGGAGCAGAGGGCATTCGGGTTGGACGAAGGCTTCGGAATTTACCTGACGTTCCAGAGCGAACCGAATTTCGAATTGAAGTTCGAAAGCCTCGATGTTTCCAAAAGCGGTATTGAGCTTTGCAATCTCAAACTGACAGCCGACAATCGCGTCCAGGCGACCGTCTATGTGCCCGACGGCAAGCTCGACCTATTCCTCAAAAAGATAAAAGCTTACCGCGATAAGATGACCACTCCCAGGGTGGAAGGCGGACCCACGCGGCCCAAAAATCAGGATCTGGTTGAGAGCATCGCCGATATCCAACTGGCTGCCCTTGAGGCTCTCTGGACAGAACCCGAAATTCCCTTTCCTCAAACTGACCAGCCATTAACCTGGGAAGTTTGGCTGCGGCGCTCCAAAGCCTTCGACCAGCTTGAGCGGCTGCGAGAACATGCTCCCAAGTTTGATCTCGTCGTTGGTAGCCAGAGCGTATCCTTCGTTGATCGGAAAATCGTTCTGGTCACAGGGACTGCTGCCAACCTATCGCGCTCAATCGAAATCCTTGGGATGATAGCGGAGCTGCGACAGCCAAAAGCTACGGCGGCTTTCTTCGCGGAAATGACCGGTAGCGAACAGACTGAAGCCATACAGGCCTTCGTCGCCCGTCTTACACCCGCAGCGGCGAACGCTCCATATGTGTGCATTTTCGATTCCGGTGTCGATCATGGACATCCGCTTCTGACTACCGTCGCCGCCGAAGCGGACATGCACAGCTACAAACCTGCATGGGGCAAGAACGACTGGCAAGATCACGGCACACCAATGGCTGCCCTCGCCGCATTCGGCGATCTCACCGACGCCTTTTCGGGCGGAGGTCCGGTTTCGACGACGCACCGGCTTGAGTCCGTAAAAATCGTTCAACAGGCCGACCCGCACGACCCCGAGCTATATGGCGCGGTAACACAAGAAAGCGCGTATCGTGTCGAGGTCATACCCGAGCGTCAGCGCGTGTTCTGCATGGCAGTGACCGCCACCGATAGCCGGGATCGGGGCAAGCCATCGTCATGGTCCGCAGCCGTGGACTCGCTCGCACGCGGCGATGACGATGCTAGCGGACGGCTCATTATCCTGTCGGGCGGTAATACAAATCCGCACAATCGCCATCTGTATCCGGATTCAAACATGACTGACGGCATCCACGATCCCGCACAGTCCTGGAACGCCCTGACCGTGGGAGGCTACACCACCAAGGCGCAGATTGACGCGACCAAGTATCCCGGCTGGACGCCCCTCGCTCCTAGCGGCAACCTCTCACCGTCTAGCTGCACGTCGATGACGTGGGAAAAATGGCCCATCAAGCCAGACCTGGTGATGGAAGCCGGGAATATGGGGCGCAATCCGGAATTCCAGGAGCCCGATTATATCGACCCAAATTTGCAGCTCATCAGTGCTAGCAAAAACCGTTCTATCGGACGCTCGCTTACAAGCTTCGGCGACACTAGTGCAGCCACAGCGCTCGCTTCACGCTTCGCTGCTATGGTCTGGGCAAAATATCCAGATCTGACGCCCGAGACCGTCCGCGCTCTGATGGTGCACTCAGCCGACTGGACGCCTGAAATGCTGGCCTCCTCAACCGAGAACGGCCAAATCGATTTGAAGAAGCTGGTTCGCTGTTACGGACACGGTGTTCCCGATACGCGGAGACTTCTTTCCAGCCTCGATAATTCTCTGACGCTGATCGTTCAAAGCAGCCTTCAGCCGTTCTTCAAAGACGAGGAAGACCAGCAAAAGCGTGTAAAAACGCGAGAAATGCGCTTACACGCGCTGCCATGGCCGACAGCCGAACTCGCCGCCCTCGAAAACACCGAGGTCACTATGCGTGTGACGCTATCTTACTTCGTTGAACCGAGCCCCGGAGCCCGCGGCTGGACGCCTAAATATGGCTATCAGTCTCACGGCTTGCGATTTGCGGTGCGCAAGCCGCTCGAAGCCGTGCCCGTATTTGCACAGCGGATCAACCGGGCGGCGCGTGAAGAGGATTATGAATCTGCCGGTCTGGGCGATCCGGGGTGGCGGTTCGGTTATGCCAACCGCTCACTCACGTCCATAGGGTCGCTGCATTGCGATACATGGCGAGGCCGCGCGGTCGATCTCGCCTCGCGTGGACACATCGCCGTTTACCCGACAATGGGCTGGTGGAACAAACGGCCTCAGCTTGAGGGCTGGAAAAAATCAGCCAGATACTCGCTCATAGTCACCATTGAAACGCCGAACGTGGAGACGGATATCTACACGCCCGTAGCCACCAAGATAGGCATCCCGGTCGAGATAGAGATATAGAAATCATCGCGAGAAGGAAACTCACAGCCTTCCTGCCAGTTATCTCAAGGCTTCTTTCCCACCTTCAAGAATCTCGCTCACGCGCTCCGTGTTGATCGCCGCGGCTTCTGCCCCCAACCGGCGCCCAACATTGCCCCCGCTTGATCTGCATTAAGTGCCGGGATTCATTTCGAATTGAAGAAGGAAGCCGGGCGAGTGTTGGAAGCCGAAAGGGGCAATGTTCGGGGCCGCGACACATGCGATAAGCGAGCGAGATTTGCGACAACTATTAGGTCCGCTTCTGGCCCATAGCGGCCATTAGGCGGTGTCGACCCTGTTGGCCACCGCTTCTCCGGTCGGCTCACCGCCGCTCCACGATCTTCTTGATATTCCCCAGCCCCAGCTCCGCCTCCGCGCTCATCCGCTCGACCATCTCCGCGGTCGGCGGTTTCGGCCTCGCCGGATTGCGCAGGATGCGGGTGAAGCGGGTGCCGCCGGCTACGGCTTCGAACGTGTAGTGCACCACCACCGGGCCCATGAAGCTGGTGGTGGTCACGCCGATCCACAGCGTCGGGCGGTCGCAGGCGATCACCAGCCAGTCGAGGTCCACCGGTCCGGTACGTGTCGACCAGTGCTCGTGGAAGGTGGCGCCGAACCCCATCGGGCGGTCATCGCACTCCAGGGCATGGGAGGAGGGCAGCCATTCCGGCCACGACTTCGGGTTGGTGACGTAGTCGAACACGGCTTCGGGCTGGGCTGCGATCACCACCGCGTGGCGGATTTCAAACGGGAACGTCGCGGCGGGGGCGGGAGCATCGGCCATCGGTTTCTCTCGTTTGGCGAGTTGAGCGGCGGCCGTGGTGGTCGCCGCTGCGGGCGGGGCTTGGAGCGTGCCCGGCCGCGCAGCTCAATTCTTGCGCGAATCCGTCGGTTCCGTTCTGTTTCGGGACGTTTCCGGTGTGTCTGCGTGGCAAAAAGGCCACGACGACGTGCAATTGCGGACCTTTCGCGTAAAAAACAATACCGCTATCTGAACGCCTCCCGCAAAATCCCGACCAATTAGCTCGGCCTACGAGCAAACGGTTTCCAGACCAGATTATTTCGGGGTGCGGCGTGCGATTGAAAGCGACAGGGGTGGGCGCTGTGGCGGCGATGCTGTTCGCCGCGTCGGGCGCATCAGCGCAAGAGGCGAAACCAACGCCGGCGGCGATGGTGCAGCAGGGCTATGATGCGCTGTTCAACCAGATGTATCAGCAGCCCGCGAATCTCGATGTCAGCTTCAAATTCGCCCATGCGGCGGTCGAGCGCGGCGACTACGAGGCGGCGATCGGCGCGCTGGAGCGGATGCTGTTCTTCAATCCCGATCTGCCGCGCGTGAAACTCGAACTCGGCGTGCTGTACTTCAAGCTCGCCTCCTACGAGATCGCGCGCGGCTATCTGGCCGATGCGATCAAGGGCGGCAACGTGCCGGACGACATCCGCGCCCAGGTGATGGCGTATCTGGCCGAGATCGACCGCCGGCTGTCCAAGCACGAATACAGCGTGTTCATGCACGGCGGCATGCGCTATCAGACCAACGCCAATATCGGGCCGAATTCGCTGCAGGTGCGCGCGCTCGGCCAGGACGCGATCCTCGATCCGCGGTTCGGCCGCAAGCCGGATTGGAACGCGTTCCAGACCATCACCGCGGCCTACGCCTACAAGCTCAATCTGCGCGGCGACGCGATCGAGACCACTTTCCTCGGCTACAATTCACGGCAGTTCACGCAGAGCCAGTTCAACCTCGGTCTGCTCGAAGGCACCATCGGCCACCGCGTCGGGATCGGCCAGAACGCCTCGTTCAAATACTACGCGATCGGCGACAAGGTCTGGCTCGGCGATTACAGCTATTTTGGCGCGTTCGGCGGCGGTCTGTCGGCGCGCTCGACGATCGGCGACAACGGCCTGATCGAAGGCTATGTCGAGACCCGGCATCGCAAGTTCACCGACTCCACCTACTATCCGACGGCGGGCACCCAGACCGGCGACCTGACGACCGCGGCGATCACCACCGACTTCAGGTTCGGACCGGTGCATTGGACGACGCGCGGCGGCTACGACGTCAACAAGGCGGTCGCCGATTACAACAGCTACAAGCGCTATTCGATCGACATGGCGTTTCCGGTCCAATTCGTCGTGCCGGTGTTCGGCCAGCCGCATCAATTCGTGGTGGCGCCGACGGTCGGCTACAGCCGCTCGACCTACGATGCGCCGAACCTCATCGTCGATCCGACCACGGCGCGGCGCGAGGACGAGTATCGCTACGGCGCCATTCTCGATGCGCAGATCGCCGGCCATGTCGGACTGCGCACCCAGGTGCTGTACACCAAGATCGACTCCAACCTGCCGAACTATCGCACCAACAACCTGTCGGCCTCGATGGGGCCGACGGTGCGTTTCTGAGGAGGCTCGCGATGCGTTTGTCGGGATGGATGATCGGGGCCGGTGTGGTGATCGCGGCCGGGAGCATGGCGAGCGTCGCGGTGGCGCAGGAAGTCGGCAAGGCCTCGGCGGTGAACCCCGCTGCGACGGCGAACTTGCGGACGATTTCGATCGGGCAGTCGATCGCCCACAAGGAGCGGATCAAGACCACCGACAAGGGCTCGGTGCAGATCCTGTTCATCGACAAGACCTCGATGACGGTCGGGCCGAACAGCGATCTGACGATCGACGAATACGTCTATGATCCGAACGCCGGCACCGGCAAGCTGGCGGCGCGGCTCGGCAAGGGCGCGCTGCGCTTCGTCGGTGGCCAGATCAGCCACACCGGCGATGCCGAGATCAAAACCGCCTCGGCGACCGTCGGCATCCGCGGCGGCGTGGCGATGATCGGGCCCGGCTTCGTGTTCGCCGGCTATGGCTCCTCGACAGTGACGACACAGGGCGGCACGGTGACGCTCGGCGCCGGCGAATTCACCCAGACGCCGGGCGGCGGCCAGCCGCCGTCACCGCCGGCTCCGCCGCCGCCGAACTTCGTGCAGAGCCTGATCCAGTCGTTCCAAAGCGCGCCCGGCCAGAGTGGCGGCGCCGGGCAGGGCACTGCGTCTCGCGGCAACGTGCAGCGCGCCGAAGCGCGGGCCACGGGGAGCCCGAACGGCGCGGTCGCGGGCTCGCTCACCCCGCAGCCCCCGCCGACGCCGCTGCCGGCGATCAACCAGGTCGCCTCGTCGCTCAACCAGACGATCCAGACTTCCACGCAGCAGGCCGCGGTGCAGAGAGTGGAGGCCAGGGATACGTCGTTGTTCGGCTTCGTCGGCGGACTGATGACGGCTTGGCTGACATCGGGCAGCGGCAATCTGTACAGCAACTCATCGGTGGGCCGCTACACCGGAACCGCGGAGATCGGAATCGACAGTGTCAGGGGACGGGTGCAGGCGAATTTCGACGGCACCGTGTCGCACGATCAACAAGGCCAGTACCTGCCGGGATCTTTCAACTATCAGTTCGGATTCCTGGATCCGAAGGAAGACTCGCAGAGCGGCTTCTATGATTCGTCGAACTTCGTTGCGGGGCCGGCAATCCGGAGGAACGGTGAGATCGTATCCAGGATCGATGGAGCGCCGATCACCAACCAAACCGGCGTGATGGTCACGATGTCACGCGACATGGCGCAGTACTACGTTTCGCTTTACGGCATGGGCAGCGTGACGCCGTGCGACTGCGACTACACCAAGTGGGGATTCTGGAGCAGCACCAGCGACCAGGGCCCGTACAAGGATCTTGCGCAGGGCTTCTGGGTCGCCGGCCGCCCGACGACCGCGGGTGAGGTGCCTTTGAGCGGTCAGGCGACCTATGCGGGGCACGTCGCGGCTGCGATCCAGAATGCGGGCAGCATCTATTACGCCGCCGGTGCCTTCAGCAACACGGTGAATTTCGCGACGCGTACAGGGCAGGTGTCTGTCACGGGCCTCGACGGCACGAATTACGCCGGGCAGGTGTACCTGACCCAAGGCTCGACCGCGTTCGGTGGCTCGCTTGCCGGCAATGTCGGGGGCCGAAACATGGCGCTCGAAGGCGCGTTCTTCCGCGGCGTCGCCAGTCCGGTCGGCGAGATGGGCGGCAACGTGTCGATCAGCGGTCCCAGCTATCTCGGCGCGGGCATCTTCGCCGCCAAGATGCAGTGATCGTAGCTTCGCTCGGCAGCGGTCACATGTGAGACGGCGGTCCGGCGTGGGTGCCGATCGACGCCGACTGTTGATCGTGGCGACCGAAGCTCGGTGGGACATAGCGGGCCGTCGACCGCGCGCTCTGCTGCGATGCCGGATCTGTGACCTCGACCGATACTTCCATCGACTGGTCGGATACAGGGCCGGGACGGACGACAGCCGGGCGATGGCCGAGGACCCGTTGTGCGGCGGCGGTCGAAACAGCGCTTCGGCGCTGAGACGTCAACGGCGCCGAGGCGGCGAGCGCATTGACGCCGGCCAGCGCCGCTTCATCGGCGAGGCGTTGCAGCGGCGGATCGTTGCGATGCAGTAACGGCGCGGCGAAGACGGCGCCGACACCCACCGGAACAGCGAGCAGCAGCGCCAGCGGCGCGGTCAGCCGTGGAGAGGAGCGGTACGGTCTCATGGCCTGATCCTCCCTGGTACGCCGGCGACCGGCGTCCTCCCGGTTCGCTCTGCGATCTGCTAACGTCGGGCCGATGCGTCAGTTCCATGATCCTAGCGTCGGTCTTCGGCGCCCCTGCGCCCGGCTCATTGCCGGGTGTGCACCTCTCGGCGGCCTTCGGCTTTGCGAGCAGGCTCGATCATGCGCGTGCTGAGCGGCGCGGCACATCCGCTGCTGATCCGTCTGGCGCGCGGTTTCGTGCGGCTGAGGTGGCTTGCCCGCGGCAAATACATGCGTGCGGCCTCGGCCGCGTTGCTGATGTTGCTCGCGCTCACCGCCCTGCGGACCTACGAGCCGCGCATCGTCACCGAAACCAAGGAGCGCGTGTTCGACGCCTATCAGCGGCTGAAGCCGCGGCAGCCGGCGGAGGACCTGCCGGTCCGGATCGTCGACATCGACGAGGCCTCGCTCGCCACCTTCGGGCAATGGCCGTGGCCGCGGACGCGGCTGGCGGCACTCACCAAGCGGCTCGCCGAACTCGGCGCCGGGGTGATCGCCTACGACATCATCTTTTCGGAGCCGGACCGCACCACGCCGGAGCGGCTGGCCGCCGATCTCGCAGGCTCCGATCTGCCGGACCGCGACCGTGCGTTGGCTCTCCTCAAGAGCCTGCCCGATCATGATACGAGCTTCGCTGATGCGATGCGGCAGACCCCGGCGGTGCTCGGGTTTGCCGCGACGCGGCGCGCCAACGATACAAGGCCGGCGGTGAAGACCGGGCTGGCCTTCGTCGGTATCACGCCGACCAAGGTGCTGCCGCCGTTTCACGGCGCGGTGGCGAATCTGCCGCTGCTGGAAGAGGCCGCGTCCGGCGTCGGCGCGATCAACCTGTCGGCGCGCGACCGCGGCGGCGTGGTGCGGCGGCTGCCGATGCTGATGTCGGACGGCGATCGAGTTTATCCTGGCCTCGCGGTCGAAGCGTTGCGTGTGGCGCAGGGCCAGAAGGGCGTCATCATCCGCGGCACCGGCGCTTCCGGCGACGACGACACCGGCCACGCTGCCCTGGTCGACATGCGGGTCGGCCAGTTCAAGCTGCCGCTGACCGACGACGGCGAGGCCTGGCTGTACTACACCCGCGACGATCCCGCTCGCTACGTCTCGGCCAAGGACGTGCTCGACCCGGCGCAGACCGACCGGATGCGCGATCGGCTCGAAGGCACGATCGTGCTGGTCGGCGCCACCGCCTCCGGGCTGGTCGATGCCCGCGCCACCGCGATCGGGCAGGTGATGCCCGGCGTCGCCATTCAGGCGCAGATGATCGAGCAGGTGGTGTCGCAGGAATTCCTCGAACGACCCGACTGGGCGCGCGGCTTCGAGATCGTGATGACGCTGCTGCTCGGCTCGCTGGTTGCGGCGCTGGTGCTGCTCGCCGGCGCGCGGTTCTCGCTGGTCGCTTGCGGGCTGGTGTTCGTCGGCGCGATCGGTGGCTCGTGGATCGCGTTCTCGCAGTTCCGGCTGCTGATCGATCCGGTGTATCCGTCGCTGGCGACGCTGTTGACCTACATCGCGGTCGAGCGCGTTCTGCACACCGCTTCCGACCGCGAGAAGAAGTTCGTTCGCCAGGCGTTCGGGCAGTATCTGGCCCCGGATCTGCTCGCGCAGCTCGAACGTGCGCCCGACGGGCTGCGGCTCGGCGGCGAGCAGCGCGAACTCAGCGTGATGTTCATGGATGTGCGCGGCTTCACCCCGATCTCGGAGGCGCTGAGCGCGACCGAGCTGGTCGATTTCATCAACACGCTGCTGTCGCCGCTGTCGGACGCGATCCAGGACGAGCTCGGCACCATCGACAAGTACATCGGCGACTCGATCATGGCGTTCTGGAATGCGCCGGTCGATGTGCCGGATCACGCCGCGCGCGCCTGCCGCGCCGCGCTACGGATGCGCAGCGTGGTCGAGCAGCTCAACGACGCCGACGCGTTCGGCTTCGCCGCGCGCGGGCTCGCCGATCCGGTGGTGCGGATCGGCATCGGCCTCAACACCGGCATCGCCTGTGTCGGCAACATGGGCTCTGCGAGGCGCTTCAACTATTCGGCGATGGGCGACGTCGTCAACGTCGCGGCCCGGATCGAGAGCGCGTCGAAAGAGTTCGGCACGGATCTGTTGGTGTCCGAAGAGGTCGCGCGCGCTGCGCCGCGGATCGCGCTGCTCGAGGCCGGCGAGATCATGCTGAAGGGCAAGTCACGGCCGACCCGGCTGTATGCGCTCGCCGGCGACGAGACCTATGCGGCGACCGAGCGTTTCGCCGAATTGCAGCGGCTGCATCGTGGCCTGCTCGATGCGCTGGAAGCGGGAGATGCGATGCGCGCGGCGACGATGCTGTCGGCGTGCCGTGCCGACGCGCCGCCGGCGCTGGCCGGCCTGTATGATCACTTCACCGCGCACGTGGCGAGGCTCACGGGCGTTCCACGGCCGCAGCTCGATCGCGCGGGAAGTTAATCGAGCGAATTACTCCGCCGCCGGGCTGAACGAGATCTGCTGACGGATCGGGTCGGCGCAGGGCAGGGTGAAGCGGAACAGCGTGCCGCCGCCCGGCGCCGGCTCGGCCTTGATCGAGCCGCCATGCGCCTGGATGATGGTCTGCGAGATCGACAGGCCTACTCCCATGCCGTCGGCTTTGGTGGTCGCGAACGGCTGGAAGATCCGCTCGGCGATCAGCGCGTCGAGGCCCGGACCGGTGTCGGCGACTACCACTTCGACCATGTCGTCCTCGACCGGCCGGCTGCCGATTGTGAGCTTGCGATCAGGTTGTTCGCGCATCGCCTCGAAGGCGTTGCGTATCAAATTGAGGAACACCTGCTGCACCTGCACCTTGTCGACCAGCACGCGGTCGAATGCCGGATCGAGCGCCAGCGCGACGTCGACCGGACGGTCGCGGGTCAGCACCGAGCCGAGGGCGAGGGCGTCTTCGGCGATCGCGCGCAGGCTCTCGATGGTCTTGTCGGTCTCGCCGCGGCCGACGAATTGGCGCAACCGTTGGATCACCGCGCCGGCGCGCAGCGTCTGCTGCGCGGCTTTGTCGAGCGCGGTGCTGATCTTGGTCTTGTCGGGATGATTGCTGGCCTCGATCAGCCGGCGCGAGCCCTGCACGTAGTTGGTGACGGCTGCGAGCGGCTGGTTGAGTTCGTGCGCCAGTGCGCTCGACATCTCGCCCATGGTGCTGAGCCGAGCCACCCGCAACAACTCCGCCTGCAGCGCCTGCAGCCGCTGGTCGGCCTCCTGCTGCCGCGCCACCGCGCGCTGATGCTCGAGCAGGAACGCCGCAATCGCCGCGCTGCCGACCGCGAGGATCAGCAGGCAGGCTGTAATCAGCGCGGCGGCGAGACTTTCCCGGTCGTGGCGCGACAGGCGCTGGATCAGGAGCCCCTGCTCGGTGCGGGTCAGCACGCCAAGGCTGGTTTCGATCCGGTCGGTGAGGCGATCGACCCGTGCCTGCTCCAGGATGTCCAGCGCCTCGCGCATTCGCTCCGGCCCCAGCTCCACCACGCGGCCGAGCTGTGCCATGCGCATGTCGGTGAGCAGCCGCAATTCGTCGAGATGAGCGATCTGTTGCGGATTGTCGGCCAGCACTGCGCGCAGGCTGTCGAGCCGGGAGGCCAGCGCGTCGCGGGCGTGACTGTAGCTGTCGCGATAGGTCTGGACACCGGTCAGCAGGTAGCCGCGTTCGCTGGTCTCGGCTTCCAGCACGGCCTGCTGAATCGAGGCGATCGCCAGCAGCGCTTCGTTGGTCTGCTGCACCCAGGAGAAGCTGTCACGTAGCCGCATCAGGTTCAGCACAAGCGCGCCGGCGATGACGATGAACAGCAGCAGGGTGGCGCCCAGCAGCCAAGGGCCGAGTAAGCTAGTTGATAATGATTTTCGCGACATCGCCACTCACGCACACACGACCCGAATACCCTAGAGCAAATCCGTTGCGCTTTGAATCGCATCAAACTCGTAGATTTGATCTAGTTTGGCATGAGTGGTGCACGAAATGGTGCTGTTGCGCCGGTCAGTTAGACGAAAGGCGAGTGCGGTGCACAGCGATTGCGCCGTGCCGCAAACGATTTGCGGCAGGGAACCTACAGCTTGCGGCTGACGGGGAACGCTCCGCGCACCTACCCCGAGTGCGAAACCTGTCGCTTGAACGGCGGGAGACAGAGCCTGGATCTTGGCCGCTACGTCCGGCCTCAGCGCGCTGCCACGGCAGGTCGGGCATAATTCGGCGGTCAGGACAGCTTCAATTCACCCGAATATCTGCTGTCCGCGATGCTCGTCGATTTCGGCATGGCGCAGCGAGGTTGCGGGCGTGCCGGCGATCTGCCTTCGGGTTGCCGCACCCCAGAACCGCCAATGCGAGCGGTTCTCGATAATTGATTGGGATCAATTCGCAACGTCGTGCTGCTTCTTATAGTCATCTCCAGAATCGGAGGTTTCCGTTGTGAATTTCAGACCCGACAGCAGTCATTTTGAGCTCGCCGAGATCGAGCCGATCGATTTCAATCGTTTGGGCCGGCAGTCGAAACCGTCTCGTGAAGGCGATATGCTGCAGTCGGTCGGGCTGCGGCCGACGGCGCAGCGGCTGCTTCTGACCCGCCTGCTGTTCGGTGGCGGCGATCGGCATGTGACGGCAGAGATCCTGTACGAAGAGGCGAGCCGGTCGAGCGCTCAGATCTCGCTCGCGACGGTCTACAACACGCTGAATCATTTTGCCGAGCTCGGCTTGGTGCGCCGGGTCAGTGTCGACGGCAGCAAGACCTATTTCGATACCAACGTTTCCGATCACCATCACTTTTATCTCGAGGCGAAGCACGAGCTGATCGACGTACCGGTCAGTCACGTCGCGATAGGTGCCTTGCCCGCCATCCCTGAAGGCTACGAAATCAGCCGGGTCGACATGGTGGTGCGGTTGCGGCGCAAGTCCCGCGAGTAAATCTCGCGGTCGAAGCGCGAACGGCGAATCGGCGGCGTCAATCGCAGAAGCTGCATCGCGGCAAAATTCAACCATCCTAATTCGTGGGCTCTTTGCGGTTCTGCGGAGGGTTCCGCCTGCTGTTTGCAGCGGCACCAACCCAGGGCTATGAGAGAGCCGGTGGGACAATGAATCGCACCATTCCGCTTCCGGCTTTGTGACCATGTCACTGCATGGTCAGGTTGGATGTGCGAATCTGCGACCATGGAAACGCTTCACCGGCATGGGCGAAGTTGTCGGTCGTCGCAGCAGCGCTTTGCGGACGACCCATCCGATCGGAAAGGGATTTGCTAAGATGAAACTGAAAATCGCTACTATCGTCGGGCTGGCCGTTGCGTTCAGCGGCGTCGCGGTTGCTCAGACCGACGTGATCGCGCAGCGCAAGGCGATCCTGAAGCAGGTGGGCGAGGCCACCAAGCCGATCGCCGCGATGATGAAGGGCGAGGCGCCGTTCGATCAGGCGGTGGTGCAGAAGTCGCTCGGCTTGATCGCCGACGATGCGAAGAAGCTTCCGGCGCTGTTCCCGGCCGATTCTAAGACCGGCGGCGACACCGCCGCGCTGCCGAAGATCTGGGAAGACAAGGCGAAGTTCGAGGACCTGTTCGCCAAGCTCGCAGCGGCCGCGACCGCCGCGCAGGGCACGATCAAGGATCAGGCCTCGCTGAAGGCGAACATGGGCAGCGTGTTCGGCGCCTGTAAGTCGTGCCACGACGATTTCCGCGCCAAGAAGAGCTGACGGAATGAAGGAAGCGAGCGTCGTCGCCTGGGACGGGCCCACGCGCGTCTTCAAGTGGGCGCTCGTCTTCGTGGTGGTCGACGGCTGGATCAGCAACAAGTATGGCGGGGGCTTCCCCGCCTGGCACAAGCTGAACGGCTACACCGCGCTGGTGCTGATCGTGTTTCGAATCCTGTGGGGCTTCGTCGGCGGTTCGACCGCGCGGTTCGGCAGCTTTGTCGCGATGCCGGGCAAGGTGATGGCCTATCTCGCCGACAAGAAGAAGTTCCTTGGGCACAATCCGCTCGGCGGCTGGATGGTGGTGGCGTTGCTGGCGCTGGTGCTGGCAATGGCGACCACGGGCCTGTTCTCGGGCGACGAGGATCGCCTGATCATCGACGGGCCGCTCGCTAAGACTGTGTCTGACGCAACGGTCGAGTCCGCTGCGCTCTGGCACCGGCGGATCTTCACCGCGATCGAGCTGTTCGTTCTGGTCCATATCGCGGCCAACGTGATCTATGCCCTGACCAGCCGCGAGCCGCTGATCCGGGCGATGATCACCGGCCGCAAGCCAGCGGAAGACTATGCCGACATGCCGGCGGCCGAGCCGGGTCCATGGGGCAGGGCGCTGGCCTGTCTAGCCGTCGCGGCCTTCATCGTGCTGGCGCCGATCTACATCGTCGGCGGCAGACTTCTGTAAACGCGAGGGCCGGCTTGCTTCGCTGCGGCCGGCCTTCGGATCTCGATCGATCTCGATTTCAGCGAACCGGCGCCCGCCATGGCGGGCGAGCGCCGGCGCATGCCCTCAGAAGGTGTGGACGAGACGGGCGGTGAAGTTGCGGCCCGGCTCCAGCAGCGGGTTGTACATCGACTGCGGATACGACCTGTTCACATAGGTCGCTGCGCTGACGTAGGACGTGTCGAAGATGTTCTGCAGGCTGAGATGCACCTTGGTGTCGCCAAGGCGCGGCGAAATCAGAATGCCGAGATCGAGCGACGCGTAGATGCTCGGCACCGCGTAGCCGCCGGTCGGGTACTCCTCGGTGGGGCTGATGCGGGTCTTTGCTCCCGCCCAGTCGACCGCCGCCGCCAGCGAATAGCCGGAGCCGAGCGGAGCGTATTGCACGCCGAACCGTCCCTTCCACGGCGCGATGAACGGCAGCGGCGTGTCGGTGTCGGTGTTGGTCGCCTGCAGCCAGGCGGCGTTGCCGTAGAGGTTGAACGACGGCGTCGCCTGCCAGCGCCATTCGGCCTCGACGCCGTTCACCGTGGCGTGGCCGACGTTCTGACGCTGGGTCATCGAGGAGCCGTTGTAATTGACGAATACGGTCTGCAGGAAGTCCGTGTAGTGGCTGTCGAATGCCGTCACCTTGATGGTCGCGGTCGGGAAGTTGAGCTGGAATCCGCCCTCATAGGTGAGGCCGGTCTCAGGCTTGAGTTCGGGATTCGGAATCGTCGTGCCCGAAAACGCGAACAGCTCGGAATTGGTCGGATAACGATACGAGGTGCCGACGGATGCGAGCAGATCGAGCACCGGCGTCAGATGGACGGTCGCGCCGAAGCTGCCGGTCGGCGCGGTTTTGGAGACGTCGGCGTTCTGCCGCAGCACCTGCAGCGCCTTCGCCGAGCTGACCGGAGACAGTTCGGAGGTGGTGTTGAACCAATCGAACCGGCCACCGGCCGACAGCGTCAGCAACTGCATCGGAGTCCATTCGTGCAGCATGAAGGCGCCGACATTGGCCTGGGCATTGTCTGGCGCGGTCTGAGTTTCCGCCGTGGTGGTCGTGGTGGTCGCCGTCTGACGCGTCGACCATGACGTGCTGCCAGGCCGCCATTCCTGGAATCCGTCGATGCCGAACGTGGTCTTCACCAGCCCCCACGGTGCCGGCTCCCACGGGATCACGCCCTGGGCGCGACCGCCGATCACCAGCGGTCCGCCGACATTGCTGACCGAACTCGTCACCACGCCGGCAGTCGCGGTGTTCACCGTCGAGAGCTTGGTGTCGAAGTAATTGGCGTAGAATGAGCCCTCGACGTGCTGCACCAACTGGTCGGTGAAGTCGCCAGAGTAAGACAGCTTCGCCATGTGGACCTTGTTCGGCTGCTGCCGCACTTGCGTGTAGGGCCAGCCCGGAGCGCCGCCGACGCCGCCGGCGCGGCCGTCCTCCTCCCAATAGTCACGCAGCGTCAATTCGAAACGCTGATTGTAGGTCGGCGACCAGCCGAGCCGCAGATTGCCGCCGATGCTCTCGTAGTCGCTGTTGAGCGCCGCGCCGCTCGGCGTCTGATAGTTGCCGCCCTTGCGATAGCTGATGCCGCCGAGCACGTCGAAGCCGAGCCCCGCCGCTTGCGCCCATTCATAGGTGCTGAAGCCGTTGTCGACCGAACTGTAGCCGGCCGAGAAGCCGCCATGCGCGATCCGCCAAGGACCGAACGGATCGACCTTCGGCCGCCGCGTGACGACATTGACGAGGCCGGTCATCGCTTCCGAACCGTACACCACCGAACCGGGGCCGCGGATCACTTCGACGCGCTCGATCTCCTCGGGCGCAAAGTAATTGAGCTGCAGCGTGTTGCGGCCGCGGAAGCGATCGCCGTCGATATACATCGGTGAGCGCCAATTGTTCGACGAGAAACCGCGCAGATAGATCTGGCCGCCGATGCCGCCGGCGCGGGCGATCGACACGCCCGGCACATTCTGGAGAATGTCGAGCAGGCTGGTGGGGCTGGTCTGTTCGATCTGCGCGCGATCGACGACCGTGATGCTCTGCTGCGCCGGATGCGGAATACCAGCCTGCGGCAGTCTGCCGCCCATCGGCTTGAGAGCGCTGTCGTCGGTCGCCGCACCTGACGCAGCAGCTTGCTCGCCCTGCGCCGGCTTCGGTGCTTGTGCCACGTTGCGACGCGAGGCGCGGCCCGCATTCGGACGCGACGCGCGCTGCAGCTTCGCCGCATTGGCCGCTTCCACGCGCACTTCCGGCAAGACGTGCCTTGCGCGCTGCGACGGCACTTCCGCTGTTTGCGCGCGTGCATCGACGCTCGTTATCACGCAGGCCAGCGCGACGCTCAATCCGCACGTCGACGCGAGTAATGCGCGTTTCTTGGTTTCGAGCGTGAATGCTCTTTGAATCATCGGATTAGTCCCCAGCTCACGAACAGTGAGTGGGGTCCTTAACGATTCGTCATCTCGTCGGCCACCATCCCCACGTTAGCGAGTGGGCCGGTTACCACCACGCGGATGCAAACTTCGACACATTACAGATTGCGGTGCGCGATCCATGAGCGTGCGATTAGCAGGGACCGCAACTCGACGAAATCAATCCTTGAACGATTCCATTGTCGGAAGCGGCGCTTTCGATGGCAGATGGTGTTTTGGTTTTGCGTTTTCGTATCGCCGTCTCCTATGTAGGGGCGTCCTGCCGCCACGCTATCCGTGGTGAGCGTTTTCGAGATTTGAGGTCATGTTGTCACGGCTGCGTTGGATCAGGTGGGGTCTTGCGATCGCGATCGGCGCTGCCTCTATGTGCGTCGCATTTGGGTCTGCGCGTGCGAGCGATCTGACCGATCAGCGCGGGGCGACCGTTGCCGTCGCGACGCCGGCGCAGCGCGTGGTGTTTCTGCCGATGCCGGCGCCGTCCACCTACATGGCGATCGATCGTTCGGCAGCGCACGTCGCGGGGATGAATCCGGCATCGGCGACGGCGATGCAGTCCGGCATTCTCGGCCGCATCTTCCCGTCGTTCGAGAGTATCCCGACCGGGATCACGCGCGGTGCCGGTGTGGTGCCGAACGTCGAAGCGATCATGGCGCTGCATCCGGACGCCGTGCTGCAATGGGCGACATCGGGGGAAGAGCCGATCGCGATGCTCGACCGCGCCGGATTGACCGTGCTGGGGCTGCGTTACGGCGGTCAGGACGAGGTCGAAGGCGCGATCCTGATGATGGGGAAGCTCGCCGGGCAGGCGTCGCGCGCCGCAGCGATCGTAGAGCGCCAGCAGCAACGACGCGCGGCGCTGGCCGCTGCGCTCGAGGCTGTGCCCGCCGCGGACCGACCGCGCGTGCTTCATCTGTCGCGCGCATCCGACTCGTTCGCCGTCGCCGGTCGCGACACGTATGCGGACTTCGTGATCCGCATCGCGGGCGGCCGCAATGCGGCGGATGAAATCGGCGGTAGCCGCACCGTCACGCTCGAGCAGATGCTGGTGTGGAATCCGGACGTCATCCTGCTCGGCAATTTCGACACCGCCACGCCGGACGATCTCTATCGCGATCCGCGGCTGCAGAGCATCAAGGCGGTCACAGACCGGCGGGTGTACCGCGTGCCGCTCGGCGGTTATCGATGGGATCCGCCGAGCCATGAGTCGGCGATGTCCTGGGCCTGGCTTGCAGGTCTGCTGCATCCCGGCCGCGTCGCGATCGATCTGCGCGCCGACATGCGCGGCTGGTACACGTTCCTGTACGATCACGCGCTGAGCGACGGCGAGATCGACGATATTCTCCGAACGCGGCTGAACGGCGGGTCGGCCGGCTACCCGCGGTTAGCGGGCGCCCGATGAGCACGCTCGACGCCACCATGCTCCAGCAACGGCGACCGATCGCCGCTCCGCTTGCGATCGGCGCACTGGTCCTGCTGCCCGTCGCCACCGCGATGCTGTGCCTGTCCGCCGGGCGCTATCAGGTGCCGGCGGGGCACGTCTTCGGCATTCTGCTGCACGATGTTCTGAGACTGCTCGGTCTCGATCCGACGGCCGTCGTTACCGCGACCTGGACGCCCACCGAACGGATCGTCGTGACCACCGTGCGTCTGCCGCGGGTGTTGATGGCAGGATTCGCCGGGGCCGGGCTGGCGCTATCGGGCGCGGTGTTGCAGGGCATGTTTCGCAATCCGCTGGTCGGCCCGCAGACGATCGGCGCAGCATCCGGGGCGTCGCTCGGCGGCGTCGTCGCCATCCTGCTATTCGGCTTCGGTCTGCCGGTGCATCTCGGCGCGTTCGGCGGTGCCGCGCTCGCGCTTGCGGCGGTGCTGATCGTTCACCGCGGCGACGGCGTCTCGCCGGTGTTGACGCTGGTGCTGGCCGGCGTCGTGGTCGGTGCGTTCTGCAGCGCGCTGGTCGGCTTCGTCACCTTCATCGCCGATCCGGAAGTGAGGCTGCCCGGCATCGTGTTCTGGCTGCTCGGCAGTTTTGCAGCGGCCAGCTGGCCCAATCTGGCATTGCTGACGGCATGCACCTTGGTCGGCGGCGGCGTGATGCTGGCGATGCGCTGGCGCGTCAACGTGTTGTCGCTGGGAGACGAGGAGGCGCGTTCGCTCGGCGTCGCGCCGGGCCGCGACCGCGTCATCCTGCTCGCTGCGACGTGTCTTGCGATCTCGGCGCAGGTCGCGGTGTCCGGCACGATCGGTTGGGTCGGCCTGGTGATCCCCAATCTCGTGCGGATGGTGGTCGGTGCTGATCACCGCCGCTTGCTGCCAGTTTCGGCAGTGGCCGGAGCTGCGTTCCTGATGGCGGCCGATACTCTGGCACGCGACTTGTCGGCGGCCGAGATTCCGGTCGGCATCGTCACCGCGATCGTCGGCACGCCGGTGTTCGCCTGGCTGCTGCGCCGGCACGCGAGAGGACAGGCGGCATGATCAGAGTCGAACAGGCGGGGCATTGGTTTCGGCCGGAGCAGTGGTTGTTTCGCGATCTGTCATTTGCAGTGGCCGAGGGCGAGGCGACCGCGATCCTCGGACCCAATGGCTGCGGCAAGACGACGTTACTGCGCGCGCTGTCCTCGACGCTGGCGCTGAAGCAGGGGCGGATCAGCGTCGACGGCATCGTCGGCGTGGTGCCGCAGGCGTTGCGCGGCGATGTCGGCTACCGCGTGATCGACATGGTGCTGCTCGGCCGCAGCCGTTATCTCGGCCGCTTCGGTGCGCCCGGCCGGCGCGATCTCGCCCGCGCTGAAGCCTGTCTCGAGGCTGTCGGCATCGCTGACCTCGCCGAGCGGCGCTACGACCGGCTGAGCGGGGGGCAGCGCCAGCTCGTGCTGTTCGCCCGCGCGCTCGCGTGCGACTGCCGGGTGCTGCTGCTCGACGAGCCGGCTTCGGCGCTCGATCTCGCCAATCAGGGCGTGGTGCTGCGGTTGATCCGTCGCCTGGTGCGCGACGACGGCATGACCGTGGTGTTCACCACGCATCATCCCGATCACGCGCTCGCGGTGGCCGACAAGGTGCTGATGATGGCGGGCGAGCCGGTGTTCGGTCCCGCTGCGACGACGCTCGACGAAGCCAATCTGGCGCGCCTTTACGGCGTTCCGGTCCGGCGCGTCACCATCGAGGCGGACGGCGAACGGATCGAGGCGACCGTGCCGGTGCATCGGCTAGTGGCCGACGCACCGGGCGCGACGCCGTTATGATCGCGCGGTGGCCTGCGCCCAGCGCAGGAAGCCGTCGAGGAAGCGCGTCGTCGCCGGCATGAACCGGCTGCCGTGGTGATAGAACGGATCGAGCGTCGACACGATCAGACGGCCCGGCGTCGACACGCGGTCGTCGTACAAGAGCGCGCCGCCTGGATCGCGACCGTCGCGATCCGCCGGCACAGTGACGAGCGGCTGCGCGCCCTCGGGTGGAAACAGCACGCCGTGGATGTGCCAGATCGTCGAGTCCGGCACGACGTGGCCGAACATCTCGTGCTCCGGCGCGACGATTTGATGCGGCGGCTTCTGCGCGGGATCGAGCCACCACCAGAAATTTGTCGGGCGCGGTGCGATGCGCACGCCGGGGGCCCAGGTCTCGGCGTCGCTTTCACCGAGCACCACCAGGGTTCGGCCGCGGGCGAGAAAGTTGGCGAGCAGCGGCCGATGTCGTCGCATCAGCTCGGGATTGCTGCGATCGGGCACGATCAGCAGCGTCGGCTCGGCGAGATCGTCCGCGGTCAGCGCCGGGGTATAGATCACGCGATCGAAACGGTCGCGGAAGCGTTCGCCGAAAATGGTCTCGTGATGATAATAGGTGCCGCCGTCGAGAACAGCTACGGTCATGGGCGTGCCTCCACCAGCCAGGCGATGAGTTGCGGCAGCAGACGCCGCGTCGAGTCGTCGCCGCCGAAGCTCCACAGGTCGTTGCCGCCGTGCATCAACACCTCGCCGCGGCCGTTCCGATAGATGAAGTCGAGCGGTCGGGCCTCCGGCCCGAGGGTGTGGATCACGGCCGCGCCGTCCGGCGGACTGTGCCAGGCGTGGCCGTAGAAGCCGGCGACGCCACGGCGGAAGGTGAGGTCGTCGAGCGCGACGCCGTCCCAGATCGGATGCGCGATGGCGCGCGACACGGTGAGGTCGGCAATGCCTCCGCCGTCGAGCGGCTGAACCGGGCCAAGGCCAGTGAGGAACGGGTGGGCGATGTGCCCGCTGATCACGACACGGCCGCCGGCAGCGACGTAGTCGTCGAGCAGCGCGGTGTTCGTCTGCAGGAAGCGCTGGTCCATGTGCATGCCGATCAGCAGCGCGGCGGCGCTGCCGAGTAGCGCGGCGTCGAGCGTGTAGAGATCGACATCGCGAATGCTGCAGTCGAGACCGGCGAGCCGTTCGGCCCAGGCCGCCGAAGATGTCCTGTGGCCGCAGAATGGGCGAATGATGGTTTTCATGTGCGTGCGTCCAGGTCACAGCCGGTCGAACAGCGTGTCCGGGGCCGCGGCCAGCACGTCGCCAGCAACGCGTCGCTTCAGCGCCGACAGTTCAGCGTTCTCGTCGTCGCTGCGCGCGGCACCGCGGCCGATCAGTTCGAAAAATCGGTCCGGAACCACGCCGGAACGGAGCGCCACGCGGACGCTGCGATCGCCCGCCGACAGCCGCCAGCTGTAGGACATGTCAGCACCCGGACACAGCCGTGCCTGCGGCAGCGAGCGGTCGACGGTGTAGACGCCGCGCGTCACCGCGCGGGTGACGAATTCGAAAGCGTCGCGCACGCCCGGGCCGGGATGGCCGCTGACCACAACAAGATCGGCGCGCTTCATCGGCCGCTCGGGCGACAGCGCCGGCAGCATCAGCCGCAGCGCCTGAAACGTCACCGCGAGCATCGCGAGCGCCGCTTGGCCGTGATACGCCGCGACCGCGTCGAAGCCGATATCGATGAGGTCTTCTTCGCCCGCGACGGTGAGTGTCGGGCGAGTGCCGGGAGTTGCAGTCATGGTAGTCCGATCGAGTTGGATGGAAGCGACGACGCAGGAAAGTGCTTCGCGTAGCAACAAGGTTTGAGCGCAGCAATTTGCGAGTCTCACGCATCGCGTGCAGCAACTGCTTCGGCTTGGCGTAACTCACTCGCGGTAAACGCTTCTTCGCGAGATTTAGAATTGACTGAAACTCCCGAAGAGTCGCTCGCTTGCGCGGCAAGTCGCCGGCGCTGTCGAACGCGGTCATTGCGGACAGGCTGACGAGTCGCTCTCGCCGTTGTCAGGCGCGCGCATTCGCTGTAATGCGGAGCTTGCGCGGCGACGAGGGTCGCCGTGCTGCGAATGTGGATTGGATGTCAGAGCTTGTGTGATCAGGCTCTCTGATTGTTCAGAGAGCCTCGTGAAGTCGAAGCCGGCGGGCGCAACGGTGCTCGCGGGCGTTTGTTCACGTCCATCACACGAGACATCCATGAATATCTCACGAAACGAACAGCGTGCGCTGCACGTTCTGGCCCTCGGCGGCTGCATCCGTCACGCCCGCAGCCATGGCCGCAAGATTTCGTCTGTCCTCTGCATCACGCGCGAGGGAATGATCCTCGCCGATTTCGATCTGGAGCTGTTCGAACGATTGCGGCGGAGGCGTTTGATCGAATCCCGCTCGGGCAGCCCGTATCGGATCTCGCAGCTCGGTCGCATTTGCGTGCGTGCTCAGCTCGACAATCAGGGAGCATGACATGCTGATCCGCAATGAAACCGCGGCCGATGTCGCCGCGATCGGCCGGGTCGTCACCGAAGCTCTCCGGATGCTGCCGCAGGCCACCGGCACCGAGGCGGAGATCGTCGAGAGGCTGCGCGCGCAAGGCGCTCTTGCCTTGTCGCTCGTCGCCGAGGACGACGGCGACGTCGTCGGCTATCTGGCCGCCTCGGCGGCGCGGATCGGTGCGCAGCACGACTGGGGACTGATCGGTCCACTCGCCGTTTTGCCGTCGCGGCACCGCCAGGGGATCGGCTCGGCGCTGATGGCGGAAGCGCTCCGCCGGTTGCGCGCCACGTGCCGCGGAGCGGCACTGGTCGGTGATCCTGGCTACTATGGACGGTTCGGCTTTCGTGCCTTCCCGGGCCTGCGGGTGACCGGCTGCCCTCCCGACGTGGTTCAGGCGTTGCCGTTTGACGGTATGGAGCCTTGCGGCGAACTGATCCATCATCCGGCGTTCGGTCTGAACCAGCAGACGTAGCACGAGGCCGGGCTGCGCCAACGCGAGGCGCAGCCCGGCTGCTGGCCGAAGTCGCCGGGCAGGCGAGTAGGGCGCGACATCGCGTCTCGACGAGCGGCGAAGTCCGGCTGAAGCGCGATTGGGCTGCTACCTGACGACGCGTGCTCGCGGCGGCGGAAGCGTCGTTGCACCTGCTTCGGATGCCGGGCCGCTGTCGTGGTCGGTCACGGCCGCGTAGAACACGAGGCGAAGGTGTTTCTCCTCGTCGACGATGAAGGACGAGTGGTCGAAGGTGACCGCACCCTGGCCCTCGATCTTGAAGCTGCGGCGGCCCTCGCACCGGCCGTGGACGTCATGTTGATTCCACAGCGTTCCGAAGGAGGGCGAGACCTGCTCCAGCGCCTCGACGAGCGCGACCATGCTTTCATCCTCCGGGGCCTGCGCGAAGTCGCGCCGGAAGCTCGCGAGCACTTGCGGCGCCTGCACCGCCCATTCGACGATCCGGCTGCTCAGCCGATCATCCGCAAACAGCATCCACAGCACGTTCCGCTCAGCCGGCTCGCGCGCCTCGAACCCGAACAGGCGATCCGCAGCGGCGTTCCAGCCGATCACATCCCATCGCAGATTCAACACATAGGATGGCCGCAATGTGAGGTCGTCGAGCAGTCGGCGCACCAGCGGCGGCAGCTCGCACCAAGCACGGCCGGCCATCGCCGGAGGACGCTGATGCGCGAGTACGAACAGATGCCGTCGCTCGACTTCGTCCAGCTTCAAGACCCGGGCCACGTTGTCGAGAAACGCCGTGGAAACCTTGATGGCTCGACCCTGTTCCAGCCACGTATACCAAGTCAGCCCGACACCGGCGAGGGTGGCGATTTCCTCACGGCGCAGCCCAGGCGTTCGCCGCCGCTTACCGGCCGGCAGACCGACGTCGAGCGGCGACAGACTCTCCCGGCGGCGGCGCAGAAAGTCCGCCAGCTCGGAGCGCGTGCGATCGAGTCGGTGATCCAGCGTATCACTCATAGTAATACGATAACTTGTTCCATAGTAATAGCTTAACGGCGGTGCCATGCGACTTCAAGACGATTGGAGTTGCCATGACCGTTCGCTGTCCGCCTGCCACCATCGCTTCCGCCTCGACCACCCATCCCTCAGCGCTGGCGCTGGGAATCCTGTTGCTCGGTGGGTTCATCACGGTGTTCGACCTGTTCGTCGTCAACGTTGCAATTCCCTCGATGCAGGCCGATCTCGGCGCGAGCTTCGCCGACATCGGCTTCGTCATCGCCGGCTATGAGGTGGCGTTCGGCGTGCTGCTGATCGCGGGCGGGCGGCTTGGGGACCGTCATGGGCGCCGCCGGCTGTTCGTGTTGGGCATGGCCGGATTTGCCGTGACGTCGTTCCTCTGTGGCATCGCGCCCGATGCGACCAGCCTGATCGTTGCTCGTCTGCTGCAAGGCGCGACCGGCGCGCTGCTGTTTCCGCAAGTCTATGCGCTGCTACGCGTGCTCTACGACGAGGCGGGGCGTCGCCGGGCATTCGGCCGTCTCGGGATGACGCTGGGACTGGCCGCGATTGCCGGGCAGGTGGTCGGCGGTCTGATCGTCGAGAGCGATCTGTTCGGGCTCGGCTGGCGGATTGTCTTTCTCATCAACCTGCCGATTGGCCTGGCTGCGGCGTGGTCGGCACGTGTCATTCCGGAATCGCGTGCGGCCGACGCGCTGCGCGTCGATTGGGTAGGCATCGGATTGGCGGCGGCCGGGTTGCTGCTGTTGCTTTTGCCGCTGCTCGAAGGTCACAGGCTCGGCTGGCCGGCATGGACATGGATCAGCATCGTCGCGTCGGTCGTCCTGCTGGCGCTGTTTCTCGGATGGGAGCGCCGCATCGCGGGGCGTGGCGGCGATCCGGCCGTCGATCTGGCCTTGTTTCGAAATGTGGCGTTCTCCATTGGGGCGGTGGTGGTGCTGCTGATCTATTCGACGGCGACTTCGCTGTTTCTCTGCTTCGCTCTGTTGGCGCAGTCCGGACTCGGGCTGTCGCCATTCGAGGCAGGCGCGCTGTTTGCGCCCGCGAGTATCGGGTTCGTCGCGGCGTCGCTGCTGGCTCCGTGGCTGGTGGCGCGGTTTGGGAACGCCACGATCGCGGTCGGCGCACTGATCTACGCTGCCGGAATCCGCTGGTTGATCGCCATCGCCGCCGGCCTCGACGATCGCGCCGGAACGCTCGCGCTGCTGCCGCCATTGGTGATCTTCGGCTTCGGACAGGGTTTGTCGATGACGCCGCTGCTCAATCTGGTGATCGGCTCCATCGCGGAGCGACATGCCGGAATGGCGGCGGGGTTCATCTCGACGATGCAACAGGTGGGTGGGGCGTTCGGCGTTTCCGTCGTCGGCATCTTCTTCGTCCGCATTCTCGATCGGGAAGCCGGCGCGGGCCTCTCCGAGGCGCAGCGTTACGCCGACGCATTCTCCGGTGCGATGATCTACAATGTCGCCGCCATCCTCGTGGCTGCTGCGCTGATCGCAGTCCTGGTGCGGTTCAGGCGGGCCGGCGAGACATGATGGCAGGCGCCGGTGTCTGACGAGAGTTCGATGCGACGTTACGCAGGGCTGCCGAGATAGCCGTAGACGGCGCGTCGTACCCGTGCGGTCAGGTCGACGTGATCCTGCTCGCCGCGCTCTCCGGCGACATCGACGATGCCCTTGATGATTGCCAGCACATCCTGGGTCGCGGTGTCGAGCGCGAGCCCCGCCGGAACATCGGCGCGTGTCAGAACATCGCGCAGGATCGATCTCAGCCGGTCGGTGACACGCCGGGTTTCGTCGTCGAACGGAAGCCGTGCTTCCTCCAGATCGATCAGCCGCGCCAAGGCCGGCCGCCGGAGCTGGTGAGCCACCGCCGCTGCGATCAAACCGGCCAATGCATCCCGGCCGGAGGCGGTCGCAGCTGCGGCTTCCCAGTCTTCGATCAATCGGGTGGTCTCGCGAACGATCAGCGCGCCGATCAGCGCTTCCTTGCCTGGGAAGTATTGGTACAGCGAGCCGATGCTGACGCCCGCTCGTTCCGCCACCGCGTTGGTCGTGAACGCGCCCAGTCCGCCTTGCTCCAGAATGCGAGCTGCGGCCTCGACGATCGCCCGCACGGTCTCGGCCGAACGGGCCTGTCGGGGCGATTTCCTTGGGGGCGGGCGCTGCTGCTGGGACGTCTCGGGCATGGGATCGGGATGCGAGTAGCCAATTGTGAGGATTTGCTCGCATTCTATCGGCGTTCAACAACGACGCAAGGATCCCTTCATGACCACCCCGCAATTGCCGTTCGAACCGAACCTCACCGTCTTCATGCTGGTCAAGACTTCGCCCGAATGGCTGGGCTTTCCGGTGGACCGCCGGTTCGAACTGCTCGCCGAACAGTTCACCCCGATTCTGAAAAAGCACGCGGCCAATGTCGCGCTGCGCTTCTTCGACGTCGAGTTCTACTCCACCCGCGTCACCGACATCTGGATGTGGGACGCCAAGGATCATCACTCTTACGAGCTGCTGGTGGAGGATCTGCGCGAGACCGCGTTCTGGGATCGCTATTTCGACATCGTCGAAATCCTGACCGGTGTCGAAAACGCCTACGCGAAGAACTACGACCGGCCGACCGTGACGGCCTGACGATATCGAGGGCAGGCTTCGGCCTGTCCTTGCTTCCCGACGCACCGGCGAACCCATACGATTACTTGGCAATTCGCTGAGCAGCTCGCGGACAGTGTGTCGATGACCGATCCAGTCGAACCGCACCGGCGTTGCACGATGTCGATTTCGTCCTGCGGCGAGGCAGCGAGCGGCGGCGTTCCGGCACGTCGGCCGGCGCTGGCTTGCAATAGGCCGTGGCTCGGATGCCTGAACAGCTCCTGACCCTCGACGAGCCGCCTGAAGGACTCGACGACGCGACCGCCACTGGGGTGATGCGAGGTATGCAACAGCTCCGCGGCGAGTGCAGTCTGCTGATCGTCTCGCATCGAAACGGGGCGCCGCACCTGACTGATCATCCTGCAAGGCACCATGACGCAGGACAGCGAGAACCAGTGTGTGCTGACGCCGACAAGCCTGCTGCTGTTTCTATTGCGGATGCCTAGACGCCGGGCCTTTGCCGGGCAGGTTCTTCGCTCGGCGCCATTGCGCGCTTGTCGGGATAGGGCTCAGGTGCCAGTCAGAGACGTTTCCGCATGGCACAGCGCCGGGCCTTGGGGAGCCCGGCTTGTTCCTCGGCGTCCAGAACCGCGCGCAGTCGGTGGTTTAGATCGCCATCGCCGAGCGTGATGAATCCGAGCCGTTGATAATAAGGCTCGTTCCAGGGAACGTCTCTGAACGTGGTCAAAGTCAGCGCCGCGACACCATGGTCCGTCGCAAAGCGCTGCGCCGCATCGATCAGGTGACGTCCGATCCCGCGCCGCTGTCGATCGAGGTGGACCGACATCTGCCAGATGTGAAGCGCGTCCGGCTCCACCTCGCCATTCAGAAACGCCACGATCCCATAGTCCGGCAGTTCTGCAACCAATGCGAGGCCATCCGCGATCAGGGCGCGGTGCCGTTGCTCCGTTTGCACCTCGTCGTCCGCGATCCATTCAAGCCCCGGTGATAGCCGGAAGATCTCGCCGGAGCTGCGTTCGATTGCGGGAAGAAGGGGCGCGTCAGTGTCGCGTGCGTGTCTGATCCGGATCATGCGTACAGACTAGCCGGACAACGGTTGTCGATCGAGGTCGCGCGCCTCCGTCCTTGCCCCCGAAACCGCGTGGCAAGGAGCTGGGATTGCGCGGCGAGGGGAAGGTCTGGCATTTGTGACGGTTGCTTCGGCGCGCGACAAGAGCGAAGAGTTCGCCGGCAGATCAAATCTGGATCGCGGATGACCTCGGTCGGAAGCGAGTGCGTGGAGGCAGAAGGTTGATAATGTGTGAACGCCGTTGCCGTGCCCGGGCAATCCGAGGCTGATGATGCGCCGTCGTTTGCCGTCGCTGATCGCGCTCCGCGCCTTCGAGGCAGTCGGCCGCACCGGCAGTGTACGTGCCGCCGGAGACGAACTGGCGGTCAGCCATACGGTCGTCTCGCGGCATCTTCAGAATCTGCAGAAGTTTCTCGGCGTTGCTTTGGTCCGCGGCGAGGGACGCGGGGTCATCTTGACCGAGGCCGGCGTCAGCTTTCACGCGCAGATTTCCCAGGCGTTCGACATCATCGCCCGCGCCACCACGAGCGCACGGCCGGCGTCGCTGCCGACGCTGAACATCTGGTGCATCCCGGGCATCGCCAACCGTCTGCTGCTGTCCCGTTTGCCTGAATTGACCGGACCGCCGCGCAACTGGGAGGTGAATCTGCAGCCGACGTTGACCCATCCGGATCTGTCGCGGGCCGAGGCCGACGCCGAGATCGTCTATGCTGACGTGATCGATTCCCGCGGGCCGCTGATGGCCGAGATTCTGGTGCGGCCGCGTGTGTTTCCCGTCGCCAGCCCGGCCTATCTGGCGCGCTATCCGGCCATCACCAGTCTCGAGGATCTGTCGAAGATCGCGCTGATCCACGAGGAGTCGACCATGCAGTGGACCCGCTGGTTCGAACTGGCGGGTCTCGACGATCTGCCGCCGCTGCGCGGCCAGCGGTTGTGGCACGCCCATCTGGCGATAGAAGCGGCACGGCTCGGGCAGGGCGTTGCGCTCGGAAACGACGTGCTGGTCGAGGAGGATTTGCGCTCCGGCGCTCTGGTCGAAGTTGTCACCTCGTCGGTTTATATGGAGACTTATCAGCTCGTTGCGCTGAAGGAGCGGTGGGACGATCCGGAGATCGTTGCATTGCGGAATTGGTTGAAGCGGGTGCTTGCAGAGATCTAGCCGCGCGGGCCGAATGCGAGCCGTCTGGCGACGCGTTGGGCGGTTCGCTCAACAAAGCATCATTCTCTGCTCGCAATGGTGCAGCATTTTTCGATTGGTGCATGGAAGTCACCAGATCGAACTTACAAGCTGATTGATTGTCCTCTTCGTCGCTTTAGCGTTGTCGTCAGTTCAGGAGAGAGCTGATGACGAATAGTGAATTGCTGACGCGCAGGCAGACAGCTGTCGTGCGGGGTGTCAGCCAAGCCACGCCGGTTTTTGCAGAGCGTGCGCTGAATAGCGAGATCTGGGACGTCGAGGGCAAGCGTTACGTCGATTTCGCCGGCGGCATCGCCGTGCTCAACACCGGTCATTGCCATCCGCGCATCGTCGCGGCGATCCGCGAACAGCTCGACCGCTTCACGCATACCTGCTTCCAGGTGGCGCCCTACGAGGGTTACATCAAACTCGCCGAGCGCCTAAATCAATTAGCGCCGATCAACGGGCCGCTGAAGTCGATCCTGCTCAGCACAGGCGCGGAAGCCACCGAGAACGCGGTCAAGATCGCGCGCGCGGCGACCGGGCGCAGCGGCGTCATCGCCTTCACCGGCGGCTTTCATGGACGTACCGCGTTCGCCTCGGCGATGACCGGCAAGGTCATTCCCTACAAGAAGGCGCTCGGCCCGCCGCTGCCGGGCGTCTGGCATGTGCCGTTCCCTGTGGTCGGTGGCGACGTCTCCGTCGAGGATGCGCTGCGCTGCGTGTCGTTCGTGTTCAAGGCCGATATCGATGCGTCGCAGGTCGCCGCGATCATTATCGAGCCTGTGCAGGGCGAGGGCGGCTTCCATCAGGCGCCGCCCGAACTGATGCGCGGTTTGCGCAGGCTGTGCGACGAGAACGGCATCGTGCTGATTGCCGACGAAGTGCAGACCGGCTTCGGTCGCACCGGCAAGATGTTCGCGATGGAGCATTACGACGTTCAGGCCGACATCGTCTGCGTCGCCAAGAGTCTCGCCGGCGGCCTGCCGTTGTCGGGCGTGATCGGCCGCGCCGCGATCATGGATGCGGCCGAACCGGGCGGCCTCGGTGGCACCTATGCGGGCAATCCGCTGGCCTGCGCCGCCGCGCTCGCGGTTCTCGACGTGTTTGAAGAAGAGAATTTGATCGCGCGTGCAAACCAGATCGGCGAACGACTGCGCAACGCGATCGATCGCTTCGCGCTGTCGAATACGCTGGTGCCGACTTCCGTGGCGCGCGGTCCGGGCGCGATGGTCGCCTTCGACATCCTCAAGCAGCGCGGCAGCAACGAGCCCGACGCGGAGATGACCAAGCGGGTGACGCGGCTTGCTCACGAGAACGGCCTGATCCTGCTGTCGTGCGGCACCGCGGCCAACACCATTCGCATCCTGGTGCCGCTGACCGCTTCCGACGAGATCGTCGACGAGGGGCTGGCGATTCTGGAGCGTTGCCTCGCTGCGTAGCAAAAGGCGCGCTGGCGCCGAAATGGGACTAATCGAGATGCTGATGCCGAGTGATCCCGGCCTGTTGGCCGAGCGCTGCCTGATTGGCGGCAAGTGGTGTGGCGAGCCGGTCGATGCCGTTTTCAACCCGGCGACGGGAGAGCGTATCGGCGCGGTGCCGCGGTTCGGTGCGGACGAAGCCGAGGAGGCGGTGCGCGCCGCCGACATCGCATTCCGGCAGTGGTCGAAGCTGCTCGCCAAGCAGCGCGCGACCATGCTGCGGGCGTGGTTCGATCAGATCATGGCCAACCGCGAAGACTTGGCGCTGCTGTTGACGCGGGAGCAGGGCAAGCCGCTCGCCGAGGCGCTCGGCGAGATCGACTACGCGGCATCGTTCGTCGAATTCTACGCCGAGGAAGCCCGGCGCATTTACGGCGAGACCATTCCGTCGCATCGCGCCGATGCCCGCACGATGGTGATCCGTCAGCCGGTTGGGGTCGTCGCCGCCATCACGCCGTGGAATTTCCCGGCCGCGATGATCACCCGCAAGGTCGCGCCGGCACTCGCCGCCGGCTGCACCGTGGTGATCAAGCCGGCGCCCGAAACGCCGCTGACGGCGCTGGCGCTCGGCGTGCTGGCGCAGCGCGCCGGCTTTCCACCGGGCGTGCTCAACATCGTCACCGGGGATGCGCCGGCGATCGGCAAGGCGTGGACGGAACATCCGACCGTGCGGGCGATCAGCTTCACCGGCTCGACCGAGGTCGGCAAGATCTTGATGCGCCAGGCTGCTTCGACCGTGAAGAAGGTCGGGCTTGAGCTCGGCGGCAATGCGCCCTTCATTGTGTTCGACGATGCCGATCTCGATGCGGCGGTCGAGGGCGTGATCACCTCGAAGTTTCGCAACATGGGCCAGACCTGCGTGTGCGCCAATCGCATCTATGCGCAGGAAGGCATCTACGACGCCTTCGTGGAGAAGCTCACCGCCAAGGTGACGAGCCTGCAGGTCGGCAACGGCGTCGATGCCGGCGTGACTCAGGGCCCGCTGATCACCAAGGAGGCGCTCGCGAAGGTCGAGCGCCATGTCGCCGATGCTGTCGGCAAGGGCGCCAAGGTGGTTCTCGGTGGCAAGCGGCATGCGCTGGGGCGCACCTTCTTCGAGCCGACAGTGCTGGCCGGCGTCACCACCGCCATGCTGATCACCCGCGAGGAGACCTTCGGTCCGGTCGCGCCGGTGTATCGCTTCACCGACGAAGCCGACGTCATCGCGCAGGCCAACGACTCGCCGTTCGGTCTGGCGTCCTACTTCTACGCCCGCGATCTCGGCCGCGTATTCCGGGTCGCCGAGGCGCTGGAGTCCGGCATGGTCGGCGTCAACTCGGCGCTGCTCGGGGCGGATGTGGTGCCGTTCGGCGGCGTCAAGCAGTCCGGACTGGGCCGCGAAGGTTCGCGCCACGGCATCGAGGAGTATGTCGAGACCAAGTACATCCTGCTCGGCGGCCTCGACCGCTGACACTGCCAGCTGCATTGGGACGAATTTCAGATCCAGGGGAGAGACGAGACGTGGCGACTGAGACATTGACGAAATCGGATGTGATCACCGAGAGCCTGCGTGCTGCTGTCGATCGCAACTTCGACGACCAGGTCGCGTTTCTCCAGCGCATGGTGCAGTTCCGCAGCCTGCGCGGCGAGGAAGCGCCGCAGCAGGAATGGCTGGCGCAGCAATTCGCCGATCGTGGCTACAAGGTCGACACTTTCAGTCTCGCCGACGTCGATATCGCCAGCCACCCCAAGGCGGCGCCGATGGACACGATCGATCCCGCCGGCTCGATGCAGGTCGTCGCCACCCCGGACTTCGACGGCAAAGGCCGCAGCCTGATCCTGCAGGGACATATCGACGTGGTGCCGGAAGGTCCGGTCGATCTGTGGAGCGATCCGCCGTTCGCCGCCACTGTTCGCGACGGCTGGATGATCGGCCGCGGCGCGCAGGACATGAAGGGTGGCGTGTCGGCGATGATCTTCGCGCTCGATGCGATCCGCACCGCCGGCTACGTCCCCGATGCGCACGTCCATGTGCAGACGGTGACCGAAGAAGAAAGCACCGGTAACGGCGCTCTCTCGACCCTGATGCGCGGCTATCGTGCCGATGCCTGCCTGATCCCGGAGCCGACCGGCCACACGCTGACGCGCGCCCAGGTCGGTGCGGTCTGGTTCCGGCTGCGGGTGCGCGGCACGCCGGTGCATGTCGCTTACTCCGAGACCGGCACCAGCGCCATCCTGTCGGCGATGCATCTGATCCGTGCGTTCGAGGAGTACACCAAGAAGCTCAACGCGCAGGCGGTACGTGATCCTTGGTTCGGTCAGGTCAAGAACCCGATCAAGTTCAACGTCGGCATCATCAAGGGCGGCGATTGGGCGAGCTCCACCTCCGCCTGGTGCGAGCTGGATTGCCGGCTCGGCCTGCTGACCGGTGATACGCCCGAACAGGCGATGCGCGGTATCGAACAATGCCTTGCCGAAGCGCAAGCGAGCGACACGTTCCTGTCGGAGAATCCGGCCGAGCTGGTCTGGAGCGGATTCAAGGCCGATCCGGCGGTCTGCGAACCGGGCAGTGAAGCCGAAGCGGCGCTCACCGTCGCGCATCAGGCGGCCTTCAAGGCGCCGCTGGATGCGCGGCTGTCGACCGCCGTCAACGACACGCGCTACTATTCGGTCGACTACGGCATCCCGGCGCTGTGCTATGGACCCTACGGCGAAGGGCCGCACGCGTTCGACGAGCGCATCGACCTCGAAAGTCTGCGCAAGACGACGCTGAGCATCGCGCTGTTCGTTGCCGAGTGGTGCGGGCTGAGGAAGCTGTGATGGTGATCGCAGCCGTGTCGACCTCCGCCACACAATCGATGACCGGGGCCGACCGGCTGTGCGACGCGCTGCTGGCCCACGACGTCGACGTGTGTTTCGCCAATCCCGGCACCTCGGAGATGCACTTCGTCGCGGCGCTCGATCGTCAGCCGCGGATGCGGTGCATCCTCGGCCTGTTCGAGGGCGTCGTCACCGGCGCGGCCGACGGCTACGCCCGGATGAGCGACCGCCCGGCGGCGACCCTGCTGCATCTCGGCCCCGGCCTCGCCAATGGCCTGGCGAACATGCACAACGCCCGGCGCGCGCATTCGCCGATGATCAACATCGTCGGCGATCACGCGGTCGAGCATCTGCCGCTGGATTCGCCGCTGACAAGCGACATCGACTCCCTGGCGCGGCCGATGTCGCGCTGGGTCAGGCGGATCGCCGACCCGACCCGGATCGATCATGACGTCGCCGAGGCCTGGGCACAGAGCATGGCGCCCGGCATCTCGACCCTGATCCTGCCCGCCGACATGGCGTGGAACGAGCACGTCTATCGCGAAGATCTCGCGCGCGGAGAACGTCTGCCGCAAGCGCCGCTCGAACAGGCAACGGTCGCCCGCGTCGGTGCAGCCATCCGCGGCGGCCGCAAGGTTGTTCTGTTGCTGACCGGCGCCGCGTTGCGCGAGGGAGCGCTGCGGATCGCGGACGGCATTCGTCGCGCTACTGGTGTGGAGATTTACGCCCAGGGCAGCAACGGCAGGATCGAGCGTGGCCGCGGTCGCGCACCGATCGCCAAGCTGCCGATGACGCATGAGGGCGGTGGGCCGTTGCTGCGCGGCGTCGACATGCTGGTGCTGATCGGCGCCAAGGAGCCGGTATCGTTCTTCGCTTATCCGAACCGGCAGGGCCGGCTGGCGCCACCGTCGTGCGAGATCGTGCGATTGGCCGGCCCCGATCAGGATTTGCCGCATGCGCTGGCATGGCTGGCGGACGAGGTGGGTGTCAAAATCGATGCGTCGCCGATGGCGACCTCGGCGCCGGAGAACCCGAGCAACGGCGCTCTCACCGTGGATGCTGTGAACCGCCTCGTTGCTGCGCGGCTTCCAGAGCAGGCGATCATTTGCGACGAGGCGCTGACTTCGTCGGGCTTCTTCGATTATTCCTACGACGCTCCGCCGCACGACTATCTGCAGATCACCGGTGGGGCGATCGGAATCGGCATTCCGATGGCCGCCGGCGCGGCGGTCGCGTGCCCCGACCGCAAGGTGATCAACCTGCAGGCCGACGGCAGCGGCATGTACACGGTGCAGGGGCTGTGGACCCACGCCCGCGAAAATCTCGACGTCGTCACCATCGTGTTCTCGAACCGCTCCTACGCCACGCTGTGGGGCGAGATGAGCAAGGTGGGCGCGCAGACGCCGGGACGTAATGCGCAGCGAATGCTGCAGCTCGATCAACCCGAACTCGACTGGACTAAGCTGGCCGGCGGGCTCGGCGTCGAATCCAGTCGGGTTTCGACGGTGTCGGAGTTCTCGCGCGCGCTCGACGCCGCGCTCGGCCGGCGCGGTCCGTACCTGATCGAGGCCATAGTGTGATGCAGAGGTCGGTGTCGATGCCATCGCCGCCGGCCACGACGACGAACGATCTAATTCGACTCAACTCAACGCGGGGGATCTCATGAACAGACGCGAATTCACCAAGCTCGGCCTGCTCGCTGGCGCAGTCGGCATCGGCGGGATCCCGCTCGGCGTTACACGCGCGGTTGGACAAACCCGCGGCGGAACGCTCAACACCATCATTCAGCCGGAGCCGCCGATCCTGGTCACCGCGCTCAACCAGCAGCAGCCGACGCTGACCTTGGGCGGCAAGATCTACGAGAGCTTGCTGCGCTACGATTTCGATCTCAAGCCGCTGCCGGGCCTGGCGCAGTCCTGGGAAGTGTCGCCCGACAAGCTGACCTACACCTTCAAGCTGTTCCCCAACATCACCTTCCATGACGGCACGCCGCTGACTTCGGAAGACGTGGTGTTCTCGATCACCAAGATTCTGATGGAGAACCACGCGCGGGCGCGCAACACCTTCTCGCGCATCGACAAGGCCGAGGCGCCGGACCCGCTCACCGTGGTCTTCACCTTGAAGAAGCCGTTCGCACCATTCCTGACCGCGTTCGATTGCACCACGGCGCCGATCGTGCCGAAGCACATCTACGAGGGCACCGACTATCGCAAGAATCCGGCCAATGCGAAGGCGATCGGCTCCGGTCCGTTCAAACTGAAAGAGTGGGTGCGCGGTTCGCACGTCCATCTCGTCAGACACGAAGGCTATTATCGTCCGAACGAACCGGTTCTCGACGAGATCATCTACCGCGTAATCCCGGATTCCGCCTCGCGCTCGGTGGCGCTGGAGCAGGGAACGGTCCAACTCACGCAGTGGACCGACGTCGAACTGTTCGAGGTGCCGCGGCTGTCGAAGTTGCCCAACCTGACAATGACGACCAAGGGCTACGAGTTCTTCGCGCCGCATACATGGTTGGAGATCAATAACCGGATCGCGCCGATGAACGACAAGCGGTTCCGGCAGGCGGTGATGTATGCGATCGACCGCAAGGCGCTGCTGAACCGGATCTATTTCGGCCTCGGCAAGGTCGCGACCGGTCCGGTGTCGTCGAAGACGAAGTTCTACGAAAAGGACGTCAAGAAGTACGACTTCTCGCCGGAGAAGGCGAAGGCGTTGCTCGACGAGATGGGGCTGAAGCCTGGCCCGGACGGCAAGCGCGTGACGATTCCCTTCCTGGTGCCGCCGTATGGCGAGACGCATCAGCGCACCGCCGAGTTCCTGCGCCAGTCGCTCGCTCGCGTCGGCATCGATCTTCAGTTGCAGGGAATCGACGTCGCCGGCTGGGCCGAAAAGTTCAGCAACTGGGATTTTTCGATGACCACCACCACGGTCTATCAGTTCGGTGATCCAGCGCTCGGCGTGTCGCGGAGCTACGTCTCCACCAACATCCGCAAGGGCATCCTGTTTTCCAACACCTGCGGCTATTCCAATCCGGAAGTCGATCGGCTGTTCGAGGAAGCGGCGGTGGCGACGACCGACGACAAGCGCCAGGAGCACTACAGCGCGCTTCAGAAGATCATGGTCGAGGAGGTTCCGGTCGCCTGGTTGCTGGAAATCGATTACCCGAACCTCATGGATAAGCGACTGAAGAACGTGATCACGACGGCGATCGGTGTGCATGACACCTTCGGCACGGTTTCGTTCGGATGAGAGCGCTAGCCCTGTCAATCACCGGCAGCCGCGGCGTGGCGATCGCGATTGCGATCGCCCAGTGGTTGGTGCGGTTCGTCGCGGTGGTCCTGGTGATCGCCACGTTCAACTTCGTGCTGGTGCATGCAGCGCCAGGAGATCCCGCACAGGTGATGGCCGGGCAGAGTGGGTCGGCCGACGAACAGATGCTGGCCCAGCTTCGCGCCGAGTACGGCCTGGACAAGCCGTACCCGGTGCAACTCGCGATCTACCTGAAGCGGATCGTGACGCTGGATCTCGGCTATTCCTATCGGCAGCAGCGCAGCGTGCTGTCGCTGATCGCCGAGCGCCTGCCGGCGACTCTGCTGCTGACCTGCAGCGCGTTCCTGCTGTCGCTCGTTGCTGGTGTCTCGCTCGGCACTTTGGCCGGCGTGCGCGCTGGGAAATGGTCGGACACTGCGCTGACGATCATCTCCCTGTTTCTCTACGCGATGCCCGTGTTCTGGCTCGGCCTGATGCTGGTGTTGCTGTTCTCTGTGAAGCTCGATTGGCTGCCGGCGTTCGGTTATGTCAGCATCGGTGTGCCGATGACGCCATTCGAACGTGTCGTGGACATCGCGGCCCATATGGTGCTGCCCGTCGTGTCGCTCGGTTCCGTGCTGATGGCGATCTATGCGCGACTGATGCGTTCCGCGATCATCGACGTCGCGCACCAGGATTTCATCAAGACCGCGCGCGCCAAGGGACTGAAGCGCGGCCAGATCATCTTCCGCCACATGCTTCGCAACGCGGTGCTGCCGGTGGTCACCGTTGCCGGCATGCAGGCCGGCACGCTGGTGGGCGGCTCGGTGGTGATCGAAACGGTGTTCGCCTGGCCCGGGCTCGGCCGGCTGACCTTCGATTCCGTGTTGCAGCGCGACTATCCGCTGATGCTCGGAATCTTCTTGGTGATGTCGGTGATCGTGATCGTGCTGAACTTCCTCACCGACACGATCTACCGGATCGTCGATCCGCGCGTATCGCTGCGCGCGGCGTCCTGAGCGGAGGGTGGGATGGAGAGGTTGAAGACGTTCCTGCGTCACCCGACCGGCATGATCGGACTGGTGATCTTGATGGCCGTGGTGGTCCTCGCGGTGTTGGCGCCGACGCTGTTCCCGGACGATCCGTGGGAGATGGTGGCGGCCCCGTTCCAGCCTCCGGCCAGCGAGGGGTTACCTCTCGGCTCGGACATGCTGGGCCGTAGCGTTGCGGCCGGCATAGCTTATGGCGCGCGGGTTTCGTTGACCATCGGCGTCGCATCGACGCTCGCGGCGTTGTGCATCGGTGTCACGATCGGTGCGATTGCCGGTTACTTCGGTGGCAAGGTCGACGATCTGATGATGCGCATCACCGAGCTGTTCCAGACCATTCCCGGTTTCGTTCTTGCGATCCTGCTGGTGGCCACCATCGGACCGACGCTCACCAACGTCATCATCTCGATCGGTGCAGTGAGCTGGCCGCCGTTGGCGCGGCTGACGCGGGCGGAATTCATGCGGCTGCGGGGACGCGAATTCGTCCAGGCTGCTGTGTGCCAGGGACAGGCGCCCATGGTGGTGGCACTGCGCCACATTCTGCCCAACGCGATTTCGCCGATCATCGTCACCGGATCGCTGACGATCGCGACCGCGATCCTGATCGAGAGCGCGCTCAGCTTCATGGGGCTGGGCGATCCCAATCTGATGTCGTGGGGGTTGATGATCGGCGCATCGCGCACGGTGATCCGTCAGGCGTGGTGGATGAGCATGTTTCCAGGCATCGCCATCGTGCTGACTGTGCTGGCGATCAATCTGGTCGGTGAGGGGCTCAACGATACCCTGAACCCGCGTATCTCGCGAAAGGCGCGCAAAGCATGAACGACGATATCCTGCTGGCCGTCGAGAATCTGTCGGTGGCGCTGCCGAAGGGCGGTGACCGTGGTCACGCAGTCGCGGACGTGTCGCTCAGCGTGCGGCGGAACGAGATCGTCTGCCTGGTCGGGGAATCCGGCTCGGGCAAGTCGATCACCGCCCATGCCGTGCTCGGGCTGTTGCCGTCCAACCTGTCGATCGGCGGCGGGGCCATCCGGTTCCGTGGCGCCGACATCGCACATGCGGACGAAGGCACGATGCGCGGCCTGCGCGGCGGCGCGATCTCGATGATCTTTCAGGAACCGCTGAGCGCGCTCAATCCGCTGGCGCGGGTCGGTGATCAGATCGCCGAAGCGATCGTGACCCACGCCAGTCCACGGCCGAGCCGCGCCGAGCTCGATGCGCGTGTGCTCGAGCTGATCGCTGCGGTCGGGCTGCCGGAGCCGGCGACCCTGGTCCGCAGCTATCCGTTCCAGCTCTCCGGCGGTCAGCGCCAGCGGGTGATGATCGCGATGGCGATGTCGAACAATCCGGCGCTGCTGCTTGCCGATGAGCCGACTACCGCACTCGACGTCACCACGCAGAAGCAGATCTTGGCATTGATCCGCCGGCTGCAGGCCGAGCGCGGCATGGGCGTATTGTTCATCACCCACGATTTCGGCGTCGTCGCCGACATCGCCGATCGGGTGGTGGTGATGCGGGGCGGCCGCGTCGTCGAGCAAGGCAGCGTCGACGAGGTGCTGCGACGGCCGAAGGACGATTACACCAAAGCGCTGATCGCGGCGGTGCCCGGCTCGCGTCCGGCCGCCGAACGGGATCGTCACCTCGACGGCGAGCCGCTGCTCGACGCCCGTGGGCTGAACAAGACCTTCGTCACTGCGCAGGGGCTGTTCCGGCCGCATCGCACGGTGCCGGCGGTGCGCGATGTCGCGCTCAGCCTGCGCCCGCGCGAGACCGTCGCGGTGGTCGGCGAATCCGGCTCCGGCAAATCGACGCTCGGCCGCATCATCATGCGTCTGGTCGAGCCGGACGCGGGCGCCGTCGAGTTCGCAGGCATGGACTTCCTCCAGCTTCGCGGCAGTCAGCTGCGAGCGATGCGGCGCAAGGTCCAGATCGTGTTCCAGGACCCGTTCGCCGCGCTCGACCCGCGGCAGAAAGTCGGCGACGCGATTGCGCGCGGACCCATGGCCTACGGCGTGCCTCCGGCGGAGGCGATCGCAGATGCCAAACGCCTGCTGGCGCGCGTCGGGCTGGAGGCCAGTGCGGCCGAGCGCTATCCGCACGAATTCTCCGGTGGTCAGCGCCAGCGCATCTGCATCGCGCGCGCCCTGGCGCTGAAGCCGATGGTGCTGGTCGCCGACGAGGCGGTGTCGGCGCTCGACGTGTCTGTGCAGGCGCAAATCCTCGACCTGCTGGCGGAGCTGCGCGAGGAAATGAACCTTGCGATGCTGTTCATCACCCACGATCTGCGGGTCGCGGCGGAGATTGCCGACCGCATCGTGGTGATGCGCCGCGGCGAAATCGTCGAGCAGGGTGATACCAAATCGGTGTTCACCTCGCCGCAGCACCCCTACACTCGGGCGCTGCTGGACGCCATTCCAGGCCGCAGCCTGTTCGCGGGCCCCGAGGCGGCGGCGACGCTGGACGTGATGACGGCATAATCGCGCGTGTGTGTCTGCGGGCAGCGGAGCTTGCTGGCAGACAAAACCGCGATCACGAATCCAACAGGGAACCAAGCATGCGCGATTTTCACAAGACCGGCCGCTCGCTCGCGGTCGCGCAGAACGGCATGGCGGCGACGTCGCATCCGCGTGCGACCCTGGCGGCGATCGACATTCTGCGCCGCGGCGGCAATGCGATCGACGCCGCCGTGGCCGCAGTCGCGATCCAGGGCGTTGTCGAGCCGCAGATGACCGGCATCGGTGGTGATTGCTTCGCGCTGGTGGCGCTGGGCGGCGGCCGGCCGATCGCGCTGAACGGCTCCGGCCGCACCCCGGCCGGCACTGATGCGGAGAAATATGCGGGCGGCGAAGCGCGCGACATTCCGCCGACATCGCCCGAGGCCGTTACCATTCCGGGCGCGATCGATGCGTGGTGTACGTTGATCGAACGCCACGGCAGCCTGCCGCTGGCAGACGTGCTGGCGCCGGCGATCGAGGCCGCCGAGCAAGGCTTCTGCGTCACGCCGCGCGTTGCTTCCGACTGGCGCCGGTTTCGCGCGCGCGTCGAGATCGACCCGAACGCGGCGGCGCAGTTTCTGCCCGGCGGCCGCGTCCCTGAGATCGGCGATGTTCGCGCCCAACCGCGTCTCGGGGCGACGCTGCGCAAGATCGCACGCGAGGGCCGCGCCGGCTTCTACGAGGGCGAAGTTGCCGAAGAGATGGTCGCTGTGCTGCGGAAGCTCGGCGGCGCGCACAGCATGGATGATTTTGCAGCGCATCGCTGCGAGCATGTGACGCCGATCTCAGCCGATTATCGCGGCTTCACCGTGATGGAATGTCCGCCGAACGGGCAGGGGCTCGCGGCGCTGATGATCCTGCGTGTGCTCGAAGGCTTCGACGTCGGCAAGCTGAACGACGCCGACCGGATTCATCTGCTCGCGGAGGCGACCAAGGCGGCTTATGCGACCCGTGATGCGTATTTCTGCGATCCGGCGATCACTCCGCTCGAGCCCGCGCGGTTCTTGTCGGACGCGGTGATTAGCAAGATCCGGCAAGCAATCAGCATGGATCGCGCCGGTGAGGCGCAGCCGTGGCTCGACACCGAACATCGCGACACGGTCTATGTCACCGTGGTCGACCGCGATCTGAACGCGGTGTCGCTGATCAACTCGATCTTCTCGCCGTTCGGCAGCGGTATCTACGCGCCGAATTCGGGCGTGCTGCTGCACAATCGCGGCTGGAGCTTCCGTGCCAAGCCGGGCCATCCCAACTCGCTGGCGCCTCGTAAGCGGCCGATGCACACGATCATTCCCGGCATGCTGATGCAGGGCGATGAGGCGGTGATGCCGTTCGGCGTGATGGGCGGCCATTATCAGGCCGCCGGGCACGCGAACTTCCTTTCCAACGTGCTCGACCTCGGTCTCGACATTCAGGCTGCCGCAGAACGACCGCGGAGCTTCTGCTTCGACGGAGAGCTGACGCTCGAGACCACGATCAGCCGAGACGTCCACGATGAGATGCTGCGCCGCGGCCACACCGTGCGCTGGGCCGAGCAAGCGATCGGCGGCTGCCAGGCGATCCGGATCGATCGTGCGCGTGGCGTTCTGCTCGGTGCGTCCGACCATCGCAAGGACGGCGTCGCACTCGGATACTGAGACCAGCGAGGTAGGGACCGCGATCGGCCCCATAGCCTTTCGGGGCTGACGGACATACAGCGGCCCGATTTATTCAATCGGGCCGCATCGGTCCCGCATTGTCTCGACCCAATTTCCGCCCAGAAAAGCCATGATTTCTGAGCATTCGGCACGGGTGCAGGCGGGGCGTCTTGATGCGACGCCCGGCCATGCTGAGCCGCGCGTCGGAGGCGATGGGTTGGAATGCGAATTTTCTCGAAGATCGCGATCTGCGCGGCCGCATCGGCTGTGATCGCACTTGCCCCCGGCGCGGCCGATGCGCGGGGCTGGGACACCGTGCATCGCTTCGTGCACAGGACAGGCAAGTGCGGTGCGGGCAAAGAGGTGCTGGCGTCGCTGTATACGATCGGTACGCGGACGAGCAGCGGCGAACCGATGAACCATGACGGTCTGACCGCGGCCTCCCACGAATATCCCCTCGGCACCACCGTCGTGGTCACCAACCCGGCGAATGGTCGAAGCTGCAGCATTCGGGTCAACGACCGCGGCCCCTACGGCAAGCCGCGAGATCTCGGCGTGAAGATCGACTTCACCCTCGGCTCAGCACGGTGCCTCGGCATGCGCAGCACGCAGTATGTCTGCCTGCCGGGGGAGGAGCCGGTCGAGATCGCCGGCATACCGCTGGTAATCGATGGCAATACGGTCGAAATCAGCGGCAGGAAAATTCGGCTGCAGGGGATCGACGCGCCGGAAACGGACCAGATTTGCGTCGACGAGAAGGGCACAGGCTGGACCTGCGGTCTTGCCGCGCGTGACGAACTCGCCAAGCGCTTCGGCGACAAGCCATGGACCTGCCAGGTGGCGGGGCACGACAAATACGGCCGGTCGCTCGGAAGCTGCGCCGTGAAGGAGGAGAGCGTCGAAGAATGGATGGTGCGCTCCGGCTGGGCCGTATCGCTCGTTCGCACGGCCCGCACCTATGAGGCCGCCGAAGTCATCGCCCGGGACGCGCAATCCGGCCTGTGGTCAGGCGCTTTCATCATGCCGTCCGATTGGCGGAATCGAAACCAGAAGACCACCATCGTCGGGGTCGCCAACGTGCCGAGCAGCGCGCTGGAAATCCTGCGCGGCACAGCATCTGTTGCCGAAGCGCCGTCGCCGGAATGCGCCATCAAGGGGACTATCGCCAAGGGCGGCCAATGCACTTACCAGCAGCCAGGCAGTCGTCTCTACGCGAAGCTGAAGATGGGCCCGGGCAAGCGCTGGTTCTGCAGCGTCAAGGAAGCCGAGGGGGCGGGGTGCCGGGCCGTCAAGAAGTGAGCCGTCCCTAACCGGTCGGGCTTTTATTGCTTGAAGGCTTAGCGGTCTCCAACTCGGGGGACTGCAACCCTCGGCAGGGTATTTCTGAGGGCGTTCAGCAGGATTCCGATCGTCGTGCCGTTGTGCAGGACGGCGGTGGTGATCGGTGCCAGCACGCCCATTGCTGCGAGCCCGAGGATCGTGGTGTTGAGGCCCACCGTCAGTTTGTAGTTGCTGGCGATCCGCGCCATCGCGCGATTGGCAAGTTCCTTGGCGTCCGCGACGCGGTCGACGCCGTCTTCGAGCAGGGCGATGTCGGCGGTGAGCCGCGCGATGTCCGCCCCCTTGTGCATGGCGATGCCGACATGGGCGCCGGCCAGCGCCGGCGCGTCGTTGATGCCGTCGCCGACGAACGCAATCTTGGCGCCCTTGGCATTCAGGTCGGCGATGATTGCGGCCTTGTCGGTCGGCAGCAGCTCGGCATGAAAGCCGTCGAGCCCGAGCTCTTGCGCCATTTCGGCGGCGCGGTCGCGGTGATCGCCGGTCAGCAGCAGAATGCGCTTGGCGCCGGCGCGGCGCAGCCGTGCGATGGTCGCGGCGCTGGTCGGGCGGACCGTGTCTTTCAGTCCGAGGACGCCGAGCAGACGGCCGCCGAAGCCGATGAACAGCAGCGTCTTGCCTTCGCGATACAGACGATCGATCGGATCTCGATAGGGCGCGATATCGACGCCTTCGTCCTCTTCGACGAAATGGCGCGAGCCGACGACGATGCGCTCACCATTGATGACGCTGGCGACGCCGTGGGCCACGATGAATTCGACCTCCGCATGATCGAAATGATGGCCGTGCCGCGCCTTGGCGGCATTCACGACTGCGAGTGCCAAGGGATGGAAGTAGTGTTCTTCGACCGAGGCGGCCATGTAGATCAGGTCGTCGGCACTGTAGGCGGAGTCGAAGGTGATCGAGTCCGTCACCTCCAAGGTGCCGCTGGTTAGCGTTCCAGTTTTGTCGAAGATGAAGGTGTCGGCCTGGGCGAGGCGTTCGAGCGCGCTCGCGCCCTTGACCAGAATGCCGATCCGGCCGGCGTGATACATCGCGGATTTGAACGCGACCGGCGTCGCCAGCTTCAGTGCGCAGGAATAGTCCGCCTGCAGCACCGAGGCGGCCGAGCGCCAGTCGCCGGTGAGCAGAACGGAGAAGCCGGCGAGCTTCAGCACGGTGGGCACCAGTCGATCGGCGAGGCGAGCGGCCTCGATCTGTGCCTCGCTTTTCGCGGTCAGCGATTGTTCGACATAGTCGGCGATCCGCGCGGCGGCGGTCCGGCGACCGACCTGCTCGGCATAGATCGTCAGGCGACCGTCCTCCAGCATGGTGCCGGACAGAACCTTGCAGCCGCGGCTCTTGACGACCGGCGCGCTCTCGCCGGTCATCGCCGCCTCATTGACGGTGGCTTCGCCGGACAGAACTGTGCCGTCGACCGGAACGACCGCGCCGGCGCCGACCACCACGGCATCACCGGCCGCCACCGCGTCGGCGGAGATCTGAACTTCGACGCCGTCGCGCAGAACCCAGACGCCGTCGCCGGTCGGGCGCAGCAGGTGTTTGAGCAGATCGTCGGAGCGGCGGGCGATGGAGTCTTCGATCGCTTCGCCGAGCGCCAGGATGAACGTCGTGGTGTTGGCGGCGACGAAGTCGGAGCGCGCCAGCGAGATCGACACCGCCATCGCCTCCAGCACGTGGCTGGTGACGCCATGGGTTCGAAGATCGGCCGCCGCGTGACGTAGCAGCGGCAGCGCGGCGGCGAGGCTGACGGGGAGGCGAGCCGGCATCGGCAGCGTGCTGGTCCCGAGCAGAACGGCGAGTGTCGCGGCGACGTCCGAACCGCCGTCGTCGTTTCGCGGATTTGTGACTGCCTCCGATGCCCCAAGGCCCGCAATCGTCGCGACGATGGTGTCGGAGTCTGTGTGGGCCGGATCGAAACAGACGATCAGCGACGCGGCGCGCGGATTGACGCGCGCCGACGTCACGCCGTCGATCAGCCTTACGATGCCGGCGAGGAGAGCGGCGTCGGATGTCTTGGAGCGGCGCCGATAGCGCAGGCGGATGCGGCCGGGCAGGCGGTGAACGACCTCGACTGCCGACAGCCACCGGTTATCGGTCATACGGTGCCGCTCTGCTCGGCCTCGACTTCCGCACTGAGGTCGGCGAACTGTTCCTTCAGCTCGGCGACGCTTCCCATCATATTGGCGTAGGCTTTGATCGCGCCCTTGAACAGCTTGCTGCGTAGTTCCTCTTCGGAGAGCACGTAGGCCGCGAGGCCGCCGATCAGCAGTCCGAGCAGAAACTGCTCGTTGCGGCCTTTGGGCAGCAGCCCGCCGAGATTGCCGAGCATTCCTTGCCGCTGGCGGTTGCCGGCGAGGGTGAGTTGTCCGGCGAGCAACTGCTCGATCTCGCGACGCTTCAGGCCCTTGCCGCGCTTTCCCTTCTTCTTAGCCAAGTCCAATCTCCTCGGAAGTTTCGGTCGCGGCCGCCAATTCGGTCGCCAAGAGAGTTTCCAGAGCCAGGGCGCCGAGCGCCCCGCCAGCGAGCGCGCTGAGTGCGCCGAAATAGTCCTGGTCGCGCATGCTTTCGGCGACGGCTGCGCCGGCCGCCAGCGCCACGCCGCCCTGCAACGCCTGGCGCAGCAGTTTGCGGCCATGAGGCTTACCGGAGGTGCGGCTGTCCTGGATTGCGGCGAGCAGGCCCGCGGCGATCATGCCGCGAGTGAAGTTGGTAGTGATTTCCTCAGCAGCGAGCGGCGCCGCGCGTGCTTTCGCCTTACGCTTTTTCATTCGGGGCAGTCTCGTCGGCGGACGGGGCTGGTGTGATCTCTGCTGCCGCCGCGTTCGGCGCAGCGTCGGTCGCTGCTTCGTTACCATCCGTGGTGGTCGACAGTTTCGACCGGAGCGCGGCGCTGGATTTCTCGACAGCGCTGAGGCCGGAGACGGTCGCCTCGCGCAGTTCCTCGCCGGCCTTGTCCAGTCCGCTGCGGGCTTTCTGGGCAAACGATTTAACGGCTTCCGGCGCTTTGGCCTGCTTCAGCAGGTGCACGCCGACGACGCCCACAAGAATACCGGACGCAAATCGCAGAAGTGGGAGCATGATGAAATCCTTCCGAACTATGAGCCGGCCAACAGGCCGTGCAGATTGTTGCGCAGCGTTTCGCCCTCCGGCGTCGTGTCGCCCGAGACGAAGTCGCGCCAGGCGGAGGGCGGAATTCCGGATGGGTCGTATTCGACCACGCAGGATCGCGCGAGCGGGTTCAGGCTGATCGAGCGGATGCCGTCCATCTTCGCCAGCGCTTTGCCGAACCGCTTCGCTTCGTCCGCCATCGCGATCAGCTCGCCGTCGAGCGGGACCTTCAGTTTGAGGCGGATGCGACCGGGCAGGTGGTGCGCAATCTCGAGGTGATGCGTGAAGCGCAGAAGGCCTGCGGCGGAAGCTTCAGACACGGACGACCTAACGGAATGTGCGGCGCCAATGCACCGCGAGGTGGGTGAGGGTCGCCGCGATGGCGACGATGCCCATCTGAGCATGCAGTTTGCGGCTGACGCCGAGTGCCGCGACGGTGCCGGCCATGCCGGCGAGCGCGCCGATTTTGGCGACGCGATTGATCGTCGACCGGGTCTGTGCCCGGCGCCGCAGACGGGCGATTGGGTCGGTGGCCGCGACCTCAGCATCGGCGGCTGGCGGATTCTGCGGCCCATCTGACGCCATCGTGGGCCACATCGCTGCGACCTCGGCACGGATGCGCGCTTCCATCTCCGTATCGGCTGGATCATACCGCAGCAGGAACGAGCCGACGGCCGGATTGCCATCCACCGCGACCAGCGCGCGCAGCTTATCGTCGAGTGCGGCATAACGGGAGCGGTCCCGCAGCATGCGATGCCGTAACCGAATTCGCCCCGGCAGGACTGAGACGAAGGCTGCAGCGGGATCGTTCGGTCGCGTCATCGCCGCACCGAATTTTGCTGACGCGCGTCAAAGCCGTTCGGTGCAATTGCCCCGGGGTGAGAGCGAAGCCTGGGGCGGCTGGGCTGACAGTTGGTGATGCAAATACCGTCGCCGCTGGTCTCGGATCGATAGCTGGCAGACAAAGTGAATCCTTCAGGTCACCCGAGCCAGAACCTTCCGTTGCCCGACGACCCTACCGAAGGGCTGCTCAGGTCGTAGAGTGCGGCGCTCGAATAGCGAGCCTACTGCTCATGACTATCAGCTTTGATCGTGGCGGCGGGAGCTTTCCTTGATGCACGTCAAATATCGAGGTGCCGGCGCTAACCATCCCGACGACGGCGCTTGGGTCATCCGAATCCGGATGCTCCGGTTACTCGGTTCAGCCTGTCCGTCTTGCTGCGGGGGCTGCCTCTTGAAGCGCGAGCAAACGGGTGCGGCTCATGTCGAACAACCGCACCATGCGAATCCGCAGTTTGTCGAGATCGCCGACGGTGCCTTGCTGTCGCGCCAGCGTCTCGAACTGTTCAGCCGTCGCAGCGAGCGACAACGCGCCGACGATCCGGCCCGAGCTCTTGATGGTGTGGGCCGGCATTACCGCATCCTCGATCCGACCGCCCTCGAGCGCGGTTTTGATCGCAGCGAGATATTCGGCCGTGTCGTTGATGAAGAACGTCACCAGCGTGTCGAACCGATGCATCGCGCTACGGGTGGTCTCGTAGACGGTCAGGTCGATGATTGCGACGCTGGGTTCTGCGGCCCGCTCAGCTGGTGCAGATGGGGGCGTGGGA
>NZ_QUMK01000050.1 GCF_010907035.1 Rhodopseudomonas sp. BR0M22
CACTGAGCGTGTGGCTCCCCCCACCCGACCGGCCTTACGGCCGGCCACCCTCCCCGCAAGGGGGAGGGAAATTTGGCATCGCGGGTGATGCTGTTGACTCCCCTCGCCGCCTGCGGATTTGATCGGTGCAAACAACAACACCGGCATCCGCCGCCCGAGGAAATCGCCCTTGCCCGCGAAGAAGTCCAAGCAGCCGAGCGCTGCCGTCACCACCGTCAAATCCGCCACGCTCGACCTGCTGCGCGCCTTCAAGATCGACAAGGTGTTCGGCAATCCCGGCTCGACCGAGCTGCCTTTCTTAAGCGACTGGCCGGACGATATCGACTACGTGCTGGCGCTGCAGGAAGCCTCGGCAGTGGCGATGGCGGACGGCTATGCGCAGGCGAAGCGGAACGCCGGCTTCGTCAATCTGCATTCGGCGGCCGGCGTCGGCAACGCACTCGGCAACATCTACACCGCGTTCAAGAACCAGACCCCGCTGGTGATCACAGCCGGCCAGCAGGCGCGCAGCCTGCTGCCGCTGCAGGCCTTCCTCGGCGCCGAGCGCGCGAGCGAATTTCCGCGGCCTTATGTGAAATACAGCGTCGAGCCGGCCCGCGCCGAGGACGTGCCGGCCGCGATCGCCCGTGCCTACTACGTCGCGATGCAGCCGCCGTGCGGGCCGACCTTCGTGTCGGTGCCGATCGACGATTGGGCCCGGCCCGCCGCGCCGTTGCCGCCGCGCACGATCACGCGCGAGATCGGTCCGGATCGATCCGCGATGGAGGCGCTGGCCGACACGCTGGCCAAAGCCAAGAAGCCAGCGCTGGTGGTCGGCCCCGCGGTCGATCGTGCCGCGGCGGTCGGGCTGATGGTGCAGGTCGCCGAGAAGGCCAAGGCGCCGGTGTGGGTGTCGCCGTTCTCGGCGCGGTGCAGCTTCCCCGAACGGCATCCTCTGTTCGCCGGCTTCCTGCCTGCCTCGCCGGGGCAGTTATCCGAGGCGCTCGGCGCTTACGATGTCGTCGTCGTCATCGGCGCGCCGGTGTTCACTTTCCATGTCGAAGGCCATGCAGCGATCTTCGACGGCGCCTCGAAACTGTTTCAGATCACCGATGATGCCGACGCCGCCACGGTGACGCCGCTCGGCACCAGCATCATCGCGACCGTGACGCCGGCACTCACCACGCTGCTGGCGTTGCTGCCTGAAACCAGGCGCGCCGCGCCGCCGGCCCGTGTGCTGCCGCCAGCGCCGCGGTCAGCCGAGCCGATGCCGGCCGAATATCTGCTGCATACGCTGCGCGCCACGATGCCGGACGACGCGATGCTGGTCGAGGAAGCGCCGTCGCACCGTCCGGCGATGCAGACCTACATGCCGATGCCCGGCCAGGACAGCTTCGCGACGATGACCAGCGGCGGGCTCGGCTGGTCGCTGCCGGCCTCGGTCGGCTTCGCGCTGGCGCATCCGAACCGCCGCACCGTCTGCCTGATCGGCGACGGTTCGGCGATGTATTCGATCCAGGCGCTGTGGACCGCGGCGCAGCGCAAGCTGCCGCTGACCGTGGTGGTGCTGAACAACGGCGGCTACGGCGCGATGCGCTCGTTCAGCCAGGTGATGCAGGTCCGGAATGTGCCGGGCCTGGACGTGCCAGGGATCGACTTTGCCGCTTTGGCGCAGTCGCTCGGCTGCGACGCCGCGAAGGTGACAGGCAGCGCCGAGCTGGCGCCGGCGCTGACGCGCGCCCTCTCGCTGGACGGCGTCAGCGTGGTTGAGGCGATGCTCGATACGTCGGTGCCGATGCTCTACGCGCGCAACGGCTGAGACCGCGTCAGTTCTCCAGCGCCTCGTACACCAGCTTCTTCAGTTCGCGCTGCACCGGCTGACGCTGCGACGGCGTCTGCTCCATCAGCACGAAGAACATGTCGAGCTTCGGGTCGACCACGAAGTAGCAGCCCGAGGCGCCGTCCCATTTCAATTCGCCGAGCGAACCGGGCGGCGGCGGCTTGGCGTTGCCGGCATCGGTGCGGACGCCAAGGCCGTAGCCGTAGCCGAAGCCGTCCCCAGGGAAATAGAAGTAATCGCGCTCGACCCCGGAATTCGGGCCGATGTGATCGGTGGTCATGTCCTTGAAGGTCGCTTCGCTGAGGAAGCGCTTGCCGTCGAGCTCGCCCTTGTTGAGCAGCATACGGACGAAGCGGATCACGTCGTGCGGCGTCGAGCTCAGTCCGCCGCCGCCGGACTCCCACTTGCGGAGAATGTCCGGTCCCACCAGCCGGCCCACACGGAAGTTGGAATCGTTCGGCATCGGCTGCGCCAGCCGCGACTTCTGCGCGTCGGACTGAAAGAAATACTGCGTGTCGGTCATCCCGAGCGGGTCGAACAGCTTCTGCTTCTGGAACTGATAGAACGACTGGCCGGACGCCGCCTCGATCACGGCACCGAGCACTTCATAGGAATTGCCGTAGTCCCACAGCGTTCCGGGCTGCTCCTGCAGCGGCAGCTTGGCGATCCGCTCGGCGAATTCGCGCGTGGTCGGATCACCGTCGTAGATCTTGGCGGCATCGATCGTCTTGCGCACCAGACTGTCGCCGTAGAAGCCGTAAGTGATGCCGGACGTGTGCAGCAGCAGGTCGCGAACCTCAATCGGTCGCTTCGGCGCGACGAAATCGAGATACTTCTCGCCGTTGTCGCGCTGCTTCTCGACGCCGACCTTGGTATCGGCAAAGGCCGGGATGTATTTCGACACCGGATCGTCGAGCTTGATCTTGCCTTCGTCGACCAGCATCATCACCGCAAAGGCGGTGAACGGCTTGGTCAGCGACGACAGCCGGAAGATCGTGTCGTCGGTGATCGGCTGCTTGGTAGCGACATCGCGGACGCCGAAATCTTTGTGATAGACCGGCTTGCCGTGGCGCTCGATGTACACGAGCGCGCCGGGAATCTTGCCCTCGGCGATGATCTTGTTGAAGAATTCGTCGATCCGCTCAAGCTTCTTGTCGGAGAACTGCACGCTCGGCGGCAGGTCGAACGTTCCTTCGGCGAGCGCCGGGCTCGCGACCGTCGCGGCCAACGCCCCTGCCATCAACCACCGCGCGGCGCGATGCAGCATCCTCAAGTCCTCCCAGGTTCTGTCGTGGATCGTGATGGTAACGGCGCTTGGAGCGGTTTCAAGGGGCCGCCTCCATAAGCGCGGCGCGATGCAACTCGGCACTCGCAGGCGAGAAGCAACAGAACACCACTCGTGTCACCGAGCTGCCCGCGCTGAGTGCATCGAAGGTGGTTCGGACCGCAATCGGTGCGGCGCGCTCGGGCGGAAAACCATAGACGCCGGTAGAGATCGCCGAGAACGCGACCGAGCTCAACCGATGATCATCGGCGAGCTGCAGGGCGCGGACGTAGCAGGAGGCGAGCGCGGTGTCCTCGCCGTGGCGGCCATCGTGCCAGATCGGGCCGACCGTGTGGATCACATGGCGCGCCGGCAACCGGTAAGCGCGGGTGATCTTGGCATCGCCAGTGTCGCAACCGCCGAGCGTGCGGCATTCGGCAAGCAGTTCGGGGCCGGCAGCGCGATGGATGGCGCCGTCGACACCGCCGCCGCCGAGCAAGGATGCATTGGCGGCGTTGACGATCGCGTCGACGGCGAGCGTGGTGATGTCGGCAACGACGACTTCACAGGTCGCCGTGCCGATCTGGCGGACAAAGGGGCTCAGGCGGCGGCCTTGATGCCCTTGTCGGTGAACAGCTTCTGCAATTCGCCGGCCTGGAACATCTCGCGCACGATGTCGCAGCCGCCGACGAATTCGCCCTTCACGTAGAGCTGCGGAATGGTCGGCCAGTTCGAGTACTGTTTGATGCCGTCACGCAGCTCGGCGCTCTCGAGCACGTTATGGCCTTTGTACGGAATGCCGATGTGATCGAGGATCTGCACCACCTGACCGGAGAAGCCACACTGCGGAAATTGCGGCGTGCCCTTCATGAACAGCACGACGTCGTTGGCCTTCACTTCGTTGTCGATGAATTGCTCGATGCTCATGGCGAATCCTTTTGCGGCGCGGCCGGCTGACCACCAGCGGCCGGGTCGAACGTTCATATATGTATCCCGAAACCACCGCATAGCCCAAGTCAAAACCGATTGAGCCCTGGCTGCCGCCTTGACTTCGCTACCATTTTCGTCGCCGCCGCGCTGCAATAGGCCAAGGCGAGAGCCGAAGACGCAAAATCCTCCCCTGGTACGGCAGCGACCTTACATCCCGATCGTCAGCGCCTATCTTGTTCAGCCTGGAACTCACTCTGAACAGCAGCGTTTTCCACCAAACCGGAGATGCTCGTGACGATCCTGTCCTCCGCCACGGCCGCTGCAGCCGAATCTTCCCTCTCCGCCTGCTCCCGCGACCTGGCCGCTCGCCTCGCCGATGCTTATCGTGCGGTACGCGATGAGACCGAGCGCCGCGCGGCCCCGCTGTCTCCAGAGGATCAGGTGGTGCAGTCGATGCCGGATGCGAGCCCGGCGAAGTGGCACCGCGCCCATACCACCTGGTTCTTCGAGCAGTTCCTGCTCGGCCCACATTGTCCGGGCTATCAGGTATTCCACCCGGACTACGCCTTCCTGTTCAACTCCTATTACGTCTCGGCCGGCCCCCGGCACACCCGCGCGGCGCGCGGGCTATTGACCCGCCCCGGCGTCGCCGATGTCGCGGCCTATCGCCGCCATGTCGACGCGGCGATGCTGAACTGGTTCGCGACCGCCGATACCGCGAAGCTCGAGGAGATCGCGCCGCTGATCGAGGTCGGGCTCAATCACGAGCAGCAGCACCAGGAATTGCTGCTCACCGACATCCTCCATGCCTTTGCGCAAAATCCGATCCCGCCGGCCTACGACCCGGCGTGGCGGCTGCCGGCGACGGACCAGAGCGGCGAGGATTGGGTCGCGCTCCCCGAAGGCATCCACCCGATCGGCCATGCCGGCGACAGCTTCCATTTCGACAACGAAAAGCCGGTGCACCGCGCATTGGTCGGGCCGGTCAGGCTGGCGCGGCACCTCGTCACGAATGCCGAGTGGCTGGAATTCATGGCCGACGGCGGCTATCGCACCGCCACGCTGTGGCTGATGGACGGCTTCGCCTGCGCCGAGCGCGAGGGCTGGGAGGCACCCGGCCATTGGCGGCAGGTCGACGGCGAGTGGAATATCATGACGCTCGGCGGCCTGCAAAGCGTCGATCCCGCCGCCCCGGTGTGCCATGTCGGCTACTACGAGGCCGACGCCTTCGCACGCTGGTCCGGCAAGCATCTGCCGACCGAGATGGAGTGGGAAGTCGCGGCCAGCGCCGGGCATCTTCCGGATGCGTTCGGCACCGTCTGGCAATGGACCCGCAGCGCCTATGCACCCTACCCGGGCTACAAGGCGATCGAAGGCGCGCTCGGCGAATACAACGGCAAGTTCATGGTCAATCAGTTGGTGCTGCGCGGCTCGTCCTGCGCGACGCCCGAAGGCCACAGCCGCGTCAGTTATCGCAATTTCTTCTATCCGCATCACCGCTGGCAGTTCACCGGACTGCGGCTTGCCGACTACGGCGCCTGATTTGAAAATCTCAATGCGCCACGCGCGCAGCCCGGAGGATCGCCCATGAACGTGCACGTTACTGTGCAGACGCAAGCGCATCGGCTCGATTCGGACACGGCTGCGTTTGCGCGCGACGTGCTGGACGGGCTGACGAGGCCGCAGAAGGAACTGTCGCCGAAGTACTTCTACGACGACACCGGCTCCGAGCTGTTCGTCGAGATCACCCGCCTGCCGGAATACTATCCGACCCGCACCGAGCTTGGCATTCTCGAGGGCCGCGCCGCCGAGATCGCGGCACTCATTCCACCGGACGCGGCAATCGTCGAGTTCGGCGCCGGGGCGACGACCAAGATCCGCCTGCTGCTCGCCGCCCATCAGGTCGCGGCCTATGTGCCGGTCGATATCTCCGGCGATTTCATCGTCACCCAGGCCGAAGCGCTGCAGCGGGATTTCCCGCAGCTCGCAGTGCATCCGCTCGCCGCCGACTTCACCAAGCCGTTCGCGCTGCCACCCGCGATCCGCGACCTGCCGAAGGTCGGGTTCTTCCCCGGCTCGACGATCGGCAACTTCGAGCCGCAGGAGGCGCGGCGCTTCCTGGAGAGCGCCCGCGATATTCTCGGCCACGGCGCCCGGATGATCATCGGTGTCGATCTGGAAAAGGACGAAAACGTCCTGGTGCCGGCCTATGACGATGCCGCCGGCGTGACCGCCAAATTCAACCTCAACCTGCTGATCCGCATCAACCGCGAACTCGGCGCGGATTTCGATCTGTCCGCCTTCGCGCATCGGGCGATCTACAATCGCGATCAGCACCGCATCGAGATGCATCTGGTCAGCCTGCGCGACCAGACCGTGAATCTGTTCGGCGAGCGCATCGGCTTTCGGGCGGGCGAGACCATCCACACCGAGAACAGCTACAAGTACAGCCTGGAACGATTTCGTGCCCTGGCCCAGCAGGCCGGCTGGTCGCTGAAGCAGAGCTGGACCGATGCGGACGCGATGTTCTCGGTGCACGCGCTCGGAGCGAACTGAGACTGCCGCGTCTCGTCTTTCGCCCGACTAAACTGCAGCTTCCTCTGCGGCGGCGATCCGCGCCGCGCGCCGGCCGCGTGCCTCGGCGGCGCATTTGGCGACGTGGACCTCGCGATTGATCACCTGCAGGTTGGGCAGGCCCCAAAAGCCGAGCAGCTCCGGCCATGTCCGGTCGCGGTGCTGCCGCCAGACCTGAAACAGCGGCACGAGGTGATCGACTTCAGACGTCCGCAGCAGCCGCCTGTTGGTCTCGCGGCAACGGCGGCCCTGTAGGCGCCGCAGCAGCTTGGTCTGGCCGCTCGGCGCATTCCAGAACTGCCAGGCGGTGACGCAGGCGCTGTGCCAAGTGGCATTCTTGTTGATGCCGGCGTTCCATAGATCGGCGTGCCAGCCGAACCGATACACCGGCTGACCGCAGACGCAGCAGAAGCCGGGGCCACGCTGATGTGCTTTCTCCCGATACGGCGCAGGCGGAGTGCGAAACGTCGCCGGCAATCCGTTGTCGGGGTCGCCGACGTGCCACTGCCAGCCGGCAGGGGCACCGCTGCGCGCCGCCAGCATGCGCGCCAGCCGCTCCGCCCGCAGCGGATGCGCGCGCCAATACGAGTCGACCGCGACCCGGAGGGTCGAAGGCACATAGGCGCGGGCTTTGGCATGAATCAGCACCGCCTGCGGGAAGACCTCCGGCAGCCGCTTGGTCAGCCGGGCCAGCGCCAGTGCGTTGGCCTTCGCCTTTTCGTCCCGCCAGTTCGACATGCTCTCCCACCCACCAAGACGGTGCCGCGCGGCTGTAAAGCCTTCGTTAACGTCGGCGCCGCGCAGCGGGCCGTGTCCATGCGCTCTTTGCGCGTTGTGACAGATTTGTTATGCGATCCCGCATGAGAAGCGGGTTTATTCGATGGCTTTCGACCGACACAGCGCAGCTACGCTGTCGCCTGTCCTTGGTCGTGGTGATCTCGCTTTATCTCGTCTCAGGCCTGCTGCATCAGATCGCCTGCCTGCATCCGACCCAGGTGGCGGCGACCGCTGTGTTCAGCACGCATTCTGTCGATGACAGCACCGGCGACGCGGCCATCTCGGTCTGCGATCGTTGCCCGTCGTGTTCAACCGCCGTAATTCCGGCCTCCTTGGCCGGACGCCCATCGCCGGACAGCGCAAAGGCCTGCTTTGCCGGGTCTTCGCTGGCGATCGCGCTGCGGGCAAGTCCCGATACGCCCCCGCCCAAACAGGCCGTCTGACCGACGACGCGTCCGGGCGCCGCGACACCGCTCCGCCCGCCCTATGCCGATGACATTTCGCCACCCGTGCCGGGCGCATCAGCGCTCGCCGGCCTGCTTCGAAGCGTCCGCTCCGTTCTGTCTGGAGAGGCGATGCTTCGCGCGGGGCACGCCGTGCGTGGCATGCGCTGAAAGGACGACGGGATGATACCCGAAACGAACACCAACGCCGCCGACGAGCCGATCGGCACCGCCCCCGACATCGATCATGCCGATCGTCTGCTGCATCGTCTGGTCTGGGACGTATCAGCCATCGGCTTCTCGATCCTGCGGATGGCCGAACTGCTCGGGCGCCGAGTCGGCCTGACGGGATCGCAATGGCTGCTGATCAAGGCGGTCGACTTTCTGGCCGACCGGGATGGCGTTCCGGTAGGCGAAGTCGCGGCGCTGCTCAATATGAAAGGGTCGTTCGTCTCGGCGCAGATCCGGCCGCTGGAGCAGCGCGGCCTCCTGAGCCGCACTCAATCCGCCGAAGACCGGCGGGTCGTTCTGCTGTCGCTCACCGGGAGCGCAAAACAGACGTTGGAGCGCGTCGAGGACGAGATGTGCAGAATCGAGGAGATTGCACGCGGCACGCTGTCCGATCGGCATGTCGGAGAACTGTCCCACAGCGTCAACGCCATGCGCCGTCGCATGGATCGGGCAACGGCGCGCGTTGCGCGACTCGACTAGCAACAGCTCGATCAGCAATCGTCGTGGCAGGCGGCCGAACTGCAAGGCCGCCCGGCCTCGGCCGAAGCCGCCCGCCGTCAGGCTTCCGGCACGCCGGTCTGCAGCGCGAGCGCATGCAGCACGCCGCCCATCTGCCCCCGCAGCGATTGATAGACGATCTGGTGCTGTTGGACCCGCGACTTGCCCCGGAACGACTCCGAAATCACGGTCGCGGCATAATGATCGCCGTCACCGGCGAGGTCGCGAATCGTCACCTCCGCGTCGGGAATCGCGGCCTTGATCATGGCCTCGATGTCGCGGGCATCCATCGGCATTCGGTCGTCCTCCAGATCGTCGCGGGCCACCCGCGCGCCAAGCGCGGTGGCAATCCTGAGCTGCCATCCTATATCGCAGTACGGCCCTTTCAAAGCCACCCCGCCGGGCACATCCCGACAAGGTGACCGCGACACCAGGCCGCTTCACGCCCTGAAGGTTCATCCGATGAAGCTCCCCGGCCCAGATCACCCGATTACGATGACGGCAAACCCGAAGGGCGTCCGAATCAGCGCCGGCGGTCGAGTGATCGCGGAGACCCGCCGCGCGCTGACGCTGCGCGAAGCCAGCTATCCGCCAGTGCAGTACATTCCGCGGGAAGATGCCGACATGCGGCTGCTGGAAAAGACCGCTCGGGTCACCCACTGCCCGTATAAGGGCGATGCCAGTTATTTCAGCATCGTCGCCGGGGGCGATCCGCTGCCGAACGCGGTGTGGAGCTACGAGACGCCATTTCCGGCGATGGCCGAGATTGCCGGCTATCTGGCGTTCTATCCGGAAAAGGTCCAAATCGAAGAATTCAAACCCTAGCAATTCGCCGAAGAGGCGATTCAGCTAAGGCGCAGTATCGTATTCCACCGGCGGCATCGCGCGGGGCTTATTTCGTGACCGTAACCTATCCCACCACTGGCGGCATGACCGCGCACGCAGCGTCGCATGTGCGCGACCTGTCGCTCGACCGCACCCGCACCTTCCTCACCATCCTGGTGCTGATCCACCATTCGGTGATCCCCTATACTTACTTCGGTCACACCGACCCGACCTCGTTCATCGGCTTCGATTGCATCGTGCTCGCCACCGACAGTTTCTTCATGGCGATGTTCTTCATGCTGTCGGGGCTGTTTCTGTGGCCGAGCCTGGACCATCGGCCGAAATTCGGCTCGCTCGCTCGCGACCGGCTGATCCGGCTCGGCATCCCGTTCGTGATCGCAGCCTTCACCGTGATCCCGATCGCCTACTACGCGCTGGCGCTGCGCGCCGACCCGGCCGAGACCTTCGCGCAGTTCTACAAGAACATGATCACGGTCGGCCCGTGGCCGAGCGGACCGTTGTGGTTTCTGTGGGTGCTGTTCATCTTCAGCGTGATCGGCGGCGGGCTGTACCGGATTTCGCGGCACACGCTGGACCCGATCAATCACCTCGCCAAGCTCGGCTACAAATCGCCGGCGCTGTTCATCGGCGCCGTGTTCGTGATCACCGCGATCCTCTACGTGCCGTCGCGGCTGTACTACACCTCGACCTATTGGTTCGAATGGGGACCGTTCGCGGTGCAGGCCAGCCGGGTGCTGCTGTACACCGCATACTTCTTCATCGGTGCCGGCATCGGCGCCTGCCATCCCGAGCAGAGCGTGCTCGGCGCCGGCGGCAAGCTGGCGCAGCAATGGTGGATCTGGCTGCTGGTGGCGCTGGTGCCGTATCTCGGGATGTGGGGCCTGATCGGCATCAAGCGCGGCATCCTCGACAATCCGGACGACCTGCCGATGTGGTACGAGGCGAGCTACAGCGTGGCGCTGACCGCCTTCAGCGCCGCGATCATCTTTGCGATCCTGGCCGTATTCCTGCGCTTCCGCCGCGGCGGCTGGAGCCTGCTCGATCCGCTGCAGCACGACGCCTACGGCATCTTCCTGGTGCACTACGCCTACATGCTGTGGCTGCAGTACTGGCTGTACGACTACGACCTGCCGGCGATCGTCAAAGCCGCCATCGTATTCACCCTCGGCCTGCTGCTGAGCTGGGCGACAACGTATCTCTTGCGGAAGATTCCAGGCGCGTATCGGGTGCTGTGAGACCCCTCTTCCTTCATTCCGGGGCGCGCGCAGCGCATCCCGGAATGACGATGGAGAGGCCGAAGGCGACTACGCCTTCCCGCCCATATAGTCCGGCAGCCAGTGCTCGTGGGCGTGGCGCAGCGCCTTGATGTCGACGGTGCGTTCGCCTTCGATCTTCAGCGCGTGACCGCCGGTGACGCCGATCTGGGTGCAGGGCACGCCGATCGTCTTCAGCTTGGTCTTCACCGCGAGCAGATCGGCTTCCTTCACCGTGACGACGTAGCGGGCCTGATCCTCACCGAACCACCAGGCGTGCGACACGATCTCGGCCGGCGGCGCGTCGAGCGCGGCGCCGATGCCGCCGCTGATCGCCATCTCGGCGAGCGCGACCAGCAGGCCGCCGTCGGACAGGTCGTGCACGGCGGTCGCGGTGCCGGCCTTGATCATGCCGCGGACGACGTCGCCGTGGCGCTTCTCGGCCGCCAGATCGACCGGCGGCGGCGCGCCTTCTTCACGGCCGCAGATCTCGCGCAAGTACACCGACTGGCCGAGCCAACCCTTGGTCTCGCCGATCAGCAGGATCGCTTCGCCTTCAGCCTTGAAGGCGAGCGTCGCCGACTTGGTGAAGTCGTCGAGCACGCCGACGCCGCCGATCGACGGGGTCGGCAGGATGCCGCGGCCCGAGGTTTCGTTGTAGAGCGAGACGTTGCCGGAGACGATCGGCGAGTCGAGCGCGATGCAGGCTTCCGAAATGCCCTTCAGGCAGCCGACCAGCTGGCCCATGATCTCGGGCCGCTCCGGATTGCCGAAATTCAGGTTGTCGGTGATCGCTAAGGGCTTGCCGCCGACCGCCGTGATGTTGCGATAGGCTTCGGCCACCGCCTGCTTGCCGCCCTCGAACGGATCGGCCTCGCAGTAACGCGGCGTGACGTCGACGGTGAGCGCCAGCCCCTTCGGGCCGTCCTCGATGCGAACCACCGCGGCGTCGCCGCCGGGCCGCTGCACAGTGTTGCCGCCGATGACGTGGTCGTACTGCTCCCACACCCAGCGCTTGCTGCACAGATCGGGCGTCGCCAAGAGCTTCTCCAGCGCCTCGGCCGCGCCCATCGGCGCGTTGATGTCGCGGGCGTGGATCACCGGCAGCTTCGGTGACTCCACCCACGGGCGATCGTACAGCGGCGCCTCGTCGCCGAGCTCCTTGATCGGCAGATCGGCCTTCACCTGGCCGCCATGCTTGACCACGAACCGCTTGGTCGGCGTGGTGTAGCCGACGATCGCGAAGTCGAGACCCCACTTCTTGAAGATCTCTTCGGCTTCCTTTTCCTTCTCCGGCTTCAGCACCATGAGCATGCGCTCCTGGCTTTCGGAGAGCATCATCTCGTAGGCGGTCATGCCGGTCTCGCGGGTCGGCACCGCGTCGAGATCGAGCTCGACGCCGAGGTCGCCCTTGGCGCCCATTTCTACGGCGGAACACGTCAGGCCGGCCGCGCCCATGTCCTGGATGGCGATCACGCAGTCCTTGGCCATGATCTCGAGGCAGGCTTCGAGCAGCAGCTTCTCGGCGAAGGGATCGCCGACCTGCACGGTCGGCCGCTTCTCCTCCGACCCCTCGTCGAACTCGGCCGACGCCATGGTGGCGCCGCCCATGCCGTCGCGCCCCGTTTTCGAGCCGAGATAGACGATCGGCATACCGACGCCGGAGGCCGCGGCGAGGAAGATCTTGTCGGCATCTGTGAGGCCGACCGCCATCGCGTTGACCAGAATGTTGCCGTCGTAGCGGGTGTGGAACCGGGTCTGGCCGCCGACCGTCGGAACACCAAATGAATTGCCGTAGCCGCCGACGCCGGCGACGACGCCGGACACCAGGTGCCGGGTCTTGGAATGCTTCGGATCGCCGAACGACAGCGCATTGAGGCAGGCGATCGGCCGCGCCCCCATGGTGAAGACGTCGCGCAGAATGCCGCCGACGCCGGTGGTGGCGCCCTGATACGGCTCGATGTAGCTCGGGTGGTTGTGGCTCTCCATCTTGAAGACCACCGCCTGATTATCGCCGATATCGATGACGCCGGCGTTCTCGCCCGGGCCCTGCAGCACCCACGGTGCCTTGGTGGGCAGCCCCTTGAGGTGGATGCGCGACGACTTGTACGAGCAGTGCTCGTTCCACATCGCCGAGAAGATTCCGAGCTCGGTGAAAGTCGGCTCGCGCCCGATCAGATCGAGAATGCGCTGATATTCGTCCGGCTTCAGGCCATGGCTGGCGATCAATTCCGGGGTGATCTTCGGCTCGGGAGCGGACATAGGGCAGCATTCCTCGGCGCGCCGGAGGGGCCGGCGCGGACCGCTGTTATGTAGAAAGAACGGCCCAAAGGGGAAAGGCTTTTCTGCACGCCTGGGGATGGCGAACCGCCCCAGGCCGGGATTGAAGGCATGCCTTTTCAATAAGTTGCAGCTTCCGCCCCAGCCGCGGCCGGCCCCTTCTCCCCGCTCTGTGCGGGGAGAAGGATGGGATGAGGGGCCGGGCAGTGAATCGGACGCGGCGGAAGTCGTGCTGGGTAGCGGGGCTGTGCCCGCCCGAGGGGCCGACTGCGGATTGACGCCGTGCCCCGCCCCTCACCCGGATTGCTGCGCAATCCGACCTCTCCCCGCACAGAGCGGGGAGAGGTTCAGTCAGTGCCTTGCGGCTAGCTACAGAATTACGCCGCAACCGCCGGCAGGCCCGCCAGCGCGGTGGCGAGGTCGGCTTCGTCGTAGTCCTGATCGACCAGCTTGCCTTCGAAGTAGTTGATGTAGGCCTGCATGTCGAAATGGCCGTGGCCGGAGAGGTTGAACAGGATCGTTTCCGACTTGCCCTCCTCCTTGCAGCGCAGCGCCTCGTCGATCGCGCAGCGCACCGCGTGGGTGGATTCCGGCGCCGGCACGATGCCTTCGGTGCGGGCGAACTGCACGCCGGCTTCGAAGCAGCCGACCTGCTTGTAGGCGCGCGCCTCGATCAGGCCGAGTTCGTAGGCGTGCGACACCATCCCGCTCATGCCGTGATAGCGCAGGCCGCCGGCGTGGAAGCCCGGCGGCATGAAAGTCGAGCCGAGCGTGTGCATCTTCACCAGCGGGGTGAGATGCGCGGTGTCGCCGAAGTCGTAGGCGTAGGTGCCACGGGTCAGGGTCGGGCACGCCGCCGGCTCGACCGCGATGATGCGCCGCTTGCGACCGCCGCGGAGCTGCAGGCCGAGGAACGGGAAGGCAAGGCCGGCGAAGTTCGAACCGCCGCCGGCGCAGCCGATCACGACGTCCGGATCATCGCCCGCCATTTCGAACTGCTTGATCGCTTCTTCGCCGATGATGGTCTGGTGCAGCATCACGTGGTTGAGCACCGAACCCAGCGCGTACTTGATGTCCGGGTTCTTGGCGGCGACTTCCACCGCTTCGGAGATCGCGATGCCGAGCGAACCGGGGCTGTTCGGATTCTTCTCCAGAATGGCGCGGCCGGATTCGGTTTCGGTCGACGGCGACGCGATGCAGCGCGCGCCGTAGGTCTCCATCAGCGCGCGGCGATACGGCTTCTGGTCGAACGACACGCGGACCTGGAAAACCAGAACGTCAAGCCCGAACAGCGAGCCGGCGAACGCCAGCGACGAGCCCCACTGCCCGGCGCCGGTCTCGGTCGACAGCTTCTTGATGCCGGCCTGCTTGTTGTACCAGGCCTGCGGCACCGCGGTGTTCGGCTTGTGCGAGCCGGCCGGCGAAACGCCTTCGTACTTGAAGTAGATCTTGGCCGGCGTGCCGAGCGCCTGCTCGAGGCGGCGCGCACGGATCAACGGCGCCGGGCGCCACATCCGGAACACGTCACGCACCGGCTCGGGAATCTCGATGTAGCGCTCGGTCGCGACCTCCTGGAGGATCAACTCCATCGGAAACAGCGGCTCCAGATCGCTCGGGCCGACCGGCTGATGCGTGCCCGGATGAAGGACCGGCGGCATCGGCGTCGGAAAGTCGGCATTGAGATTGTACCAGGACTTCGGGATGTTCTCCTCGTCCAGTACATACTTGATCTGGTCGCTCATTCTGGTCTCCCTCACGCGGCCCGTTTCTTGCGGGGCGAGAAGGTATACAGCGGCGACCTGCCTGCCAATTGCGCAGTGTCAATTAGATTTGTGGATTTGCATTGCAGCGCGGCATCAGTTTTATGGACCAAACGATAGACCAAAGGATAACGCCCCTTGACCACCACCGCCGAACCGACACGCCTCAGCCGCCCGGACCTTTTCACCGCCACTGAAGGTGAGTTCGCCGGCTGGCGGACGTGGACTCGGGACACTTTCGAATCGCACAACGGACCGTTCTGGCACCGCATCGAAGACGACGGTCGCGTCCGCTGCGCCTTCCGGGTCGAGAAGAAGCACCTCAACGGCATGAAGGCGGTGCACGGCGGCTGCTTCATGACCTTCGCGGACTATTGCCTGTTCGCGATCGCCGTCCACGAATTGCAGGGACCGGGCGTGACGGTGGCGTTCGGCGCTGAATTTCTCGACGCGGCATTCGAGGGCGAACTGATCGAGGCGACCGGCGAAGTCACGCGGGCCGGCAAGTCGCTGATCTTTGTCCGCGGCATTCTCAAAACAGGCGAACGACCGTTGTTCACGTTCTCCGGCACCATCAAGCGGGTCAAGCGCAGGGTGCCGCCGACTGAGGTCGCCGACAGCCACTGACCGCGGCGGCCCTGCCTCATCCGCAAGGCTGCGTCGCGAGATCGGCAACCGAAAGCTAACCAAGATCGGGTAAGGTCGCCGCCGTGACCTCGCTCCCCACAATCCTGGTGTTCGATTCCGGCCTCGGCGGCCTCACGGTGCTGCGCGAAGTGGTCCGCGCCCGCCCGGACGCGCACTACGTCTATGTCGGCGACGACGCGTTCTTCCCTTACGGCCAGCGCAGCGAGGAGGCCGTGATCGGTCGCGTCGTTCCGCTGATGGGCGAACTCATCGCGGCGCATGCGCCGGATCTCGTCGTGATCGCCTGCAACACCGCCTCGACCATGACGCTGGCGCCGCTGCGGGCCCGCTACCGGGTGCCGTTCGTCGGCACCGTGCCGGCGATCAAGCCGGCCTGCGCTCGCTCCCGCACCAAACGCGTCTCGGTGCTCGGCACGTCAGCGACGGTGCGGCTCGAATATACCCGCGCGCTGATCCGTGATTTTGCGCAAGGCTGCGAGGTGTCGCTGGTCGGCTCGGTGCGTCTTGCCACCCTCGCCGAGACCGCGCTCGGCGGCGGTGAGGTGACCGACGCGGCGATCCGCGCCGAAATCGCACCGTGCTTCGTCGAAGCCGACGCCACACGCGGACGCACCGATTCGGTGGTGCTGGCCTGCACGCATTATCCGCTGCTGCTCGACCGGCTGATCCGGCTGGCGCCGTGGCCGGTCGACTGGATCGATCCGGCCCCGGCGATCGCCCGCCGCGTCGTCACTCTGCTCGGCGAGGCCACCGGCCATGCCGCAAGCCCCAAGGCCGAGATGATCTTCACATCCGGCCGGCAGCCTCGCGCCAGCGCCGGCTTGGCACCCTATTTCGGCGGCCGGGTTCCGGCCTGAGGCGCTTTTCCGCCTGACGGGACGCTGCTAGTTTTGTCTCCGGGAGGAGACAATCAAAATGAAAATCTCTCGTCACATTCTTGTGGTGTGTGCGGTGACGGTTGCGGCGAGTGCCGCGGTCGCGCAGCAGAGCGGGATCAAGCGCACCCCGCTGCAGAAGATCGAATTTCCCGATGGATACGTCACCGTCAGCGGTCTCGCCGAGCTGCCGCCGGGCGGCAATATCGGCCGGCACACCCATCCCGGCATCGAGACCGGATATCTGCTGGAGGGCGAGGCAGTGATGAGCATCGACGGCGAACCCGACAAGCACCTCAAGGCGGGCGATTCCTACGTGATCCCGGCCGGCGTGGTGCACGATGCCAAGGTGCACGGCGACAACGGCGCCAAGGTGATGGCGGTCTGGGTGGTCGACAAGACCAAGCCATTCGCTTCGCCCGTCAAATAAATGCGGGGCAAAATTCGTCGAATCTCGGCGCCGCGGCGGCTGATTGCGGATCTGATGCACGCCTCGCAAGGCGTGCCACTGATCAGCTATCGGCGCACGCTGCAACTCGGCCCGCTCGCACGGGCTCGGGCCGCCGCCGCATCGCCGCCCGGCTTTGCCGCGATCCTCGCCAAGGCGTTCAGCCTGGTGGCGCGCGACGAGCCGCTGCTGCGCACGCTGTATATCGACTTTCCCTGGCCGCACTTCTTCGAGCTGCCGAAGAGCGTCGGCATGATCGCGGTCGCGCGCCGCATCGATGGCGAAGACTGCGTGCTGATGCAGAAAGTCACCGCGGCCGATACACGGCCGCTGACCGAGGTCGATTCGATCATCCGCGAGGCTCGCACCGCGCCGATCGAAACCGTCCCGATGTTTCGCAAGCTGCTGCGGATCAGCCGGATGCCGTGGCCGCTGCGGCGGGTCGCCTGGTGGGTCGGGATGTCGCTCGGCCGGCCGCGGGCGAATTTCTTCGGTAGTTTCGGCATCTCTTCAGTGTCGGCGTTCGGCCCTGGCGACCTCTACCCGGTCAGCCCCGGCCCCTACATCCTGAGCTACGGCCGACTCGCCGACGACGGCAGCCTGGAGGTGATCGTCCGGTTCGACCACCGGGTGATCGACGCCGCCCCGATCGCGAGGATCACGACCTCCCTCGAGCAGGTGCTGAACACCACGATAGCGGCCGAGATCGAGCAGTTGGAACGCCCGCCCCGGCCGCTGCGGGCCGCAGCCGGACCTTGAAGCGGCACGCCCGTTGACATATGTTAACACTCGTCCAGCGCGGGCGTCACGATGGCAAAGCGGCCGTCCCATCCGAACAAGGAAATCGAGGCGGCGGTCAGCCACGCTGAAGCGCTGGGCTGGAGATGGAGCAAGGTCGGCGGCCATGCGTGGGGCCGGCTGCTGTGTCCACATCACGATCGCGACGGCTGCGTGCTGTTCGTCTGGTCGACGCCGCGCAATCCAGAGAACCATGCGCGGCAACTGCTGCGCCAGATCGCACGCTGTCCCCACTCCAAGCAGGAGGATGATGGTGAAGACCTATGAATTCAGTATCGTCGCCTCCGGTCTCTCCCCGGCGGCCGAAGACTTCGCCGACCGGTTCTTCAACGCCGGATGCGACGACGCTGCCATCGCGTTTCAGAAGGGCCACATCGTGCTCGACTTCGCGCGCGAGGCGGAGTCGATCGGCGATGCGATCGCTTCGGCGGTCGCCGCGGTCGAGAATGCAGGCGCCAAAGTCGAGCGGATCGAGCCGGACCCGCTGGTCAATCTGTCCGACATCGCCGCGCGCTGCGGCCTCACGCGTGCAGCCCTGACGCAATACGCGAAGGGCCAGCGCAGCCGCGATTTTCCAGCGCCCAGCGTCCGGGTAACCTCGGATAGTCCGCTGTGGGACTGGGCCACGGTGGCGCGATGGCTGTATGCGCAGCGGAAGCTGAGCCGGGAGGCCGCTGTCGAGGCGGAGGCGGTGCGCCTCGCCAATACCGCGCTCGCCGCCGGCGACCGGCCGTTGGCGGCCCCCCTCGCCCAGCGGCTGCGAGCTTACGAGCAGACCCTCGAAGCCGCCTGAGCTCGCCTCGGCCCGCCTGGCCCGAATTGACATCCCAGGGCTTTGCCCCTAGAAAGCCCCCGCTCGCGGGCCGGTTTCGGCCCGCGTTGCGTTTCGCGACCCGTGGTCCTCCCCTTATGCTTTAAGGACGGACCTGTCGGCAGGGGATTTTCCCCATGCACAGGAGGGCGCGTTTCCTCACAACTCAAACCCTAGAGGACGCGATGACAAAGCGCGCTGAAGCCAAGTATAAAATCGACCGCCGGATGGGCCAGAACATCTGGGGCCGTCCGAAGAGCCCGGTCAACCGCCGCGAATACGGCCCCGGCCAGCACGGCCAGCGCCGCAAGGGCAAGCTGTCCGACTTCGGCGTCCAGCTCCGCGCCAAGCAGAAGCTGAAGGGCTACTACGCCAACATTTCCGAGCGCCAGTTCCACGCCATCTACGTCGAGGCGACCCGTCTGAAGGGCGACTCGGGCGAGAACCTGATCGGACTGCTCGAGCGCCGCCTCGACGCGGTGGTGTACCGCGCCAAGTTCGTCGCCACGATGTTCGCTGCGCGCCAGTTCATCAACCACGGCCACATCAAGGTCAACGGCAAGCGCGTCAACATCCCGAGCTACAAGGTGCGGGTCGGTGACGTGATCGAGGTCAAGGAAGCCTCCAAGCAGCTCGCCTTCGTGCTCGAAGCCAGCCAGCTCGGCGAGCGCGACGTGCCGGACTACATCGAAGTCGACCACAACAAGATGACCGCGAAGTTCGCGCGCATCCCGGCTCTCTCCGACGTGCCGTTCGCGGTGCAGATGGAGCCGCATCTGATCGTCGAATTCTATTCGCGCTGATTTCTTCGCACTGATTGCTGCTCAGTTCGATGCATCGAGGCCCCGGTTCGCCGGGGCCTTTTTGTTTGCGCTGCCTATTCGAAGGCGTTTGTCATTCCGGGGCGCGCGAAGCGCGAACCCGGAATCTCGAGGATATTGCGAAAGGGAGGTTCGGGGGGTGGGTGGCAAGGCCGCGTCCGTTCACGGCGAGATTCCGGGTTCGCTCACTTCGTGAGCGCCCCGGAATGACGGGTATGTGGCGATCGTGGAGATCACATCCCGCTGACCCGATCGTGTCCAGGCAAATACCTTCCGCTTCGCGCACGTCATGTTAGCTTTGGGCATGAGCTACATCCCTTCCCCGCCCGATCCTTCCGCGCCGCCGGTGCGGATCAACCTGTTGTCCGACACCCAGACCCGGCCGACGCCGGGGATGCGCGAGGCGATGGCGCGCGCCGAGGTCGGCGACGAGCAGACCGGCGACGATCCGACCACCAACCTGCTGCAGGAGCGCGTCGCGGCGCTGCTCGGCAAACAGGCTGCGGTATTTCTTCCCTCGGGCACGATGTGCAACGTGACGACGACTCTCGCGACCTGCCGGCCCAGCGACGAGATCATCGCGCATCGCACCGCCCACATCCTGTCGCGCGAAGGCGGCGCGCACGCCGCGCTCGGCGGCTTCCAGATCACGGGCCTGGACGGCGACGATGGCCAGTTCTCGCTGGAGGCGTTCCGCGCCGCGCTGCATCCGAAGACTCGCTACGAACCTCCGCAGGTGATGGTCAGCGCCGAGCAGACCGCCAATATCGGCGGCGGGACGATCTGGCCGCAGGCCACGCTCGATGCGATCGCCACTGCCGGCGAAGACGCTGGTCTGTGGACGCATATCGACGGCGCGCGGCTGATGAACGCGGTGGTCGCCACAGGTATCAGCGCCAAGGCGATGACGGCGCGCTGGGATTCGGCGTGGATCGATTTCAGCAAGGGACTCGGCGCGCCGGTCGGCGCGGTGCTGGCCGGCCCGCGTGACTTCATCGACGAAGTGTGGCGCTGGAAGCAGCGGCTCGGCGGCGCGATGCGGCAGTCCGGAGTGATCGCCGCGGCGTGTCTTTACGCGCTCGATCATCAGGTCGATCGCCTTGCCGATGATCACGCCAACGCGCGCCGCCTCGCCTCGGGGCTGGCGCAGATCGACGGCATCGACGTGCAGACGCCGCAGACCAATCTGGTGTTCTTCAAGCCTGACGGTGCGGGCGTCTCCGGCGCCGACATGGTCGCACAGCTCCGCCGGCGCGGCGTGGTGCTGGCGATGATGGAGGGACGGATCCGCGCCTGCACCCATCTCGACGTCAGCGCGGACATGATCGAGCAAACGCTCGACCACGTCCGCGAGATCGTGCGGGCAGCCTGACCGTTACAGGCAGATCCGGACGCCGGCGGCGTTGACGACGCAGCGGCGACCGTAATACCCGCGGCCCCGTCCACGTTCCCAGCCGCGACCGCGGCCCCGACCGCGATAGCCTCGGCCGCGTCCACGCCCGCGCTGGGCGTGTGCTTCCGTGCTGGTCACGCCAGAGACCACCGCTGCGGCGCCGACGAAGCTGAAGCAATAAATGCCGGTGAGAACGATCGCCGCGAGGCTGCGGGATACGAGGCTTGGCCGACGATGGGGATGATCAGTCATAAGATCTCCGTTTGCTGCGGGGACGGAACAACGCCGCCAAACTGACGATGCGCTGACGTGCAAAGAGCCGGCGAACCGGCCGCGGAATGGATCTGCACGCGACTGGAACGCGCGGCAGCCGAAACAGACCCCGCGGATCGATGCGACATATTGAAGCATCGATCCGTTTGCCTGCACAGTTCCCGCAGCAGCGCGACCGAAACTCGGACCTAAGCCTTGCCGCCGAAGGTCTCGCGCAGCTTGGCCTGGATCTTGGCCATCCCGCCGATCCAGCGATCGTAATTTTCGGTCTTCTTGCGCATGTAGTCGATCACCTGCGGGTGCGGCAGGATCAGGAAGCTCTCCTGCTCGATGCCCTGCAGCGCATCCTTCGCCACCTGCTCGGCGGTGAGATCACCGTCAGCCGATTGCGGCCCCTTCGGGATCGAGCGCAGCATGTTGGTGTCGACGCCCTGCGGGCACAGAATCGAGACGCGGATGTTGTGCGCCTTGTGGGCGATGGCGAGGCTTTCGGCGAAGCCGACCGCACCGTGCTTGGTCACCGAATAGGCCGGGCTGCCGACCTGCGACAGCAGACCCGCCGCCGAGATGGTGTTGAGGAAGTAACCGCCGCCGCGCGCCCGATAGCGCGGCACCAAATGACGCGCCGCGTAGACGTGCGCCATCACATGGACCAACCAGCTCTTCATAAACGGCTCGTCGGAGGAGCCGCCGGCATTCTCCGCCACCGGATCGAAGCCGCCGCCGATCCCAGCGTTGGAGCAGAACAGATCGATCGGCCCGAACTGACGTTCGGTCTCCTCGATGACGTGCTTGATATCGGCCTCACTGGCAACGTCGCATTTAAACGCCGCGCCGCCGATCGATGCGGCAACCGCTTCGGCGCGGGCCTGATCGAGGTCGGCGACCACGACCTTGGCGGCGCCGGCCTTGTGAAAGGCTTCGCACAGCGCCTGCCCGATTCCGTTGCCGCCGCCGGTGACGACGACGACTTTGCCCGCGATCTGCATGGTTGTTTCCCCCGCTTGTTGTTGGCGGGGGCGTTCTTATCGGAAAGATCCGGCGACCGCTACGCCAGCACCAGATCCATCACCGCAACGTAGTGGCAGCCGGCGGCGACCAGCACGAAGGCGTGCCAGATCGCGTTCTGGAACCGCAGCCGCCGCCAGGCGTGGAAGATCACCCCCAGCGTGTACAGCAGGCCGCCGATCGCCAGGAACCACATCGCCGTGGTGGGCAGCGTCTCGACCACCTGATCGTAGGCGATGATGCCGCTCCAGCCGAGCGCGAGGTACAGCCCGACCGACAGCTTGTCGAATTTGCCGGGTTTGAACAGCTTGAGCAGGATGCCGATCACCGCGACGCCCCAGACGCCGGCGAGCAGCGCCAGACCGAACATCTGATCCTTGATCTGGCTGATGATCGGTGTGTAGGTTGCGGCGATCAAAATGTAGATCGCCGAATGGTCGAACCGCCGCAGCAGCCATTTGCGCGGCGATACCGGCCACAGATTATACGCGGCCGACAGGCCTAGCATCGCCAGCAGCCCGACGACATATACCGATACCGAGACGATCGTCGGCGTGGAAGCGAACACGCCGGTCAGTGTGACGAGCGCGGTCGCGGCGATCAAACCGGCAACGAGGCCCAGCACATGCACCACGCCATCGGCGATCAGCTCGGCGCGATCGTAGTTCCAGTGCACCGCGCCCTTGGCGTCGATTCTGGCATGCGACACGATTTGCTTGAGGCGGAAGATCGTCATTGCGGAGCGAACACCCTGTTCGAGAACACCTTATCCGAATTGATCTGGCGCATTCATGACGACGGACGGCGATGCGATACCCGCAAGGTGATACGCTCGGCCACCGTCGCCGTCCGATCGAGCGCGAATTTTCCGCCCGAAAGGCGGCAAAGCCAAGACCGGCCCGGCAGGTCGCATTGTCGCACGAATCGGTGGTTTCCGGTTAGTTTCGCCGGCAACCTCTGACGATTGAACCTTGGCTCGCATGGCCTTCAACTTCTCCAATCTGCTCGAAGATGCGTGGCTGTCGGCGCGGGCGCTCAAGGACTACGGCGAGAACCTGTTCAATCCCACGATCCGGCTCGGCGTCACCGGCCTGTCGCGCGCCGGCAAGACTGTGTTCATCACCGCGCTCGTCCACGGGTTGTGCCGCGGCGGCCGGTTTCCGATATTTGAATCAATGTCGACCGGTCGGATCGCCACGGCGCGGCTGGCACCGCAGCCGGACGATGCGGTGCCACGTTTCGCCTATGAGAACTTCCTCGCCACGCTGATCGAACAGCGGCAATGGCCGAGCTCGACGGTGGACATCAGCGAGTTGCGGCTGGTGATCGACTATCAGCGCAAGAACGGCTCCGAGCAGACGCTGACGCTCGACATCGTCGACTATCCGGGCGAATGGCTGCTCGACCTGCCGCTGCTCGGCAAGAGCTACGAGCGCTGGGCCGCCGAAAGTTTGGCGCTGTCGCGGCAGGACCCGCGAGCCCGGGTAGCGCGCGAATGGCACGCTCATCTCGCCACGCTCGATCCCAAGGGACGCGAGAACGAGCAGGAAACCCTGAAAGCCGCGCGGCTGTTCACCGCTTACTTGCGCGCCTGTCGCGACGAGCAGTTCGCAATGAGCCTGCTGCCGCCAGGCCGCTTCCTGATGCCGGGCAACCTCGCCGGCTCGCCGGCGCTGACCTTCGCGCCGCTCGATGTGCCGGACGGCGGCATCGCGCCGGACGGCTCGCTGTGGGCGATGATGCGGCGCCGATTCGAAGCCTACAAGGACGCCGTGGTGCGGCCGTTCTTCCGCGATCACTTCGCCCGGCTCGACCGCCAGATCGTGCTGGCCGACGCGCTGTCGGCCTTCAACGCCGGGCCCGAAGCGCTGCAGGATCTCGAAGCCGCGCTCACCGGCATTCTCGAGTGCTTCCGGGTCGGCCGCTCGACGCTGCTCAGCTCGGTGTTCCGGCCGCGGATCGACAAGATCCTGTTTGCGGCCACCAAGGCCGACCACCTGCACCATTCCAGCCACGACCGGCTCGAGGCGATCCTGCGCAAGCTGGTCGAGCAGGCGATGCGGCGGGCCGAATTCGCCGGCGCCAAGGTCGATGTGGTGGCGATGGCCGCGGTGCGCGCCACCCGGGAGGCCCAGGTGCAGCGCGGACGCGACCGGTTGCCATCGATCGTCGGCACCCCGATCATGGGCGAAATGGCCGAGGGAGAGGTGTTCGACGGCGAAACCGAGGTCGCCACCTTCCCGGGCGATCTGCCGACCAATCTGCAGGGCCTGTTCCGCGGCGAGGACACCTTCCGCGGGCTCGCCGCCGGCTCGCACCAGGACGCCGACTTCCGCTTTTTGCGCTTCCGCCCGCCGCGGCTCGACAGCCATGATCCCGACGGTCCGGCGCTGCCTCACATCCGCCTCGACCGGGCGCTTCAGTTCCTGATCGGAGACCGACTGCAATGACCGAGCGGGTTCCTCCTCGCCGGCCGGCGACGTTCAAACTCACCGACCCGAGCGTAGTGCTGATCGATTCCGACGACGGCGCCAGCAGCTATACGGCCAAGCCGTCCGCGAAAGCGGACGCCAAGCCTGCCGCGTCGGCGGCCGGCGCTGCTCCTCCGCCGCCGCGCGCACGGGTCGAACTCGCCCGCGAGGCCGAGCCGCCGATCTCCGCGCCGAAAGCGCCCAAGAGCATCATCAGCCCGAAGAAGGGCTTTCGCTGGGGCACGCTGTTCTGGAGCGCTGCGACCGGCCTGGTGTCGCTGGCGTTCTGGCTGTGGATCAGCAAGCTGGTCGAGGACCTGTTCGCGCAGAGCCAGACGCTCGGCACCATCGGCATGGTGCTGGCGATCCTGGCCGGCGGCTCGCTGGCGATCATCATCGGCCGCGAGGCGTTCGGGCTGATCCGGCTGGCTCGGATCGAACAGCTCCACGCCCGCGCCGCGCGCGTGCTGGAGACCGACAACAGCGCCGAAGCCCGCGCCATCATCCGCGAGCTGTTGAAGTTCGAGCATCCCAACCCGCAGCTCGCGCATGGCCGCGCCACGCTGCAGAAGCACATCGACGACATCATCGACGGCGCCGATCTGATCCGGCTCGCCGAGCGCGAACTGATGACGCCGCTCGACCTCGAAGCGAAGATGCTGATCTCGAAGGCCGCGCAGCGGGTGTCGCTGGTGACCGCGATCAGCCCGAAGGCGCTGATCGACGTGCTGTTCGTCGCGATCGCCGCGACCCGGCTGATCGGCCAGCTCGCGCGGCTTTACGGCGGCCGCCCCGGCGCCCTCGGCATGTTCAAGCTGATGCGGCAGACGGTGTCGCACCTCGCCATCACGGGCGGCATCGCGCTGAGCGACAGCGTGATGCAATCGGTGCTCGGCCACGGCCTCGCCTCGCGGCTGTCGGCCAAGCTCGGCGAAGGCGTGGTCAACGGCATGCTCACCGCACGGCTCGGCCTCGCCGCGATCGATCTCACCCGCCCGCTCCCGTTCGATGCCCTTCCCCGGCCGCAGCTCGGCGACCTGGTGAAGGACCTGATGAAGAAGCGGGAGAAGGAAGAGTAGTGGCGCTCTGGCACCCCGGGCAGACGTTCGGCAATGCATTTGCCGAGGACACAGCGTGTTGACGCTGGCCGCTATTCCTTCGACAACTGATCGATGAAGCAGTCTCCTGCCCCAGCCGGCTCCTCCAAGACTCGGAAAGCCAAACCCAAAGGTCTGAAAGCCTGGCTTCACCGCATCGGCGTTCGGCAGGTGCGGATGTTCTGCGGGCTGGTGATGTTCACCTACCTGCTCAGCCACTTCCTCAACCATGCGCTCGGCAACATCTCGCCGGAGGCGCTGCATGCCGGCGTGCTGTGGCACCTGGAGATCTGGCAATTCCTGCCGGTCGCGATCCTGTTCTACGGCTCGGTGACGGTGCATGCCGGGCTCGGACTGTGGGCGCTGTATCAGCGCCGTCAGTTCCGCTGGAAGACACTCGAGCCGCTGCAGCTTTTGCTCGGCCTGTCGGTCCCGCTGCTGATCTACAGCCACGTCATCGTGATGCGGCTCGGCAACGCACTGTACGACCAGGACCGGCTGTATCCGCAGGTGTTGTACAACTACTTCGTCCTCGCGCCGTCCTATCGGGCATGGCTGATGGTGGCGGTGATGCTGATCGCCTGGACCCACGGCTGCATCGGTCTCTACGTCTGGCTGCGGATCAAGCCGGCATTCCGCCGCGCGATGCCGTGGCTGCTCGCCACCGCGGTTCTGATCCCGACGCTGGCGCTGCTCGGCTTCTATCAGGGCGGCCGCGACGTCGCGCGCGAGGCCGCCTCGCCGCAATGGCAGGCCGACAATCTCGCGCCGGCCAATCTCGGCACGCCGGAACAGCAGGAGACCCTCGATGCGATCGGCAACGACTTCCTGATCTTCTATCTCGGCCTGATCGCCCTGGCGCTGATCGCCCGCGCGGTACGCGCGTTGCTCGAACGGCGCGGCGGCATGGTCCGGCTGACCTATGACGGCGAGCGCAGCATCCGGGTGCCGAAGGGCCTCACCGTGCTGGAGGCGACCCAGCGCCACAACATTCCGCACGCCTCGGCATGTGGCGGCCGCGCCCGCTGTTCGACCTGCCGGATCCGCGTGCTCGGCGATCCCGCGACTCTGCCGCCGCCTTCACCGCGCGAAGCCTTCGTGCTCGCCTCGATCGGCACTGGCGACGATCCGTCGATCCGTCTCGCCTGCCAGCTCAGACCGGACCGCGACCTCAGCTTCGTGCCGGTGTTTCAGCCACGCAATGTCTCCCTCGCACGCAAGGCGGTGCGCGCGGCGCGGGTCGGCGAGGAACGCTATCTGGTCAGCATGTTCGTCGACATGCGCGGATCGACCAAGCTGGCCGAAAGCCGGCTGCCGTTCGACACGGTGTTCATCGTGAACCGCTTCCTCGGCGCCGTGTCGCGCAGCGTCATCGCCTGCGGTGGCCAGCCCAATCAGTTCGTCGGCGACGGCATGCTGGCGTTGTTCGGCCTCACCGAAACGCCGCGCGACGCCTGCCGCAATGCGATCCGCGCGGTCAGCGCGATTGCCGCCGCGATCGACGAACTCAACAGTTTTATCGCCCACGATCTGCCCGAGCCGATCCGGTTCGGGATCGGTCTCCACGGCGGCGAAGTGGTGCTCGGCGAGATCGGCTATCGCGACAACATGGTGTTCACCGCACTCGGCGACTCCGTCAATGTCGCATCGCGGCTGCAGGACATGACCAAGACACTCGGCTGCGAGACGCTGCTGTCGGACGAACTCCGCGCCACCGCCGGTCTGTCCGAACAGGCGCTCACGACGCTGGAGCTGGAGATCCGTGGCCGCATCGAACCGATGCTGGTCTGCGTGGTCGAACATTCCGCCGATCTGGCCTCGGCACTGAACGACAGCGAACTGACGCTGGCCTGATCAGCCAGCAGGATCGCGCTGCGGCGACGGTCCATCATCCCCATCAGCGGAAACAAAAACCCGCGCGCACGGCATGAACCCGTGCGTGACGGCTTGCGACGAACGGGCGATGGGCGGGTCCGATCCGACACCGACGGGCCAAGCAGACTTGAACCGAACAACGAACCGCGCATCGCGCGTATTTCGAGGAGAACGACCATGCTTCGCAAGATTGCTCTTGGACTGTTCGCCGCCGCTTCGCTGAGTGCCGTCGCGCTGGCTCCGACCGCTGCCTCCGCCGGCGGATGGAAGCATCATCACCACGGCTGGGGCTACCATCACTGGCACGGCCCAGCCATCGGCATCGGCTATGTGGGTTATGGCTACGGCAACTGCTACGTGACCCGCCGGGTCGCGACGCCATACGGCTGGCGCTGGCGCACCTTCAACGTCTGCGACTGACGCTGCCCGCGTCGAAGATCGAGGCTCCGGTTCTGATCGGATCAGGACCGGAGCCGGACTCGCCCGTGGATCAGTCGAGCTTGACCCACTGATCCACCGGCATCACTTCCGGGCTCTGAGCATAACCGCGAGTCCACATATCCACCACCCATTGGGCACCGGTGGCGCGCTCGGTCAGCACGGCGGTGTTGTGCGGCGTCTGCAGCACCAGGACGTTGCCGCGATATTTCGGATCGCCGACGCTGTGATACTTGAACAGCCCCCATTGCTGCATCACCAGCAGCAGGCTGGTGGTGTTGCGGGTCGTATCCCAGCAATCGAAATTGTGTTTGTCGTCGAAGTAACGGAAGTCGGCGCGCGCGATCCGCTTGTCGGTTCCGAGCACCGGCCCGAGCTTGCGGTCGAGCCATACCACCGCCTTCTGCACCGCCGCCCGTTCCGCCGCGGCCGAGGACTTACCGGCAGCCATGATCCGCGACAGCGCGGCGCGATCGCCGGCCGAAAACGCCAGCTCGTAGCGGCGGCGGCAGACGAAGCCGTAGCACACCGTCATGCCCTTCGCGGTCGGCGGAAAGATCGAAACCGAACTATAAAGATAAGATACCTGCGAGCTGAGCTCGGCCGCACCAGCCGGCGCCGCAGCCCAAGCGGTGACCGCCGCCGCCGCGAGCGCGCCGAAACGCCATGCGTTGAAGTTGCCGCGTCTCGCCCTCATTCCGTTCCCCAACCTGTCTGTTGCTGAGGCGAAGCTAGCGTCACGGCCTGACCGTGCCAATATGTCAGACAGGGGGCATCGCATTTGCCCGCAGCGCTGATGCATGCCGTCCACAGTTGTCTCCGGCTTCGGGAACCGAACGCCATGCCGCCAGAACCGCAGCTTCCCGCATTTGCCGCCGCTTACGCACCAGACGACGCCGCGCTGGCGTCCGATCTGCTCGCCACCGCCACGTTGACGCCCGACCGTGAGGCGCGGATCGACAATGTTGCGACCGGATTGATCATCGCAATCCGGAGCGCCAAGCACGTCTTCGGCGGCGTCGAAGCGATGCTGCGCGAGTTCGCGCTGTCGACCAAGGAAGGGCTGGCCTTGATGGTGCTGGCCGAGGCTCTGCTTCGAATTCCGGATGCTTCGACCGCCGACGCCTTTATCGAAGACAAGCTCGGCCAGGGCGATTTCGCGCACCATCGGATCAAGTCCGATGCGGTGCTGGTCAATGCCTCGGCGTGGGCGCTCGGCGTATCGGCCCGCCTGGTCCACGCCGGCGAGACGCCGCAAGGCACGCTCGCAGCATTGACGAAGCGGATCGGCGCGCCGGCCGTGCGCGCCGCGACCCGTCAGGCCATGCGGCTGATCGGCAACCACTTCGTCCTCGGCGAGACGATCGAGGCCGCACTTGCCCGCGCACACGCGCATCCGAGTGAAGGCCTACGCTACTCTTACGACATGCTCGGAGAAGGCGCCCGCACCGCCGAGGATGCCGAGCGCTACTTCCAATCCTATGCCGATGCCATCACGGCGATCGGTCGCTCCGCCGGCAACGCCGCGCTGCCGGCGCGGCCAGGCATCTCGGTGAAGCTGTCGGCGCTGCATCCGCGATTCGAAGCGATCAGCCGCGACCGGGTGCTGCGGGAATTGACGCCGCGGCTGCTCGAGCTGGCGCGGCTCGCCAAGAGTCATGACCTCGCCTTCACGGTCGACGCCGAAGAGGCCGATCGGCTTGAATTGTCGCTCGAGGTATTCGCCGCCTGCTTCGCCGATGCCTCGCTCGCGGGCTGGGACGGCTACGGCCTCGCGGTGCAGGCGTATCAGAAGCGTGCCGGCGCAGTGATCGATCATGTCGCCGAGTTAGCAAAGGCACTCGATCGGCGGGTGATGCTGCGGCTGGTGAAGGGCGCCTATTGGGACACCGAGGTCAAGCGAACGCAGGAACGCGGCCTCTCCGACTATCCGGTGTTCACCAAAAAGCCGATGACCGACCTCAACTACCTGCATTGCGCCGGCAAGCTGCTTTCGCTGCGGCCACGCCTGTTCCCGCAATTCGCCAGCCACAACGCGCTGACCGTGGCGACTATTCTGGAACTGGCCGATGGCAGCGGCGGCTACGAATTTCAGCGGCTGCACGGCATGGGCGAAGCGCTGTACGCTCGGCTGCTCGCCGAACACCCGCAGGCAGTGTGCCGGATCTACGCGCCGGTCGGCGGCCATCGCGATCTGCTCGCCTATCTGGTGCGGCGCCTGCTGGAGAACGGCGCCAACTCGTCGTTCGTGGCGCAGGCGGGCGACGAGAGCGTTCCGGTCGCCGAGTTGCTGACGCGACCTGCGGCACTGATCGGCCGCCCCGAGGATGCACGCAATCCGGTGATTCCGTTGCCGCGTGATATGTACCGGCCGCTCCGGATCAACTCCCGCGGAATCGAATTCGGCGACCGTGCGGCACTCACCTCCCTGCTCGGCGAAATCGACAGCGCGCGCAGACCGCTGCCGACAGTCGCATCCGCGACCAAGGAGCATGCCGCAGCCACGATCGCCGCCGCACACGCCGGCTTCGCATCGTGGAGTCGGACTTCTGCCGGTCACCGCGCGACGATCCTGGAGCGCGCCGCCGATCTGCTGGAACAGCGCCGCGCCGCAGTGATTGCGCTGCTGCAGGACGAAGGCCGCAAGACCCTCGACGACTGCGTGGCGGAAGTGCGCGAGGCCATCGATTATTGCCGCTACTACGCCAGCGAAGGCCGCCGGCTGTTCGAAGAGCCCGTCACCCTGCCCGGCCCGACCGGCGAACGCAACACGCTCGCCTTGCGGGGCCGCGGCGTGTTCGTGGCGATCAGCCCCTGGAATTTTCCGCTCGCGATCCTGCTCGGCCAGATCACCGCAGCACTGATGGCCGGCAACGCGGTGGTCGCCAAGCCCGCCGAGCAGACGCCGGTGATCGCAGAACTTGCGATCCGCCTGCTGCACGAAGCCGGCGTGCCGCGGGCTGCGCTGCATCTGGTGCAGGGCGACGGCCGTATCGGCGCGGCGCTGGTCGAGCAACCCGACGTCGCCGGCGTCGTCTTCACCGGCTCGACCGAAGTGGCGCGCGTAATCAACCGGACGCTCGCCGCCAAGGACGGCCCGATCGTGCCGCTGATCGCCGAGACCGGCGGCATCAACGCCATGATCGTCGACGCCACCGCACTACCCGAGCAGGTCGCCGACGACGTGGTCGCCTCCGCGTTCCGCTCCACCGGCCAGCGCTGTTCGGCGCTGCGGCTGCTGTGCGTGCAGGACGACGTTGCCAATCGGGTGATCGCGATGATCGCCGGCGCGGCGCGCGAACTGAAAGTCGGCGATTCCCGAGATCCGTCAACGCATGTCAGCCCGGTGATCGACGCCGCGGCGAAGGCCAAGCTCGACGCGCACATCGCCAGGATGAAGCGCGAGGCCCGGCTGCACTTTGCCGGGACCGCGCCGGCCAGCGACAACTTCGTGGCGCCGCATGTGTTCGAACTCAGCCGCTCTTCGCAACTCACCGAGGAAGTGTTCGGCCCGATCCTGCATGTGGTGCGCTACAAGGCGGCACAGTTCGACGAACTCCTCAATGACCTCGCTGCCACCGGCTACGCCCTGACGCTCGGCGTGCAATCGCGGATCGACGACACGGTCGCGCGCGTGATCGCACGGCTGCCCACCGGCAACGTCTATGTGAACCGCAACATCATCGGCGCCGTGGTCGGCGTGCAACCGTTCGGCGGCTCCGGCCTGTCCGGCACCGGCCCAAAAGCCGGCGGCCCGCATTATCTGCCGCGGTTCGCGCTGGAACAAACAGTGTCGATCAACACCGCGGCTGCCGGCGGTAATGCGGCCTTGCTGACGGACGGCGAGTAGCCGTCGTCGCCCAAAAACCTGTGCGCGCTGTCGGAAGACCTCCATGCAGGTTCCAATATTGCATCGTGCTGATAACCCGGTTCATATGCGGCAGAAACCGGATCAATGCCTTCGCGCGAATTTCCGGAAAATGAAATAACAAAAGCACAGGGAGCTCACGCGCATGGACGACAACGGCATCTTCAGCGGCCTCAAGGTGCTCGATTGCGCGAGTTTCATTGCCGCGCCTGCAGCGGCTACCGTGCTCTCCGACTTCGGTGCCGACGTCATCAAGATCGAACCGCCGGGCGCCGGTGATCCCTATCGCAACCTGCCGAACCTGCCGGGCTATCCGATCAGCGACCAGAACTACGCGTGGATGCTGGAGGCCCGCAACAAGCGCAGCCTCGCCCTCGACCTCGCCAAACCCGAGGGCAAGGAGGTGCTGCGCAAGCTGGTCGCCGAGGCCGACGTGTTCATTACCAACTTCCCGCCGCCGGTGCGGGCGCGACTCGGCGTGACTTACGCCGACCTCGCGCCGCTGAACGAGCGGCTGATCTATGCGAGCTTCACCGGCTATGGCGAGCGCGGCGAGGAAGCCAACAAGCCCGGCTTCGACAGCAACGCGTGGTGGGCCCGCTCGGGCATGATGGATCTGGTGCGTGCCGACGAAGACTCCACGCCGGCGCGGTCGGTCGCCGGCATGGGCGACCATCCCTGCGCCATGTCGCTGTTCGGCGCGATCGTCACCGCGCTGTATAAGCGCGAACGCACCGGCAAAGGCAGCGAGGTGAAGTCGAACCTGATGGCCAACGGGCTGTGGTCGACCAGCGTGCTGGCGCAGGCCAAGCTGGTCGGCGCCGAGTTCCAGCCGCGGCGCCCGCGCGAGCGCGCCCTCAACGCGGTGGCCAATCACTATCGCTGCCGTGATGGCCGCTGGCTGATCCTGTCGCTGCTCAACGAAGAGAAGCAGTGGCCGACGCTGACGAAGTGCCTCGGCCGCGAGGATCTCACCGACGATCCGCGCTTCGCCACCAAGGCGGACCGCCACGCGCGCTCGATCGAACTGATCGGCATCTTCGACGAGATCTTTGCGACGCGCGATCTCGCCGACTGGCGCAAGGCGCTCGACGGCACCGGTCTGGTGTTCGGCGTCGTCGGCATTCTCGACGACATCACCACCGACAAGCAGCTGATCGAGAACGAAGTGCTGGTGCCGTTCGAGAACGACACCACGCTCACCATCAACAGCCCGATCTGGATCGAAGGCAGCACCAAGACCCGGCCGCGCAAGCCGCCGGGCGTCGGCGAGCACAGCGACGAAGTGCTGCGCAACGCGGGCTATGACGACGCCGCCATCAAGGCGCTGCGTGCGTCGGGCGCCGTCGGTTAGGAGGCGACGCTCCCTCCGCGCGCCGCAAAGTCCATCACGCGAAATCGACCTCGATTTCGCCGGATTCGTACATTGCCCTCATAAGGGGCCCTCCTGCCGAAGGGGCCCGTGGCTGGCAGCGAGGGCCACCTCGGGCCCGAAAACAAATTGCTCGGATTGGCTAAAAATCAGCATGGCGCGCCTCTCGGCGGCGCCCTCCGGGAAATTTTGCAATTTATTGACGGCGAGTGCGATTTCGCAATTGCGAAAAGGGGTCGATATCCGCGACATCGTCTCATCGGACGCAGGAGATGATCTGCGGGTGAGGAGAAGACGATGAGTGCATTCCAAACCGAAACGGTGCTGTCGGTCCGGCATTGGACCGACACGCTGTTCAGCTTCACCGCGACGCGCGACCCTGGATTCCGGTTCCAGAGCGGCCAGTTCGCGATGATCGGCCTGGAAGTCGACGGCCGGCCGTTGATGCGCGCCTACAGCATGGCGAGCGCCAATCACGAGGAAGAGCTGGAATTCTTCAGCATCAAGGTGCCCAACGGTCCGCTGACGTCGCGGCTGCAGCAGATCAAGGAAGGCGATCAGATCCTGGTCGGGCGCAAGGCGACCGGAACGTTGATCGCCGGCAACCTGATCCCCGGCAAGCGGCTGCTGCTGCTGTCGACCGGCACCGGGCTGGCCCCGTTCGCCAGCCTGATCAAGGATCCAGAGATCTACGACATCTACGAATCCATCGTGCTGGTTCACGGCTGCCGACAGATTCCCGAACTGGCCTATGGCGAGCAGTTGGTCGAGGGCCTGCGCGACCACGAGTTCCTCGGGGATCTGATCCGCGACAAGCTGCACTACTACCCGACCGTGACCCGCGAGCCGTTCCGCAACCGCGGCCGCGTCACCGATCTGATCGCGTCGGGCCAGCTGTTCGACGATCTCGGCCAATCTGGTCTCGATCTCGAGTCCGACCGGGTGATGCTGTGTGGCAACCCGGCGATGCTCGCCGAACTGCCGGCAATGCTGAGCGAGCGCGGCTTCCGCGAGGGCAACCACAGCGAGCCTGGCCACTTCGTAGTCGAGAAGGCGTTCGTCGAGCGCTGACGCGCCGTTCGGAAATCGCGCGCCGGCGACAACTCATTGCTATCGTCCGGCGCGCGCCTGAACAACTCTGCGAGGCTCTGCGGGAGAGCCAAATCAAAACGGCGCCGGCTGTCTCACAGCCGGCGCCGTTGAAGTTTCAGGAATGAGGCTGCGCGATCAGCGGGCGACGATCAGACCGCGGCTGGTAACCACGACCCAGCGGCCGTCCTGGCGGCGGATCGCATCGACGCGACCGACGCCCGGGATCGGATCACCGGCATAGACTTCGTAAGTGCCGGAGCGTCCTTCGACCACCGCACCGCCGTCATACACATCGCGCAGCACCCAGCCTTCGATCGTCGGCAGCCGGCCCGGCTGCGACTTCGCAGGCTCCGGCTTCGGCGCGATCGAGCCGGTGACGTCCTTGGCATTGGCGTCCTTGGCCGCGACGGAAGCAACATTCACCGGCGCTGCGGGCTGCGCCGCCTGCGCGGTGCGCATCTTGTCGACCATCTCGGTCAGCTTCGCCAGTTTGGCGGCGGGTTCGGCCTGCGCCTTCTCCAGCTTCTCGACCCGATCCGCTGTCTTGCCGAGCTGCGCCGAGCTCTGCTTGGTGGTGTGATCGAGATCCGCCTTCAGCGCCGTCAGCTCGCTCTTGAGCTGCGCGACCTGCGTGTCGAGCGTTTTGACCTGGGCCGCCGCGGCGGTGGTCTCGGTATCGCCGCGATGCGACAGGCCGGCGGTGGCGAGCGCGCCGCCGACGGCGCCGGCGATCGCCGCGAGAATCACCGCCGCGGCGACAACCGCCAGCTTACGCAGGCCGAAACGCTGGGCGGCGGACTGGCTCGCCTCGTCCGGTGCTTCGACTTCGATCTCGTCGTCCCAATGCCGATACCAGTCTTCGTGGCGCGGCGGCGCCATGATGGTCACCGTACCGGGGCGGGCGCGGCTGCCGCCGGATGCCCCGGCTTGCGACTGCACCGCATCCGGCGTAGACGCTTCGCGTTTGGCAGCCTGTGTTCCCGCGGCGGTCGCGGGCGTCGTGGCCGAGCTTTCGTTGGGGACGCCTGCGGACTGCGCTCCGTCGGCCGCGGCGGCCGCGCCGGTCTGCTGTTCGCCGATGGGCTCGTTGCGATGCTCGTCCACGTCTCTCATCCTCCGGATCAATCTGCTACTAATCGCTAACTGTGATTACTTGCGAAATCGTTACTTCACCCGACGGTTACGGAAATTTCACGAATCGTGAAGAGCGCGCACAAAAATTCGCACCGCACGGCTTTGCACCGCACGGTGTCCCGCGCTAGGACAGATCGATGATCACAAGGCGCAGCCAAGCGCCGATCAGGGAGACGACCATGAAGCTGTACGATTCGATCGGCCCCAATCCTCGCCTGGTGCGGATGTTCATCGCCGAGAAGGGCCTGACGATTCCGACCCAAACGCTCGATGTCCGCGCCGGCGAGAATCGAAAGCCCGAACATCTCGTGCGCAATCCCCACGGCCAGACGCCCACTCTCGAACTCGACAATGGCAGCTTCTTGGCGGAGGTCACCGCGATCTGCGAATATCTCGAGGAGAAGCATCCGCAGCCGCCGCTGATCGGCACCACAGCGGAAGAGCGTGCCGAATGCCGGATGTGGACACGGCGGATCGACCTTTACATCTGCGAGCCGCTGCTCAACGGCTTCCGCTTCGCCGAAGGCCTGAAGATGTTTCAGGACCGGATGGTGTGCGTGCCGGAAGCTGCGCCCGGGCTGAAGAAGATGGCGGCTGACCGGCTGCAATGGATGGACAAGCAGATCGAGGGCAAGCAGTACGTCTGCGGCGAACGGCTGACGCTGGCCGATCTGCTGCTTTACGGCTGGCTCGACTTCGGCGCCAAGGTCGGCCAGCCGCTCGATCCGGCCAACACCAACATCGCCGAGTGGTTCAAGCGCATCGACGCGCGACCGTCGGCGAAGGCGTAGCGCTTCGCCCTGCGTGAGCGCTCGGCAGCGCGCTCACGCGTCGGGCCACACCAGCGACCGGTGCAGCCCGGCGCCGGCCCAGGCACCATCGGCGATCGCCAGAGACAGCGAGTGCGGCAGTCGCGCCGCATCGCCGCACGCGAACGCGCCGGGCACGCTGGTCTGTTTGCCGTCGTCGGTTTGAATCTGGGTGCCGAACGGGGTTTCGGCGAGCGCGCATCCCAATGCTTGCGCGATCGGCGTCGCCGGCGCGTTGCGGCTCGCGGTGAAGATGCCGGCGAACGGCAGTGTCCGTCCGTCGCTCAGCACGACGTCGGCACGTCCTTCGATCCGCGCGATCGGTGTCTCGTCGATCGCAACGCCCCGCGCGGCGAGATCGTCCCGCCCTGCATCGTCGAGCTCGAGTGCGGCGTTGGTGAACAGCGTCACCTCGCCCCATTCCGGCAGCAGTTGCGCCTGATGCAGCGACATCGGCCCGGTGGCGACCACTGCGATGCGGCCTCGATCGAGTTCATAGCCGTGGCAATACGGACAGAGAAATACGCTGTCGCCCCATCGCTCCTGCAGCCCTTCGATCGCCGGCAGCGTGTCGGAGACGCCGGTGGCGAACAGCAGCCGGCGCGCATGATGTTGCGCGCCGTCGCCGGTCTCGACCACGAACGCGTCTTTGCGGCCGCTCGCGGCGCGTGCGGTGTCGTCGACCCAGCTCAACGTCGGATAGGCTTGAAGCTGATGACGCGCGGTCGCGGCAATTGCCGCCGGATCGGCGCCGTCCTGTGAGAGGAAGCCGTGCGAATGCGCGGCGAAGCGGTTGCGGCGCAGGCCCGCGTCGATCACCCGCACGCTGCGGCGCGCACGAACGAGCTGAAGCGCGGCCGCCATTCCGGCGTAAGAGCCGCCGATGACGATGACGTCGTGGTGCATGTGAACTCCCTCAGGCGCGCGACCGATGCGCGGCGTGGCGGCGGTTGAAGTCGGCCGACAATCTGGCCAGCGTGATCTTGCCGAGCCGATCCAGCAGCAGCGCTTCGGCGTCGGCGAAAGCGTCGTCGAGCGCGGCGTTCACCGCCTGTTCGACCAGACATTGCGGCGCCTCGTGGCGGTTGCCGATGGCAAACACCGTCGGCTCGCCGAGCGCATCGTAGAGATCGCGCAAGGAGACCGCGTTCAGATCGGCGACGATCTGCCAGCCGCCGGACGGGCCGCGCGCAGAGGCGACCAGTCCGGCGTCGCGCAGCAGACCCATCGTCCGCCGCACTACCACCGGGTTGGTACACATGCAGGCGGCGAGGGTTTCGGAGGTCATCGGCTCGCCGCGCTCCGCCATATGCAGCAGCGCGTGCAACACCGAGGACAGGCGACTGTCTCGTTTCATGTAACTTCAAATATTACGAATTAGTCGCAGATGCAAGGGCCACGTCTCGGCTTTGCCGAAGACAGCTTTTCTGCGGCGAGCCGAGGTGCTGCGCCGTCTACACCACGACCGGTGCGTCGGAGAGTTCGTTGGGGCCCGGGCCGCTGCGTGGGAAGTGCTCGGCCAAGTGCGCGGTGATGCGGTCGATGCCGCGCAGCACGCCCTGCTCGAACCGGCCTTCGCGAAACTCGGCCTCCATCTCGCGGCAGATCGCCTCCCAAGCCGCGGCGTCGACGCGACCGTCGATGCCGCGATCGGCGATGATCTCGACGTCGCGGTCGGCGAGCAGCAGATAGATCAGCACGCCGTTGTTGTGCGCGGTGTCCCAGATCCGAAGCTGCGAGAAGATGTCGAGCGCGCGCTCCCGCGCCGGCTGATCGCGGAACAGCGGTGCGCCGTCGAGCGCGCCTTCGACCACGAAGCGGATCTGGCCGACGTGGCGGGTCTCGCTGTCCTTGATGGCGCGCTCGATCGTGTCGAACGCAGACGGCGAAAACGCGCGGTGAACCTTGCCGCGGCTGGTGAACAGATGCTTGCCGATCCGCCGGATACCCATCGCCTGTACCTCCTCACCAGCTTCCCGAGGCGCCGCCGCCGCCGAAGCTGCCGCCCCCACCGCTGAAGCCGCCGCTGCTCGAGCCGCTCGACCACGACGAACCGCTGCTGCCGCCCGACCAGGTGCCGCCGGACGATCCTCGGCGGCCGCCCGAAGAGATCGTCGGCCCGCCGAAAGTGTCGATGAACAATGTGAGCAGGAACGCCGCGAAGCCGGCGACCAGCGCGATGTACCAAGCGAGGCCGAACAGCAGCGCCACCACGCCAACCAAGACGCCGCCGACCGCAGAGGCAGCGGCGCGACCGAGCAACGCCTTCAGAAGGCCATTGAGCACCAGCGTGCCGAAAAACAACGGGATCGCCCAGCCGGTCAGCTCATCCATCGATTCCGGCGCCGACCATTCGTGTTGCGGCTCCGGCGCCGGCAGCGGTTCACCGTCGATCACGCTCATCATCCGATCGACGCCGGCCTCGATGCCCCCCTCGAAATCGCCGACCTTGAACTTCGGCGTGATGACTTCGTCGATGATGCGCTTGGCGGTGACGTCCGGCAGCGCGCCCTCAAGGCCGTAGCCGACCTCGATGCGCAGCTTGCGGTCGTTCTTGGCGACCAGCAGGATCGCGCCGTCGTCGACCTTCTTGCGGCCGATCTTCCAGGCTTCGGCGACCCGGATCGAGAACTGTTCGATCGCCTCTGGTTGCGTCGTGGGCACGATCAGCACAGCGATCTGGCTGCCCTTGCGGGCTTCGAACGCCTTCAGCTTCTGGTCGAGCCGCGCCACCGCACCATCGGACAGCGTGCCGGTCTGATCGACGACGCGGCCGGTCAGCGCCGGCACTGCCACGTCGGCGCGCGCGAACGGCGCCAACGCCGCCGTGATCACGATCAGCAGCAGCGCCAGCAATCCGGCGCGGACGGCGCGCATCGTCGCCGCGGTCATCGGCTTACTTGGCCGGGGCTGGCGCCGGGGTGAAATCGACCTTCGGCGCGGTCGAGATCTCCTTCTCGTTCTCCACCGTGAAGTTCGGCTTTTCATGATAGCCGAACATCATCGCGGTGAAATTGGTCGGCACCGAGCGGACCGTGACGTTGTAGGCTTGAACCGCTTTGATATAGCGATTCCGCGCCACGGTGATGCGGTTCTCGGTGCCTTCGAGCTGCGCCATCAGGTTCTTGAACAGCTCGTCCGACTTGAGCTGCGGATAGTTCTCGGTGACGACCAAGAGCCGCGACAACGCGCTCGACAGTTCGCCCTGCGCCTGCTGGAACTTCTGGAACGCGGCCGGATCGTTGAGCACCTCGGGCGTCGCCTGGATGCTGCCGACCTTGGCGCGGGCGTTGGTGACGCCGAGCAGCACGTCCTTTTCCTGCTGGGCGAAGCCCTTCACCGAGTTGACGAGGTTGGGCACCAGATCGGCGCGCCGCTGATACTGGTTGACCACTTCCGACCAGGTCGACTTAACCTCCTGGTCTTCGCTCTGGATGGTGTTGTAGCCGCAATTGCTCAGGCTGAGCGCGGCGAGCGCCGCCAGCACCGACAGAAACTTCCGCATCGATCTCTCCCCCACGAAGCGGCGCAGCATAGCAGACGCCGTTTCCGATTGGTCGGTATAACGCCGTACTGGTTCGGTGGTTCGCGCGCCGCCACCGACGATTTCGGCTGTGGCCGGGCCCGCTCCGTCTTGCTGTGTGCCCCCAGAACACGCGAATGCCCGCGACGAGCGCGGGCATCACATGTCCGATGCGGCTCGGCTTTACGCTGCGACCGCGGCCTTGGCGTCCTGGATCGCGCGCCAGACCTTTTCCGGGGTCAGCGGCGTGTTCAGCGCCGTGACGCCGAGCGGGGCCAGCGCGTCGAGCACGCCGTGCACCACGCAGGGCGGGCCGCCGATCGCGCCGGATTCGCCGCAGCCCTTGGCGCCGAGCGGATTGGTCTTGCACGGCGCCGACGGGTCGAGCGTAACGTTGATCGGCGGCAGATTGTCGGCGCGCGGGATGCAGTAGTCGAGATAGCTCGCGGTCAGCAGCTGGCCATCGTCGTTGTAGGCGGCGTTCTCGTACAGCGCCTGGCCGACGCCCTGGGCGACACCGCCATGGATCTGGCCGGCGACCAGCATCGGGTTCACCGCATTGCCGACATCGTCCACCGTGGTGTAGCGCACGACGCGGGAAACGCCGGTCTCCGGATCGACCTCGACCTCGCAGATATGCGCGCCGTTCGGCCAGCTCGGGCCATCGACTTCGCCGGTGGAGTCGACGCTGAGCCGCGCGCCCTTCTCCTTGGCGGCGATCTCGAACAGGCTGATCTTGCGGTCGGTGCCGGCGATGGTCAGCATGCCGCCCGAATACTCGATGTCCTCGATCGAGGCTTCGAGAATGTTGGCCGCCTTCTCGCGCGCCTTCGTGATCATGTCGGCGCTTCCCACCGCAACCGCGGTGCCGCCGACGAACAGCGAGCGCGAGCCGACGCTGCCGAAGCCGACCGCCAGATCGGTATTGCCTTGGACGACGTCGATCTTGTCGATCGGAATCTCCAGCGCGGCAGCGATCATCTGGGTGTAGGTGGTCTCCAGCCCCTGCCCCATCGCCTGGGTGCCGGAATGCAGCACCACGCGGCCTTCGGCAGTGGCGTGCAGCTTGACGTTCTCGGTGTGGGCGCGGCCGCCGGTCCATTCGATGTAGCTGGTGACGCCGCGGCCGTACAGCAGGCCCTTCTTCTGCGCCGCCTTCTTGCGCGCCTTGAAGCCGTCCCAGTCGGACAGCTCGGCGGCGCGGTCCATCATGTGGGCGAACGCACCGCTGTCGTACACCTGGCCGACCGCATTGGTGTAGGGCAGCTGCGACGGCTTGATGTAGTTGACCTTGCGGATCGCGCGCGGGTCCATATTGAGCTTGCGCGCGGCGGCGTCCATCAGCCGCTCGACGATGTACACCGCTTCAGGCCGCCCGGCGCCGCGATAGGCGCCGACCGGCGCGGTGTGGGTCATCACCGCCTTGATGTCGAAATGCACCACCGGCAGGTGATACACGCCGGTCTGCACGAACGGGCCGAGCACCAGCGGAATGATCACGCCGGCGCCGGCCAGATAGGCCCCGGTGCCGCCGATCGAGGTGACGCGATAGGCCAGCACCTTGCCCTTGGAGTCGAGCGCGAGCGAGGCGGTCGAGGTCAGGTCACGGCCATGGGTGCCGCCGACGAATTCGTCAGTGCGGTCGCCGCGCCAGCGGATCTTGCGGTTCAGCTTCACCGCCGCGTAAGCGACCAGCGCGTCTTCCGGATAGACGCCGGTCTTCTGGCCGAAGCCGCCGCCGATATCCCCGACCAGCACCTGAATGCTGTCCTTCGGCCGCTTCAGAATGGCGTCGGCAAGGGTGTCGCGAGTCGCGCCCGGTGTCTGCGACTGGACGTGCAGGATCAGCCGGCCGGTCTTCTTCTCGATCTCCGCGATGGTCGAGCGCGGCTCCATCGCCGAGGGGATCAGCCGCTGGCTGACGAGATCGAGCGACACGGTATGGGCGGCGCTGGCGAACGCGGCATCGACCTTGGCGGCATCGCCATAGCTCATCGCCGCCACGATGTTGTCGGGCGTCTCCGCCCACACCGCCGGCGCGCCGGGCTGGATCGCCGCGGTCGGGTCGGTCACCGCCGGCAGTTCGTGGTATTCGACCGCGATCGCCTCGATCGCCGCCTGCGCGGCAAGCTGCGAAGTCGCGACCACGGCGGCGACCGGCTCGCCGACGAAGCGGACTTTCTCATGCGCCAGCAGCCGGCGCAGCGGCAGCGCCATCGGCGAGCCGTCGGGTCGCTTGAAGATCGGCAGCGTCGGAATGGTGCCGATGTCGTCGGCGACGAGATCGGCGCCGGTCAGCACCGCTTCCACGCCCGGCATCGCCTTCGCCGCCTCGGTGTCGATCGAGACGATGTCGGCGTGTGCATGCGGGGAGCGCATCACCACCAGCCACAGTGCGCCATCGGCGGCCTTGTCGTCGAGATAGCCGCCGTGCCCGGTGAGCAGGCGCTGATCCTCGAGACGCTTGACGGGCTGGCCCGCACCGAACCGCATGGAGCCGGGGAGAATGTTCATGCCGTTTCCTTTTGTTGCTTGCTTGGCCACAGTTTTAGCGGAG
>NZ_QUMK01000051.1 GCF_010907035.1 Rhodopseudomonas sp. BR0M22
GGAAAATATTGTCCAATATCTTCGCGTTGTTCGGCTCCTGCTCGAACCGGACCAACTGATTGTCGACCGTGTCAAGGCTCTCGAAGGTCTCCGTCAGAAACTCACGAAGAAGATCGTCCATACGCGTGGCCTTCATTGCACGCGGGCACGCGACCGTCGCCAATGCCCGACTAATGCGGCCACTGTGTGCGGAAAGCGTTTAATATTGGTTGCGGGCCGCAAACTGATGCGGCGGAAATTCAAACAGTTAGCGGCTTCGTAGGTTTCCGAGGAAACGCGTCAAGACAACGTTTACTATGTCGCTGCGCGTCTCAGCACGCAGTTACCACCATCGTATCGCCTTCAGGAGCCAGCGACACAGTCAATCCGCAGGCCTGCGCCAGCAGCCGCGTGTAGTACGGCTGAACGCCGTGTGACTCGATCGGACCGCTTTGAGTACCGTTGAGCAAGTCGAGGATGTTGTGCGGCATGCGGGCGTTAATCCCCGCTGCAACGATGCGGAACGACAAGGCATCGCCTTCGCCGATCGGATCGACCGTCAACATCCCGCCGCGCGGAATCGTCTGCTGCGCGATGATCAGCATGTTGAGCAGCAGCTTGACCCGATTCTTGGCGAGCAGCAGCCGCGGCAGATTCCAAGTCAGCTTGGTCTTGTCGTCTTCGAGATGGCCGCGCGCCATATTCTGTGCGTCGCCGAGATCGATCTGCGCGCCGGCCGAGCCCGCGGCACCGAACGCCAACCGGCAGAACTGCAGCCGCGCCGACGCCGTCTTGGCGCTCTTGCGGATCAGGTCGAGCGCGAAATCGCGATCTTCCTGCTTGGAGCTGTCATCCAGCACCTCCAGGCCATTGACGATGGCGCCGACCGGGCTGATGAGATCGTGACACACCCGCGAGCACAGCAGCGCGGCCAGCTCCAACGCATCGGGAGCGGGAGCCTGCACAGCGGGAGATTGGGCGTCGGACATCAGTCTGTTCCTCGGAAAACCGCTCGCAAGACGAATCAGCCTTGGTTAATGGCTTGATACACTGCAGCCGCAGGCTGTGCCAACACAACGGTCCGGCGCGAACCGGCCCACTGACGGAGGATGACACAGCCTGATGACTGCCGCGTTCGAACACACCGCCGCCGTCTCGTCCGATCACGCCTTCGCGTTGCTCCCGCCGCTCACCGATCTGGTGCTGCGCGCCGGCGCGGCGATTATGGCGATTCCGCGCGACACGAAGGTCTCGCACAAGCAAGACGGCTCGCCGGTGACGCCGGCCGATCTCGCCGCCGACCGGGTGATCGCCGAAGGTCTGGCCGCGATTGCGCCGCGCGTGCCGGTCCTATCGGAAGAATGCTGCGGCAACGGACGACCGACCACCGGCAGCTTCTTTGTGGTCGACCCGCTCGACGGCACCAAGGAATACATTGCCGGCCGCGACGAGTTCACCGTCAATCTGGCGCTGGTGAGCGACGGCCTGCCGGTGCTCGGCATCGTCGGCGCACCGGCGCTCGGACTGGCGTGGCGCGGCGTGGTCGGTCACGGTGCCGAACGGTTGACGATCGCCGCGGACGGCGCCGGCTTCACCGCCAGCCCGATCCGCACCCGTCAGCTGCCGAAGCCCGGCCTGCCGTGGGTCGCCACCGTCAGTCGCTCGCATCTCGATGCCGCCACCGTCGCCTTCATCGGCGCCCGCCCCGGCGCCATGCACGTCACGCTGGGGTCGTCGCTGAAATTCTGCCGGATCGCCGAGGGCGAAGCCGACATCTACCCGCGGCTCGCGCCGATCTGCGAATGGGACATCGCAGCCGGCGCCGCAGTGGTGCTGGCGGCTGGCGGCAAAATGACCGACGCCAGCGGCGCACCGCTGCGTTTCGACGCGCCCCGGCCGAACTTCATCGTGCCGGAGTTCATCGCCTGGGGCGATCGTGACGGGCGATAGCGGCGGGGCCTATTCGGCCAGCGTCGTCAGCAGGGCGGGCCAGCGGTCGCGGGCGGCGTGCAGATAACGCTCCGGATCGGCCGCGAAGGCGCGGCGGTTTTCGTCGCGGTCGAACAGATACAGCCGCTGGCCGACGATCAGCCAGACCAGCGCGTTACCGGCGAGCGGCACGCTGCGCGCCACCGCCACCGGATCGTAGCCGCCGAATTGCGGGCCATAGATGTCGGGCCGGGCGAGGAAGAACTTGCGGTTGTCCTCGTTGCAGAACCGCCAGACCGCGCCGCCGGAAGCGGCTTCGAACTGCGGCTGGCCTTGCCGCGGACGATGATCGGTGAAATAGGCCACCGGATCGAACCCGTCGATCGCAAGTCCGGTGTTGCGGTCGGCCACCACCCGCTGGGTGGTCGCGGCTTGTGCGCCGGGTGACGGTACGGCCACGGCCATACCGAACGCCAGCAGCCCGATCCAGGCGATTCCAAGGCGGATCCGGTTTCGTTCCTGCCGCTGTGCCGTCATAGTTGCTGCCGATAACGTTCCGAGTCGGGGACAAGTGCCGCTAGCTAAAGGATGCACGTCAGCATCCGGTTAAAGCGGCACAAGGGATTTGAAGACCCAGGGGTGAAATCCATGAGCTTCGTGACGCGTCGCGCCGCGCTGGCCTTTGTTGCGCTGGCAGCCCTGAATGCACCGGCCGTGGCGCAGCAGCAGCCATTGCCGCCGCGGTCCCAGGCCGGCCCGAACACCTATGGGCCGGAAGAACTGATGGGCGCCGGCCACCGCTTCTTCGGCAACGTTTCACGGGGGCTCGCCTCGGTGATCGAGCGTGCGGTGAGCCAATGGGGCCTGCCCAACGGCTATGTGCTCGGCGAGGAAGGCTCCGGCGCGTTCGTGGCCGGCCTGCGTTACGGCGAAGGCACGCTGTACACCAAAAACGCCGGCGATCTGAAAGTGTACTGGCAGGGCCCGTCGGTCGGCTTCGACTGGGGCGGCAATGGCGCCCGCACCATGACGCTGGTCTATAACCTGCCCTCGACCAACGCGATCTACCAGCGGTTCGGCGGCATCGACGGCTCGGCCTATGTAGTCGGTGGCTTCGGCATGACCGCGCTGACCGCCAACGGCATCGTGCTGGTGCCGATCCAGTCCGGCATCGGACTGCGGCTCGGCGCCAATATCGGCTATCTGAAGTTCACGCCGAACGCGACCTGGAATCCGTTCTGACCCGGGCTGGCGCCCCGGACCACAGCCGGGGCGCGTAGCCCACCGCAATCTCACGCGGCTGCGGCAACGCACTGGCGCTGAGGTGGCCGGTCATGGCATTGTGCCGCCATGGATTTGCGGCCGGACGGCAACGCTTCGCCCGCGCCATCAGCGGTTTCAACGTTCGAATCTGCGCCGACGCGATCCGTGTCCAGCTCAGCGGGCCGCGCGCGCATCGTCCAAAGCGCGTGTGGGAGACATCGATGGTCGAACAGATCATGTATCTGGCAATCGGCTTTCTGGTCGCGATGCTGCTCGCGTTGATGATCGCGCCGCTGGTGCACAATCGCGCGGTACGGCTGACCACCAAGCGGCTGGAGGCGGCGACGCCGCTGTCGATGGCCGAGATCCAGGCCGACAAGGACCAGATCCGCGCCGAATTCGCGATGTCGGCGCGGCGGCTCGAGCTCAGCGTCGATCAGCTCAAGAACAAGACCGCAAGCCAGGCCGCCGAGATCGGCCGCAAGACCGACGCGATCAATCGCCTCAAGCTCGAACTCGCCGAGAAGGACGCCGCGATCGAGACGCTGAAGGCGAGCGAAGCTTCGTTGCAGGAGCAGCTTCGTACCGCCGAGCAGAACTTCGCCGCCCGGACCGAGGAGCTGCGCGGCACCGAGGCCACGCTGGCCGAGCGGCAGGCCGACATCGTCCGGATCAGCGCCGAGCTGACCGAGCGGTCGACGCTGGCCGATACCAGGCAGGTCGAACTGGTGACGCTGCGGACCCAGCTCGAAGAGCTGCGGGCCCGGATCACCGACGCCGAGAAGGCGTTCGCCGATGCCCGGACCCGGCTCGAAACCCAACGTGGCGAAACCGCCGCGACCTCGCGCGATCTCGACGACGCCCGCGCCCGGGTCGAGGCCCTGAGCCTGCGGGTCGGCGATCTCGACCGGCAATTGGTCCTGCAGGTGAAGGAAGCCGAACTGCTCGGCAGTCGCACTCGCACGCTGGAAGACCAGCTCGCCGCCCAGACCAAGCGGCTCGCCGAGCGCGAACTCGAAAACAATCAGCTCCGCGCCGCCAACGAAGCCGCGCTGCGCACCGTCGGCGAACTCCGCAACGAGCTCGACGCCGCCAGCACCGGCGCGCCCGACCTCGCCCGCATCCGCAAGGACAAGGCCACGCTCGAAGACCAGCTCACCGAGGCCCGCGACGACCGCGCCAAGGCGCAGCGTGAATTGGTGTCGCTGCGGCAGCAGGCTGAAACCTCGTGGGAGACCGAGCGCAAGGAGAACGCGCTGCTGCGCGAGCGGATCAACGACATCGCCGCCGAGGTCGCCAAGCTGGCGATCACGCTGGAGGGCCCGGATTCGCCGATCCAGGCGATGCTGACGGCGCAGCCCGCCAAATCAGCCAAGGGTGGCAAGGCTGCCAACGGCAGCAAAGGCACCGGCGCCGCAGTCGCCCCCGTGGTCGCCGGCAGCACGCTGGCGGACCGTATCCGCGCCCTGCAGTCCCAGTCCTCGCGCCCCCGTCAGGCCGGCTGAACCACGCCTTCACCGATCAAGCTGGGCAAATCTGCCCAAGCCGGCCGTTGCCGCTTGACACCCCCGCCCCGCACTTCGTAAATCGCGCCTCTACGGTGCTTCGACCGGCCGCTTCGCGGCCCCTGTCATCGACCGGTCCCGGGCGCATAGCTCAGCGGGAGAGCGTTCCCTTCACACGGGAGAGGTCCAAGGTTCGATCCCTTGTGCGCCCACCATCTAACCCGCTGAACATCCTTTCCATTTTTCTTCGCAGCGAACGCCTGCGCTTTCCAGCAGCAGAGCTCAAGAGTTTGTCGAGCGCCGCCGCGGCAAGCCGAACGCTCTGCTGCGCCATTCCGATCAGGAAGCCAATACCGAAGCGAGCCGCTCTGACGGCCGATGGCCGCATCGTTTGCAGCATGTGCAGGTCCAGCAATGCCTGGGACAATGCGGCGATGGAGAGCTTCTTCTCCGCACTCAAGACTGAACGCATCGCCCGCGAGACCTCTCGCACTCGCGACGAAGGCCAAGCTGCGGTGCTCGATGATATCGAGAGGCTCTGCAACGCGACCCGACCTCATTCGACGATCGGATATCTCAGCCCGCCAAGCTCGAAAGCAGGCTGAGATTCGCTGAACTGATCGTCCACTGAACCGGAAGCAGCTCACTCGTCAGAGCCACACTCGAACTCCAACTGGAGACGAATCTCAGCGGCAGGTCAGTTCTACTGCGAATCAGACTCGATCGTCCGATGATGCTGACGCAGCCTTTGTCGAATTGTGTGAAGCGACGACTATTTGACAATTCTGCCGACACATCTGATACACACCATAGATCCCCTGAGATCCATCTCTCTGTGGCTGATCTGTAGCTAGTATGAAATCGAGCGTCATTCATTGGGCTGTGAGCGAGGTCAGAGACTTCGACTTCTTGTCCGAAGAATATCGGTCTCTCTTTTCGAGAAGCGATGCTTCGCCGTTTCAGAGTCCATTATGGCTCGCTCGTCTTTATGCGGAGCTTGTGCTCGAGCGCGCCGCTCAGCCATTCATCATCACGATTCGAGACGGGCTGAGCCAGCGGCTGATTGGCGTCATTCCGCTCGCAATTCATCGGCATCTCGGCATCAGCGTTGCTGTATTCGCGGACTATGGAGTGAGTGACTATTGCTCGATTGTCGCGACGACAGAAGATCTAAAATCGTTCCGCGACGACGACGCTCTCACCTCTCAGCTTCGGCGAGCTTTCCGCAAGTGCGACCTCTTAATCGTGCGAAAGGTCCGGGCCCCCGCGTTGGCGACATTTGACGTCCTCGGAGAGGTGATTCGGCGCCCCTTGGGTATCAATGCCCACGCCACCGCACTCGGGCGATCATTTGACGACTGGCGCGAACGAGCTATGCCGCGATCTTTGCGCCGATCGTTGGATAAGAAGCGCAGAAGCATTGGAAGAAAAGGCCACCTCAAGACCCAGATCATCGAAGATCCAGATCTGATCATTGCAGCACTCCATCAAATTCTGGAGTTTCGGAGGTTCAGGTTCAAAGGCCACGACAAGCGAGATTTACTCAACGAAGAGCGCTATTTTCGTTTCTATTGCGAGGTTGCGCGCGACCCGATGTTTCGTGCCTACGTTATGACGCTGGATGACCGGCCAGTCAGCATCGCCTACGGGGCAGCATGGAACGATAGGTTTCATCTGCTACTGACAGGGTTCGATTATCTGAATTATCGCAATGCCTCTCTGGGGCTCCTCGTCATTGAAGATGCGATCAAAGACTGCATCTCCCGAGGCGATGCAGAATTTGACCTGACGATCGGCGATCAACCATACAAGCGCGATTTCGGAACAGTCGAAACACCAATGTGGTGGGTTTTGTGCGGCTTCAGTGTTGTGGGGCGCGCGCTGTCTGTCTTGCTATCGCACTCCCCTCGTATGCTGTCGCTCGCGCGACGGCTCGTGCGCTAGAGTCCGGGGTCTCCTCCCCCAAAGCGCACCTTACGCCGTCACGGCTTGCGGCGCAGAGCGCTGGCCAGCTGCGACGGTGCCTGCAAGGAACCAGAGCAGTGCGCCGGTTTTGATAGTTGCAGACGACGTGCTGATCGAGAGCAGTAGGATCAGATAGACGCAGACGAAGAGCTTGAAACGCCAGGATGTTAGAGTTTCAGCGGGGCAACCGAAGACATAGAGCGCCCAAAGGGATGCTGCACCGACCAGCCCCAGTCGGGATAGCATGTAGGAATAGCCCGAATCGTCGAAGTCGACAGTCGAGACCTTCAGACCGAGCGCCTGGCCGAGATCGAGCGTCGATAGCAGTTGTCCGCTGAGCAGAAACCGGCCCGTCGTGGTGTTGTCCCAGGCGACTCCAGTCCTCGCTGCCGCATACCATAACAGGCCAACGACAACGAGAAACGGAAGCGAGAACACCATCGTGGGCCTTACCAACGGCGCAACGATATATGTCAAGAGAACGACGCCACATAAATAGACCCCAAAGCGCGCGTCGCCGAGGACAAGAATGACGGCGATACCCAGCGTCTTGGCAATCAATACAGCCGGCTTTCCGCGATCACGGAGCAGCGTCCATGCAAAGGCGATCGCTCCGAAATTCCCGACAGACACCGGTTCGAGGAAGATCGACGACACTCTGTGTTCACCGAGGATCGGCAGCAGCGTTCGCCCCTCGAAGCGTAAACCGCTCACGAAAAGCCCAGGCTCGCCGGTTGCGGAACTGGCATCGAGGCTACCACGCGCAATATAGTACCCCATTACATCAAAGTATTTCAGATAGGCGTCGAGAAACGCCCACTCGAACAGCGATCCGGCCAAAACGATCAGAATTGCAATGGTGACCAGCCGATCGGCGGAGGCCGAGGTTCCGTAGTTTCGACCAAGATAAAAGAAGATGATCGGAATGAATGCGTCACGAATTGTCTTTGGATCGTACTGATAGCGGATCATCATTTCGAAAATGAGCCAGGCTGTCAGCACGATACCGACGATCACGAAGCTATCGCTCCGGTTAAAGATCATCAGTGCGGCGGCGCCTATCAGCAACAACTCCGCTGCGATCACCGTGCCGGAGCCGACGTGGGAAACGCTCGCATTGACGAAACTGAGCACAAAATTGAAGGTGAGCGCCGCGAGCACAATGCCGACCGCGGCGACCGTTCCCGAACTTGGGCCGCTGCCGATTGAGTCCAGTCGATCGCTGACCTCGGTCATTGCTTTCGGGCGGCAGGATCGGGCCCGACGAACTGCGCGCGAAGCCAAGCCCAGGTGACGCCGAGACCGAGGCCGAGGATGATGCTTGCGGCGAGAATGAGGACGGCCGGCGGACCGTTGGGATCGATAGGCCGGGTCGCGCGACCGATAACTCTGGTATTTGACGTATCGAGCCGCTCACGCTCGGTGAGTTCACGCGAGCGATTGAGAAATGCCTCATATATTCCGCGGCTGGCCTCGACTTCACGTCCGAGTTCCCGCAGCTTGACCGAGGCCTCATTGCTGGCGTCGAGCTCCCGGGTGGTGCTGCCCAGGCGCAATTTGAGCCCCGCCGCAGTGGAGCGTGCGCGATCAAGATCAGCGACGGTAGATTGAATGGCGTTCTGGATCGCTTGCGTGAGCAGCCGTCGAGCCTCCGCCGTTTGCGAAACCGCCGTCACCATATCGGGATGACGCGGGCCCAATAAGGCGGAGATGTTGGTTTCTACCTGCCGTGCTGCTGCATATCGGTTTTTCAGGGTTTCGAGCGTACCTCCGCGAAACGCTTCTGGAAGACTTTCGAGATCTCCACCGCCGGCCTTGCGGATTTGCTCCAGCGCGGAGCGGAGCTCGGTGACCTTCTGCTCGGCGGCACTGACAAAACCGGCACTGTCGCGGGCTTGCTGCTCGAGAAGCGGCTGACCGTTAACAATGACGATGCCGTTCTCGCGGCGATACATTTCGTAGCGCTCTTCAGCCTCGTGAAGGCGAAGTCGCAAAGCGCCAAGACGGACATCCAGTGCGGCCGCCGCCCGACGCGCGGTTTCGGCCTGCGCACGCGCCTGGTCTTCCAGATAGACGTCGGTGATCGCATTGGCGATCCGCGCCGACGTGTCGCGATCTTCGGTTTGAACGTTCACCGTAATAACGAACGAATTGGCGCTCCGCGACACAGTGACTGCGCGCTCGAGTTCGCGCAGCGCCATCACATGCGGTTCGATCGGACTTAATATGCCAAGTTCGATCAGGACCGATTTGAAGATGCCGGGTGATCGCGCGCCGAAATAGGGATTCGTATCGAGCTTCTCTTTGGCAATCACGCCCGCGAGCACGTTTCCCGATGCAATGACGTAGACTTGGCTCTCGGCCTCGATGGAATTGGTATCGCGTGCGCCAGGAGGGGCGAGATCGGTTCCAATAATTTGCAAGCCGGTTGGGTCGAGAAGAATGCGTGCCGAAGCAGTGTATTTCGGCGTCGCAAACAGAACGTAGGCGATCGCGAGAACGAGGCAGACGACCACTGCCACAGCGATCTCAAAACCGCTCTGGTTGAGCATTTCGATGGCTCGACGCAGGTCGAACGACGACGACCTCAACGAACGATCGTTTTCAGTTGGGTGAGCGACTGGCATTGTGTCGAATAGGTTGACGCAAGTTGTTGAAGAATTAGTCAAGCCTGCCAAACACACCGATGTCGCGCGGGATGGTTAACGACTCCTGAACCCCGGCAAGATACAGTCCTTTCAAGACGTTGAAGCCTCACCGGCGCCCGAGCCCAATGGATCGCAGCAGCGCAGGATCGAGTTGGCCGTGGGCATCATCCAGGCCGAATGGTCCATCGCGGAGCACCCACAGCGTCCATGCCCAGCCATAAGATTCGATGGCACTCGAAACGTCTCGAAGCCAATGGAGGCGAGAGGTCCGATCAACGTCCGACTTGGTGGCGCCAAACTCCGTAAAGACGACCCGCTCAGGCGCCACCCCGTTCCGACGGCACCATGCATCCAGTTCGGCCAGCTTCCGACGGATTGACGCAGAATCACCATCATGCTGAAAATATTGATCAATTGCCGCATTGGCTCGCGCCACGAGCTGTTCGCTCGCTCGCATGGCTTTCGCCTTTTCGGCCGCCCGCGCCCGCACCTCGGCCGCCCCGGCCTCTTTCCTGTCCGAATGAACCGGATAGGGCAGCCCGGCAATCAGCGGCATAATATCCAGCGTCCAATTGGTGCCCTGATGCGTGAAGAGAAACGGATCGTAGAAGTGGACGCTGATAAACGTGTTGGAGTGGTGAAGTGATGCCGACTTGAGATGCCTCAGACCTTCGATCTTGGACCAGCAGCCGCCGGTGAGGCCCAGCCAGAGAACCGGGGCCTTTGCGCGCAGCCGGTCGATTAGAGCATCCTGGTAGACGCTCCAGTCGGTATCTCCCTCACGAACACACATTTCTTGCGGTTCGTTCATCGGCTCCAGTGCGAGGGCGTCGATATGGAGTCCTGCGAGTTCGGCAGCGAACCGCTCGGCCAATGCCGCATAGCGGGTGAAACGTGCGCCGCCTAAGCCATCGAGCTGATCCTGCGGAACTCCTCCGGCCCGCGAGGGTGCCACCAGGGTGACTATGGTTCCCAGTCCCGCGCGATGCAGTTGTTCGATCAGGGCAATAAACGGGCCGCGGAATTGTAGCCATTGCCGTCCGTCCGGATCGTCGAGCAAGGGGCCAACGTCTACCGGCAGCCGCACATGGTCGAGGCCGAGACCGCGTAATTGGGCGATCTGGAAATGGGCGACCGCGCCGGCCCGATCGGGATACGGTTCATCTTCATAACGGCCGTCCCTCGCCGCCGGAAATGTATAGACCTGAAGACTGGCTCCCTTGTGAAACGGACTGGCCTGGGCCAAGCCCGCCCAGACAAAACACAGAACTGCAAAAAACAACCACCTCACGACACGATCCGTGCATCCGCCGCGTTCGGTCTCAGCAGTTCGACATAGTGGCCGATCATCGTCTCCACGGAGAGCCGGGTGCGGATCTCCTCACTGAATTCCGCAAGCAGGTCCGGCGGGCTCGGCGCTGCCAGCATCGTTCGGATCGCTGCAGCCCAGGTATCGGCGTCATTGAGCGGAAGGAAGGTGACCGGCGATTGTTTCGAGGCCAGAACCTCGCGCAACACCGCCAGATCGGACACCAGCATCGGGATTCCCGCCATGGCAGCTTCCGCTGCGGCAAGGCCAAACGTCTCCCAGGTCGAGGGGAATACGAACAGGTCGCAAGCCCTGTAGAGATCCAACGTGTCAGCCCGGGCAAGAGGTCCGGTTACAAGCAAGCGATCGGCGACACCAAGCGATTTTGCACGGTTCATCAAAGCCGCCGTATCAGCGTCTTCCCCATAGCCGCCGACGACAAGAACGGCGTCATCGACGAGGGAAAGTGCATCCACCAGAAGGCTCTGGTTCTTTTGTGCGCTCACGCGTCCGACATTGAGGATGGCTTTTCGCTGCTGCGGAATGCCAAAGCGTTGGCGCGTATCGTGACGGTCGCGGCCGACTCTCGGGACGTCGAGACCGTGAACGATCACGATCAAGCTCCGCCGGTAGGACGCTGGATAGTGGCGGAATTCGCGCTGCGTACAGAGAGTATTGGCAATATTCTTAGTATAAAGACCAAGAGTACCGACAATCTTGTCGGCGAGCCGCACCGGCCATGCCGTTTCCGAAGGAACCGCGGTCTGATGGACGATTCGGTGCCGGCATCCCCTTAGGAAGCCGCAGATTCCTGTCAAGACAGATGCCGTCGCCTGATAGGCGATGATGGCATCGTGGTCGTCTTTGAGTAGTCTGAGGGCGAACCTTGCGGCCTCGAAAACCTTGCGGGAGGCCCCGAGACCCGTGCTCGAAAACATGTGAACGGTGTCGACGTGAAAGCCATTGGCCGTCAGGCCTCGCTCGACCGTTGTGCTGAGCGTCTCGATCCCGCCGCGTTGATTTGTGTGCAATATCTGTAGAATGCGCATGGAATCCCGATAGCATCTTCATCAGCTGTTAAGCATATCGTCCGGCGTTGCAGTGAGATCGCAACGCTTGTTGGCTTGCGTTCAGCCAAACAGAAGAGAAGTGAAAGGGCTGTGGAGGATAACGAGCTTGGACCCATTTTGACCACGGCAGCCACATCACATCATGAAAAACCCTAACATGGTCCTGTACTTCGGATCCCGGACCATCGCGGCAATCGGCAATTTTCTCTCGGTTGCGGTGTTTGCACGTTTGATTGGCCCGTCGGAGTACGGCGCGTACATTTTGATGTTTGCTTGGGCGATCATCATCTACGGCTTCGGTACGCAGTGGATGAAGTTCGCATATTTCGGGGTTTACCGCGCTTCGCAAGAAGGCATCCTCGTTGCCTCCTACATCCGGCTTGTGGCCGTAGCCGTGGTCGCCGTGACCGTGGTGCTGACGGGCCTGGGCGAACTGCTTTCCCTGGATTTTTCGTTCACCACGTCCTTGATCTCCCTGTTTGCCGGCATGACGATCTATGAGGCTGCCTTGGAGGTCAGCCGGACGCGCCTGCAGGTCAAGACCGTCGCACTCAGCATGGTTTGCCGAACTCTGTTCGTATTTCTGCTCGGCTATCTTGCTCTCGAACTGCAGCCCACGGCAGTCATGCTCGCCTTCGGCGTGTCGGTGGGGCATCTGCTTGCCGCGATCCCCAGTCTCCTGAGGTTGCAGGATTTTCGCGGGATCGCAGCATCGCGAGCCCCATCGGTTGCGCTCATACGATACGGCTGGCCACTCATCCTCTCGTTCGGCGTCTTCGCCCTTGGACAGTCCATCGACCGCTTTCTGGTTTCGCACTATGTCGGCAACGAAGTGCTCGGGCCTTACGGCGTTGTCGCCGACATGATGCGGCAGAGCTACATGGTGGTCGGTGAATCGATCGCTCTGGCGCTGATCACAGTCGCCAAAAGATATGCCGATGAGGGCAGGCAGGCCGAATCCGATGCGGTGATGCGCTCGTCCTTTCGAGCCTGCGTGGTCGCGGCGGCGTTCGGTGCCACATTCTTCGTCCTGTTCGGGAATCGGATATTTATCGTGCTGCTGGGAGCAAACTTCGCCGGGCTTGCCCATGGCATCATCCCGTTCTTTGCCGTAGCGTTCGGGTTCATGATGCTGCGGAGTTTCTATTTCGCGCAGGTCATCTACTTTACAAACGCCGCTTTCCTCGAGCTTCTGATTGCGGTCGTCTTTGTGGCGACCTCGGCCGTATTTGCAGTCATGCTGACTCCGCAGTACGGATCAGTTGGGGGCGCCACGTCTTTAATGGTTGGTCATGGTGCAGCATTCGTCGTCAGCGCGGTGATCGGCCGAAAGCTCCATACTCTTCCCATCGACTGGAAAGCCGCGATCGGCATCTTTTCGATGGCCGGCATATTGCTCGGGACGTGCTTGTTGTTATCGGAAATTGTCGTCTCGCCGATGTTGCTCGTGGCGATCCAGGCGTCGCTGTTTGCAGCGGCCTTGATGCTCACATTGTCTCTTGCCGATCTCCTGAGACTCGTCCTCCCCGAACGTAAGCCTTTGCCAAACGCGCAATGAAGATCACATTTCCGAACAAGTAGCGTCGCCATAGGCGCCGCGGCTCGACCGCGAGCCGAAACACCCATTCGCATCGCAATTTTCTGACCCACAATGGTGCGCGCGGCCGGTGCTTGGAAAGAAAGTCAAAGAGACCGCCGACACAGATGATCGGGACACCAGTGAACGTCGTGCTGAACTTCTCGGCCCACTTTTCTTGGTAAGGCGTCCCCATGCCGACCAAGATGAAGTCGGCCCCTGAGGCACGGATGATCGAATAGAGCTCCGCGGGATCACCGGCATCGAAAAATCCGTGATGCGACCCGACATATTGGTGCTGCGGGGCGATGGCCTTCAGCACCTCCAATGCACGTTCAGCAATGCCCGGGATCCCTCCCAGGGCAAAGATACGGAATATTCGGCCAGTCTCCTTGAGATATTGCGGCACAAAATCGGTGCCCTGCAAGTTGTCTGGAAAGTCGGAATGATAGAGAAGACGAGAAGATAATCCGATACCAATGCCATCGTTCAACACCAGGCTGCGGTCGAGAGCTCGCTTCAGAGAAGGGTCTTTTGCAGCGATGTTCGACACGTTCGCATTGAGGAACGTCACGAGTGGAGTTTCGCTGGTGCTGAAATGCTCGTCGATGGCCAGAATTGCGTCACGGCGAGTTGCAACCAAAACCTGGATTCCAAGAATGTTACGCCGTGATCGCATAGAATCGGTGTCCGACGCGCCACGAATCATGACGCCTGATGAACCTGTAGGATGGGTCTGAACCTGTTGTAAATGAGTTACATGCCAATTCTCTCGTTCAGAATGCGTTCAAAATCCTAACCGGCGTGAGCAATTCGATGTTTTTAGGAACGGGACCTACCGATGTTTATCGAAATCGCTTCCGACTCAAGCGTTTCGCAAGGTTTCTCTCGATCGCCGATGAGATCATCGCTCGCAAAGGAAGCTGCCGGATTATCGACGTCGGCGGCAATATGGAACACTGGCAGGCCTTATCGGACCTCTGGGCCGACCGTCAAATCCACGTCACTCTCCTGAACCTATCGTCGGTAGACGTGCTTGATGCACGGTTTGTGAGCGTTATAGGCGACGCGTGTGACCTATCGCGGTTTGGAGACAACGAGTTCGATCTGGTCTATTCGAACTCCGTCATTGAACATGTGGGGAGCTGGTCGAACCAGAAGCGTATGGGCGCCGAGATTCGCCGCGTCGCGCCTCGCCACTATGTTCAGACACCCAATTATTGGTTTCCGATTGAACCTCATTTTCGTGCCCCTATCATCCATTGGCTGCCTGAGCCTTGGCGGATTGCAATCGTCAAAGCGCGCGCCTGCGGCTTCTATCCCCGCGCCAATACTGTCGATGAAGCTCGAACAATCCTCGAAGATGCGCACTTGCTCGACGAAGCCGCGATGGCAGAGATATTCCCGGATTCCGTGATCGAACGCGAGCGGTTCATCGTGACGAAGTCACTTATCGCCGTTCGTTAGACCGGCTTACTTAGACATGTGAGCAGCCCGATTTGCTCGCTGCGTTGGCCCTCCCCTATGGGGTATCCCGTTGGAATGCTGGTGCATGCCCGCCACGTTGGTGACCTGGCCCCTCCGCGTCTGCGGGGCTGGATCAGGCATCAAAACTGAACGACCGTCATCGCAGCGAGCGCTCACCTTGAGCGCCGTCACAGCTTACGACTTCACCGCAATGAACTGAGGCGCCGACGGTGACATCACCCAACTGACGTCAGCAGATATCGGAGCAAGACCACCGGGCCGCACAAGAGTGCGATCAGGCAGCAAACAATGCGTCATCGGACCCGCGGCCAGGCGGGACAGAACACAACGCACGTACCTATGCCCCTCGACAAGCTCAGCTACTGGTGTGATTCAAATTCGGCGTGAAGCAGGCACTTATTCGTCGGTCCGATGAATTCGCACGATGGCGACGAGAATCGGCCGATGATTTTCTGAACATCCGGGCATGTGACAAGCGGAGATGATCCGCTTTGCTCGGATGCCCCGCGCGATCAGATATCAAGGGTAGTCGCGCGCTCCCATTCGGTGAATTGAGCGCTGTAGTTATTCCAGTCATTCCGCTTGAGATTGAGATAGGCTTCGGAGAATTCCGTCCCAAGCGCGGCCTTCAGCGCGTCGTCCTTGTCAAACGCGCGCAGCGCGTCGAGCAGGTTGAGCGGCAACCGCGGCGCGTCCTTGACGGTGTGGCCGAGCGCGTACATGTCGATGTCGAGCCGTTTGCCCGGATCGGCCTTCGAGGCGATGCCGCTCAGTCCGACTGCGATCACCACCGCCTGCAGCAGATAGGGATTGACGGCGCCGTCCGGCAGGCGGAGTTCGAACCGTCCCTTGCCGGGTACGCGCACCATGTGGGTGCGGTTGTTGCCGGTCCAGGTCACTGTGTTCGGCGACCAGGTCGCTCCCGACATCGTGCGTGGCGCGTTGATACGCTTGTAGCTGTTCACCGTCGGATTGGTAATGGCGGCGATCGCCTCGGCGTGCTTCATGATTCCGCCGAGGAAGTGATAGCCCTGCTGCGACAGCCCCATCTCGTCGGACTCGTCGTGGAATTTGTTGGTGGTGCCGCTCTCGTCCCACACCGAGACGTGGATATGGCAGCCGGACCCGGTGAGATTCGGAAACGGCTTCGGCATGAAGGTCGCGCGCAGCCCGTGCTTTTCCGCGACCGAGCGCACCATGAACTTGAAGAACGAGTGCCGGTCGGCGGTGATCAGCGCGTCGTCGAATGCCCAGTTCATTTCGAACTGGCCGTTGGCGTCCTCATGATCGTTCTGATACGGCTTCCAGCCGAGTTCCTGCATATGATCGCAGATCTCCGCGATCACGTCGTAGCGTCGCATCAGCGCCAGCTGGTCGTAGCAGGGCTTGCTCGCATTGTCCTTTCCATCGGAGATCACCGCGCCGTCGGGATCGATCAGGAAGAACTCGGCCTCGACACCGGTCTTGACGCGCAACCCCTGCCCGGCCGCTGCGGCGACCATGTTCTTCAGGATCGTGCGCGGCGCCTGCAGCACCGGCTTGTTCTCCATGACACAGTCGGCCGCAACCCACGCCACCTCCTTGCGCCATGGTAACTGCACCACTGCCGCCGCGTCCGGCATCGCGAACAGATCCGGATGCGCCGGCGTCATGTCGAGCCAAGTGGCGAAGCCGGCGAACCCGGCGCCGTCCTGCTGCATCTCTGCGATCGCCGAAGCCGGCACCAGCTTGGCACGCTGGACTCCGAACAGATCGGTGTAGGAGATCATGAAGTAGCGAATGCCGCGGTCTTTCGCGAGGGACGCCAGATCTTCGGACACGACGCTTTCTCTTTCGTTGGCTGTTGACGACAGTCGTTAGAGCCGGTCGCGCCCTGGGATCCAGTCGGTCCCGGCGAGTGGCACGCGTGCCATCGCAGCGGCTTCGAGGGTGAGAGCGCACAGATCCTCGGGCTCGAGATTGTGCACATGATTGTGACCGCAGGCGCGGGCGATGGTCTGCGCCTCCAGTGTCATGACTTTGAGGTAGTTGGCGAGGCGGCGCCCGGCCAGCACGGGATCGAGCCGTGCCATCAGGTCGGGATCCTGAGTGGTGATGCCGGCCGGATCCTTGCCCTCGTGCCAATCGTCGTAGGCGCCCGCGGTCGTCCCGAGCTTCTGATAATCCGCTTCGCGCAGCGGGTCGTTGTCGCCGAGCGCGACCAGCGCTGCGGTGCCGATCGACACCGCATCGGCGCCGAGCGCCAGTGCCTTGGCGACGTCAGCGCCGTTGCGGATGCCGCCGGACACGATCAGTTGCACCTTGCGATGCATGCCGAGATCCTGCAGTGCCTGCACCGCTGGACGGATGCAGGCCAGCGTCGGCATGCCGACATGCTCGATGAAGACTTCCTGGGTGGCGGCCGTGCCGCCCTGCATGCCGTCAAGCACCACGACGTCGGCCCCCGACTTCACCGCCAGTGCCACGTCGTAATAGGGCCGCGCACCGCCGACCTTGATGAAGATCGGCTTCTGCCAGTCGGTGATCTCGCGCAGTTCGAGGATCTTGATCTCGAGGTCGTCGGGCCCGGTCCAGTCCGGATGCCGCGACGCCGAGCGCTGATCGATGCCCTTGGGCAGCGTCCGCATCTCGGCGACGCGGTCGGTGATCTTCTGGCCGAGCAGCATGCCGCCGCCGCCGGGCTTGGCGCCCTGCCCGATCACGATCTCGATCGCGTCGGCCTTCAGCAGGTCTTCCGGATTCATGCCGTAGCGCGACGGCAGATACTGATACACCAGCGTCTGCGACTGGCCGCGCTCTTCCGTCGACATGCCCCCGTCGCCGGTGGTGGTCGAGGTGCCGGCGATAGTCGCGCCGCGCCCCAGCGCCTCTTTGGCGTTAGCCGACAGCGAGCCGAAGCTCATCCCGGCGATGGTGATCGGGATCTTCAGATGCAGCGGCTTCTTGGCGTAGCGCGAGCCGAGAACGACGTCGGTATCGCAGCGCTCGCGGTAGCCTTCGAGCGGATAGCGCGACATCGAGGCGCCGAGAAACAGCAGATCGTCGAAATGCGGAACCCGCCGTTTCGCGCCTGCGCCGCGAATGTCGTAGATGCCGGTGGTCGCCGCACGGCGGATTTCGGACAGCGTGTAGTCGTCGAAGGTGTGCGACTTGCGAGGAGTGGTCGGAGGATTTGTGTAGGACATTACGAAAGCCGCGCTGATGACAATGGACTGGGGGAATGATGGATTGAACGACTAACCGTAGGCGTCCGCGTGATCGACGTTGAAAGTGTAGAGCTTGCGCGCCGATCCATAGCGCTTGAACTCCTCGGCTTTGACATCCGTGATGCCGGCCCGCGCCAATAATTTGCCGACGATCTCGATATGCTCGGGCCGCATCGGCTTCTCGATGCAGTCGGCGCCGAGGCTCTTGACCTTGCCGCGCACGAACAGCCGTGCCTCGTAGATCGAGTCGCCGAGCGCATCACCGGCGTCGCCGCAAACCACGAGGTTGCCGGCCTGGGCCATGAACGCCGACATGTGCCCGATATTGCCCTTCACGACGATGTCGATGCCCTTCATCGAGATACCGCAGCGCGACGAGGCGTTGCCTTCGATCACCAGCAAGCCGCCGTGGCCGGTCGCGCCGGCATATTGGCTGGCGTCGCCTTTGACGACGACTTCACCGGACATCATGTTCTCGGCGACGCCCGGCCCGACCGAACCGTGAACGGTGACCTTGGCCTGCCGGTTCATGCCGGCGCAGTAATAGCCGAGGCTGCCGCGGATTGTGATGTCGACCGGCGCGTTGACGCCGACCGCCACCGCGTGCGATCCGCGCGGGTTGACGATTTCCCACTGCGTTTCGTTGGTGCCCGCACTGAGCTGATGCAGCGCCTGATTGAGCGCGCGCAGATCGGTTGCCGCGAGATCGACTGTCGGCATGTTCAACGTCCCCAAAAATACACGGTGGCCGGCTCGGGCTCCCACACCTTCGCGTCATCGATGCCGGGCAGCCCGACCAGCGCGCGATATTCGGAGCCGAAGGCGACGTATCGATCGGTCTCGGCGAGCACCGCCGGCTTGCAGGCGATTGGGTCGCGCAGCACCCCGAACCCGTCTCGGGTGCCGACGACGAAGGTGTAGAAGCCGTCCAGGTCCCCGAGGCTTTTCTGCAGCGCGTCGCCGAGACTGAGGCCGCCGGCCATCTGCGCTGTGAGATAGGCCGCCGCGACCTCGGAGTCGTTTTCGGTCTCGAAGGTCATGCCCTCGCGCTTGAGCTCGCGGCGCAGATTGTTGTGGTTCGACAACGAGCCGTTGTGGACCAGGCATTGGTCGCTTCCGGTCGAGAACGGATGCGCGCCCATCGTGGTCACCGCCGACTCCGTCGCCATGCGGGTATGGCCGATGCCGTGACTGCCTTGCATCCCGGCCAAGCCGAACCGGTCGGCGACGCTGGTCGGGTAGCCGACCTCCTTGTAGATCTCGATGCGCTCGCCGACGCCCATCACCCGTAGATGCGGATAGCGTTCGCGCAGCAGCTTGCGGGCCGCGCCAGCCAGAGCGGCATCGAGGCGAAGCACCGCGTGAGTATCACGCACGGTCATGCCGACCTTGCCACCCAGCGCCTCGCCGAGGGCGACGTCGAGTCCCGCAAATGCCGAAGGGTCCGGCGACTGCAGCGTGATCTTGCAAAGCCCGGATTCGTCGGCGCCGTAGACTGCGAAGCCTGCACTGTCCGGGCCGCGGTCGCACATCGTCGACAACATCTCGGCGAGCAGTTCGCCGAGCTGCGGCTCGAGCGCCTTGTCCTTGATGAAAAGACCGACAATCCCGCACATCGAAGCCCACTCCCGCCGCACGCCATGGTGACGATGCGAAGGAGTCCTAACAGGCCTCGCAGCCGATTTCAATACCAATAAACAAAATTTCCTTATATGAAACTCGCGCCGCGTGACGGCGGTATCGGTTCGTCCGGGCGCGGCGCCGTGCTATCGTCGTCTTCGGATTCCGCCGGGTGCACGACAGCGTGACGGATGTCGGAAGTTCGTCCCCAGCGGAGTCGACAGCATGGCCAAGTCACCGATCAAGTCATCCCCCAAGAAGCCGGCGTCGAAGGCGGCAGCCAAGCGCGAGGCGACCGACGTCGCCAACTGGAAACGCTCGGACGGCATCAAAGCGCCGCTGCTCTCCGCCAAGGTGCTCAACAGCCCCGACCCGCACGCGCTCGACCAAACTCGCGATAACATTCTGGAAGTCGCGATCGGCCGCGAGGTGCGCAACTTCCGCAATCAGCTCGGCATCAACATCTCGGAGCTCGCCGAAGCCGCCGGGATCTCGCTCGGCATGCTGTCCAAGATCGAAAACGGCATGACGTCACCGTCGCTGACGACGTTGCAGGCGCTGGCGCGCGCGCTCAGCGTTCCGGTCAGCTCGTTCTTCCGCCGATACGAAGAGCGGCGCTCGGTCAGCTTCGTCAAGGCGGGGGAAGGCCTGGCGATCGAGCGGCGCGGCACCCGCAGTGGCCACCAGTATCACTTGCTCGGCTACAACGGCGACCAGAACTCGCGTCTGGTCGTCGAGCCCTACATGATTACGCTGACCAGCGAGTCGGACGTCTTCCCGCTGTTCCAGCATCCCGGCATGGAGTTTCTCTATATGCTCGAAGGCTCGGTGGTGTACCGGCACGCGGAGAAGCGCTACACGATGCTGCCCGGCGACAGCCTGTTCTTCGATGCAGACGCCCCGCACGGGCCCGAGCAGATGGTGACGCTGCCGATCCGCTTTCTGTCGATCATCTGCTACGTCCGCGAGAACGATTGAGGCGTGCGCCGCGCCGGCCGTACCCCCGTTACGTCTCGCCCTCATCGCGCGACGGCGGCGAACCGCCGGAGAACTGCACACGCTCGTGTCGCGGCGGCAATCCGAACTGCCGGCGATAATGCCGCGTAAAGGTCGACGCGCTGGCAAATCCGGTCGCCACCGCGATCTCCCCGATCGACAACGAGGTTTGCCGCAGCAGCCGGCGGGCCTGCTCGAGGCGCAATCGCGCATAGTGCCGCAGGATCGTCGTCCGCAGTTCGTTCCTGTACAGCCGCTCGAGCTGCCGCAGCGACATCCCGGCGATCTGCGCCAGTTTCGCGCGGCTGAGCGGGGCTTCGATATTGCGCTCCATGTACGCCATCGTTTCGATCAGCTTCGGGTGGTGGACGCCGAACCGGTCGGTCAGTGAAAGCCGCTGCGCCGCCTCGCCGCGCCGGACGTCGGTCTGCAGGAACCAGTCGCTGACGGCGGCCGCAAGTGCGGATCCGTGATCGAGCCGGATCAGCGCGTGCATCATGTCGAGCGCCGCGATGCCGCCAGCGCAAGTGAAGCGGTCGCGATCGATCTCAAACAGCGAATGGCTGAGCCGAAGAAATGGAAACGTCTCGGCGAAAGCCGGGATGTGCTCCCAATGCACGGTGCAGCGATAGCCGTCGAGCAGACCTGCCTGGGCGAGCAGAAACGGGCCGGCCGAGACGCCGCCGAGCCGCACGCCGTGACGCGCAGCCTTGCGCAGGAATGCCAGTGTCGGCGCATGCTGGAAGCTCTGCGGATTGCCGCCGGCGCACACCACGATCATGTCGAGTCGCCCGGCCTCGGAAGCGGTCACGTCGGCTTCGATGCGGACGCCGTTCGACGCCGTCACACCGGAGCCCTGCAGGGCGAGGTGGCGCCAGCGATACAGCGTCCGGCCGGCCAGCGCGTTGGCGGCGCGCAGCGGCTCGATCGCGGACGCGTAGGACATCAGCGCAAAACCAGGGACGAGCAGAAACCCGACGCGCAGCGGCCGTTGCGTTTTGTCGCTCACGGTCAATTTTTGGTCGTTTCTTGCCATCCGCTGGGATGGATAGCAGCGGATGCTCCACGCGACAAGTTGCACGAAACGGCGGTCCCGATGCGCTACTCGCTTTTCGCCCTCGCCCGCGAAGCCTTCCGCAGCCATCGCGGCTGGCAACCGGTCTGGCGCGATGCCGCGCCGCGCCCGCACTACGACGTGATCATCGTCGGCGGCGGCGGTCACGGCCTCGCCACCGCGTATTATCTCGCCGAGCGCTTCGGCATCCGTAACGTCGCCGTGCTGGAGAAGGGCTGGATCGGCTCCGGCAACGCCGGCCGCAACACCACCATCATCCGCTCCAACTATCTGCTGCCGGGCAATCAGCCGTTCTACGAACTGTCGATGCAACTCTGGGAAAGCCTGGAGCAGCAGCTCAATTACAATACGATGGTCAGCCAGCGCGGCGTGCTGAATCTGTTTCATTCGGACGCGCAGCGCGACGCCTTCGCCCGGCGCGGCAACGCGATGCTGCTGTCGGGCGCGGACGCCGAACTGCTCGACGCGGACGACGTGCGGCGAATGCTGCCGCTGCTCGACTTCGACAACGCCAGGTTTCCGATCAAGGGCGGCCTGCTGCAGCGCCGCGGCGGCACCGCGCGGCACGATGCCGTGGTGTGGGGCTATGCGCGCGGCGCCAGCGAGCTCGGCGTCGACATCGTCCAGAATTGCGAGGTCACCGGCTTCGTCCGCGACGGCGACCGCGTCGTCGGGGTCGAGACCAGCCGCGGGCGGATCGGCTGCGGCTCGGTCGGCCTGGCGGTGGCGGGCAGCTCCTCGCGCGTCGCCAAAATGCTCGGGCTGAGGCTCCCGATCGAAAGCCACCTGATCCAGGCATTCGTCTCCGAGGGTATTAAGCCGCTGATTCCGGGCGTCGTTACTTTCGGCGCCGGGCACTTCTACATCAGCCAGTCCGACAAAGGCGGCCTGGTGTTCGGCGGCGACATCGACGGCTACAACTCCTACGCCCAGCGCGGCAATCTGCCGGTGATCGAAGACGTTTGCGAAGGAGGCATGGCGCTGATGCCGTCGATCGGCCGAGTGCGCATCCTGCGCAACTGGGCGGGGCTGCTCGACATGTCGATGGACGGCTCGCCGATCATCGACCGCGCTCCGATCGAAGGCGTCTACCTCAACGCCGGCTGGTGCTACGGCGGGTTCAAGGCGACGCCCGCCTCGGGCCTTTGCTTCGCACATCTGATCGCCAATGGCTCGAGCCACCCGGTCGCGACCGAACTCCGCCTCGATCGTTTCGCGGCCGGGCACCTGATCGACGAAAAGGGCCGTGGCGCCCAACCCAATTTGCATTGAGAAGCAACCATGCGGATCAACTGTCCCTATTGCGGCGAGCGCGACCTCGGCGAGTTCGTGTACTTCGGCGACCCGGTGCCGCGCCCAGATCCCTCCGCAGCCGATGCGGCGCAGCGCTTCCACGACTCGGTCTATCTGCGCGACAACCCGGCAGGACCGCATCAGGAACTCTGGTACCATGCCTACGGTTGCCGCGGCTGGCTGCGCGTCACGCGCGACACCCGCACTCATGCTATGCTCGGTAGCGCATTCGCGAGTGACCCAGCATGAGCGGCGCGGCGCATGAGGTAGCAGCAGCGCGGCTGGCGGCTGGCGGCCTGATCGATCGCTCGCAGCCGATGTCGTTCGCGTTCGACGGAACGACCTACCAGGGCTTTGCGGGCGACACGCTGGCCTCGGCGCTGCTCGCGAACCGCGTCACGCTGGTCGGCCGGTCGTTCAAATATCACCGGCCGCGCGGGATCTTCACCGCCGGGGCCGAAGAACCGAACGCATTGGTCGAATTGCGCGAGGACGCGCGGCGGGAGCCCAACACCAGAGCGACGACGGTCGAATTGTTCGACGGGTTGAAGGCGCACAGCCAGAACCGCTGGCCGTCGCTGGCATTCGATGTGACTTCGGTGAATTCGCTGCTGTCGCCGCTGCTCGCCGCCGGGTTCTACTACAAGACCTTCATGTGGCCGGCCTCGTTCTGGGAGAAAATCTACGAGCCGGCGATCCGTCGTGCCGCCGGCCTCGGCCGCGCCAGCGGCCAGGCTGATCCGGACGGCTACGACAAATGCCACGCCTTCTGCGACCTGCTGGTGATCGGCGGTGGCGCGGCAGGACTGATGGCGGCACTGGCCGCCGGGCGCGCGGGCGTGCGCGTCATTCTCTGCGACGACGACTTTGCGATCGGCGGACGCTTGAACGGCGACGTCCGCGACATCGCGGGCCGCAGCGGCGCACAGTGGGCCGCGAACGTGGCCGCCGAATTGCGAGCATTGCCGACCGTGCGAATGCTGCGCCGGACCACGGTGTTCGGCGTCTATGACGGCGGCACCTATGGCGCCCTGGAACGCGTCGGCGACCATCTTGCTGTGCCGGCGCCGCATCAGCCGCGGCAGCGTTACTGGAAAATCGTCGCCCGCCGCAGCGTGCTGGCCGGCGGAGCGCTCGAGCGACCGATCGTGTTCGGCGGCAACGACCGCCCCGGCGTGATGGTCGCGTCCGCAGTGCGGACCTATCTCAACCGGTTCGCGGTCGCGCCCGGCCGCCGCTGCGCAGTATTCACCTGCAACGACGACGCATGGACAACGGCGTTCGACCTGGTGCGTGCCGGCGTCGACGTCGCCGCGATCGTCGACAGTCGGAAGGAAATTTCGCCGCAGCTGATCGCCAGGGCGCAGGAGGCGCAGATTCCGGTGATGCCGGGAGCCGAAGTGATCGACACCAGCGGCCGGCTCCGTCTCGACGGCATCACGGTTCGGGACGTTGCGGGACGGATCAGCCGGCACGCGATCGACCTGCTTGCAGTCTCCGGCGGATGGAGCGCCAATCTCGGGCTGACGACGCATCTCGGCAGCCGCCCGGAATGGTCCGATGCACTGGCGAGCTTCGTGCCCGGCACGTTGCCGCCTGGGATGGCGGCGGTCGGTGCCGCCGCCGGACGCTTCGGTCTGAGCGACGCGCTCCGCGACGGCGCGGCGGCGGGTGCCGCTGCGGCCGAGGCGGCAGGCTTCACGCCGTCGTCTGTCGATGTTCCTGTGACCGATGCCGAGCCCACCGGCATCACACCGATCTGGCATGTCGCCTCGTCGCGATCCAAGGCGTTCGTCGATCTGCAGAACGACGTTACCAGCGACGACGTCGCATTGGCGGCGCGGGAAGGCTTCAAGTCAGTCGAGCTGCTGAAGCGCTACACGACGCTCGGCATGGCCACCGACCAAGGCAAGACCTCCAACGTCAATGGTCAGGCGATCATGGCCCGACTGACGGGCCGCTCGATGGCGCAGGTCGGAACCACGATGTTCCGGCCGCCTCATGTGCCGGTCGCGATCGCCGCCTTCGCAGGCCATCACCGCGGCCAGCGGTTTCGACCGACGCGCCGCACCGCCGGCCACCATTGGGCCGAGCAGCAGGGCGCGAGCTTCGTCGAGGCCGGACAGTGGCTGCGCGCTCAATGGTTCGCGCGAGCCGGCGAAACCGACTGGCTGCAGATTGTTGGGCGGGAGGTTCGGGCTGCGCGCGATAATGTTGGTGTCTGCGATGTCTCGACGCTCGGCAAGATCGACGTCCAGGGCAGCGACGCCGGTATTTTTCTCGACCGGATCTACGCCAACACGTTCTCAACCCTGCCGGTCGGCAAGGTGCGCTACGGCTTGATGCTGCGCGAGGACGGCATCGCTTTCGACGACGGTACCTGTGCACGGTTCGCCGACGATCATTTCATGATGTCGACGACCACCGCCAACGCCGGTGCGGTGATGCAGCATCTCGAGCACGCCCGCCAGGTGCTGTGGCCGCAGCTCGACGTCCAGCTCGTCTCGGTCACCGAACAATGGGCGCAATACGCCGTCGCCGGCCCGCGCTCGCGCGACCTTCTCGAGCGGCTGCTCGGCGGCTCGATCGACCTGTCCGACGCCGCGCTGCCGTATCTCGGTTGCGCCGAATTCGTCTGGTGCGGAGTTACCGCGCGGATCTACAGGGTGTCGTTCTCCGGCGAACTCGCCTACGAATTTGCCGTCCCGGCGCAGTTCGGCGATGCCGCAATCCGGGCTCTGATGCAGGCCGGCGCCGCCTTCGGCGCGGTGCCCTACGGCACGGAGGCCCTCGGCGTGATGCGGATCGAGAAAGGGCACGTCGCCGGCAACGAACTCAACGGTACCACCACCGCCGCCGATCTCGGGCTGGGACGGATGATGTCGCGGAAGAAGGACTTCATCGGCCGCGTGCTGGCGGAGCGACCCGGGCTGATCGCCGCCGACCGCCCCGCCCTGGTCGGCATTGTTCCAGTCGATCGCTCGCAGCGGCTGCGCGCAGGCGCGCATTTCCTCGGGATCGGCGCGGCACCGACGATGGCGAACGACGAGGGCTACGTCACGTCGGTGGCGTTCTCGCCGATGTGCGGCCACTGGATCGGACTGGGCTTTTTGAGACACGGCCCACAGCGGATCGGCCAGCGCGTGCGCGCCTACGACCCGCTGCGCCGCGGCGACACCGAGGTCGAGATCGTCGCTCCTGTCTTCTTCGATCCGGAAGGAGAACGGCTTCATGGATGAGCTCGCCGCGCAGCCGGCTTCGGCATCGTTCGTGCCGCCCCGATCGGCCTCGGGCGACGGCGTCGTCATAACCGAACGCCAGAATCTCACGCTGGCGACCTTGCAGACTCGCCGCGGTCAGCACGCCGCGCTGCGTGCCCGCGTCGCCGCCCGATTCCACGTCGATCTGCCGCAGCGGCCGGCGGTCGGCCGCACCCAATCGGTGTCCTTCGTCGGCGTCGGACCCGAAACCTGGCTGGTGATCGCCCCGGACGGAGGGCCGTCATTCGTCCGCTCGCTCAAGGCCGACGTCGCCGGGCTAGCGTCGGTATCGGATCAGAGCGGCGGTCACGCGATCTTTCGAGTCGGCGGACGCGCGGTCGGGGCGACCCTCGCCAAGCTCGTTCCAATCGATCTCGATCCTGCCGCGTTCAAGGTCGGCGACGCCGCCACCACGGTCGCCGCCCATGTCGGAGTCACGCTGTGGCGCTGTCCCGACGGGCTCGACGGCGAGCAGGTCTTCGAACTCAGCGTGTTCCGTAGCCTCGCCGGTAGCTTCCTCGAATGCTTCTGGGACAGCGCTGCGGAATTCGGCTGCCGCTGGGATGCGCAGCCCCCGCGAGCCTCCACCTCTCCCTCCCGCTGAGCCCGATTCTCCTCATGTCCAACGACAGCTACATCCTCACCTCGTCCTGCCCGAACCGGCCCGGCATCGTCGCGGCCGTGGCGCGCCTCCTGTTCGAAAACGGCGGCAACATCCAGGAAGCGCATCAATACGACGACATCGAAAGCAATCAGTTTTTCGCCCGCATCCGCTTCAACTTCATGGACGGCGCGATCGAGCCGTTCGAACAGGCGTTCGCGCCGCTGGCGAACGAGCTACAGATGCGCTGGACGCTGCGCGCACGTTCGCAAAAGATGCGCGTCCTGATCATGACCTCGCGCTCCGATCATTGTCTGGCGGATCTGTTGTATCGCTGGCGGATCGGCGAGCTGGCGATCGATCTCGCCGGCATCGTCTCCAACCACCCGCGCGAGACCTATCTGCACCACGACCTGACCGGCATCGCGTTCGACTATCTACCGGTGACGGCGCAGACCAAGGCGCAGCAGGAGGCCGAGGTCTGGAAGATCATCCAGGAGCGCAACGTCGATCTGGTGATCCTGGCGCGCTACATGCAGATCCTCTCGAACGACCTCTCCACCAAGCTGGCCGGACGCTGCATCAACATCCATCATTCGTTCCTGCCGGGCTTCAAGGGCGCGCGCCCGTATCACCAGGCACACAGCCGCGGCGTCAAACTGATCGGCGCGACCGCGCACTATGTCACCGCGGATCTCGACGAAGGACCGATCATCGAACAGGACGTCGAGCGCATTTCCCACCAGGACCGGCCCGACGATCTGGTCCGCAAGGGCCGCGACATCGAGCGCCGCGTGCTGGGACGCGCCGTATTCTGGCACACCGAAGGCCGCGTCATTCCCAACGGCGTCAAGACCGTTGTGTTCAGGGACTGAACCAGCCCGCGACGATCATTGAAGGCGAGATGATCTCGGAGCGGTGCAGCGCATGGTTCGAGACGGCGCTTCGCGCCCTCTCGATGAGGTTGTACCTGTTTGAGACTCCGAGGCACGGCCGCGCGTCCATCAAAAATAGATTCGCTCTGAGCGTCGCGACGTAGCGGACAAATAGCGTAAATACCGACTCCGGCCGAGCCGCGCGCCCCGTGGTCCGCAAACGGTCGAGGAGACACCAGTGGTATTCTCATCCGACCGGCGAACTGGTATTTAGATAACTACGTCGGTCAAACAAACTCACATTTGTGCACCGCGCTCATTGGCCTGGAACGCTTCTGCACGCGCTGTGACGCCGTCGCTTCCCACCTCGTGAGCACCATGGTACGCTGCAACTCATCAAACCATTCCTCGAGCAGCTGTCCAGTGCAGGAATACCATGATCAGCGGCGATTATGGGCGCGACGCCTTGGACTTCATTGAAGGCCTCTCTGGCCTCACGACACTCACAGAAGCATTCCAGGCGATTGAATCCGGATTCGGCGCCTTCGGCTTCGAGACCATTATCATCACAGCTCTCCCCAACCACCATCAGCGGTTCTCGCAGATGGTGATGGCGAAGCGCTGGCCGGACGAGTGGTTCAGACTCTACACGCAAAGGAATTATGACCGCTTCGACCCAGTCGTCAGACATCTGCGACAGACGATCAATCCCTTCGAATGGTCGGAAGCGCCGTATCATCGCGAAGACGATCGGCGGGCTGCGGAGGTCATGGACCGCGCGGCCGACTTCAGGATGGTCCGCGGCTTCATCGTCCCGATCCACGGCCTTGCCGGCTACGAAGCCGCCATCTCATTCGGCGGATCGAATATCGAGCTCAACTCCCGCACAAAGCCTTTGCTGCATCTGATGGCGATGTACGCCTTTGATCGCATTCGGACTCTGGCCGCGCCGGCGCCGCCAGGGCCAAGACTGACGCATCGGGAACGTGAAGCGCTGATCTGGACCGCGCGAGGGAAGTCTGCGTGGGAGATCGGCGAAATCCTGAGCATTGCGCAACGCACCGCCGAAGAGCACATCTCCACGGCCGGACGAAAGCTGGGCGCCGCGAACAAAACCCACGCCGTCGCCATCGCCATTCGTCAGAATTTGATCGTTCCCTAGCGCGAACGACACTGGGATTTTTCCCAATATCGATACTGCGATTGTTGTTCGACATTCCACTTCGCTCATCCAGGGGAGGTGGAAATGATTCATGTAATTTCGGCGAGCAACCGCCATCTATACCAGGACGCTATCGAGCAACACTTCCAGATCCGACACGAGATCTTCGTCGAAGAGCGCGGGTGGAAAACACTCGCGCGACCGGACGGCCGCGAAATCGATCAATATGACGACGACGATACGATCTATTTGCTGGCCATGGACGAAGGGAGAGTCATCGGAGGGCACCGCCTCTACCCCACCACGAAGCCCACCATGATCGGCGAAGTATTCCCTCACCTCGCGACCGTCGGCGGCTGCCCATCGGCGCCGGATATTTGGGAGTGGTCGCGGTATTTCATTGTTCCCGAGCGGCGGGACAGCGATTTGAACCTTCGCCTGATGGCTGCCGTTCAGGAGTTCGGCCTGGATGAAGGGATCTCGCAAGTCAGCGCGGTTATCGAGATGTGGTGGCTGCCACGCTTTCAGCAGGCGGGTTTCGCCTTGAAACCTCTCGGCGTCCCGGCACTGGTGGAGAACGCCTGGACGATCGCGACACTGATCGACATCAGCGAAAGCGCCCTGTCGACCGTTCAAACAATGATCGGCGAAGCCGGCGTGTTGAAGCGTCGTGGCCCGCAGCGCCGGCATGTGGCGCATTCCGAGCAGCTGCGGTCAAATCCTGCCGAGCACTTACTTCTGGCATGACAGGATGCTTAGCGCGAACTCGATCACCCGGCGGCGTTCGAGCGGCGATGAAATTTTGCAGAACGCCCGAACCAATTCGAGGCTCTCTCGCGGTGAGGCAAAATACCCTGCTGCCGGCGCGGCAAGCTCGATTCCAAGACTATTGGCGGGCTGCTCGTATTTCAAATCGTCATGAGCCACCACAGTCCCCGAGATTAAAAATGGCTACCGTTGATCAATTGAATCAGCTTCGAAGGTCCGTCGATGGCGCTCGGGAGCAGGCTATTGCTCTTGATCTGACGACGACGGTCCGCATCCTTGGGATGGCGTGCCTCGAGATTGCAGAAATGATCGATAGCAAGATCGGAAACGAACATGACCGTTTTGTAAAGTCAGAAGATTGATTACATGGAACGCCGCTCGTTCTTGGACCGTCGATGGTATCTGATTGAAAGATCACTCGGGCGATTGTTCACGCGCCGACTTATTCATCTGCGTAGCTGACTACCATCGTCCGCGCCGCAACGCCGCATACCACTGCACCGCACCAATTGATCTGGCACAATGCGGCCGCACTGCACGCTCGTTTAGCGACGATGATAGATGGCATCTGTCCATCGTCGGGAAGGGAGCGGTCCATGCCTCATACCATCGATCAGAAGATCAACGCGTTGCTCGAGCAGCAGAGCTCGCTGCGGCACTGGCTGGAACAGATCCGAGCGCTGACCAAGGACGCCCGCGGCGCCACGGTGATCGCCGGCCTGACGCAGAAGGAAACCGAGGACTTTCTGCTGCTCAGCCCGCTGGTCCACGCCCGCGACAACGGCATGACGTCCGACCACGCCGCCGCGGCGCGGGCACGCCATGCCGAGCTGAAGGCCAAGCTGGAAAGCGCACTGCAGGACAACGCGATCGAAGGACTGAGCGGCTGGGGCGAAGCGGCGGCGGCACGCTGAGCGCTGGGCGGCGGAGTACTCGCTGCGGCGCAGACCAGCCGTCGTTATCTCCTCCGCCGCCGGTCAGTCAGTTCGGCAGAAAACGCTCATCGCTGGCCTGGCGATGAGCCGGATCGGTTTTGCCGGCGCTCACCCCATCCTAAGCGCCACGGGCGTCAGCTCAGATTGGACGGCTCGCGGCTATGCTTTTACGCCGAGGCCTGCTTGGTCTCGGGAGCGACGGGGGCGCAGTATTTGTATGCCAGCCAGGACGACAGCGTCGCGGGCACCAAGCCGACGAGGCCGTACAGCACGAACTGCAGCACGCCGGCGTCGCCGCCACGGTTGCCGTACATGAAGGCGGTGGCGAGGAAACCGATGGCGCCGACGATCACCACCCGGCCGACCGGACCGATCCGGCGGATGTGGCAGACGATCTCGTCGATCGCCGCCATCATCAGCGCTGGCAGCAGGCCGAACAGATAGCTGTATTGCAGCGACCTGAACAACACGACGAAGAACTTCTGCACCTCGGTCAGGTTGGTGTGTGCCCAATAGCCCGACTGATAGGTCGACGCGAACAACAGCAATAGACCGCCGATGAACGGACCGATCGCCGCAAAGATCAGATAGCGCTTCATGCCTGCTCCACCCGCGGACATGCCCGACCGCGAGGGGCAGGCTACGCCGCCGGCCACCTGTTCGACAACTGCCCGAAACGCGAATGCGGCGGGCGGCATCGCCGCCCGCAACGGTTACATCTGCACCGCGATCAGGTTCGGTCCGCCGCTGGCGAGGCCGGCGGCGAGCGCCGCGTTCAGCTCGTCGGCGGTCGACACGTTCTTGGCCGGCACGCCCATGCCCTTGGCCAGCGCCACCCAATCGAGGTCAGGCCGATCCAGCGTCAGCATGTCCTCGGCGCGCTGGCCGGGCTTGCCGGCGCCGACGCCGTCGAACTCGCCGCGCAGGATCTGATATTTGCGATTGGCGAACACCACGGTGGTGACGTCGAGATTTTCGCGCGCCTGCGTCCACAGCGCCTGTACGGTGTACATCGCGCTGCCGTCGCCGACCATGCAGATCACCTTGCGGTCCGGGCACGCCACCGCGGCACCAACCGCGACCGGCGGCGAAAAGCCGATCGAGCCGCCGAGATTTTGCAGCCAGTCGTGCGGCGCGGCAGCAGCCGTCGGCGGGAAGAAGCCGCGGCCGGTGGTGATCGATTCGTCGATCACGATGCCGTTCTCCGGGATCGCCATCGCGATCGCCTGGGCGATGTTGTCCAGCGTCAGCGCGCCGGTCGGCTTGGCGATCTCCACCAGCTTCTGCGGCGCCGCGTCGCTCGCCTTGGCGCCGAGCGCGCCGGCCAGCGCTTCCAGCGCCGCGACCGAATTGTCGCCGATCTCGGTAACGCGATGCGCCTCGCAGCCTTCGGGCTTGAGCAGGCTCGGCTTGTCCGGATAGGCGAAGAACGCCACCGGATCCATCGCCTCGACGAGCACGATGTGGCGGAACTGCTTCAGGATCGGCAGCGCGGCATCGACGACGTAAGGAATCCGCTCGATCCAGTAGCGCCCCTGCCCGCGCGCCATGCGGGCGTTGTAGGTTTGGCCCATCACCTTGCAGCCGGTCTTGCCGGCGATCCGCTGCGCCAGCGCCAGGCCCTGTTCGGTGAGCGCATTGCCGGAGAGCAGCAGCAGCGTCGGCTCGCCGGAACGCAACACTTTGGCGGCGGCCTCGACCGCTTGCGGCGAATAGCTCGGGCGCTGGCTGTCGGCCGGCACGTCGGCGACGCCGTCGGCCTCGTTCCAGGCGGTGTCGGCCGGCAGGATCAGGGTGGCAATCTGCGCCGGCGAACTCTTGGCCGCGGCGATCGCGGCGGCGCCGTCGCGCGCCACCGACTTGGCGTCCGGCGAGGTGCGGACCCAGGCCGACATCGGCCGCGCCAGCCCCTCGATGTCCGAGGTCAGCGGCGCGTTGTAATCGATGTGGTAGGTGGCGTGCTGGCCGACGATGTTGACGATGCCGGAGGCCGCCTTCTTGGCGTTATGCAGATTGGCGAGGCCGTTGGCGAGACCGGGGCCGAGATGCAGCAGCGTCGAGGCTGGGCTGCCCTTCATCCGGTAGTAACCATCCGCCGCGCCGGTGACCACGCCCTCGAACAGGCCGAGCACGCAGCGCATCCCTTCGACCCGGTCGAGCGCGGCGACGAAGTGCATTTCCGACGTGCCGGGATTGGTGAAACACACATCGACGCCGCCCTTGACCAGCGTCCGCACCAGACTCTCGGCACCATTCATCATTTCGCTCCCGATTTGCAATTTCTGCGCCCGATCAATCATTGTTCCATCGCTTCGTCAAAGGGGAACGACGCGCGGCAGGACTGCGGCGGGCGCGCGGCGTGCTGCGGCGTACCGTCACCGGCTTGCGCAATCGGCGCGATTGTGGCCAGTTCTGAGCGAAACGAAGATTGCGAGGTTCGGAATGGTTCGTCGACTAGCCGCCAGCGCACTTGCGCTGCTCTCGATCGCCACCGCTGCACCGATGACAGCTTCGGCGCAGGAAATGGATCTGCGCGAGGTGATGGGCTTCGGACCGTTCTACCGCTCCGGTCCCAGCGCCAACCCGATCCCGCGCGAGACCGTGATGTTCCAGGGCAACTACGCCCCCGGAACCATCGTGATCAGCACCCGGGAGCGACGGTTATATCTGGTCCAGGGCGACGGCACCGCGCTGCGCTACGGCATTGGCGTCGGCCGCGACGGCTTCCGCTGGTCGGGCACCCACCGCATCACCGCCAAGAAGGAATGGCCGGGCTGGACGCCGCCGGCCCAGATGCTGCGCCGCCGCCCCGACCTGCCGCGCTATATGGCCGGCGGCGAGGACAATCCGCTCGGCGCCCGGGCGATGTATCTCGGCTCGACGCTGTACCGGATTCACGGCTCCAACGAGCCGGAGACGATCGGCCAGGCGGTGTCGTCGGGTTGCTTCCGCATGACCAATGACGACGTCAAGGACCTGTACGACCGGGTCCGCGTCGGCACCGTGGTGGTTGTGAAGAACTGACGCATCCGGGCGATTATTCGCGTGCACAGTCGGCCTCTGCTGAATTGCCGGTTGTGCCGCGGACCGGAATGCGGCAGCCTTTCGCAATGCGATACGATGCCCGGCATCTCCGACTTGCGTTCGCGGCGGCCCTCGCCGCGAACGTCGTAGTCGCCACAATTGCCCAACTCACCGCGGCGCCGGCCGACGCCGCCGAGGCGACCGACTTCTCCGGCCATCAGCGCAGTGAGAAGACCGACTTCACCGACGAGCAAATCATCGACGGCTTCTTCCGCACTGCGTTCGGCGCCGAATTCCACATGGCGGGACGGGTCGACCGCATCCGCAAGTACGAAGCCCCTGTGCGGGTCTATGCCGAGGGCGACGGCCAAGCCCACCGCCGCGCCGAACTCGCGCGGATCGTGAGGGACATCGCAGGCCGGGTCGAACATCTCGACATCGCGATGACCGACGACCCCGACGAGGCCAACGTTACCGTTCACCTCGTCCGCGACCGCAATCTCGGCAAGACCATTGCGACGTTCTACGGCGAAGAGCGCGCCCGCGAGATCCGCGACAGCCTCGATCCGCAGTGCCTGTCTGGCTTCCGCAAGAACGACCGGTACGAGATCGAGCGCTCGGACGTCATCCTCACCATCGACAACGGCGACTTCGTGTTCCGCGACTGCGCCTACGAGGAACTGCTGCAATCGCTCGGCCCGATCAACGACACCGACAAGGTGCCGTGGACGATGTTCAACGACGACGTGCAGAAGGGCTATTTCGACGTCTACGATCAGTACCTGTTGAACATCCTGTACCACCCGGCGATCAGGCCGGGGATGACGGTGCCGGAAGTCAAGGCCGTGCTACCGCAAGTCCTCACCGACGTCCGAAGCTACGTCGCCAAGGTGAACCGGCTGACGCGCTAAGGTGCCTTCGGAAGCCTCGCTCGGACATGCAGAAAGATCGGCGCGACGCGGGTGTCGGCCACGATCGGCTCGGCCGCGGCGACCTCCTCCGACGCCATCGGCTCACCGAACGCCTCGATCACCAGCCCTGCCCCGACGATCATCGCGACCCAGGTCGACAACGTGCGGTGAAAGCGCGGCACCGCAAACGGCGTCAGCGCGGCCTGCTGCTCGGGCGAAACACTGGAAAACAACCACCGTTCGACACGGCCGTCGCTCTCGTCGAAGTAATCGGCCACTTCGACGGCCACCGGAGCGCCCTGCGCATCGCGGATGTTGCGGCGTGTCGGCGGAACGAAGCAGGGATGAAGGATGGAAAACTGCAGGAACCCGCCCGGCTTCAGGATTCGCGCAACTTCCCGAAGCACAGCCGCCTGGTCGACCATGTCCATCATCGACATGAAGGCCGTCACGAAATCGAAACTGCCGTTTGCGAACGGCAATGTGAGGCCGTCTCCCAGCACGTAGTCGATGCCGAGAGGATCACATCGTTCGGAGTCACGAGCATGGCGCAGGAAGGTCGGAGCGATGTCGAGGCCCGTCATCGAGGCGCCGAGCCGCGCGACGGCGCGCGTGTTGGTGCCTTCACCGCAGCCGAGGTCCAGCCCTTTCAGACCAGCGACCGGCGGCAACATCGCGAGGAAAGCCGGCGTATTCAGCGCATCGCGATATCGGTCATGGCCGGCTCGCGAGAGCATCGTCCACGTCTCGGCGTTGCTCTCCCAGTGCGCGGAGACCTCCTTGGCGTCCATTTTGTCCCTCCGATTTCAAGCGAGGGGCGGAGCCATAGGGATTACAGGTGTCAAAGCAAGGGCGCCAAGATGGCACCCTTGCAACGCGTGACGCCTCACGCCGTCTTGGTGAACAGCTCGCGGCCGATCAGCATGCGGCGGATCTCGCTGGTGCCGGCGCCGATCTCATAGAGCTTGGCGTCACGCAGCAGGCGGCCGGTCGGATAATCGTTGATGTAGCCGTTGCCGCCGAGCAACTGGATGGCGTCGAGCGCGCATTGGGTGGCACGTTCGGCAGCGTACAGGATGGCACCGGCGGCGTCCTCGCGGGTCGTCTCACCGCGGTCGCAGGCCTTCGCCACCGCATACACGTAGGCGCGCGAGGCATTCATCGTCACATACATATCGGCGACCTTGCCCTGCACCAGCTGGAAGTTGCCGATCGGCTCGCCGAACTGCTTGCGCTCGTGCACATAGGGCAGCACCACGTCCATGCAGGCCTGCATGATGCCGAGCGGGCCGGCGGCCAGCACCGCGCGCTCGTAGTCGAGCCCGCTCATCAGCACGTTGACGCCGCGGCCGATCTCGCCGAGCACGTTCTCCTCCGGCACTTCGCATTCCTCGAACACCAGTTCGCAGGTGTCGGAGCCGCGCATGCCGAGCTTGTCGAGCTTCTGCGCAGTGCTGAAGCCCTTGAAGCCCTTCTCGATCAGGAACGCCGTCATGCCGCGCGGACCGGCGTTCGGATCGGTCTTCGCGTAGACCACCAGGGTTTCGGCGATCGGGCCGTTGGTGATCCACATCTTGTTGCCGTTGAGGACGAAGCGATCACCCTTCTTGTCGGCACGGGTCTTCATCGACACCACGTCGGAGCCGGCGCCGGGCTCGCTCATCGCCAGCGCGCCGACGTGCTCGCCGCTGATCAGCTTCGGCAGATATTTCTGTTTCTGCGCCTCGTTGCCGTTGCGGCGGATCTGATTGATGCAGAGGTTGGAATGCGCCCCATAGGACAGCCCGACCGAAGCCGAGGCACGCGAGATTTCCTCCATCGCAATGCAGTGCTCGAGATAGCCGAGCCCGGCGCCGCCGTAGTCTTCCTCGACGGTGATGCCGTGCAGACCGAGCGCGCCGAGCTTCGGCCACAGGTCGCGCGGGAACGTGTTGGTCTTGTCGATGGCCTCGGCGCGCGGCGCAATTTCGTTGGCAGCGAAGTCGCGAACGGTCTCCCGGATCGCGTCGGCGGTCTCGCCGAGATCGAAATTGAACAGGCTCTGCGCGTTGGCAATCATGCTGGGGGCTCGCTCCGCTCAGCGGCGCCTGGCAGCACCGCCATGTTTGTTTGCACCCACCATGTCACGCTGCCGCGAGCCTGAGAAGGCTCCAAAGGTGGGCGCCGCAGCAAGTCGCACAGCTTGTCGACGCAAGTCGGCGGCCGACCGCCTTTCTACCGTCACGTCAATTTTTTCCGAACGGCTGGATTAAGAGCCGCGAAGGCACCTTGCCGCCGCCGTCCGTTGACGATCTGATCGGACGGCCGAACCCGCCGGACCCAACCATGGCGGGACCCAACAATCCGACCGCGACCGACGCCGCCGATCGGCGGCGCGTCCATGACATTGCCAGGGAGGACGACGATGCACGGCACGATCGAGACCGGAAAAGCGGCGCGGCTGCGGGCGGCACGCGAGGAAGCCTATGCGACGCCGCTGAAGGACTTCCATCCCGGCGCACCGCGGCACTTCCGCGACGATACGCTGTGGCCGTGGTTCGAACGGCTGCGCGCCGAAGAACCGGTGCATTACTGCACCAACGCGCCGATCGAGCCGTATTGGAGCGTCGTCAAGTACAACGACATCATGCATGTCGACACCAGCCACCAGATCTTCTCGTCGGACTCCACGCTCGGCGGCATCTCGATCCGCGACGCGCCGGTCGGCTACGACTGGCCGAGCTTCATCGCGATGGACGAGCCGCGGCACTCGGCGCAGCGCAAGACGGTGTCTCCGATGTTCACGCCGGATCATCTGGACGAACTCGCCGTGCTGATCCGCGGCCGGACCCAGAAGGTGCTCGACGGCCTGCCGCGGGGCGAGACCTTCAACTTCGTCGACCGCGTCTCGATCGAGCTGACGACGCAGATGCTGGCGACGCTGTTCGATTTTCCGTTCGACGAGCGCCGCAAGCTGACGCGCTGGTCGGATGTCGCCACCGCGCTGCCGAAGAGCGGCGTCGTCGAATCCGAGCAGCAGCGCCGCGACGAGCTGAACGACTGCGCCGCATATTTCGCCCGAATGTGGAACGAGCGGGTGAATTCCGATCCGCGGAATGATCTGTTGTCGATGATGGCGCATCACGACGCCACCCGCGCGATGGACCGCGACAATCTGATCGGCAACATCCTGCTGCTGATCGTCGGCGGCAACGACACCACCCGCAATACCATGACCGGCTCGGTGCTGGCGCTGAACGAGAACCCGCACGAATTCGAAAAACTACGAGCCGACCCGAAGCTGATCGACACCATGGTGCCGGAGGTGATCCGCTGGCAGACGCCGCTGGCGCACATGCGCCGCACCGCCCTCGTCGACACAGAGCTTGGCGGCAAGACCATCCGAAAGGGCGACCGCGTGGTGATGTGGTACGTTTCCGGCAACCGCGACGACGAGGTGATCGAGCGACCGAACGAGTTCATCATCGACCGCAAGCGGCCGAAGATTCACCTCTCGTTCGGTTTCGGTATCCACCGGTGCGTGGGGATGCGCCTGGCCGAATTGCAACTAAGGATCGTATGGGAGGAGATGCTCAAGCGTTTCGAGCGTATTGAAGTTGTCGGGGAGCCGAAGCGGGTGTATTCGAGCTTCGTCAAGGGCTACGAGTCCTTGCCGGTCCGGGTCTCATGACCCTCCCCCCAAAACCAAAAAGAAGACGCAGCCGATGAAACACCATGCCGCGGAGCAGGACGAATACCACGACATCCGCGACGCCGTCGCCAAACTGTGTGCGCAGTTTCCCGGCGAGTACTGGCGTAAGCTCGACCGCGAAATGGCCTATCCGAAGGCGTTCGTCGACGCCCTGACGGAGGCCGGCTACCTCTCGGTGCTGATCCCCGAGGAATACGGCGGCGCCGGCCTGAAGCTGTCGGCCGCGGCGGCGATCCTGGAAGAGATCCAGCGCGCCGGCTGCAACGGCGGCGGCTGTCACGCCCAGATGTACACCATGGGCACCCTGCTGCGGCACGGCAGCGACGAGCAGAAGGCCAAATGGCTGCCGAAGATCGCCAGCGGTGAACTCCGCCTGCAGGCGTTCGGCGTCACCGAGCCGACCTCGGGCACCGACACCACCTCGCTGAAGACTTTCGCCAAGAAGGACGCGAACGGCGACTACGTCGTCAACGGCCAGAAGATCTGGACCAGCCGCGCCGAATATTCCGACCTGATGATCCTGCTGGCGCGCACCACGCCGAAGGATCAGGTGACCAAGAAGACCGAGGGCCTCTCGGTGTTCCTGGTCGACATGCGCGAGGCGCGCGGCCATGGCCTCGAGATCCGCCCGATCCGCACCATGATGAACCACGCCACCACCGAAGTGTTCTTCACCGACATGAAGGTGCCGAAGGAGAACCTGATCGGCGAAGAGGGCAAGGGCTTCCGCTACATCCTCTCCGGCATGAATGCCGAGCGCATCCTGATCGCCTCGGAGTGCGTCGGCGACGCCAAGTGGTTCATCGCCAAGGCCAGCGCCTACGCCAAGGACCGCACCGTGTTCGGCCGTCCGATCGGCCAGAACCAGGGCATCCAGTTCCCGATCGCCAAGGCCTACGCCGCCATGCGCGCGGCCGAGCTGATGGTGAAGGAAGCCACCCGCAAGTACGAAGCCGGCATGGATTGCGGCGCCGAGGCCAACATGGCCAAGATGCTCGCGGCCGACGCATCGTTCGAGGCGGCCAACGCCTGCATCCAGACCCACGGCGGCTTCGGCTTCGCCGAGGAATACGACGTCGAACGCAAGTTCCGCGAAACCCGGCTGTATCAGGTCGCTCCGATCTCGACCAACCTGATCCTGTCGCATCTCGCCGAGCACGTGCTCGGAATGCCGCGGTCGTACTGATTGCCAGCCGCCCACGGCGTGCGCCCGCCGCCGGACAACACGCTTGTCATTCCGGGGCGCGCGGAACGCGCGAACCCGGAATCTGACACGCAGATAACATCTGGATTCCGGGTTCGCCGCTGCGCGGCGCCCCGGAATGACCACTGTGGGGACTATTGATGCTTCCGCTCGAAGGACTGACCGTCATCGCCGTCGAACAGGCGGTCGCGGCGCCGTATTGCAGCTCGCGGCTCGCCGATGCCGGCGCGCACGTCATCAAGATCGAACGGCCCGAAGGCGATTTCGCCCGCGGCTACGACGCCGCCGCCAAAGGCCAGAGCAGCTACTTCGTCTGGCTCAACCGCGGCAAGGAATCCGCGGTGGTCGACCTCTCGACCAAAGAGGGCCGCGCCGAGCTGGAGAAGCTGATCGCCTCGGCCGACGTGCTGCTGCAGAACCTCAAGCCCGGCTCGATGGACAAGCTCGGCTTTGCCCGCGAGCGGCTGCGCAAGGACTATCCGAAGCTGATCATCTGCACGATCTCCGGCTACGGCGACGACGGCCCCTACGCCCATCGCAAGGCCTATGATCTCCTGATCCAGGCCGAGAGCGGTCTCGCCTCGATCACCGGCGGCCCGGAAAGCGCCTCGCGCGTCGGCATGTCGATCGTCGATGTCGCCACCGGCGCCACCGCGCATGCGGCTATCCTCGAAGCGCTGATCGGCCGCGGCCGCACCGGCCAGGGTGCTGACATCCGGATCTCGATGTTCGACGTGATGGCCGACTGGCTGACCGTGCCGCTGCTCAACGCCGAGGCCGGCAATCCGCCCAAGCGTCTCGGCCTCGCCCATCCGTCGATCGCGCCCTACGGCGTGTTCACCTCCAAGGACGGCAAGGACATCCTGATCTCGATCCAGAGCGAGCGAGAGTGGAAGAAGCTGTGCTCGGACGTGCTGCGCCAGCCGGACCTGCCGAACGATCCCCGCCTGTGCAACGGCGTCGAGCGGGTCAAGAACCGCGCCTACACCGACAAGATCGTGGCCGACATCTTCGGCTCGCTGACCCGGGACGATCTGCTCGAGCATCTGGCCGCCGCCGACATCGCGTTCGCCGAAGTCAACGCGATGGAAGATTTGTCGCACCATCCGCATCTGCGCCGGATCGAAGTCGACACCCCGAACGGCAAGGTGACCTATCCGGCGCCGGCGGCGATCGTCGTCGGCGAGGATCGTCATTACGGCGCGGTGCCGGGCATCGGCGACAAGCGCAAGTAAGCGAGGACCAACATGACCGACGCGCTCGACATCGATCATCTGCGGCAATGGATCGGCCGCAGCGAACAGGCCACTGACCTCGTCACTCCGCAACTCGTGAAGGGGCTGCGCGCGACGCTGTTCCTCGACATCGGCAAGCCGCAGACCGGCGATGCCGCGCCGTTCACTGCGCACTGGTGCCTCGGCCAGCCGGTGTACCCGATGGATCAGCTCGGCCCCGACGGCCACCCGACCCGCGGCGGCTTCCTGCCGCCGGTGCCGCTGCCGCGCCGGATGTGGGCGGGCGGCGAACTGCAGTTCCTCGATGCGCTCAAGGTTGGCGACGAAGTGACCCGGACCTCGACGATCGGCGACGTGACGATCAAGCAGGGCTCGACCGGCACGCTGTGCTTCGTCACCGTCAATCATGAGATCACGACGCTCCGCGGCGTGGCGATCCGCGACCGCCAGGACATCGTCTATCGCGACGTGCCGCCGCCCTCGTCCGCTCCCGCAGCGCCAGCCAAACCCGCGGCTGCGCCGCCGACGGCCAAGCATCGCGAGAGCCATCTCGCCGACCCGGTGCTGCTGTTCCGTTATTCGGCGCTGACCTTCAACGGCCACCGCATTCACTACGACCGCGACTACGTCACCAAGGTCGAGGGCTATCCGGGCCTGATCGTGCACGGCCCGATGCAGGCCGCGCTGCTGGTCGAATTCGCCGCCAAGCTCAAAGGCAGTGTACCGAAGACCTTCAGCTATCGCGGCGTGCAGCCGCTGTTCGACGGCGCCGACTTCAGCGTCAACGCCAACGAGACCGCAACCGGCCTCGACCTGTGGACCGCCAATGCCGATGGCGTGCCGACGATGAAGGCCACGGCGAGCTGGTAGCATTTGTCACGCGGCGGCCGCGAAACCCCTCCCCCTTGCGGGTAGGGTCGGCCGAGCGAAGCGGAGGCCGGGGTGGGGGGCCCCGAGCACAGTGCC
>NZ_QUMK01000052.1 GCF_010907035.1 Rhodopseudomonas sp. BR0M22
TTTTCCAGGCGCCGGTCACCGAACCGTCCCAAACCAACATCCATCTGCTCCTCCTCGTCCGCGACCGATATCGAGTCAGAGAAAGCTGCCGCCCGCAACAGACAAAGCAGATGTGTGAATGTCGTAGGGCTCGACCCGGCGATCCATCTTCTTCAATTGATGTTGTTGAACACGCGCTCACGCGCGGGATGGATGCGCGGGCCTTCGCCGCGCCGAAGGGGCTCGCCCCGCAGGCGGATCAAGCCCGCGCATGACGTGGCAGCGTGATTGTCCGCAGTGCCACACCAAACGCCCCTCGCTCGTCATCGCCCGCGCAGGCGGGCGATCCAGTAATCCAGAGCTTTGCTTCAAGAATCAGCGCACCGCCGTACTGGATCCTCCGCATACGCGGAGGATGACGGTTGGTGATGTGGAGACGGCGCCGAACTTCAAATAGTATGCGCGCTTACGCCGCCGGCACGATCCGCCGCACGTCGCCACCGTCGGTGATGAACGCCGCGCCCGGCTTCGAGAACAGGAAGCCGTTGGACTTCTTCAGCGGGTAGAGCTGATCGAGCTTCTGCGCGCCTTCCGAGACGGCGAGCTTGCCGTCGATGACGTTGCGATACAGCCTCGCGACCGCCACCATGTCGCACTGTTGCGGCGACAGGCGCATCGAGGAGACGCCGGCATCCTTGAGCTTGTCGATGTCGCCGAGCAAGCTGGCGCAGGTGTAGGACAGCGTCTGCACGCCGTTCATCGCCAAAAACGGCTCGTCGTCGAGCGTGGTCACGGCAAGACCGTCCGGGTCCTGCTCGCAGACGAACTTGCAATTATCCTTCGCCAGCTTGTTGAGCCGGGCGTGATAGCAGCGCGCCGAGATCGCCAGCGGCACGCGGCCGAACGAGAACACCTCGAACGACACGTTGGGCAGCGACCCCGCAATGCTGCGGATCGCCGACAGCGGCAGCTCCGGCGGCAGGCAGATGCGGCTGGCGCCGCGCGAGGCGAAATACGCAGCGGTCGCTTCGTTGTAGATGTTGACGAACGGACCGATCGCGTGGGCCTTGTCGCCGAGCATGCCGAGGCAGGAGAGGTCGTTGACCTCCATCATGAAGCCGTCGTCGGCGGCGAGCTCGGCCATCGCCTTGCGCTCGCGCGGCAGCGACATCAGCACCAGCGAGCCCATCAGCACTTTCTTGCCGGCGCCGGCAAGGCGCTCGACCACCGCCGGAATATGCTCCTCGAGGAACGGCTGGCGCTTCGAGCACACCACCTCGCCGACCACGACGGTGTCGACCGGCGCTTCGTCGGCGATGCGGAAATAGAAGTCGCGCCACTCTTCGGGCTTCCAGTTGAACAGCACCGGTCCAAGCGTGAGTTGCATGGGAGTAGCCTCGCTGTGGTTCGCGAAAAATCACTCGGCGCCGACGGACGTCGGCGCCTGCTCCTTAGCGCCAGGTCTTCTTGTAGGCGCCGGTGGTGGTGGACTGGCCTTCGGTCAGACCGCGCAGCGCGTCGACCGGCAGCGGCCGGCCCTCGTCGAGCGCGGCAAGCACGTCCTTGAAGGTCTTCACCACCCGCTCGATATAAGCGCGGCCGCGCTGGCGGCCTTCGATCTTGAGCGCCGCAACGCCAGCGGCGCGGAGGTCCGGCAGCATCGTGGTGGCATCGAGGCTGGCCGGGTCTTCGAACAGATAGCCGCAGCCTTCGTCGGTCTGGTAGCGGCCCTTGCACAGCGTCGGATAGGCAGCAGCCTCGCCCTTGGCGAATTTGTTGATAGTGAATTCACCGAGCCGCGACACCAGCGAGCCGTTCTGCTCGCGATACTGGATCGAAGCCGCCGGCGAGCAAACGCCATCCATGTTCGGCGACTTGCCGGTGGCGTAGGACGACAGCGAGCAACGCCCCTCCTCCATCACGCACAGGCCGCCGAAGATGAAGACCTCGGTCTCGACCTTCACCTCTTTGGTGATCGCAGCGATTTCCTGCACGCTGAGCACGCGCGGCAGCACCACACGCTGGGCGTTGAAGCTGTCGACATAGAACCGGATCGAATCCGGGTTGGCGGCCGCCGCCTGCACCGAAACGTGCAGCCGCTGCTCCGGATGGGTCTTGGCGCAGTAATCCATCACGCCGACGTCGGCGAGGATCAGCGCATCGGCCTCGGCTTCGACCGCATCGTCGACCGCGCGCTGCCACAGCTCGACATTTCCGGCGCGGGCGAAGGTGTTGATCGCAACCAGCACCTTGGTGCCGTAGCGATGCGCGTGCGCGATCGACTCCCGCATTTCCTCGCGGCTGAAGTTCAGCCCCGGGAAGTTGCGCGCGTTGGTTTCGTCGTTGAAACCGCAATAGATCGAATCGGCACCTGCTGCGACGGCATCGTGCAGCGCCGCGGGCGTGCCAGCGGGACAGATCAGTTCCATGCTCTAACCTCCGCCTCCGACGCCCAGCTCTTCGCGATAGCCGGGCTGCGCGCCGACCAGGCTGCGCAAGATCCGTTCGATCGGAGCCGCCAGCGGGCCGAACCACGCCACCGACTCCTTCAGAAAATCGACACGGGAGTCGTCGATCGCATTACGCAACGCGACCACCGCTTCCATGTCGCCGTCGATTTCGATGTCGCGCGAGAAGAACAGCGCGTCGCCGTCATAGGAGCCGTCGGTCATGCCGATCAGCGCCGACAGCGGACCTGCGATCCGCGCGTGGATGTTGGTGGGCAGCGTGCGCACCACCGTGACGCGCGGATTCATCCGCCGCGGCTCGAGCACGAACGCGATCGGCAGATCGGTCGGCGCGAGGCCGTAACGCTTGCCGGTGTGCGGACCGAGGCGATCGAAGATCCGGGGATGGCGCGCGCGAATTTCGCGCAAGCAGATTCCGAGCAACACCTGCAGCGGCAACAGCGGCAACACCCGCGTCGCGAGGGCAAGCGGCGCGGGCATCCTGGAGACGGATGAATTGGATACCGACATGGGCCACCTTATCGTGAACAGTTCGCGTAGCCCGGCCCCGACGGTACTTCTTTGCGCCTGATCAAAGACAGGGTCGATGGCAAGTGCTGACCAATGGTCTCCCCAGGGAGACATCATGCTGAGCCGCGTCAAACCGCCCTTTCCGGATCTGCGGGCGTTCAGCGCCTATCTCGAATCCCGCGGACAACTGCACCGGATCCGCAAGCCGGTGTCGGTGGTCCACGACCTCACCGAAATTCATCGCCGTGTGCTGCACGCCAGCGGGCCGGCGCTCCTGATCGAAAATCCGATCAAGGCCGACGGCAGGCCGTCGGAGATGCCGATCCTGGTCAATCTGTTCGGCACGGTCGAACGGGTGGCCTGGGGCCTGGGCATCCTGCCGGAAAACCTGTCGCGGCTCGGCGAGGCGCTCGCCGAAATGCGCGAGCCGGCGCCGCCGCAGAGCCTGACCGACGCTTTGAGCAAGCTGCCGATGGCCAAGGCCGCGCTGGCGATGCGGCCGAAGATGGCCAAATCAGCACCAGTGCAGGAAGTGGTGCTGACCGGCGACGCGGTCGACCTCGGCCGGCTGCCAGTGCAGATCCCCTGGCCGGGAGAGCCGGCGCCGCTGATCACCTGGGGCCTCGTCTTCACCAAGCCGCCGCCCGGCGCGCACGGCACCGACAATGTCGGCGTCTATCGGATGCAGGTGCTGGGTAAGGACCGCCTCATAATGCGCTGGCTGGCGCATCGCGGCGGCGCCAAGCACCACCACCAGTGGAAAGCCGACAAGCGCGAGATGCCGGTCGCGATCGTGATCGGCGCCGATCCGTCGATGATTCTCTCGGCGGTGCTGCCGCTGCCGGAGACGGTGTCGGAAATCAAATTCGCCGGCCTGCTCGGCGGCGAGCGGCCGAGCCTGACGCCGTGCCAGACCATCCCGATCAGCGTGCCGGCCGACGCCGAGATCGTGCTGGAAGGCTTCGTCTCCCCGGCCGAAACCGCACCGGAGGGCCCCTACGGCGACCACACCGGCTACTACAACGCGGTCGAGGAATTCCCGGTGATGCGGATCACCGCCATCACCATGCGCCGGCATCCGATCTATCTGTCGACCTATACGGGCCGGCCGCCGGACGAGCCGTCGCGGCTCGGCGAAGCGTTCAACGACGTGTTCCTGCCCGTCGCGCGGCGGCAATTCCCCGAGATCGTCGACCTGTGGCTGCCGCCGGAGGCGTGCTCCTACCGGATCGCGGTCGCCTCGATCAAGAAGCGCTACCCCGGCCAGGCGCGCCGGCTGATGATGGGGCTGTGGTCGATGCTGCCGCAGTTCAGCTACACCAAGCTGTTGATCATCGTCGACGACGACGTCGACGTGCGCGACTGGGCCGACGTAATGTGGGCCGTGTCGACGCGGTGCGACACCTCGCGCGACATGGTGTCGATCAGCGACACCCCGATCGACTATCTGGATTTCGCCTCGCCGAAGTCCGGACTCGGCGGTAAGCTCGGCATCGACGCCACCAACAAGATCGGCACCGAGACCGAGCGTGAGTGGGGCAAGGTGCTGGAGATGGACAAGGACGTGATCGCGCGGGTCGATGCGATGTGGACAAGCCTCGGGCTGTCGCCGGCACATCAACCGGCGGCCGGTCAACGCCGGCTGATCCGGTGAGCGCGCAGCACCGCATCGCGGTCGGCATCAGCGGTGCATCCGGCGCCGCAGTCGGGCTGCGGGTGGTCGAACTGCTCGTCTCGGTCGATTGCGAAGTGCATCTGGTGGTGTCGAAAGCCGCCCTGCGCACCATCGCCTACGAGGTCGGACCGAACGCGCTCGATCACGCCATCGACCTGGTACATCGCCACCACGACATCGACGATGTCGGCGCCTGCATCGCCTCGGGCTCGTTCCGCACCTCCGGCATGATCGTGGCGCCGTGCTCGATCCGCACCCTGTCGGCGATCGCCCATGGCGATCTCGACAACCTTCTCGTCCGCGCCGCCGACGTCCAGCTCAAGGAGCGCCGCCGGCTGGTGCTGATGCTGCGCGAGACTCCGCTGCATCTGGGGCATATCCGCAGCATGGCACAGGCGACCGAGATCGGCGCCATCGTGGCGCCGCTGTCACCGGCGTTCTATCAGCGGCCGCGCTCGATCTCTGAAATGATCGACCACATGGCGCTGCGCGCGATCGGGCTGCTCGGGCTGCACGATCTGGAGCTGGCCGCGCCGGAATGGTCCGACGACACGCCGCCGACCTGCCCGAAGAATTGAGCTGCATCATTCGATGCACTGCCTGCTCCTTCTCCCCGCGCGCGGGGAGAGGTTAGGCTGCCCGCGCGTTAGCCGCAAAGCGGAATCCGTTCAGGGACGGCCTCCTTCGGCACGTCCTTCCGCAGATCCACATCCCTGGTCAGCGGGAAGAAGTCGCCGACGCTTTCGGTCTTCAGGTAGGTCGTGACCAGCGTCTTGGCAGGGAGCGTGCCGGTGCGGCACGCTTCGGCGCCGACCCCGATCGTCAACGAGCCGCGCTCGCCCTTCGCCTTATGGGCCGCCATTTGGTCGCGGACCGCGAGCAGCCGCGGCACATCTTCGGGCGCAATCCGGAAGGCGTAGATCTTGGTGTCGTTCGTCACTTCGCCGGCCAGCGACAACAGTTCGCCGGGATCGTCGAGATCAGCGAGTACGAACGCCTGCTCGCGTTTATCCGCGCCCACCGCAACGGTGACGCGCAGAGTGACCCGGCGCGGCCGCAACCCTTGCGGCAACCGCACGGCAATGCGCAGCGCCGCCGGATCGGTCGCTGATAGATCAGTACGCACCAGCTTGAGCATCGAAGTGACCGGAACGGAGCTGCAGGCGGTCAGAGCGCCGAGCGCCAGGGCGGCGGCGGCGAGGTTCAACAAAGCGGGGAAGCGCATGACGCCTATCCTATCTTGACGATGATAAATTATCGTTTTACGATAATTAAATCTCGCAATAGACGACGGAGAAGCGCAATGCAAGCGCGACTATCAAGCCCCCCGATCGGACTGACCGCCCCCGCGTCGGAGAAGCTGGTGCGGCTGTCACGGGCAATGGAATGGGTGACCACGGTCGGAATCGTGCTGATCGTCGCGCTGGTCGGCGCCGCCTTCGTGGTGCCGAGCTGGGCACGCAATCTGCTGCTGGCGAAGCTCGGCGAGATCGGCAATCGGCTGCCGCTCGACGCCGGCAATCAGGCGGTGGCGGCGATCATCATCGCCGTGCCGATCGTGGTGATGCTGTGGGGGCTGCTGAATGTGCGGGCACTGTTCAGCGAGTTCGCCCGCGGCCAGGTCTTCACCGCCACAGCCGCAATCCACCTGCAGCGCTTCGGCATCGCGGTGCTGGCGCAGGGCGCACTCGGCCCGATCACCGCAACTGCGTTGGCGCTCGCGCTGTCGCTCGGCAATCCGCCGGGGCAGCGGCTGCTGGTGCTGACCTTCTCGAGCAACGATTACGTCTCGGTGATCGTCGGCGGCGTCCTGATCGCGGTCGCGGCGGTGATGCGCGAAGCGGCACGGCTCGCCGACGAGAATGCGAGCTTCGTCTAATCGATGGCGATCGTGGTCAATCTCGACGTGATGCTGGCGCGGCGAAAGATGCGCTCGAAGGAACTCGCTGAGCACATCGGCATCACCGAGCAGAACGTCTCGCTTCTGAAGTCGGGCAAAGTGAAGGGTATCCGCTTCGAGACGCTGGAGCGGATATGCGCGGCGCTCGACTGCCAACCCGGCGACATTCTCGAATACGTCGAGGACAAGTAGCGTCGAACAAGAGAGAGGGCCGGCAACTGCGCGAAGCAGATGCCGGCCCTTCGAATCTTCAAGTCAGCGCCGCGATCGGCGCTGGACCGATCGCCCTTCGATCAGGCGGTCGCGGCCCGGGCGGAGTGCTCGTGCGGCCGCCAGTCTTCCGCCGCTTCGTCCCAATAATGGGCGTCGTCGAAGCGCTTCCAGTGCGCGTTCTGCGCCACGACCTCACGGCCGCCGATGATCAAGGCCACCAGACCGATCAGGCCGACCAGCCCGTAGATCGCTGCGATCAATGCAACAATGGTCAAGGCTCTTTCCTCACAGTTTGCGATGAGCACCCGGAATACTCGACGGCGGGTGCGCCCGTCCTGAACGCCAAGAAGCTCGGCTCGCCGAACTCAGTTCGCCCAGGCGAACCAGCCGGAACGCTTCGCGGGCTGCTTCGCCACGACCACCGGGGCCGGGGGCTGCGGTTGGGCACGCTGGGTCGCCTTCCGCCACAGATCGTCCACCACCAGATACGCAATCAACGCAGGTCCGACGGCGCACGTCAGGAACAACACAAGCGATCCGACAGAATCCAGAAACACGGTACACCTCCTGCTTTCGTCGAAGGCAAAACTACGGAAAGTACCGCTGCCCGCATTGCGCCGGATCAATTTTGCCGGGCCGCGGCTACAACCAAGAACCGATTAGTTCCATGTAGTTAGCTGTTTATTAAACGGGTTTTTGCGCTCGCTGGGGCGGTCTTGGCGGCTTTACTCACCGTGTTGTGAATTCATCGCGACGATCATCTCATGACCGGGCCCGCGTACCGCGAGCTGTGCAGCACGCGCAGAGCAACACCACGTCGCGCCTCTCGATCGCGGCGTCAGGCCGGCTTCAGGCGGTAATGACTGACGCCCCACTCGTCGCCGTCGGCGTAGCCGAACAGGCCGGAAGTGGCGAGGAAGAACCAGCGCCAGCGCCGCATCCACAGCGCGGTGTCGTCGCCGTAGACCGGCCGCAGGATCGTTTCGATATCACCCCGGTGACGATCGAAATTGACCAGCCAGTCTTCCGCCGTCCGCTGGTAGTGACGACCGCTCCAGCGCCATTGCTCGTCGATCTTGAACAGATCGGCATATTGCTGGATCAGCCGGTGGCTCGGCATCACTCCCCCGGTGAAGAAGTGCTGTGCGATCCAGTCGGCGCGATCGGCGCGGTCGAACAGATAGGCGCCGCGGCGATGGCTGAAGATATGCATGAAGAACAGCCCGTCCGGCTTCAGCCAGCCGCGGATCCGGGTCATTAGCTTGCGCCAGTTCATCATGTGCTCGAACATCTCGACCGAGACCACCCGGTCGAATGTCTCGTTGGGATCGAAGTCGTTCATATCGCAGGTAACGACGCGCAAGTTGGTCAACCGCCGCGCAGCCGCTTCGGCTTCGATGTACTGACGCTGCGACGCCGAGTTCGACACCGACAGGATGCGCGCGCCGGGGAAGCGCTGGGCCATCGCCAGTGACAGCGAACCCCAGCCGCAACCGAGTTCGAGGATCGCCTGGCCGTCGCGCAGATCGGCGTGCTCGATCGTCAGCCGCAGCGCCTCCGCCTCGGCCTGCGCCAGATCGGTCTCGGCCTCGCGATAATAGCAGGACGAGTATTTGCGATGCGGCCCGAGCACCTTGCCGAAAAACGCCGCCGGCACTTCGTAATGCTGGGCGTTGGCCGCATCGGTGTGTTCGGCCACCGCCCGCTCGGCCATCGCCTGCGCGAATGCGGCGTCGGTCGCCGGATTGCCCTGCGCCATCGTGGCGGCGGTCCGCGCGCACAGCGCCCTGATACCGAGGCGGATCACCGCGTCCGGCAGCGGCACCCGCTCGGCGATGTCGATCAGCGAGGAAAGCGCGGTCATGATGCGTCTGGGCGCCGGGGCGGTAGCGGAAAGAACATCGAGGTGCGGGCCTGATAATCGCGATAACGGTCACCGCGCGATTTCAGCATCTGTTCTTCGAGCGGTGGAATGCCGGTGACGTACACCAGGATCCAGTACATGAACAGCGGCGCCAGCAGCGCCGCGTACCCCCAGAGATAAGATAGCGGCTCGGCGAACGGGATCGCGATCACCGGATAGGCCAGCCAGCCGAACCACTGGAAGAAGTAGTTCGGATGCCGCGACCAGCCCCACAGACCGGCGTCGCACACCTTGCCCTTGTTGGCCGGGTCTTCGCGGAACGCCTTGAGCTGGGAGTCGGCCAGCCCCTCCCCGGCGATCGCGGCGATCAGAATCAGCACGCCGAGATAGTCCTGCAGCCGCAGGCCGCCTGCCGGCGCATGGGCGGCGACGAAGATCGCAAACACCAGCGGGATCGTGCCGTAGGCCTGGTTCTGCAGGAAGAAGAACATCTTCTTCGGCGCGTCCGCACCCCACTGGGCCGCATAGGCGGCATAGCGCGGATCGTCGGTGATGTGCCGGGTGCGGGCCGCGATGTGCGAGCCGAGCCGGAGCGACCACGCCGCGACCAGCACCGCCACCAGCCATTGCCGCGCATCGGGCGCCGCGCCGCCAATCGGCCACAGCGCAGCGGCTGCGCCGGTGAGCCCGAGCGAGAACGTCCAGATAGTGTCGACCCAGCCGGAATTGCCGGTCCGCTGCTGCACCACCCAGGCACCCGCCATCAACGCCGCCAGCGCCACCGCGATTGCCGCCATCGCCCCGAGATACATACCCGTCATCATCCACCCATCGTTCGACTGCCATGCTGGGCCGGCAGATACGTGCCGGACCGCTTCGGCGTTTCGATTCGAGTTCCCGCGCGATGCGGAAGCGGATAACCGTCGCAACGGCTTTCTTCCGCGCCGTGCTGTGCCATATTGGGTGAAACAGCCGCTTCCGGCAAACCGGAGACCGAACCGACGATGGCTTCAGGCCCTTCCCCGCGCCACGCGATGGAGATCGAACTCGACAAGCTGTCGTCGCCGCGAATCTTCCTGGTGCGGATGCTGGTATTCCTGGTGCTGTGCGCGCTGATCGTGGTGGTGCTGTACAAGCAGGTGCTGGCCGCGTTCATGGCCAATCCCGGGCTCAACGGCCTGATCGGCACGGTGCTGCTGATCGGCATCGTGCTGGCCTTCCGCCAGGTGATCCGGCTGTATCCGGAGGTCGCCTGGGTCAACAGTTTCCGCATCAGCGATCCCGGGCTGGCGCTCGACCGGCGGCCGAGCCTGCTGGCGCCGATGGCGGCGATTCTGGGCGGTGAACGCTCCGGGCGAATCGCGATCTCGCCGCAGACGATGCGGCACCTGCTCGACTCGATCGCCACCCGGCTCGACGAGGCGCGCGACATCTCGCGCTACATGACCGGCCTGCTGGTGTTCCTCGGCCTGCTCGGGACGTTCTGGGGCCTGATCGAAACCGTCGGCTCGATCGGCGGGGTGATCGGCAGCCTGAAGGTCACCGGCGACGCCGGCTCGCTGTTCGACACGCTGAAGGAGGGCCTCGCCGCCCCGCTCGGCGGTATGGGAATCTCGTTCTCGTCGTCGCTGTTCGGTCTCGCCGGCTCGCTGATCCTCGGCTTCCTCGATCTGCAATCCAGTCAGGCCCAGAACCGGTTCTACACCGATCTCGAAGACTGGCTGGCCTCGACGGTGCGCAGTTCGGCCGGCGACGGCGCGCTCGCCGGCAGCGCCGACCTGCAGGCCGCGCTGGAGCGGCTGCGGCTGACGCTGGAAGACGGCAGCGCCAACCGCGCCACCACCGCCGCGATGGCCAACCTCGCCAACGCGATCCAGAGCCTGGTGGCGCATATGCGCAACGAACAGCAGATGATCCGCGAATGGGCCGACGCCCAGGGCGAGCAGAACCGCGAGATCAAGGAGCTGTTGTCCGCCCTGGTGCAACGGCCGGAGAAGAACCTGCGCGAGCCGGAGAAGAACTGATGGCGCTGGCCCGCGGTCGCCGGCACGAATCCGGCTTCAATTATTGGCCGGGCTTTGTCGATGCGCTGTCGACGCTGATTCTCGGCATCGTGTTCCTGCTCACCGTGTTTCTGGTGGTGCAGTTCTTCCTGTCGCAGGAGGTCACCGGCAAGGACAAGGCGCTGGCCGAGCTGAACGCCAAGATCGCCCAGCTCAACGACATCCTGTCGCTGGAGAAGCTCGGCAAGCTCAATCTCGAGGAGCAGCTCGCGCAGATGCGCGCCGGGCTGTCGGCCGCCGAGAGCGAGCGCGACCGCGTCAAGGGCCTGTACGCCGGCCTCGCCGGGGCCGGCAACGATGCCGCCGGCCGCGCCGGCGAACTGGGCAAGGCGCTGGATTCGGAAAAGCAGATCTCGGCCCGCGCACTGGCGCAGGTCGAGGTGCTGAACCAGCAGATCGCAGCATTGCGCCGCCAGCTCGCCGCGCTCGAAGATGCGCTCGACGCCTCGGAGAAGCGCGGCAAGGAATCCCAGAACAAGATCGCCGATCTCGGCCAGCGCCTGAACGTCGCGCTGGCGCAGCGGGTGCAGGAGCTGTCGCGCTACCGCTCGGAGTTCTTCGGGCGGCTGCGCGCCATCCTGGGCGACCGGCCCGACATCCGAATCGTCGGCGACCGCTTCGTGTTCCAGTCCGAAGTGTTCTTCGACACCGGCCAGGCGGTGCTGCTGCCGGAAGGCCGCGCCGAGCTCGACAAGGTGGCTGATGCGCTGAAGGAGCTCGACAAGAAGATCCCGTCCGAAATCCCCTGGGTGGTGCGGGTCGACGGCCATACCGACAAGCGGCCGATTACGGGGAGTTTCAAATCGAACTGGGAGCTGTCCAGCGCGCGGGCGATTTCGGTGGTGCAGTACCTGATTTCACTCGGCGTGCCCGCGCAACGACTGGTCGCCGCCGGCTTCGCCGAATTCCAGCCGCTCGACACCGCCGACACCGAAGACGCCTACAAGCGCAACCGGCGGATCGAACTGAAGCTGACGGAGCGGTGAAATTGGCGGCTCTCCACCTCTGGTTCGTCATTTCCGGGCGCTCGCATAGCGAGCGAACCCGGAATCTCGATCGGTGCGCGTGTCAGTTTCCGGGTTCGCGCGCAGCTGCGCTGCGCCCGCCCCGGAATGACGGCACTTGGTGAAGGCGATGCCCAGCTTCACCCTCCGCCCCTACACCGAAGCTGACGAAGACCCCGCGATCGCGCTGTGGCTGCGGACCTGGCAGCTCGCCTATCCCGCGATCGACTTCACCAAGCGGGTCGAGTGGTGGCGCGAGCGCTGGCGTAACGAACTGGTGCCGCAGGCGGCGATCATCGTCGCCGCGCAGGACCACACGCTCATCGGCTTCGTCACCATCGATGCAGCCGGCTATCTCGACCAGCTCGTGGTCGAGCCCGAACACTGGGGCAGAGGCGTCGCCGAGGCGCTGGTGGATGAGGCTAAGCGGCGCTCGCCCACCGAGGTCACCCTCAAGGTCAACGCCGACAACTACCGCGCCATCAAATTCTACCGCCGCAACGGCTTCGCGGTGACAGGAGAAGAGCTCAACAGCTCCGGCCGGCCGGTGCTGAACATGCTGTGGCGGCCGTGAGCTTCCGCATGCCGCCGGGAATTGCTAGTCTCGTGCGATGACCAAGCTGCTCGATCAAGCGCTGGAAGTGGCCCGCAGTCTTCCTGCCGAACTGCAGGACGACATTGCACGGGTGGTGCTGCAGCTTACCGGCGACGATGACGCCGTCGTCGGTTTGTCGGACGATGAGCGGGCCGCCATCGAACGCTCGAAAGCCGCAGCCAAGCGCGGAGCCTTCGCAGCAGACGAGGATGTCCGCGCGCTGTGGGCCAAGTACGACCTGTGAAGGTCCGCTTCACTGAGCCGGCCCTTGCCGATCTCAGTGCCGTTCTTGCCTATATTGCCGAATACTCGCCGCACGGCGCAAAGCTTGTCCAAGCGCGGATTCGAACCGCGATCGAACTGCTTCGAACGCATCCGAGAGTCGGAACGCGGACAAGCGATGCCACGGTCCGGCGTTTGGTCACGACACCCTATCCGTATCTAATCTTCTACGAGGTCGGCGCAGACGAGATCATCATCCATGCCGTCCGCCATGCGGCGCGAGATCCGAATCTCCCCGGCCGATCGAAGTAGAGGCGAACTACGCCGCCTCGAACTGCAGCTTGGCGAGGCGGGCGTAGAGGCCGCCGCGGGCGACGAGTTGGGCGTGGGTGCCCTGTTCGACAATGCGGCCGTGCTCCATCACCATGATGCGGTCGCACGACAGCACGGTGGCGAGCCGATGCGCGATCACCAGTGTGGTGCGGTCGCGCATCAACTGCTGCAGCGCGGTCTGCACCAGCACTTCGCTTTCGGCGTCGAGCGACGACGTCGCCTCGTCGAGCAGCAGCAGCGGCGCATCGCGCAGGATCGCGCGGGCAATGGCGATGCGCTGGCGCTGGCCGCCGGACAGCGTCACGCCGCGCTCGCCGAGCATGGTGTCGAACCCCTCCGGCAGGCGCGAGATGAACTCTGTGGCGTGGGCCTGCTGAGCGGCGCGCTCGACGTCGAGTTCGCTGGCATCATCGCGGCCGAACCGGATGTTGTCGCGCGCGGTCGCGGCGAACACCACCGAGTCCTGCGGCACCAGCGCGATCCGCTCGCGCACCGCCTGCGGATCGGCCGCGTTGATGGCGACCCCGTCGAGCGAGATCGTGCCCGAGATCGGATCGTAGAACCGCAGCAATAGATGAAACAGCGTGCTCTTGCCGGCGCCGGAGGGGCCGACGATCGCGACCTTCTCGCCCGCGCGGATGCTCAGCGACAAGCCGTCGAGCGCCAGGAAGTCCGGCCGGGTCGGATAGGAGAAGCTGACATTGTCGAACACCACCTCGCCGCGCACCGGCATCGGCAGCGCTTTGGGCTGCGCCGGCGCGGCGATCTGGGGCTTGACGCGGAGAATTTCGAACAACCGCTCCGCCGCACCCGAGGCCGCCGAGACTTCGCCCCACACTTCGCTGAGCTGGCCGAGGCTGGAAGCTGCGAACACCGCGTAGAGGATGAACTGACCGAGCCGGCCCGGCGACATGATGCCGGTGGCGACGTCATGCGATCCGACCCACAGGATCGCCACCACGCTGGCGAATACGATGAAGATGATGATCGCGGTGAGCAGCGCCCGCGCTCCGGTCGAGCTGCGCGCCGCCTCGTAGGACTCTTCGACCGCACCGCCGAACCGCGCATTGGCGACCCGCTCGTTGGTGTAGGCCTGCACGGTGCGGATCGCGCCGACCAGTTCCGACGCATAGGCGGAGGCGTCGGCGAGCGTGTCCTGCGCGTTGCGCGACAGCCGCCGCACCCAGCGACCGAACGCCACCAGCGGGATCACGATCAGCGGAATCGCCGCCAGCACGAAGCCGGACAGCCGCGGGCTCGACACCACCATCATCGAGATCGCGCCGACGAACAGCAGCATGTTGCGCAGCGCGATCGACACCGAGGCGCCGACGGCGGATTTGATCTGGGTGGTGTCGGCGGTCAGCCGCGAGATCAGCTCGCCGCTGCGCGCTGAATCGAAGAAGGCCGGCGACAGTGCGGTCAGATGCCGGAACACGTCGCGGCGAACGTCGGCGACGATCCGCTCGCCGATCGTCATGACCAGATAATAACGCGCCGCGCTGGCGATCGCGAGCACCGCGACGACGCCGAGCATCACGGTGAAATAGCCGTTGATCAGCGCGACGCCTTCGGCGCTGAATCCGAAATCGATCAGCCGCCGAACCGCGACCGGCACCACCAGCGTGGTCGCCGCAGCAACGATCAGCGCGATCAGCGCCAGCGCCGCACGCCCCCGATAGCGCGCCACATAAGGCATCAGCTCGAGCAACGGCTTCAGCCGGCTGCGCTTGACGACCGCCGCGACCTCCTCGACCTGGCTGGCGTCGGCATCTGCCCGTAGCGTGCCGGTCCGCGGACCGACATTCTCGGTCGCGGCGATCGCGTCCAGCGACAGACTGATCGCCGATGCGTCGGCGTTGGAGCTCTGCGGTTTGTTCGGTGATGTCATTCGAAACTGCCAAGTCGATGAAGACGCTTCAGCGGGCACCACATAGGCCGCAATCGCCGCGGGTGGCAAATCCGGGACACCCCGGTCACCTGATCGTGTGCGGTGCCTTGTGCAGGCGGCATTGCTGGGATATAGAGCCCGGCAAATTCGCCCGAAATCATCGCGATGCAGGCGCCGGCGAGCGCAAGGGATCACCCATGAAGACCGAAATTCATCCGGACTATCATACCATTACCGTCGTCATGACCGACGGAACCGAGTACCAGACGCGGTCGACCTGGGGCAAGGAAGGCGACAAGCTGAACCTCGACATCGACCCGAAGTCGCACCCGGCGTGGACCGGCGGCACCCAGCAGGTGCTCGACCGCGGCGGCCGTGTGTCGCGCTTCCAGAAGAAGTTCTCGGGCTTCCTCAAGAAGGATTGAGCCGGCGCCGGCATTCGCCGGCCGCTCGCGCTCTCGAACAGACCAGATACGACAAACGCCCTGCTCACGCGGGGCGTTTTGCGTTGGCGGATCGGGCCGTGATCACCGGTCCGGACGGGGACCGCGCCGTGCGGCCGTTCAAAACGACAATGGCCGGGACGAACCCGGCCAGTGCGACTGCAAAAAGTGCAACTTAAGGGGCGTCAGTTCTCGAACGCCGCCTTGAGCATGTTGAGATGCGGCACCAGCGGATTGCCGACCGCGATCGGCTCCGGCGGGGTGTGCATGCTGGAATCCAGCCGACGGATCCGGCTTTGCAGGCTCATCGACCGCGCGATCAGCGATTGCAGCTGTTCCGGCAGCCGTTCCAGCACGTCCGGCGCGCCGGGATCGGCGGCGGAAAGCTTCACTTTGGTCTTTTCGCGATTGGCCTGGATCAGCGTCATCTCGCCTTCCTTGACGGCCCGGTGCAACAGCAACCAGGAGGCGAGCTGCATCAACCGGGTGGTCAGGCGCATGCTCTCGGTGGCGTAAGTCAGGCTGACGGCCCGGTCGAGCTGTTTGGCCTCGGCACGGCCGGCCCCATCGAGATAGGCGGCGGTCTCCTCGACCAGGTCCATCCCCTCCCGAAACAGGGCCGTGAACGCTGCCGAACTGGTCAGCCGCTCGCTGAGCACCACCAAGGCGGCTTCGCCCTGCGCGACTTCAGACATGATCAACGCCTCACACTACCGTGTACTTCTACCGGCTACGCGAAGCTGCGCGCCGGCTTATGATGAACAAATCATTACGCCACGCTCGCCCGGAGTCCAGCGGACCCGCGCGCAAAGGTTAACGTAGCTTCAGATACAGCATTGTGGCGGTCAATGACCAAAGCGTGACGCCGGCACTGCGGACGATCCCGAGGCCAAAAAAGAGCCGCCGTTTCCGGCGGCTTTTAAGTTGATAACAGGGAGGCGTCAAAACAGAGTGGACAGGAGCCACTCGGTCCAAAGATGGACATCCACAGTAATAAGCGGGAAAGCTTAATCGGGCGTAAACGAGCGGATTTGTTTACGCTCTGTTTGCCATGATCCGGCCGCCGCGAACTGTCCCGGCACGAGACAGCGGCGCACCTGCTATCAACTTTTCGTTCATGATCTGAATATGCGATCCGCAGCTTCCCGGGTCGCGCGCTTCATCGTCAGCGCGGTCTCGAGCCGGGCGATTTCGGCCTTCAGCAGCGCGATCCGCCCGTCGAGTTCTTCGACCGACAACAGCGACAAATCCTGCCCAATGTCGTGGCTGGTCCTGATCCTCGGCTTTTCGTCGTCCTCGATCGCCATCTTGTCCCTCGCCCGTTCGTGATCCGCTGCGGTTGCCAGCCGGCCTCCGGCTGTCTAATCACAGCCTGCTTAGCCAGATGACACCCACCCGCCTCGCCAGCCAAGGAAAAACCATGGAACCGATCCCTTCGCAAATGACCGTGGTCGGGATCAGCAAGCCCGGCGGCCCTGAGGTCCTTCTGCCCGAGACGCGCGCTGTGCCGCAGCCGAGTCCGGGCGAAATCCTGGTCAAGGTCGCAGCCGCAGGCGTCAATCGTCCCGATGTGGCACAGCGCTCCGGCAGCTACCCGCCGCCGCCCGGCGCAAGCGACCTGCCGGGACTGGAAATCGCCGGTGAGGTGGTGGCGCTCGGCGACGGCGCCAGCCGGCACAAGATCGGCGACAAGGTGATGTCGCTGGTGGCCGGCGGCGGCTATGCGGAATACTGCATCGCCCAGGACGCGCAGGCGATGCGGGTGCCGGCAGCGTTTTCGATGATCGAAGCCGGCGCCACGGCGGAGACGCTGATGACGGTGTGGCACAACGTGTTCGAGCGCGGCGGCTTGCAACCCGGCGAAACGCTGCTGGTGCACGGCGGCTCGTCGGGGATCGGTACGATGGCGATCCAACTCGCGGTTGCGCTCGGATCGAAAGTGATCACCACCGTCGGCTCGCAGGACAAGGCCGACGCCTGCGTCAAGCTCGGCGCCAGCCGCGCCATCAACTACAAAACCGAGGACTTCGTCGCCGCAACGAAGGAAGCGACCGACGGCAAAGGCGTCGACGTGATCCTCGACATGGTCGGCGGCGATTACATCGAACGCAACTACGACGCCGCCGCAATGGACGGCCGTATCGTTCAGATCGCGTTTCTGGGCGGCGCCAAGGCCAACGTCAACTTCGTCAAGCTGATGACCAAGCGTCTGCATCACACCGGCTCGACGCTGCGGCCGCGCTCCAACGCCGACAAGGCCGCCATGGTCGCGGCGATCGAAGCCAAGGTGCGACCACTGCTCGAGCAAGGCCGGATCAAGCCGCTGATCGACGGCACCTTCGCGCTACGCGACGCTGCCGATGCCCATCGGCGAATGGAAACCAGCCAACATATTGGCAAAATTGTGTTGACCGTGTGAGTAGGACAACTCCCGGGCTCGCTGTAAAATCTATGTTTCCACTCGCTTTTATGTCATCTATCGGTTGCTCACGGTGCGCGGGGCCGCGCCGTTCGCCCCGGTGTGAACGCGGAGAACCGACTTGCGTCTGATCAGATGCCTCGCGCTGCTGGCGCTTGGCGTGATGATGGTTGCGGCAGCTCCGCAGGCTCACGCCCTCGATGCCGTCAGCGTTCGAAGTGACGCGCCGGCGATCGACCTCACCGGTGTGCTCGAGCATCTGCACAGCGACAACGACCGGATTCAGATTTCCACCGCGCCCGGCAACGACGGCATCGTCCGCCGCGTCGAGGTGCGTGCCCGCGAGGGCGGCCAGAACTGGGTGGTGTTCGCGCTCGCCAACAACTCCGACGATCAGCTCGATCGTCTGATCGTGGCGCCGCATTACCGCATGGTCGGCTCGGGGCTGCTGTGGCCGGATCTCGGCATGTCGCGGATCGCGACCATCACGCCGTCGACCGGCGATCGCCCCGAGCGACAGGAGGGGCCGACCGCCGACATCTTCCGTGTCACGCTCGACCCTGGCTCGGTGATCACCTTCGTGGCCGAATTGCGGACCGACAAGCTACCACAGCTCTATCTGTGGGAGCCGGAAGCCTACAAGGACAAGGTCAACTCGTTCACGCTGTACCAGGGCATCGTGATCGGCATCTCCGGCCTGCTGGCGCTGGTGCTGACGATCCTGTTCGTGGTCAAGGGCAGCATCATGTTTCCGGCCGCCGCCGCGCTGGCCTGGGCGGTGCTGGTCTATATCGGCATCGATTTCGGTTTTTGGGGCAAGGTGCTGGACATGTCGTCCGGTGCCGAACGTATCTGGCGCGCCTCCGGCGAGGCGATCCTCGCCGCGACTCTGCTCGTCTTCCTGTTCGCCTATCTCAATCTCAGTCGCTGGCACGTCCGCTATTCGCACATCACCTTCGGCTGGCTGGTCTTTCTCGGATCGCTGGTCGCCTTGGCGCTGTTCGATCCCGCGGTCGCGTCCGGCATCGCGCGAATTTCGCTGGTGCTGATCGCCTTCGCGGGCTTCGCGTTGATCGTCTATCTGTCGACCCACGGCTTCGACCGCGCGGTGCTGCTGATCCCGACCTGGTTCCTGCTGGTGGTCTGGGTGGTCGCTTCGGGCATGGCGGTCGCCGGCGCCGTCACCAACGACATCGTCGGCCCGGCGCTGCTCGGCGGCCTGGTGCTGATCGTGATGCTGATCGGCTTCACCGTGATGCAGCACGCGTTCGCCGGCGGCGGCGCCGCCGGTGGCGTGATCTCCGACGTCGAGCGCCGGGCGCTGGCGCTGATCGGGTCGGGCGACCTGATTTGGGATTGGGACGTCTCGGCCGACAAGGTGTTCACCAGCCCCGAGACCGAAGCGCTGCTCGGCCTCAAGCGCGGTGCGCTGGAAGGCTCGGCGGCGAGCTGGCTCGAAGTGCTGCACCCGCTCGATCAGGACCGCTTCCGCGCCGCGCTCGACTCGGTGCTCGACCAGCGCCGCGGCCGGCTGACCCAGGATTTCCGGCTGCGGACCCCGGACGGTCACTTCATGTGGTTCTCACTGAAGGCCCGCCCGGTGGTCGGCACCGACGGCGAGGTCACCCGCGTTGTCGGTACGCTGACTGACGTCACCGAGATCAAGAACGCCGAAGAGCGGATGCTGCACGACAGCGTGCACGACAACCTCACCGGCCTGCCCAACCGCAAACTGTTCCTCGACCGGCTCGGCGCGGTGGCGAATTTCGCCAAGACGATGCCGAACCTGCGTCCGACCCTGATGGTGATCGACCTCGACCGCTTCAAACAGGTCAACGACTCGGTCGGGATCGCGGTCGGCGACTCCATTCTGCTGACGCTCGCCCGCCGGCTGAGCCGCATCCTCAAGTCGCAGGATACATTGGCGCGAATTGCCGGCGATCAATTCGGGCTGATCCTGCTGTCGGAGCAGGATCCGGCCAAGATCACCGCCTTCGCCGAGACCATCCGCAAGACCATCAAGGCGCCGATCGCGTTCAACGACCGCGAGATCTTCCTCACCGCCTCGATCGGCCTCGCGCTCTCCGATCCGCAGACCCAGCTGTCCGACGAGATCATCAAGGACGCCGAGCTGGCGATGTATCACTCCAAGCGGATCGGCGGCGACCGCATCGACGTCTACAAGCCGGCGATGCGGGCGCGGAAGTCGGACCGCCTGACGCTGGAATCCGAGCTGCGCCGCGCCATCGAGCGCAGGGAAATCACCATCCTGTATCAGCCGATCGTGCGGCTGGAAGATCGTTCGATCGCCGGCTTCGAGGCGCTGGCGCGCTGGGATCACCCCAAGCTCGGCCGGATGTCGCCGAGCGAGTTCATCTCGATCGCCGAGGAAATCGGGTTGATCGTTGAACTCGGTACCTTCGTGCTCGACCAGACCGCCAAGCAGCTTTCGATCTGGCAGCGCGCGATGCGCGCCCGCGAACCGCTGTTCGCCTCCGTCAACGTGTCGTCGCGGCAGCTGCTGCGCCACGATCTGCTGCACGACATCCGCACCGTGATGTCACGGTCCTCGGTCGCGCGCGGTACGCTGAAGCTCGAACTCACCGAGTCGCTGGTGATGGAGAATCCCGAGCACGCCGCGCAGATGCTGCAGCGGATTCGCGAGCTCGGCGTCGGGATGTCGCTCGACGATTTCGGCACCGGGCATTCATCGCTGAGCTATCTGCAGCGCTTCCCGTTCGACACCATCAAGATCGACCAGTCGTTCGTCCGCACCACCAGCCGCGGCACCCGCCCGGTGATCCTGAAGTCGATCATCGCGCTGGCGCACGACCTCGGCATGGACGTGGTGGCCGAAGGCGCCGAGACGGATTCGGACGCGGTGGAGCTGTACCAGCTCGGCTGCGAATACGCCCAGGGCTTCGCCCTTGGCGAACCGATGGATGCGGATGCGGCGATGAAGCTGCTGACCGAAGAGCAGCGCCTGGCCGCGGCGAGCTGAGAGCGGCATAGCCAAACACAGCGTCATTGCCGGGCTTGACCCGGCAATCCATCATCCTTCGCAAAGAGTCTTCAAAGTGCGCGCGACACGCGCAATGGATGCGCGGGTCAAGCCCGCGCATGACAGCCGATTGTGCGGGATGCGGAGTCGTTCCGTGGGCGATGACGCGGAGGCGTTGCCTTACGCGTGCCCCGCCTCGGCGGACAGCATCCCCGGCTCGATGCCGAGCTTGTGCAAGGCGCGGTCGTATTTGTCTTCGATGTCGTCGCCGAAAACCAAATCCGCGTCCGCTGCGCAATGCAGCCAGCCGTTCTCCTGAATCTCGTTTTCGAGCTGGCCGGGCGCCCAGCCGGCATAGCCGAGCGCCAGGATGGCGTGCTTCGGACCGGTGCCGCCGGCGATCGCCTTGAGGATGTCCACGGTGGCGGTCAGACAAATGCCGTCATCGATCGGCAAGGTGGCGTCCTTGATGAAGAAGTCACTCGAATGAAGCACGAAACCGCGGCCGGTCTCGACCGGCCCGCCCCTCAGCACCTTCATGGATTCGGCATGGTCGGGAAGCTGAATTTGTTCGGCCTTTTCGACGATGTCGAGCTGAACCAGCAGCTCCGGAAAGTCGATACTGCCGGCGGGCCGGTTGACGATGATTCCCATGGCCCCCTCTGACGAATGCGCGCAAATGTAGATGACCGAGCGCGCAAACCGCTCGTCTTCCATCACCGGCATCGCGATCAGGAGCTGGCCGTCCAAATAGCTCGGCCCATCGCCGCGCGCCTTGGCGGCGCGAGACTTCTTCGCTGCGCCGGACTTCGGCCTTTTGGATTCAGTCTCCATCAGGGGATCCTCGCGTTGCACCATCATCCTGATATTGGGTGCCGATCCTGTCAATCAATCTCGATCCGGCAAACGGCCGCGATTTCACCGCCAATTCAGTGGCTCCGAAGCCGCCAAAACTCTAGATACGTCAAATGATCGCAATCGTTCCGTCCCGTGCCACCGTGTTCGCTGCCGCTGCGCTGCTTGCGGCTTCTACGTGCGGCGCACGCGCCGACGACGTATCCCCGTGGGTCAGCGAGCAGTATTCCGCAGTTCGGCTGCTCGCCGGGTCGCGCAGCGGCGCGGTGCTACTAGGTGGTATCGCCTTCCAGTTGCAGCCCGGCTGGAAAACGTACTGGCGCACCCCGGGCGATTCCGGGGTGCCGCCGCGGTTCGATTTCTCCAAGTCGGAGAACGTCGAGAGCGTCACGATCCTGTGGCCTGCGCCGCAGGCGTTTCCGGATGGCGCCGGCGGCACGTCGCTGGGCTACAAGGGACAGGTGGTTTTACCGCTGCGCATTGTGACCAAACATGCCGACAAGCCGGTGACATTGCGTGCGACCGTGGACTACGCGGTCTGCGACAAGCTGTGTATTCCGGTTCAGGCGACGCCCGAACTGTCCTTCGCCAGCGTCGCATCGACCCAGGACGGTGCGCTGGCGAGCGCACTCGACTCGGTGCCGGTGCCCGCCAATGTCGGCGACGCCAATCCGGTGGCGATCCGAGACGTGGCGCGCAAGGGCGACAAGGATGTCGAGGTCGATGTCGTCGCACCGCCCAAGGCCAAGATCAGCCTGTTCGTGGAAGGACCGACTCCCGAATGGGCGCTGCCGGTGCCGAAGGAGATCAAAGGCGCGCCGCCCGGCATGCGCCGCTTCAGCTTCGCGCTCGACGGCCTCCCGCCCGGAGCGCAAGCCTCGGGTGCCGCGCTGAAATTCACGCTCGTCGGCCCGGAACGAGCCTACGAGATCAACACCACGCTCGAATGAGGCAGACGGGCGGCATCAGTCCGCGCCGTGCCGCCTGCGTCCCAAACGGCCGAGCCGATCGGCGAGGAATTCCGACAGCACCTCGACCCGCGCCGGCCGCGGACCGCCGGGCGGTGTGACCAGATGCACCGCGCCTTCGCGCTGGTGCCAGCCCTGCAGAATCACTTCGACCTCGCCGGCCGCAATCGCGTCGCCGACGATGAACTCCGGCAGATCCGCAATCCCGAGCCCGGCGATCACCGACGGCAGCAGCGCTTCGCCGTTGTTGACGCGGAGCGGACCGGCCAGCCGCACCGCCACCTGCTCCCCGGCGTCGTTGCTGTAATGCCAAGTATTCGGTGTCGACAGATAGGCGTAGCCGAGGCAGCGATGCTCGGCCAGATGCATTGGATGCGTCGGCCGGCCGTGCGCTTCCAGGTAGGCGCGCGATGCCACGGTGTAGCGCGGCATCGCGCACAGCCGGCGCGCCACCAGCGACGAATCCGGCAACGATGCGATCCGCACGCCGGCGTCGAAGCCGTCGCCGATCAGATCGACCATCGCATCCGACAAATGCAGATCGATCGACACGTCCGGATAGGCGAGCAGAAACTCGGGCAACAGCGGCGCGATGATTTTGACGCCGAACGTCATCGGCACCGCCAGCCGGACCAAGCCGCGCGGCGCGGCCGACTGCGCCAGCGCCTCAGCCTCGGCGGCCTCGCCATCCGCCAGCAGTTGCGCGGCGCGTTCGGCCAGTCGATGCCCGGCATCGGTCAGCGCCAGCCGTCGCGAGGTGCGATTGAACAGCCGCGCGCCCAGCCGCTTCTCCAGCCGGGTCACCGCCTTCGACACCGTCGCCTTCGACAGCCGGAGTTCAGCGGCGACCGCCGCGAACGAGCGCAGCTCCACCACCTTCGCGAAGATCGCCAGCGCTTCGAAGTCCGGCAATTGCGGCATGGTGGCTCCAGGTCATTTTTGGAAACAATGAGTTTCAATCATTTCTATTTATGAACCAAGAGCGGATCCCTATTCAAGAGCCAACGCAAGTCACTGGCGCCAACCCGGCGCCCGACAACAGGAGGCTTCAATGATTGAACTCCGTCCCTTCGACCGTCTCGGCGGCGCCGACCATGGCTGGCTCAAGGCCCGTCACCACTTCTCGTTCGCCAACTACTACGACCCCAACAATATGGGCCACGGCGCCTTGCGGGTCTGGAACGACGACGAAATCGCGCCCGACACCGGCTTTCCGCCGCATCCGCATCGCGACATGGAGATCATCACCTATGTGCGCGACGGCGCCATCACCCATCAGGACTCGCTCGGCAACAAGGGCCGCACCGAGGCCGGCGACGTTCAGGTGATGAGCGCGGGCTCGGGCGTCCGGCACTCCGAGTACAATCTCGAACCGGAGACCACCCGTATCTTCCAGATCTGGATCGAGCCGACGCAGAGCGGCGGCCAGCCGACCTGGGGCTCCAAGCCGTTTCCGAAGGCCGATCGCTCCGGCAAGCTCGTCACCATCGCCTCGGGCATCAAGGGCGACGCCGACGCCCTGCCGATCCGCGCCGACGCGCGGGTGCTGGCGACGACGCTGAAGGCCGGCGAGACCGCCACCTACGACGCCGAGAAGGCGCGGCACCTCTATCTGGTGCCGGCCGCCGGCAGCGTCGAAGTCAACGGCGTCCGCGTCAACGCCCGCGACGGCGCCGCGATCCACGGCGAGACCAAGCTCACCATCACGGCGATCGCTGACGCCGAACTGGTGCTGGTCGACGCGGCGTGAGGCCACTGCCTCGCGTAACCAACGACCGTCATGCGCGGGCTTGACCCGCGCATCCAGCCTTCTTCGCGAGAGCCTTGACGAAGTGGATGGATGGCCGGGTCGAGCCCGGCCATGACGGCTGACTAACAACGCAATCACTCCCCACCCCATCACCCACCAAACGGAGACTCCCATGGCGAAGGTTCTGGTTCTTTACTACTCGGCTTACGGTCACATCGAAGCGATGGCCAACGCGGTCGCCGAGGGCGCGCGGGAGGCCGGCGCACAGGTCGACATCAAGCGCGTGCCCGAGCTGGTGCCGCCGGAGGTCGCCAAGGCGTCTCACTACAAGCTCGATCAGGCCGCGCCGGTCGCAACCATCGAAGATCTCGCCAATTACGACGCCGTCGTCATCGGTACCGGCACGCGGTTCGGCCGGATGGCGTCGCAGATGTCGAACTTCCTGGATCAGGCCGGCGGCCTGTGGGCGCGCGGCGCGCTGAACGGCAAGGTCGGCGGCGCCTTCACCTCGACCGCGACCCAGCACGGCGGCCAGGAGACCACGCTGTTCTCGATTATCACCAACCTGTTGCATTTCGGCATGGTGGTGGTCGGCCTCAACTACGGCTTCGGCGACCAGATGCGGCTCGACCAGGTCACCGGCGGCGCGCCCTATGGCGCCACCACGATCACCGGCGGCGACGGCTCGCGCCAGCCGAGCGAAACCGAACTCGCGGGCGCCCGCTATCAGGGCAAGACCATCGCCGAAACCGCGATCAAGCTGCACGGCTGATCGGCAGCGGCGGGGCGCTCACAAGCGCCCCGCCCGTCCCGGCCAGACTTAATGCAGATGCATCTATCGCATGCCTGCTGCGCTGCAGCGGGACTACTGCGTCCGCTGCTTCGGCACCATCTCCACATTGCTAGCGGGGAGACGACAACATGCTCGAGATGGTTTTCATGCTTCAATTGGCGCGCAGCCCGCTGCAGGCGATGGCCAAGCGGTTAGTTTGCAAGAGCCTCAGTCTCGCGACCTATGGCAAGCGGCAGTGCCGAAGCTGCACCGGCGCCACCCCGCCGGACGCGGAGTGATTGCCACGGCAGTCGCCTGTAGTTAGCCCGCTCATCAGCGCGCAGTTCAAGCAGCTTTCTCTTTGCCGAATCGAGCGGCCCCGCGCCCTTTGAGGCGTTCATCCGTTTCCCCTCGGACCAGAACCCCGTCATTGCGAGCGTAGCGAAGCAATCCAGGAGCTCCGTGCACCGAGCCCTGGATTGCTTCGTCGCTTCGCTCCTCGCAATGACGGGCATGATTTCGCGACGCGGCGGAACTTGATCGCCGCGAGCGATGCCGGGCCGCGAGCAAGGCCCGCGACCCGAATGCCGTTACATCAGCTTGTCGAGCGTCAGCGGCAGATCGCGAATGCGTTTCCCGGTGGCGTTGAACACCGCATTGGCGACCGCGGCGCCGACGCCGGTGATGCCGATCTCGCCGATGCCGCGGGCGCCCATCGGGGCGCGCGGATCGGGAATGTCGGTCCAGATCACATCGATCTCCGGCACGTCGAGATGCACCGGGACGTGATAGTCGGACAGACTCGGATTCATCACCCGCCCGTTGCGCTCGTCGAACTGTGTCTCCTCCATCAGCGCCAGGCCGAGGCCCATGATGATGCCGCCGCGGAACTGGCTCGCCGCGGTCTTCGGATTGAGGATGCGGCCGCAATCGTAAGATCCGAGGAAGCGCCGGACGCGAATTTCGCCGGTGACGCTGTTGACGCCGACCTCGCAGAACAGCGCACCGAACGAATGCATCGACCAATGCATGGTTTCGAGCGGCGCGGAGGCACTGCCTTCGACCGCAACATGATCGCGGCCCGAGCGCGTCAGGATCGACACGTAGCTTTCATGGCGCGACGGATCGTCGAGCTTGGCAAGCCCGCCATTCACGGTGCCGACCTCGTCGGCGCTGAGGCCCGCCAACGGCGAGTCGTTGCCGGCCAGCTTGAGCAGCTCCTTGATCAGCCCATGATGCGCCGCGATCACCGAGGCGCCGATCGACGCAGTCTGCTGCGAGCCGCCGGCCAGGACCACGCCGGGCAGCGTCGAGTCGCCATAGGCGAACGTCACCTGATCGCGCGACAGCCCGAGCCGTTCGGCCGCCACCTGAGTATGCGCGGTCGCGGTGCCCATCCCCATCTCGTGCGCGGCGATCTCGACCCTGGCGCCGCCATCGCGGGTCAGGGTGATACGCGCCGCACCGCCCGGCATGCGGTGATACGGATAGGTCGCGGTGGCGCAGCCCATGCCGACCAGCCACTCGCCGTCGCGCATGCTGGCGGCGGTCGGATTGCGCTGAGACCAGCCGAACCGTTCGGCGCCGGCCCGCCACGCCTCCGCAATGTGCCGCGACGAGAACGGCGTGCCCTTCAGCGGATCTTCCGTTGGCTGATTGAGGATGCGCAGCTCGACCGGATCGATGCCGAGTGCCACCGCCATCTCGTCGATCGCCGACTCCATCGCGAAGGTGCCGACCGACTCGCCGGGCGCCCGCATGAAGGTGTTGGCCAGCATGTCGAGGTGGACGGTTTCGACATCGAGCTTGATGTTCGGCGAGCCGTAACTGCTCATCGTCGGCAGGATGAAGGGTTCGGGGAACGCGTTCTGGCGCGACGTCGGGGCGACGCCGGTGTGGATCAGCGCAACGAACCGGCCATCGGGCTCGGCGCCGATCGCGAAGCGCTGCTCGGTGAGGGTGCGGCCGCCGATCATCCGGTACACGCCCTCCCGCGACAGCGCGATCCGCACCGGCCGGCCGGCGAGCTTGGAAGCCGCCGCGCCGAGCACCTGATGCTGCCACAGGCATTTGCCGCCGAAGCCGCCGCCGACGAACGGCGAGGTGACGTGGACCTGCTCCTCGGCGATGCCGAACACATCCCCGAGCGACCACGCGGTGTGCTGCACCGCCTGCGAGGCATCGTGCACGATCAGTTTGTCGCCCTGCCACGCCACCGTGGCGGCGTGCGGCTCGATCGCATTGTGGTTGTGGCGCGGCGTCGAATAGCGGCGATCGACCCGGACCGGCGCATTGACGAACGCCGCGTCGGCGTCACCCTTCTCGGCCTTGAGCGGCTGGCCCAAGAACAGACCGGGTTCGGTGCCCTTGGCTTTGGCGGTGGCCAGACTGGTGAGCGCAGCTTCCGCCTCATAGGTGACGCTGATCAGCGACACGGCATGATCGGCCTGCTCCTGCGTGTCCGCCAGCACGACCGCGATCGGCTGGCCGTTCCAGTGGATGCGATCGTCCTGCATGATCGGCAGATTGTCGCCGCCATCGGCTTTCTCCGCCGTCATGAACAGCGGCATCGGCTTCATCCGCGGCGCATTGCGATGCGTCATCACCAGTGCGACGCCGGGCGCGGCTTCGGCCGCAGCCGTGTCGAGCGTGGCGATCCGGCCTTTCGGCACGGTGCTGAACATCAGCGCGGCATAGAGCATGCCGTCGAGCGCGAACTCCGCCGCGAACCGCGCGGCGCCGCGGACCTTGAGCGGGCCGTCGATCCGCGGGATCGACGCGCCGATCGAGCCGTGCCTGGCGCGGATCAACGGATCGGGCTCGCCGCCCGGCATCCAGCTGTCGGGCGCGAGCGCAACGGCTTTCTCCATCACGTCCATCGCGGCACCGCGCACGGCTTGTTTGGCTTCGTTGACGATGCTCATCTTGCATCTCCTGCGAGTTCGGCCAAAACGGCAGTGATGGTTCGTTTGGCCAGTTCGATCTTGAAGGCGTTGTCGCGCAGCGGGGCCGCATCGGTGAACTCCGCCTCGGCCGCGGCGCGGAACGCCTCAGCCGTTGCTTCCCCGCCGCGTAGCGCCTGCTCGGCCTTCAGCGCGCGCCAGGGCTTGTGGGCGACGCCGCCGAGTGCGAGCCGGACATCCTTCACCTTGCCGCCGTCGAGTTTGAGCGCGGCTGCGACCGACACCAGCGCGAACGCGTAGCTCGAGCGATCGCGCACCTTGCGATAGGTCGAGCGCGCCGCAATCGACTGCGACGGCAGCTCGATCACAGTGATGAGTTCGCCGGGTTGAAGCGTCGTCTCCTGATCCGGGCGGTCGCCCGGCAGGCGGTGCAGTTCGCCGAAAGGCATCTGGCGCTTGCCATGACCGCCTTCGACATGAACCACCGCGTCGAGCGCGGCGAGCGCCACGCACATGTCGGAGGGATGCGTCGCGACGCAGGCCTCGGACGCGCCGAGGATCGCGTGGTTGCGGTTGAAGCCGTCGATGGCGTCGCAACCCTGCCCCGGATTGCGCTTGTTACAGCGCGAGCCGGCATCGTCGTAGAAGTAAGGACAACGCGTCCGTTGCAGCAGATTGCCGCCGACCGTCGCCATGTTGCGGATCTGCGCCGAGGCGCCCGCCAGAATCGCGCGCGACAGCACCGGATAGCGCCGGCGCACGGCGGGGTGCTCCGCGAGCGCAGTGTTGCGCACCGCTGCGCCGATCAGCAGGCCGCCACCCTCGCGCTCGGCGATGTCGGCGGGCAGGCGGGTGATATCGACCAACGCCGCCGGACGCTCGATCGTCTCGCGCATCAGGTCGACCAGATTGGTGCCGCCGCCGAGAAATTTGGCCTGCGCGGCGCCGCCAAGCCGCAGCGCTTCGGCGACGTCGCCGGCGCGTGAGTAATCGAAGGGAGTCATTCTGCAGCCTCCGCATAGGTGCCGCGGATCGCCGCGATGATGCCGTTGTGCGCGCCGCAGCGGCACAGATTGCCGCTCATGCGTTCGCGGATTTCATCGTGGGTCGGCGCGATATGGTCGGCTGCCAGATCGGGGGTGACGTGGCTCGGAACGCCGCGCTGCAGTTCGGATGCCATGCCGATCGCCGAGCAGATCTGTCCGGGGGTGCAGTAGCCGCACTGGAATCCGTCGTGTTCGATGAACGCTTGCTGCAGCGGATGCAGCCCCGCCTCGCTTGCGAGACCTTCGATGGTGGTGACGCTGCGGCCGGCGTGCTGCACAGCGAGCGACAGGCAGGACACGATGCGTTCGCCGTCGACCAGCACCGTGCAGGCGCCGCAGGCGCCCTGATTGCAGCCCTTCTTGGTGCCGTGCAGGTTCAAGGTCTCACGCAGCAGATCGAGCAACGAGACGCGCGGATCGGCGGGGACCGGATAGTCGACTCCATTGATGCGGATCGCCGCGGCAGGCGCGGCAGTGCGATCAGCGGTCATAGGACCTCCTTGGGGACGAGATGAAAGCGCGCAAGCGGCCATGTTCGCGCGCGCACGTTGCGCGAGACGACAATGCGAGACGAAAAACTCGCTGACCGCAGAGCGGCTGGTTAGTTCGATGCGTTGGTTGTTGAGGCCGGATAGCCCGGCGGGGTTCGATATGAGATAACGAACCAGCAACTCCTTATACGGAACATTGTTCCGTTTATCAAGAGGTATTCTCGTGTCTGAAACGCCGCCCGGAAAAGGCGCCTCCGCGGCCCGCGCGCCGCGTCGGGTCCGGGCGGACGCGCAGCGCAATCTCAAGACGCTGATCAAGGCGGCGCTGGACGTGTTCGCCGCCTCGGGCGTGGATGCGCCGGTGCGGGAGATCGCCGAAAAGGCCGGCGTCGGGGTCGGCACTCTGTATCGCCACTTCCCGCAGCGGTCGGACCTGATCGTCGCGGTTTTCCGCAGCGGCGTCGATTGCTGCGCCGATGCGGCCGAGACGCTGGCCGAGGAACATCCGCCGCTCGAAGCGCTGTCGCGCTGGATGCAGCATTACGTCGACTTCATCGCGACCAAGCGCGGTCTGGCGGCGGCGCTGTATTCGGGCAATCCCGCCTACGACAACCTGCCGGCCTATTTCGAGCAGCGGCTGGTCCCGGCGCTGAAATCCCTGCTGGATAAGGCTGGCGCGGCCGGCGAAGTTCGGCGTGACGTCGATCCGTTCGATCTGCTCAGGGCGGTGGCTCAGCTCTCTAATTCGGCGCCAGGCGATTCCGAACATACGAGGCGCATGGTCGCCCTCCTGATCGACGGCCTGCGTTACGGGGCTACGAGCGACCACAAGCCCCGCCAATGAGACCTGACAGAGCGCACCTCCGGCAAACGTCCCCACCAACGACAACGGCCTCCGCAATGGAGGCCGTCGGACATTTTGGCTGGCCGTCTTAATCGTCGTCGCGCTCGATGATCACGCGGCGGCGCGGCTCGTCGCGATACTGGCGCCGAACCACGACAGTCTCGTCAGGCTCTCGCTCGCGATAGACCCGGCGCTCGCGGACGACGTAGCGGTCGCCATCGTAATACGGACCGTGGCTGGTCCCGACGGTGACCCCGACCGGGCCGACACCGATGCCGACCTCGTCGGCGGTGGCCGGCGTGATGACGGCGGCCGAGACAGCCGCCAGCGCGGCGGCGGTGATTGCAATCTGCTTGATCATCGTGTCGCTCCCATACGTCGAAATGGCGATACCGAGCCAATTCGTCGCAGGCCGCTTCGTTCCGAACGGAACGCCATCGTACCCAAAAGCCATCAACGGCCGCGGATCTGGAACCGGCGGAGCTGTGCGGGTCGATAACAGCTGAAACTGAGGGGAACTGAGGATGGTGGGCGCGACAGGGATCGAACCTGTGACCCCCTCGATGTCAACGAGGTGCTCTCCCGCTGAGCTACGCGCCCTCAGATCTTCTTCACGGGTGGCGTCCCTATATCGGCTCCGGGCCGGTCAGGCAAGGACACCAAAGCAGGATTTCGACGCCAATCTCACGCGGCGAGCATCTTATTCACTTCGCTGACCAATTCCCGCAGGTGCACGGGCTTGGCCAGGACCTTGGCATTCTTCGGCGCATCCGAATCGGAGTTCAGCGCCACCGCGGCGAATCCGGTGATGAACATGATCTTGATGTCGGGATCGAGTTCGGAGGCGCGGCGCGCCAGCTCGATCCCGTCCATCTCCGGCATCACGATGTCGGTCAGCAGCATTTCGAACGGCTCTTCGCGAAGCCGCTGATAGGCCGACATGCCGTTGTCGAACGAGGAAACCTGGAAGCCTGCGTTTTCCAACGCCTTCACCAGGAAGCGGCGCATGTCGTTGTCGTCTTCGGCGAGAAGGATCTTGTGCATGGTGGCTGGAACTTCAAATCCGGGCGAGGAGAACCGATCGATCCACTTAGACCGAAGTCTGGTAAATTTCGGGTGAAATTCCCGCGGCCCATCGCGAGCAGGAGGTGCGTGTGATCCTGCGCCCGATCGACTTCTGAATCAACAAATCCAGATCGGCACTTCTGTGCGGCCTCGGCGTTCTGCCTCTGCCTTTGGAAGGATTTTGCTTGGCAGCGCCGGCCCGATTGCCGACAATACCGCTTACAAATCACCAGAGCGCTGTCGGCCAGACAGGAGAACGGCGAATCTGACGGGTGGCGGACGACAGGTGGCGGACAACGATGACCGAGTTCGACGGTGAGTTTTCCCCCGCCTTCGAGATTGCCGAACCGGCGATCTGGCGCGCGCCGATCATTTTCAACTCGCCGCATTCCGGCTCGGTTTATCCGAACACATTCCTGAACGCCTCGCGGATCGATCTGGAAGCGCTGCAGCGCTCCGAGGATTCGTTCGTGGACGAGCTGATCGGCCACCTGATTCACGACGGGTTTCCGGTGGTGCGGGTGCATTTCCCGCGCTCCTATATCGACGTCAATCGCGAGCCCTACGAACTCGATCCCAGGATGTTCAACGGCCGGCTGCCGAGCTTCGCCAATACTCGGTCGATGCGGGTCGCCGGCGGCCTGGGGACGATTCCCCGCGTGGTCGGCGACGGCCAGGAGATCTATCACGAGCGAATTCCGATCGACGACGCGCTCGGCCGGATCGAGACGCTGTACAAACCCTATCACCGCGCGCTGCGCCGGCTGATCAACCAGGCGCACCAGCAGTTCGGCTCGGTAATTCTGGTCGACTGCCATTCGATGCCGTCGGTCGGCATCTCGCGCGACGAGCCGAGGCGGCCGGACGTTGTGATCGGCGATCGCTACGGCACCAGTTGCTCACCGCTGATCGCCGCCGTGATCGAAGAGACGATGGCGGCGCGCGGCTATTCGACCGGCCGCAACAAACCCTATGCGGGCGGCTTCATCACCGAGCATTACGGTAACCCGGGCACCGGGCTGCACACCGTTCAGGTCGAACTCAACCGCGCGATCTATATGGACGAGCGGCTGCGATTGCGGAGCGACCGGTTCGACGCGGTGGCGGAGGATTTCGGCCGTCTCGCCGAGGCGCTCGCGGCAATTCCGCTCGACGACCTTCGCCCATTCCAGGCGGCTGCCGAATAAGCGAGCATCAGATCAAGATACAATCTGCGGCTTCATTATACCATTCATTGGTTGTTTTATTTCGGAAAACACAACTTACCGTCGAGTTTCTGCTTACAAATTTAGTCGGCTTTAAATCCTCCACGACAATTTCAGGTTGTGCATCCTGCGCCGCACATCACATTTGGAGGTATAAATGAAGCGCACTCTTCAAAAATTCTGGAAGGACGAAACCGGCGCCACCGCGATCGAATACGGTCTGATCGCCGCCGGCATTGCCTTGATGATCATTGCCGTCGTGCAGACCATCGGCGGCACCCTGAATTCCAAGTTCACCGAACTCAGCGGCAAGCTGAGCGGCGCGACCGCTGGCGGTGGGGGCGGTGGCAACTGATTAAGACCCGCCGCGAGGGACCCGCACCGGTCACGCCTGGGCTCCACGGGTTTGCGGCTGGCGTTCTCACCCCTCGCGGCGGCCTTGACGTTCGGATCGCGTCAAGCGGATCGGGAATGAAGTCCGATCAGACCTCCCCAGCAAGAAAAAAGGGCCGCTTGCGATGGCAAGCGGCCCAAGTCTAGGGAGGAAACGCCCAAGGAGGGCAGCGATAGCGCGAGGCGCTACCGCACCGCAACAATATGCAATCGCGCCGCACAAAACGCAAGTGTTTTTGGGCGTTTCTTCATGCAAAAAACGCATGACTGAGCACCGTCCGCGCCGCGAAACTGAGAAGTTTTTTTGAGCCACATCAATGAGATGGAATACTCGCGGCCGATGGACGCGGAGACGGTCTGCGACCTTGTTTCAGCCCGGTTCCCGTCTCGCCGCGACGCAATCAAAGCTGTGCGTCAGGCTTATTGCCGACGCGCGAAGCTATGGACCCGGACTCGCCCGCCATAATAAAGGAGGCATAGGTTCGACGATCGCTCATTCTGGACATGGTCGGTTCCCCGCCTCACCCCGCAACTCTCGCCTAGGAATCGCCCGTGACGGTCATCGATTTCGCCGCCTTTATCGGCCGCCTTGCGACCTCGTCGGGCGACACCATCCTGCCGTTCTTTCGCACCTCGCTGACGATCGACAACAAGCAGCCCGGGCGGGACTTCGATCCGGTGACCGAGGCTGACCGCGCCGCCGAGGCGGTGATGCGGCGCCTGATCAAGGCCAGCTTTCCCCAGCACGGCATCGTCGGCGAAGAGTTCGGCAACGAACGCGAAGACGCCGACTATGTCTGGGTGCTGGATCCGATCGACGGCACCAAATCCTTCATCGCCGGCTTTCCGGTGTGGGGCACGTTGATCGCGCTGCTGCACAAGGGAACCCCGGTATTCGGGATGATGCACCAGCCGTTCATCGGCGAACGCTTTTCCGGCGACAACGCCTCGGCGAGCTACAAGGGCCCGTCCGGCGAGCGCAAGCTCGGGGTGCGGCGCTGCGCGGCGATCAAGGACGCGGTGCTGTTCACCACATCGCCGCTGCTGATGAACGCCGCCGACCGCGCGATCTTCGAAAAGGTACAGGCTGGCGCACGGCTGACCCGCTTCGGCGGCGACTGCTATTCCTACTGCATGCTCGCCGCGGGCCAGCTCGATCTGGTCATCGAGACCGAGCTGAAGCCCTACGATGTCGCCGCCCTGATTCCGATCATTACCGGGGCCGGCGGCATCATCACCACCTGGGACGGCCAGCCGGCGCAGAACGGCGGCCGGATCGTCGCGGCCGGCGACAAGCGCGTGCACGAAGCCGCGATGAAGATCCTCAACGGCTGAGCCGAACGCCGATAGCCCCCGACGCGACACGAGTTGCGCGCCGAGCGCATTGACCTCCGCCGCCCGCCGGCGTTGTCCGGCGTTGGCGGATCGGGCTAGCTGGCCCGATGACGGTTTCCTTCCTGTTCGTGATCGCCGCGGTGTTCGCCTTTGCCGGCTTCATCAAGGGCGTGATCGGCCTCGGCCTGCCGACGGTGTCGATCGGACTGCTGGCGATCGCGATGCCGCCGTCGCACGCGGTCGCCATCGTGATCGTGCCGGCGATCGTCACCAACATCTGGCAGACCTTCGCCGGCAGCTATCTGCGTGACATCCTGCGCCGGCTGTGGCCGCTGCTGCTCGGCACCGTGATCGGCATCCGCCTCGGCGCCGGACTGATGACCGGTCCTTACGCCCGCTACGGCGCGCTGGTGCTCGGCGTGCTGCTGGTCGCTTATGGCATTCTCGGCCTCAGCAAGCGCAGCTTCCACGTCGCGCCGAACCGTGAGAAATGGATCGGCGGTCCGGTCGGGCTGATCACCGGAGTGATCTCGGCGGCGACCGGCGTGCAGGTGATTCCCTCGATGCCGTATCTGCAGGCGATCGGGATGGAGAAGGACGAGCTGGTGCAGGCACTCGGCGTGTTCTTCACCACCGCGACGCTGGCGCTGGCCGTGAACCTCACCGACGCCGGGCTGCTGTCGACCGCCACCGCCCTGCCCGGCGTGATCGCAATGGTGGCGGCGTTCGGCGGGATGTTCGGCGGTCAGGCGGTGCGGACGCGGATGCATCCCGACGCGTTCCGGCGCTGGTTCCTGATCGCCCTGATCGGACTCGGCCTCTATCTCGCCGCGACCACGCTGGTGAAGCTGATCGGCTGACCGCTGCGCAGCCTGATCAGGCCCGCGCCATTGCCACCCGCACCCCGAGCGCAACGAACAGCGCGCCGAGACCACGATTGATCCACTGCAGCACCGTGACGGAGCGGCGCAGGCGATCGGCCGCCCGCGCCGCGAAGGCCGCGAGCGCCAGGCAATACAGCGTGCCGTTGACCACGAAGATCAGCCCGAGCACCAGAAACGCCAGCTCCTTGTTGGCTGCATCGGCGGCGACGAACTGCGGCAGGAAGGCGAGAAAGAACAGCGCCACCTTGGGATTGAGCACATTGGTGAGCATGCCCTGGCGAAACACCGAGGCCAGCGACAGCGCCGGGGCAGCGCCTGCGGTCGCGGTGAAGTCGCTCGGCTTCGACAGCAGCATCCGCAACCCCAGCCAGATCAGATAGGCGGCGCCGGCCCATTTGAGCACGCCGAACGCCAGCGTCGACACCATCAGCAGCGCCGACAGCCCCGCGGCCGCCGCCGCAACGTGGACCAGGCAGCCGGTGCTGACACCGAGCGCCGCAGCCGCCCCACCGCGCCAGCCGAACTGCAGGCCGCGGCCGACGATGTAGGCGGTGTCCGGCCCGGGCGTGACATTGAGCAGCAGCCCGGAGGCGACGAACAGCCAGAAGTCGTGAATGCCCAGCATCGCAGTCCTATTCCCATGCGCGTTTTCCACCATCCTCCGGCGATCATGCCGGCCGTCAAGGGCCGCCGGCGCACCGGAAAACTCGGTACGGGCGCGGGCGGCCGGACGGCAAAAAGCCGCTTTGTTAAGCTGATGGAAACCATCACGGCGCCTCCTGCCCCGGGGGCCTCGCAACAGGTGGGATGCAATCGGCGATGACGGGACACAACCGGCTGGCAGCCGCCGCGCTCGCGGCATGGTTCGGCGGCGTGGCGCTTTCGGCCACGGCGGCGCAGGCGCAATCCGGCAATCCTCTGAACTTCCTCGACAGCATTTTCGGCAATCCGTCGCCGAGCCGCCCGGCCGCGCCCGGCGCTGGCGCGCCCTCCGGCAGCAGCTCCGCCGCCCAGCCATGGAGCGGCGAGGACGGGGCTTCGGGCCATCCGCTGATGACCGCCGCCGCGATCCGCGAGGCCGCGGCGAATTTCGACAATTGCGTCGCGGCGATGTGGCCGGACGCGGCGCGCCGCGGCATCTCGCGGGAGTCGTTCGAGCGCTACACCGCCGGCCTGTCGCCCGACCTGCGGCTGATGGACCTGATGGATTCGCAGCCCGAGTTCACCAAATCGATCTGGGATTATCTCGATATCCTGGTCAACGACACCCGCCTCGCCAGGGGCCGCGAAATCCTGGCGCAGTACAAGCCGCAGTTCGACGCCGTCGAGCGCGCCTACGGCGTCGACCGCTACATCATCGCGTCGATCTGGGGCATCGAATCGAACTACTCGACCCAGATGGGCGATCGCTACGTGGTGAATTCCACCGCAACGCTGGCCTGCGTCGGCCGCCGCCAGGGGTACTTCAAGGACGAATTCCTCACCGCGCTGGAGATCCTGCATCACGGCGACCTGCGTCCCGAGCAGCTGCGCGGCTCATGGGCCGGCGCGTTCGGCCCGACCCAGTTCATGCCGACCGCATTCAAGCGCTTCGCGGTCGATGCCGATGGCGACGGCCGCAAGGACGTCGTCGACAATCCCTACGACCTGATCGCCTCGACCGCCAACAACCTGAAGAAGGACGGCTGGCAGACCGGCCAGACCTGGGGCTACGAGGTCGTGGTGCCGCGCGGCTTCAACTACATGCTGGCCGACCGCCGCCAGACCCAGACGCTGGCGCAATGGGAGCAGATGGGCCTGCGCCGCGCCGGCGGCCAGCCGTTCCCGCGCGCGAGCGAAAAGGCCTATCTGCTCGCCCCCGCCGGCGCCGCCGGTCCCGGCTTCCTGATGCTCACCAATTTCCGGGTGATCATGAAGTACAACCCGGCCGAGGCCTATGCGCTGGCGATCGGCCATTTCGCCGACCGGCTGCGCGGCGGCGCCCCGTTCGTCCAGGACTGGCCGCGCCAGGAGCGCGCCCTGTCCCGCACCGAAAAGCTGGAATTGCAACAGCTCCTCGCCCAGCGCGGCTTCTACCGCGGCACCCCCGACGGCCAGTTCGGCAGCATGACCCGCGAAGCGCTGCGGAATTTCCAAGCCTCGATCGGCGCACCGGCCGACGGGTTTGCGACGGGGGAAATGCTGGAGAGACTGAGAGGAAAGTAGCACGCAAGAGAGGGTGGAAGCAGCTTGCACTCTTCAGTATACTGCAACCTATAAGTGTTTTTTTGATTTTGCAACTGGTCATAACTTGGAATTATGCGTCGGTTCGATGTCGTCGTGTGTGGAGCAGGAATCTCGGGTTTGTTGATAGCCTCGGAGCTCTCCCGGTTCTGTTCCGTTCTAGTCATTGAGAAACAGCCTCGATCTGATTGCTCGAGAAAATTCTGGCTGACTAAGAAAGATTGTCTGACGAGCAATATGGAGCTGATCGACTGTGTGGACTCAGAGTGGGACCAGCTAGATTTTGTTGCAAACGACAGGTCCACCTTCACCGCGCGAGGGCAATACATCCTCTGGGATACTAGGAGGCTGGAAAGCTACCTAATCAATCAAATTCACCTCAATAACTCTGAGGTGCAATATCAGACCAGACTGTATGGCTATCAACCATTGCAGGATTCAATTAGTGCCTTTGCTAATTCTGAAACATTCAATACATCGCTAATAATAGACTGTATGGGGCATTCATCACCGATCGTAAATGCGACAAACTCAGTCAAGATCCTGGGATATCATCATCTGTACGGTCGCACCTTGGGGTTGCGACGTCCGATCGCCCCGATCGCTGTAGACAACGTGATTCTGTCGGATCATCCCTTGTTCCTTGAAATTATGCCGAAGTCTGGCGGCACGGCTAACGTAGTTATGATATCCCCATCTGCCTCCACAAAATTGAGCAAGGTGCTGGTCGACGATTTTAATTTCGCAATCACGAAGACGCACTATGCTGACGTCTTTTATCCTCTCAGAAGCAGCGAAGAATTACAGGGAATTGTTCCAATCGGAAGGATGAGAAAGAGGTCGCTCGATAGAATCTTGTTCTTTGGAGAAGCCGGACAAATACATCCCGCAGCGAGTTGCACCTGCCTAAATCGAATGCTGAAAGTCTATAAAGAAACGGCCAAAAATATAGAGCATCGACTGCTAACTAACTGCGTCTCTGCGGTAGGCCTGTCCGATGCAATTCCGCAAACAAGCCTATTTTCACAGCGATTTCATCAGAATCTTTTTCGCCAATTGAACTGCTGCTCTTCGGATCAAGTTCGCTCGATGGTTGAGCTGCTGCACTGCTTGAATGAAAAATCTCTGGATGATTTGATCTTTGGTGAGGTTGGATTTGGGCACTTCATCCAGACCGATAATTTGAGGCGGGTTACACGGGCACGCAATACTATCTGGCTTGCCCCGTTGCTTCAGACGCTTTTCAATTTGTGATCCCGATTATCCCGTCTAAGAATCTTCTTACCTCTTTGTCGTTAAGCCACAAGAACTGGAGGATCGCGACAATCACGAGAGCGATAGAAGGCGAGTCCTTTAAGGTTAGAACCGGAAGAACTCTGTTGTTCTCAACGATCTTCTCCTTCAGTTCCGTTGCAGCCTTGCGGATTTCGATGACTGCAGGTTCGGATTTTTTTAGATCCACACTGTCGAGAATTGGCTGGGTGAGGCGGTCTATCTCGGATACCTTGCGCTTGATGCTGAAAAGATAGATCTGGCGAATTACGTGCTTCATGTAGAAGCTCGCAAAGAGTGCCAACGGAAGAAAAACAACTATTGGATAAAGAAGCAAGTTCCTCACTGCTTGGTATTTTCCATCCTTCCCCACGAAGAGTGCAGCAAAATCCCCTATGAGTTCGCTCGGCGCCTCGAATGTAAAGTTAGCGGTCAGGGTGCCTCGGAAGGAGAGGTAAAGCGCCCCGATGGCTGTGAAGAGGAGAACCGAAAGATAGAGGCTAAAATTCTCCAATTCGACTATGTTGACGTTATCCTGCAGGTCGACATCAGCAATTGAGAATTCAAGCGCCTGGAACACTTGAAGCGAATGAATGGTGTAGGCGACCATCAATCCGCCAGCATAAAACATGAGCGATGATGTTACCCACAGGTAGTATTTCGGGACCCCCGTCATGGGGTATCCGCACATATAGAGAATTAGTCCTCCAACTACAAAAATTGGAACTGCAATTTTCTGCTTGTTCCAGAAGGAGTAGAGTTGCTCCAATTTTGTTGCAACCAATGCAATCGATGTCGGCTTGATATCTAGGATACCAAAGATCAGGAAATGAAACTGCTGACGAAAGGTGGCTACAGAGAATTGCAGAGCCCCAAATCCTGCAGTAGCGACAAGCAAGCCGTCCCAATAATATAAGTAAGACATCAGGAAAAGGTGGGCTTGATCCTTTTGAAAGATAAGGGTCGCCGCAAAGCCCGCGAGAAAGGCCAGAAAGCTGATAAGCAGCCAACTTGCGTATGCCTTAAGCAGGGTAAAGAACATCCATAATTCCAAGTTATGGATAGCAGATCCGATTCGGATGCATCCACACCCGTCTTCAACCGATAACCGTGAATGCAAGTTCGTCCACGTGGGCGGTGGCGTAGATGAAGCTATTGGGTCATTTTCGTTTGCTCGTTGAGGGGAGCGAAATGGATTTCCATAGATCGATTGCTGGCTTTCTCGATCATTGTTCTGTGGAGAGACAGCTAGCGGAATGTACGCTGCAGGCCTATAGCTATGACTTGGCGGACTTTGGCGCTTGGTTGCAAACCCAATTTATTGATCGCACATTCTTGGATTATTTAGCACTGTCGCCTGCTGTAGAGCTTTGCGACTCCACTGCAAATCCGATCAAAACCGACCATCTTCGCGCCTATCTCGAACACATGACGGAGCGAAAGCTCTCCGCCGCGACAATCCGGCGGCGGCTTGCGTGTCTGCGCGCATTCTTCCGTTTTCTCGCCGATCGCGATGGCACGCCGAATCCGTTCGATGGCTGGCGGCTGAAGCTGCCGAAGCGGAAGCGGTTGCCGCGGACGTTGTCGCGGGACGAGACCACGCGGCTTTTGAAATCAACGCGAGTGCCGGGCGCGGCGCGGCATGCGGCGCCGGATGCGCCGTCGCTGTGCACCGAGATCCGACTGATGATCGCGACCGGAATCCGGATCGGCGAGTTGTGCAAGATCATCAGCAGCGATGTCGCCAGCGACGGCGCGGCGATCCGGATTCACGGCAAAGGGGCGCGCGATCGCGTCGTCTACGTCACCGATGCGGCGCTCCGCACCGAGTTGCGCAAGCTGGCGGCGCAGCGGCAGCGCATGCTCGGCGGCGACGGACCGCTGTTCGTCAATCGCAACGGCACCAAGCTGCGGCCGCATTCGTTCCGCACCAAGCTGCGCAACTTCGCCGGCCAGGCGGGCGTGCGGCGGCGGGTGACGCCGCACATGCTGCGCCACACCGCCGCGACGCTGCTGATCGAGAGCGGCGTCGACATCCGGATCGTGCAGCGGCTGCTTGGCCACTCCAGCATCGCCACCAC